>PXRO01000017.1 GCA_003021685.1 Halobacteriales archaeon QS_4_62_28
AAACCTCGGCGTTTACGCCGAGGAGGATGTCATACGATTGAGTCCGGTCGCGTCGAGAAGTACTCGAACACCAGTCCGAGACCGACGCCGTAGACGACGTGGGCCACCAGCGTCAGGGCGGCGTAGCCGGCCAGTGCGAGACCGGACTGGCCGGTGTAGAAGCCGAGCACGAACCCGGTCCAGATAGCAAAGCCGAAGAACGCGCCGCTTACGGGGTCGCGCTGGCCCGGCAGGTACGCTTTCAGCGAGGCGAACAGCAGCGGCCACGGGAACATCCCGCCGCCCAGGAAGATGATGTACCCGACGAGGATCGGCGGGACGAGTTCCTCGATGCCGACCAGTTCGGTCAACAGGGCGAAGGCCTCTCGTTCGAAGAACCCGAGACTCTCGGCAATCAGTAACACGACGGTCATCATCGCCGTACCGACCAGTCCGCCAGCGGCACCGACGATTCCGTCGCCGACGATGCCCATCAGACTGTCGAACTCTTCGTTGTCCGTAGTCAGGTCCTCGACGTTGGTCGGATCGTCGACCCCTGGTGACCTATCAGCCATGTCGTGTCGTAACATACCAAGAGATAAAAAGATTCCCGCACGTGTTCGATACCCCGCCCTCACGTGTAATTCTACTGTCCATAATACATAAGACCCGGTGCTATCAATCATAAGGAAGGTGGTATGCTCCGACACACCGTGATTCAGAACGTCCCGATTGCACACGCTGGCGGGGTCCGGACGCCAGCGGCGGTGTTCAACGAGATCTTCACCGTGTTTCTGGGTCTGGGAACGCTCGTCGGCATCGTCGTCTGTGCTTACACCGTGTACAACGCGTACGCGTACAGGGACACGGGCGAGGAATCGAAAGCCGACGCCGACCGGCCCGAACTCGGCGAACTCCCCACCGGCGGCGGTGGTGGCAAGAAACTGTTCCTCTCTTTCGGGATCAGTGCGATTATCGTCCTCTCGCTGATCGTCTGGACCTACAGCACCTTGCTGTACATCGAGACGGGTCCCGACAGCCAGCAGGTCCAGGAGAACGCCCTGGAGATCAATGTCGAAGGATACCAGTTCGGCTGGCAGTTCGAGTATCCAAACGGCCAGACGACCTCCGGAACGTTGCGCGTCCCGCAAAACGAGATGGTGATGTTGAACGTCACTTCGAGGGACGTGTTCCACAACTTCGGATCACCGGAGTTACGATTCAAAACCGACGCCATCCCCGGCCAGTCGACGAAGACCTGGTTCGTTGGACAGCAGGCTGGGACCTACGAGGCAAAGTGCTACGAACTGTGTGGGACGGGCCACTCTTATATGAACGCGACAGTCGAAGTCATGCCACGAGACGACTACCAGCAGTGGTACAACGGAAGTGAGAGCGAATGAGTGATCTACCACCGAAATCCTCGATCAGGCGGTGGTTCTTGACGACCAATCACAAGGACATCGGCATCCTCTATCTCGTCACGGCGCTTTTCTTCCTAGTCTTTGGGGGTCTACTGGCGATGCTGTTTCGTGTGGAACTGCTGACGCCAGCGGCCGACTTCCTCGGCGAGAGCGGCTACAACCAGGCCGTCTCGACGCACGGTCTCCTGATGGTGTTCTGGTTCATCTCGCCGTTTGCCTTCGGCTTTGCGAACTACATCGTCCCGCTCCAGATCGGGGCCGACGACCTGGCCTTTCCGCGCCTGAACGCGCTGTCGTACTGGCTGTACCTCTTTTCCGGTATTCTCTTTGGCATTTCCTTTTTCCAGGGCGTGACGTTCCCGGGTGGCTGGACGATGTACGCGCCCCTGAACACCCCGGCGTATATGCCCGGCGAGGCACTCGGGGCCACGTCGGTCGTCCTCGCGATGATCATGTTCGTCGCCGCCGTGACGCTTGGCTCGGTGAACTTCCTGACGACGATGTACCGGATGCGCGCCGAGGGCCTTCGGATGCGGGACATCCCGATGTTCTCGCTGTCGATCAACCTCACCGTCTGGATGATGCTGTTTGCCTTCGCCGCGCTGCTTGCGGCGCTGATAATTCTCTCCTCGGATCACATCATCGGCACGAACTACTTTACATACCAGATCGACGGTGACACGTTCGCGACCAACGTGAACAACCCCGGATCGTCGATGCTGTGGGCGCATCTGTTCTGGTTTTTCGGCCATCCAGAGGTGTACATCGTTTTCTTCCCCGCCCTCGGGGTCATGGCCGAGTGCTTCCAGACCTTCACTGGCCGCCGACTCGTCGGCCGGAAATGGTTCATCATCTCGATGGTGCTTGTGGCGCTCCAGAGTTTCATCGTCTGGATGCACCACATGTTCCTCACCGGGATCAACTTGGAGATCAAGACGCTGTTCATGGCGACGACCATCGGGATATCGCTCCCCTTCGACCTGATGGTGTTCTCGCTGATCTACACCATGATCAAGGGCCGCGTGCGCTACATGACGCCGTTCCTGTTCTCGCTGGGTGCGCTCTTGCTCTTTATCCTCGGTGGCATCACCGGCGTCTTCCTCGGGGCCGTCGTGCTGGACTACCAGTTCCGGGGCACCTACTGGGTCGTCGCACACTTCCACTACGTGATGGTCGCGGGCGCGACTGCCCTCTTTGGCGGCCTCTATTACTGGTACCCGAAGATGACCGGCAAGATGTACAACGAGTTCCTCGGGAAGGTCCACTTCGCCGTCTACTTCATCGGCTTCAATCTGCTGTACTTCCCGATGTTCATCGCCTGGGAGACGCCACGCCGGGTGTTCAACTACCCGGTCGAACTCACCGTCTGGCACAACCTCTCGACGGTCGGGGCGATCATTCTCGGTGGCTCCTTCCTCATCATGTTCTACAACCTCTTCGTGAGCTACTTCCGGGGTGCGGAAGTCGGCGATCAACCCTGGGAGTTTGCCACCTCCGCCGAGTGGGCCGTCGCCTCGCCACCGCCACTGGAGAACTTCGACGGCGTTCCGAGCTATGCCAGCGGCACACTGGAGTTCCTCTCACCCAGCGACGTGGCCAAGCGCCAGTCAGGCCACAGCGGTGCGGCCGCGGACGGCGGCACCGCAGAGACCAGCCCCGCGACTGACGGTGCCGGAGCGGAGGCCGGGGCACTTGCGACGACAGAAACGGCCCTCGCCACTGGCGCTGGGACGGCAGAGCCGACGGGCCACGAACACGCCAGTCACGCCAGTTTCTGGCCGTTCATGATCAGTCTCGGTGGGTTCCTGCTGTTCCTCGGACTTTCGGGGATCAGGACCGGATCGATGCTGTACACCTCGCTGGCGCTCGTGGGCGGCATCCTCGGCTTTGGCTCGCTCGTCGGGATGGCACAGGAACCCTTCTTCGCGCCGGAGACGGCCATCGCCGAACGGTGGCCCTTCGCCGATGTCGAGAAGATGAAACTCGGGATGTGGACGTTCCTCGCGAGCGACATCGTCCTCTTTGGCGCGTTCATCGGCTCCTACGCGTTCATCCGCTTTGCCTACGGCTGGGAGGCCTGGCACCACGACCTCATCCCGGAAGCCCACGTCACCTTTCCCGGACTGGTCAACACCTATCTCCTGCTCACGTCGAGTTTCGCCGTCGTACTGGCGATGGTCGCCGCCGAGAAAGAGTCCCGTGCGGGCGTCATGGCCTCGCTCGGTGCGACCTTCGCGCTGGGCGTTGGCTTCCTGATCAACAAGGGCATCGAGTGGCAGCACCTGTTCCACATCCACACCGAGGCGTTCCCCGAGGGGTGGGCGATCACGACGAACCTGGCGTCCTCGACGTTCTACCTGACGACGGGACTCCACGCCGCCCACGTCATCATCGGTCTGATCATCGCCGGCTACATGTTCTTCCGGTCGTGGAACGGCGCGTACCTGGGCGACGAGAAGCCAATCGAGTACTTCGGACTGTACTGGCACCTGGTCGACATCGTCTGGCTGTTCCTGTTCCCGCTGTTCTACATCCTCTGAGGTGATACCATGACACACACGAAACTGTACACGATCATCTACGTCGTCCTGTTCGCCTTCGCAACCATCCAGGCTGCCGTCGAGGGCTTTGGCCTCGTCGACGAGAGCTACTGGTTCGCGTTCTGGCTCATCATTGTCCTGTCGGTCGTCAAGGCCGTCATGGTCGCGGCGTACTACCAGCACCTGCGCTGGGAACCCCGGTCGGTGAGCTATCTCGCCGGTGGTGGCGTACTCGTTGCTCTGGCCCTGACCGCCGCTGCGGCGTACTCGATTGTCTAGCCCCTACAGCGTCGCTGTCGGGCCAGATCGAACGTCTCGGCGGCCTGCTCTTCTTCTGTTCTCGCATATTGTAATAGGCCGTCCCGCTACTCGAAGTGCGTTCTCGCGTCGTCTTTCGCCCGGTCGATGACCCGTTTCTGGGCGCGCGTCATCGACCGGATCGCCTCGTCTGTGTAGTCGACGGTCGCCGACGGCAGCGCCCTGGCGAGGCCACCGAGGAGATCCCCAGGATCGATCTCGACGGTCAGTCGGTAGGCGTCGGGCCGGTCGTGCAGTGGGTCGGTAAACGCGAAATGGGACTCGATCAGCTCGACCGTTCGCTCCCAGTCGTACACCGACGCGGCGGCCCCCCAGATGCTCTCCCCGTTCGCGGCCACGAGCGGCGCGAGTTCGTCGCCCAGGCGACGCTGCCGGTCGAGCAACGCCGCCTTGATCTCCGCACGGTGCTCGGCGCTCAGCCCCGACTGGAGCGAGTCCCAGTAGAGGTCCCGCGCCAGTATCTCGTCGGCGAAATTCTCGAAGTCGTCCTCACTTTCGGCGTACGCCAGGACGACCTCGAACTGGTGGAATATCGCGTCCCGGTACTCGCGCAGTTCCGGCTGGACGATCCGTTTGTCGACGGTGTCGCTGTTTTTCAGTAGTCGGTCGATCACTGCTCCCTCGGGGCCGGTCGCCCCCCGGAGCGCTCGTGTCACTCTGAACGCCTCGTTGGTCTCGCTTACAAGCGAATTCACGTAACGCTCGAAGCCATCCTTGACAGCAGCGCGTGTCACACCCACCTGTGGGTGCCCCACCTTACTATCGGTTTCGACGCTAGCATTACTGCCAGACACTGGTGTTACTCCCGTGAACGTCGCAGTGTTCAGAACGAGCGAAACGCCTACAAAGCACTGAAAGCCCTCGGCGCGCTCGCGGCCGCTGCGTGACATACCCTCGCTTCGCTCGGGTAGGGGCCACGCAGCGACGCTCCGCTGGCGCGAGCGCGCCTCGCCCTTTCATCCGCCAGGTATCGGTCGCTTCACCGTCTAAACCCTGGCGGATGAAAGGGCGAGTGGGCGGTCGGTCCCACCGACCGCCTTCTCCGCGGCGGCAACTGCCGCCGCGCAAAGCGAGGGCTTTCAATGCTTCGTACATGTTTCTCTCAGTCTCTTATCCAAGCATCATCATACCAGGCAGGCCGTACCTTTTAAGCACTCGTATCATAATACTCGGGTATGGCTGAAGGAATATCTGACGAGCGGTCGGATGTGATCGCCGCCGCTGGCAAGCGAGAACTCGTCGTCGGGGGTGACCGGCCGATTCGGATCAGCGCGGGCCACCGGATCATGCACCACGAGGGAAAGTGTCGCCGGCCACACGGGCATAATTACGAGATTTCGGTCCGTGTCGTCGGCGAACTCACCGAGGCGGGGTGGGTTGTCGACAAGGGCGACGTGACCGACGCCATCGACGACTGGGACCACCGGTTCTTGGTCGAGGAGGGGGATCCGCTCGTCGAAGCCTTCGAGACGAGCGGCGACGCCGATGCGCTGGTTGTCCTCGGCGAACCGCCGACAGCGGAGGTAATGGCTGTCATCCTCGAACAGCGACTGGCCGAGCGACTGCCAGACACCGTCTCGGAGATCGACGTGACCGTCCGTGAGACGGGCGAACTCGCCGCGGGGCCGTAGTATGCCGGTCAACGCTGATCCGACGGACGAGCAGGCCGTCGACGGCGACGAGCGCCCGCCCGAGGGCAACGCACTGCCGATCAACGAACTGTTTTCCTCGCTGCAGGGCGAGGGCCGACTGGCGGGCGTCCCGAGCGTGTTCGTCCGGACCAGTGGCTGTAACCTCCGGTGCTGGTTCTGTGACTCCTATCACACCTCCTGGGAGCCGAGTCACGCCTGGCTCTCGGTCGACGATATCATCGCGGGAGTCCAGTGTCACGACGCCGACCACGTCGTCCTCACCGGCGGCGAACCGCTCATGCACGAGGAAAGTGCCGTGTTGCTCGACCGACTCGACGAACTGGGCTATCACACCACCGTCGAGACCAACGGGACCATCGCGGTGGACGCGCCCATCGACCTGGCGAGTGTCAGCCCGAAACTCGCCTCCAGTACGCCGACTGCCGACCGCGACCCGAAAGGCGAGGGGGAGTGGGCCGAGCGCCACGAACAGCGCCGCCTGGACGTGGACACGCTGGCGACGCTCGTGGACCGCTACCCCTTCCAGTTGAAGTTCGTCGTCACCGGGCCAAAGGACATGCCCGAACTCGAGTCGATGGTCGAGCGCCTGCGCGACCGGGCCGAGACGACCATCACCGACGCCGACGTGCTCCTGATGCCGGAAGGACAGACCCGCGACCAACTCGACGAGGCCCGCGAGGTCGTCGCCGATCTCGCGCTGGAGCATGGCTACCGCTACACGCCACGACTCCACGTCGACCTGTGGAACGACGCCCCCGGAACCTGAATATGACCGAGGAATCACGCGACACGACGGCCACCGAAGAATTGTCCGACACGACGAACACTGATATCGCGAGCCCTGACATGACGGTCGACGCCGAGAACGTCGACACGACGGGCGATCAGCGAGCAGTCGTCCTTGCCTCGGGCGGGATGGACAGCGCAACGGCGGCCTACGAGGCACGAGCACGCGGCTACAAGGACCTGTCTCTCTTACACACGAGTTACGGCCAGCAAACCGAGGAGACCGAACTGGCCTGTGCCCGGGCGCTGGCCGATTACATCGACGCGACGGACTTCCTCCACGTCGAGACGGTCCACCTCGCCCGCATCGGCGCGTCGTCGCTGACAGACGACGATATCGACGTGGCGGAGGCAGACCTCGACAGCGACGAGGTCCCGACCTCCTACGTCCCCTTCCGGAACGCCAATCTACTCTCGATGGCCGTCTCCTACGCCGAGGCCAACGACTGCGAGGCAGTGTTCATCGGTGCTCACTCCGAGGACTTCTCGGGATATCCCGACTGCCGACCACAGTTTTTCGAGGCGTTCCAGCAGGCGATCGACGTGGGTACGAAACCCGGGACCGACATTTCGCTGGTCGCGCCCTTCGTCGAGTGGTCGAAGACGGACATCGCCGAACGCGGCCTCGAACTCGGCGTCCCCTACGAGGACACCTGGAGTTGCTATCGCGAGTCGCCGCCGGCCTGTGGCACCTGTGACGCCTGTGCGTTCCGGTTGCAGGCGTTTCAGGCGCTCGGCGAGCGTGATCCTATCGAATACGAGACGCGGCCCGACTACACGGAGTGATACTGTCGGACGGAAGTCCGTGACGGATTTCGCCACCCCGAGGTGGCGAGAATCTTCAGATAGGTACGTCCGACAGTATGAGCACCGTTAGCACTCTGATTCGTCGTCGTTTGCGAGTCCGTCGAGCAGGTATTCGGCCCCGGTACGGGCCGTCGCTAACGGCACGTCGTGGACCTCACAGATCCGCAACAGTGCAGAGATGTCCGGTTCGTGTGGCTGTGCAGTGAGCGGATCACGCAGGAAGACGATGCCGTCGATGCGCCCGTCGACGACCTCCGAACCGATCTGGGTATCACCACCCTGCGGACCGGACTCCTTTCGCTCGACGGTCAGGGACGTCTCCTCCATGATCCGCTTGCCCGTCGTGCCGGTCGTGATGATGTCGAACGTCCCCAGCAGCGACTCGTTCGACTGGACGAGTTCGATCATTTCTGATTTCTTTTCGTCGTGTGCGACGAGTGCGACTCGGGTCATGTCTCTGGCTGGGACCCACGGGTGCAAAGATGGTGCGGTTCCACACTGGAACCGATCTGGTAACACCTGGAAACGAGCGTCGTCGGAGCGTGCAGGCACTGTTTGCACTGTGTACTACCGTTCGTGAGAATAGGCCGTGACGCGAACAGCGCGCCACGACCCCGTGACCAGACTGACGAATCCGGGCAGCGGTCCGTGCTCGCCTGTGTACGATGTCGGGAACTGCCCTAATGGCATCACCTCCGTGAGTGATGCAACTTGTGATATGGCACACCACAACATAGTTCTTTCGACCCCGGCCATCGACGCTCCGTAGTATCACCATCGAAAACACGACACGTCCATCACAGCCGACCCGCTTCCACCGACGTCGTCCGGTTGGTGAACCGGTGCCCGGATGGTGGGGACCGGCAGTATCAATCCATGTTCTCGTACTGGTAGTCGCCTTCGTACGTCTCCTCGGTCGCGGCCTCGGCGAGGACGAACTGCGCGATGCGAGCGCCACGTTCTATCTCGATGGTGTGGTGGACCTCCAACAATCCCTCGCCGCGGCCTTCGTAGCCGGCGTCCCACACCGCCGTATCGAGCATGCAGGAGTTTCGCAGGAGCGACGACCGCGGGTAGACGAACCCGACGTGGGCCGCCGGAACGGCGACGACTTCGCCGTATTCGACGACGTAAGCACCAGGTCCGAGTCGGTACGTCCCGTCCTCGGGGTCGCGTTCCTCGCGTGTCCCGACTGTCTTGTCCCCGTGTTCGATCCGGCCCGCTTCGACCTGTTCGTAGACGGCCCCGAGCGTCAGGTCGACGCCGTTTGGCTGGACCTGTGACTCCTCGAGGTTACCGAGCGCGTCGGCGACGAATCGACCGCTCTTGTACATGGCGGGGGCGTCGGCGACCACGGTTATGATACTACCGACTGTCCGTCTGTCAAAGATTTCGCGACCCCGGGGTCGCTACTATGCCAGTGGACGAGACGCCCGGAAGTCCCGACCAACAGTTCGGTCCTCACATACCGGCCATGGGTGGAAGCCGTTTGCCCGTCCTGGCAGAAACTGATTGTCGGTTTCGAGAGCGTTACAATAATGCGACAATCCGGTAGTGACACTGTCAAAAACCCACACGAATACGCGGGATTTATACGCGCGCGCCGTCCACTCACGAACGTTATGGGACAGACGCTTACGGAGAAAATCCTCGACGACCATCTCGTCGAAGGCGAGTTGACGCCTGGCGAGGAGATCGGGATCGAGATCGATCAGGTCCTTACACAGGACACGACTGGAACGCTCGTCTGGCTCCAGTTCGAGGCGCTCGACCTGGACGAGGTCCAGACGGAGCTCGCCGCCCAGTACTGTGACCACCAGACCTACCAGTTCGACTTCAAGAACACGGACGACCACCGCTTCCTGCGCTCGGCCGCCGGCAAGTTCGGTGCCCACTTCTCGCGCCCGGGCAACGGTATCTGTCACAACGTTCACAAGGAGAACTTCGCCGCACCCGGTAAGACGATGCTCGGTTCGGACTCCCACACCCCGACGCCCGGTGGTCTGGGCGAACTCGCAATCGGTGCCGGCGGCCTCGACGTGGCCGTCGCCATGGGTGGTGGTGCCTACTACATCGACATGCCCGAAGTCGTCAACGTCCGCCTCGAAGGCGAACTGCCCGCGTGGGCGACCGCCAAGGACGTCATCCTCGAACTCCTCCGTCGTCTCTCGGTCAAGGGCGGCGTCGGCAAGGTGCTCGAATACACCGGTCCCGGTGTCGAGAGCCTGTCCGTGCCCGAGCGAACGACGATCACCAACATGGGGACGGAACTCGGTGCGACCACCTCTATTTTCCCGACCGACGAGCAGACCGAGGACTACCTTAGCCGTCTCGGCCGCGAAGACGAGCACGTCGAACTCCAGCCCGACGACGACGCCGAGTACGCCGACGAAGTCGTCGTCGACCTCTCGGATCTGGAACCGCTCATCGCCCAGCCGTCGATGCCCGACAACGTCGTGCCGGTGAGCGAAGTCGAGGGTGTCGATGTCGATCAGGTCATCATCGGTTCCTGTACCAACGGTGCCTACGAGGACATCCTCCCGGCCGCGAAGATGCTCGAAGGCCGCAACACCGCCAAGACGACGAGTATGATCGTCGCGCCTGGCTCCAAACAGGCCTCCGAGATGCTGGCCCGTGAGGGCTGGACCGCGGAGATGATGGCTGCCGGTGTCAACTTCTCCGAGGCGACCTGTGGAGCCTGTATCGGCAACGGTCACGTGCCAGCCTCCGACTCGGTTTCGCTGCGCACCTTTAACCGGAACTTCGAGGGCCGCTCGGGTATCCAGGACGACTCGGTGTACCTCTGCTCGCCCGAGGTCGCCACCGCCGCGGCAATCGCCGGCGAAATCGTCGATCCGCGCGACCTCGCCGAGGAACTCGGCGACCTCGAAGACCCCGGCTTCGAACTGGGCGACAGCTACGTCGGTGCCTCCCAGTCGGACCTCATCAGTCCCGAGGACGCCGTCGACGACGAACTCATCAAGGGCCCGAACATCGGCGACGTGCCGCTTCGGGACCCGCTCGGTGCCGACATTCAGGGTCCGGCGCTGTTGAAGATGCCGGACAACATCACGACCGACCACATCAGTCCCGCTAACGCCGACGCGCTGATGTACCGGTCGAACATCCCGAAGCTCTCCGAGTTCACGCTGACTCGCGTCGATGAGACCTTCCCCGAGCGTGCCAAGGAGGCCGACGGTGGCTTCCTGGTCGCCGGCGAGAACTACGGGCAGGGCTCTTCGCGCGAACACGCCGCTCTCTGTCCGATGTATCTCGGCATCGAGGGAGTCCTCGCACAGAGCTTCGCCCGCATCCACAAGGCGAACCTCTTCAACTTCGGCATCGTGCCCCTGGAGATCGACGAGGAGACCTACAGGCGGATCGAGCAGGGCGACGACGTCGAAATCGTCGACGACGTTTCCGAGGCCATTGCGTCCGGCCAGGAAGCGTTCACCATCCGCGTCAACGACGACTGGGAAGCCACCGCGATGCTGGATGCCTCCGAGCGCGAACGCCGCTTCCTCGGCGACGGTGGGAAGCTTTCGCACACGAAGGCCAAGCACAGCGAGGGTAGCGGCGCAGCACCCGCAGACGACTGATTCACAGCACTTCGACGGTTTTTTTTAAACTACGCCGGGAGCGCCTGCTTCTCGCTATTTTGCCCGAATCTTGATGCCCTCGGCAGACCGCCCATCACGTATGGATACGTTCCGCCAGGTCGAGGCAGACGAACGCGCACGCCACCAAGCGATCAAAGATCACGTCTGGGGGGAGGGTGGACTGCCGGACTACGACGGTCCCGACGACGTCCCAGCGTCGCTGGGCGAGCGGTGGGCGTACGTCGTCGATGGCGAGTTCGTCGCTATCTGTACGCTCATGACGCCCGAGGTACGCCTCGCCGGCGAGTGGCGGCCGGTCGGTGGGATCCGAGGGTTCGTCACGCCACCAGAGTACCGCGGGCGGGGGTACGGCCCCCAACTGCTCGAAGCGGCCATCGCGGAGTTCGACGACCGTGGCCTCACCTACTCGCTGCTGTGGCCCGAATCGATCGCGTACTATCGCCGCCATGGCTGGGGACTGGTGAACACGGAGACGGCTTACACCTTCCCGCCCGAGGCGATGGCCGATCCGGGCCGCTCGGGGACAATCGAACGCGTCGGGGTCGACGACCTCGATCGACTCGAAGCGGTGTATACAGCGTATGCCAGCGAGTACGAACTGGCGTTCCGGCGGACAGCGCAGTGGTGGCGCGAGCGCGTGCTGGCCGACGCCTGGACCTACTGCTACATGCCCGCAGACGGCAACGAGGCCGAGGGGTACGTCGTCTATACGATCGATCGCGACGCAGCGACGCTGTCGGTGGCGGAACTCGTCGCCGTCACGGCGCGGGCCCGCCGGCAGTTGCTGGCCTTCCTGGACCGCCACGAGCCGCAGGTCGAAACCGTCGAGTGGAGTTGTCCCGACGAGCGCCGGTTGCTGACCGAAGCGGTCGACCCCGATGCCGTCGCGGCGTCGATCGAACCCGGCGGTATGGGTCGTCTCGTCGACGTGGCGACGGCAATCGCGTCGTTGCCGGCCGACCGCGCCCCGACGGCGACGGTGACCATCGGCGTGTCTGACCCGCTGGTCGCGGTCAACGACGCCGTGTTTCGCGTCGAATCGGACCTGTCGTGTGCGCGGGTCGAAGCCGACCCGGCGGTCACCGTGGACGTTTCAGTTCTGTCGCGCCTCTTCGCCGGGACGCTCTCGATCCAGACGGCCGTCGCTCGCGAGGCGGTCACGGCGAGTGATGGAGCACTGGCGGCACTCGAACCGGTGTTCCAGCGTCGAGACGTGTACGTCAGCGATTTCTTCTAGTCCAAAAACGAAAGTGGGGGTGGGATGGTTGGGGGGGATGTGGGGGGTAGCACCCAGTTGGGTGCATGTAACGTTGCGAGCGTGATAGTTAAGAGCCTTGTGGCATGACGGGGGCCGTGTTAGTTGCTCGCAGGAAGCAACATGTACGGTATCTTTCGTCGAATACCTACGCTTAGATACCTGATCAGTACCACTCGTTACAACGACGCGGAAGTGCCGCCATTTCTTAGTAAACGCGCGCCGTAGTGAGGGGCGTGACGACTGTCCCAGCCAGCGACACGGAACCACCGACGGTTCGCCCCGCGACGCGCTCGGATCTGCTGGCCATCCATCGGATCGAGAAGGCGTCGTTCCCCCAGCCTTGGCCGTTTTCGGCGTTCGAAAGTTACGTGGGTGAACCCGGCTTTCTAGTCGCCGCTGCGGACGACGATGACGTGTCCGTGTTGCTGGGCTACGTCGTCGCCGACACCGTTCCCAACCACGGGACGCCGCTTGGCCACGTCAAGGACCTGGCCGTCGCTCCCGACTACCGGGGCCAGGGTGTCGGCAGGACCCTGCTCGAACGAGCCGTCGAGGTGCTCGAATCTGTCGATGCCGGGTCGGTCAAACTCGAAGTCCGAATCACGAACGAGGCCGCGATCTCGCTGTACCGGTCCTTCGAGTTCGAACATCGCCGCACGATCCCGAACTACTACGGTAACGGCGAGGACGCACTCGTAATGATGCGCACGCTCGACCCCGAGTGATGCTGTTGGACAGAAGTCCGACAGTGTGACCTGTGGCGCGCGACGGAACCACCCGGTCAGGCCGAGAGCCAGGCGTACGTCTGGACCGCGCCGAAAAAGAGTGCGAGCGCCCCGTTCTCTATCGCCAGCAGGACGCCGACAGACGACAGCGACTGTGCGACCAGCGCGACGAATCCGAACACCGTTGCCAACAGGAGGTTGTACTTCGCGAGGACGACCCAACACGCCTGATCGAGTTCGATGAGACCATCAGTGCCCATACGTGTCGTTCTCGCTCGCGACTGATAGGGACCGTGTAAGCCATTTCCGTCTCCAGCCCCTGCCAGTGGTATGGGCTATGCCTGTCCGGTCTGCGAGGAGCCCCAGGCCGACGCCGGCCACCTGGCGAACCACCTCGCCTTCACGGCGATCACGAGCAGCGGGGACCACGAGGAGTGGCTCGACGAACACGCTCCAGAGTGGGGACAGTTGGGAGAAACGGAACTCGCCGAGAACGTCGCCGAGTATGCCGAGGAAACCGAGTTCCCGCAGGTCTTCGAAGAGAGCGGCGTCGAGGACCACGCTGTCGACACCCGACAGGCCCGTGCCAGGGGAAGCGGCGAACTCGACGAGGAGGCGGCGTCGATCCTGGCCGAGGCCCGGGAACTGACCGAGCAGATGGAATCAAGCGACGACGAAGACGAAACCGAGTAGTTCCCGCCAGTCCAAGCGCGGGTATGCACACTGACGGGGAGTTCCTGCCGGCGACTGCCGCGGCGGCTCGTGACCGCTACGAGCAACTGGGTGCCAGGGCACAGGTCGTCGTCAAGGCCGTCGCGAAGGCGATGGCGTTTGACGGTGAGGAGTACAACGAGCGCGTGACCAGCGACGTCATCGAGACTGCTCGCGAGGCCATGTTCGGCGAGCAGTTGCAGGTTCGGGTGGGGACCAGAGCGGAGTTCGAGGCGTGGCGCGAGGAGGCCGCCCAGTCAGTCGAGGTCATCGGCGCGGACAACGTCGGCCACGTCGCCTGGCACGCCCCGCCCTTTGCCGACAGCGCCGTCGCCGCGACGTTCCAGGACGAAGAGCGGGCGGCCGTCTCGACGCTCCGCCGACAGGCGGTTGCCCGTATCTACCTGGATGTGGTGTGATGCGACGGGTCACTCGCAGTCTACTCGTCGGTATCGCCGTCGTGCTGGTCCTCCTGCTCGCTCTCGGGGCCGTCCCGTCGCTGTTCAAGAGTGGCGACCCCTACTACGTGAACGCAACGCCGACCGAGGGAGACGGCGAGGGGAACGCCACGACGGCGGTCGACGCCAGCCAGCTCTCCGACCGGACCCATCCCTACACCACGACAGCACTGACAAACGCCAGCGCGAACCGGACTGGCTACTCCGAACCCTACTGGAAGGGACCGTTCGGTCTCAAGGGCGTGTTCACGCACTCGCCGTTCGACGAGGTGTCGTCGCTTCGCCAGCGCAATCCCAATGCGACCGCCGGCGACCGGGTACGTCTCAGTGACAATGGGACCGTTTATTTCGTCGCCGTGACACAGGAGTGACAATGACCCGCGAGTCTGCCCACGAGTGGCCTGTCGTCGAATCCGAACCCGAGTACGAGACGGGGTGGTACACTGGTGGCTACGACCGCGTCGAACAGCCAGACGGGACCGAAAAGTCCTACTACTGGGCCGAACTACCGGACGCCGTCGTCGTCGTTGCACGCACGGACGACGAACTGGTCGTCGTCGACCAGTACCGGCCGACGATTCGCGAGCAGTGTCTCGAACTACCTGCCGGTATCGTCGAAGACGGCGAGTCCTACACGGAGGCCGGCAGACGCGAACTGCGCGAGGAGACTGGCTTCGAGGCCGCCGGCGTCTCCTTGCTGGAGGAGTTCTGGTGTTCGACCGGCGTGTTGCGCCACCGTCGGGGTATCGTCTTCGCCGAGGGACTGGAACCGACCGAGCGCGAACTGGACGAGAACGAATTTCTCAGCGTTCGAACGATTCCCACTGAGGACGCACTCGACGTAGCCCGCCGGGAACCCGCCAACGACGCGACCATCGAGGGCATCCTGCTGGCGCGGGCCGAGGGGCTGCTGTGAACGGGGGACAAGACGACACGTCCGAGTGGCCAGTACACGACCGTGTTGTCGTCTGGGAAAACGAGTTCTTCGACGCTGGCTACGATGTGGTCGAGCGACCGGACGGTGAGCGGGTGAACTATTACTGGATCGATCCGGCCGACGTTACGGTTATTGTCCCGGTGACCGACGGCGAAGTCGTTCTCGTCGAGACGTATTCACCACATCTCCGGGGGACGATACTTGGCTGTCCGGCCGGCGCCGTCGAACTGGGTGAACGGCCCGAGGAGGCTGCGGCCCGCGAACTCCGCGAGGAGACTGGCTACAGTGCGGGCACGCTGACCGAGATCGAGACGGTGCAGGCGGAGGCGTGGGTTCGCTCGGAGTGTAGCGCCTTCGTCGCGACGGACCTCCAGCCAGGCGAGCAGGAACTCGACGACGGCGAGTATCTGACCGTCCAGCGCGTTCCGATTCCGGACGCCATCGACGCGATCCGCTCGTTCGACGCCGTCCACGGTGTCCAGTTACTCCCGCTGTTGCTCGCCCGCGAGGACGGCCTGCTGTGACCGTGAGGCGTATATGGCTCCCGTTCCCAGAATACAGTGATGGACGGCGAAATCGGTCACGAGGAACTGGCGTCGATCATCGAGAACGGCGGCGATGCACGGGTCGTCGATATCCGCCCGCCGAGCGCGTACGAGCGGGGCCACGTCCCCGGCAGCGAGAACGTCCCACTCCAGCAACTGGTCGACGACATCGAGCGCTTCGAGGGCGACGAGCGCGTCGTCACGCTCTGTCCCGAGGGCAAATCGAGCATCCAGGCCGCGCGGCTGATCGCCTCCTACGAGGGGTTTTCCGGCCGTGCAGAGAGCTTTGCGCCGGGGCTGGCGAAGTGGGACGGTCCCCTGGAACGCGGTCGTGACGACGAACCGGCCGACGAAGGCCCCGAAGCACCGTTCTGACCGCCCCGGTCTGTTCTGTCGCGAGCGGCCGATTTATAGGCGCTCTCGATCCTACTAGCAGGCAGTGACTGTTCGACACGACGGACTCACCGTCGAGTGGCTCGGCTACGCCACGGTCCGACTCGCGAGTGAGGACACGGTCGTCTACTTCGATCCCGGCCGGTACGGTGTGCTCTCCGACGAGTGGAGCCCCGACGACGAGGACCTGCACCACCCGCCCGGACAGGATTACCGGCCCGAGGACGGCGATATCGTCTGCGTGACGCACATTCACCACTACGACCCTGATGGCATCGACCGGGTGGCCAGCGAGGACGCGACCACCGTCGCATTCGAGGCCATCGACGAACAGGCCGGCCAGCGCGGCCTGCTGCCCCTCGCCGAACTGCCATACGAGGTCATCACCGTCGGCATGAAAGATTCTCTGACCGTCGGGGACGTACCGATCTGGACGGTCCCGGCGTACAACGAACCCGACGGGCCACACACCCGTCCCGACGGCACACCCTACCATCCGGACGGCTTTGGCTGTGGCTTCCTGGTCGAACTCGACGGTACGCGCGTGCTCTTCCCCGGCGATACGGACGTGCTTCCCGGCCACCGCGCGATAGACGTATCGATCTTTTTCCCGCCAATCGGCCAGCGATTCACCATGGACCGCCACGAGGCCGCCCGACTTGCGGCGACCATCGAACCCGACCTGGTGATGCCCGTCCACTACAACACGTTCTCGACGCTCTCGACTGATTCGCGGGCTTTCGCCGCCGACGTGGCCAGCGCTGGCGTCCCTGTTGTTCTCGACGAAGCGTAGATCACCTACCTCGGCGTGAACGCCGAGGTTTGTCGGTGAACTCCCGGTCTATCCACTATACCGTGGAAGGCGAGTACTCGCCATTCCCGTTCACTGTTCCCGACTTCAGGGCAAGGTGATAGGTTGCCCCTCCAGAACCAGACTTGTGCCGATTCTGAATGAATTTGTGTGCGATATTTCGCGCCGCGTTGTAGTCTGCGTGCAGTTCTTTGCCGCACTTTTGACAGGCAAACTCGTCACCGTCGCGGTTGTCCTCGTGTGTGAAGCCACATCCTGTCTTAGAACACCGCTGACTGGTGTATTGTGGATGGACTGTCTCAACGCTGAGTCCCCCCGCTTTGGACTTATACTCGACTTGGCGTTTCAGTTCGTTGAACGCCCACTGCTGGAACTTTGAAGTGTCAGAAATTCCGTTTCTGATTCCCTTCAAGTCCTCGAACACAATAGTCGTACAGCCCTGCGACACAGCCTCGTTCACAAGTTCCTTCGACGCTTGGTGTATAAACTCTTCAGACCAATTAGCGAAGGTGTCTCCGATGGACTGGATGGTGAGGTGTGCGCTTCGTGTTCCTTGTTGTTGGAGACGAGCGCGACGGCGTTCGTACTCGCGGCGCTTGTGATTCAGGAGGTCGGCGTTCCCGATGAACGCACCTGTACTGGTGACGGCAAGATACCCGTCCACGTTTCTGTCCACGCCCAGAACTGTTTGGTTCCCGGCTTCTTCCGATGTTTCTTCGCGTTCCTGCTTGACGGAGACGTGGAGATAGTAGGTATCTATCTGATAGTCGTAGCGGAGCTTCGCGCCCTGCTTTGTCCACTCGTCGCTTTCCATGTACTCGGCTTGAACCGAGTCATCTGGATAGACGTATTCAGCATGGACGCGACCGCCACCGTATGCGGCCAAAGAACAGTAGCCGTCGAAGTACGTAATCGCATTCGTGTTGTAGACAGTCGTGTTCGACGTGAACGCTGGTTTTGAGGTCCGTTCGCCGTCTTTCATCCTCTCAACAACCGATGAAAGAACGTCAGCGGCGTGATTAGCCGCCCCAACGCAAAGGTCAGCGTGAAGGTCTGTCTCATCGCGGATGTCGTCGTAGATGAGTCGCTGGAGATGATTACCTGCTGTAATCACGTACCCGCTGTCGTCTCCGTCCCATCCACGGTCTACAAATCGCTGTGCGGCGTCCTGAAACGTGTTCATCGTGCGTTTCAGGTCGCTACGGCGGTCGTCGGGAACAGAGAGTTTCACGACAGCGGTACGGTTTATCTCCATCTATACGCCACTTGTGGCACTATGTTTATAAAAGTCCGGGAGTTGGCAGAGTTGTTGAATGTTGTCTGATTCTCGTAGCTTACGCGATTCCCGCCCGCCGTGAACAGCGTGGCGTCTCCGACGCCACGGGCAGACGGCGCGACTCCCTCGCTGAATCAAGGTGGCTCTGTGAAAGTCCCTCGTCACACGGGGCTCAGTGGGGGTAACTGCTCGTCACTGCCACCACAGGTGTGTACTCCGGCACGGGTGAAAAACTCGTTTGTATCGGTTGAGGGAACTCCAGAGTCGTTTGCCGAGGCGCTCACCTCGGGCGACGCGACTGACCGTGCCGGCCACTACCTGGCGTCGTTCGACGCGTGCTCTCCGGTCTTCGCGAGCGACGACGGCTACGTCCGACAGTATGACTGACCACCGGATCGGAGTTCTGGACACAGATGCCTGGATGCAGCAATAACACAGGCGAGTATGGGAATACTTTTGTCCGTCTGTCTCTGTGTTGGTAGCATGGCTAACAACGAGGACGAAGACACTGGTGACGTATCGGTATCGATGCAGATCGATGGTCCATATAACGATGTCGTCTCGAAGCTCAAAGCCGAGGAGACCACCCAGGATATCCTTACACCACTCCTCGCTGACATGGAGATCCTCCTCGAAACTGTCGAGCGAATGGGCGGCGGGACGCGGAGTGCAATCGCAGACCAGTTGCCCGCCGAGATGTCGGCCGACTTCGACGCCGCGGCGGTCGTCGAGACGATGCAGGTCCTCGAACGGTACGACCTCGTCGTCCTCGAAGGGAACACCTGGAAGCCGGGTCCACGCCTCGAGTAGCCCCGCTGACTACTCCCACTCCGCGAGTGTTCGATGCTCCGTGACGACCGCCGCTAATCGGTCGTCGGTCAGTATCCCACGTTCCGTGACGATGGCTTCGATGGCATCTGCCGGCGTCACGTCAAACGTCGGGTTCGAAACTGAGAGGTCGTCGTCACCGTCGTACACTTCGCTCGGATCACGCGCTTCGCGGTCGACGGCATCGTCGGTCGCGATCTTGTCGCTTGCAGTCACGACGTAACACGGCGTCTCACTCGCCAGTGCAACGCCCCGTGTCCCGACCTTGTTCACGACGCGACCGTCGGGCAGCACCCGGTCGGCACCGACGACGAGGGCGTCAGCGTCCCACGCGTCGAGTTCTGCCGGAAACGCCGCGTCCGTAGTCAGGGTCACGTCGCTGGTCGCTGCCAGTTGCTCGGCCATACCGACTCCCTCACGGCCGGGCCGGGACTCGGCGACGAGGACGGCCGACGGATCGCACTCCTCGATGGCCTGCCGGACAGTGCCCGACCGAGAGAGCGTCCCGACCCGTGCCGGCAAGTGCTCGGCCGCTGTCGTCGCTGCCTCGCTGTCAGCGGTGATGGCACGATCTATGCCTTCGCGGGTCACACGCTCGATTGCCGCTACCGTTCTTGCCTCGCTGGCCGTCGCCATCGCGCGATTGATGCGGTTAGTGACGACAGACATCAACGGGCGTGCAGTAAGTAGTTCCCGGGCAAGTCCGGCCAATGTGTCCCAGTCGTCGCCGTTCGAGACCTCCCGTTGCTCGGCCTCGTGTGCGTCTCGACCGACGGCCGCGATGGTCCCTTCGTCCCGGAGCACTTCGAGTGCGCGCACAGAGAGCCACGCAGAGCCGTGGTCCCGGTCCTCACGAACAGTTGCGACCCGCGGCCGAACGCGGTCGTAAGAGGTCCAAAGCGCTGGCACGGTATCACGTTCGAGGATTGCCGTCGGCGAGACCCACTCGTACTCCGCCGTCTCCAAGTTACCTTCGACGGCACATGTATCAGAGTCGAACAGGAACGGGTGAACGCGCCAGCGGGTCCCCAGTCGCTCTTTCGTGACGACGAACGGGTCTCCGGCCCTGACGAGCGTGACCTGCTCCGGTCCGATGCCAGTTTCCTCGCAAATCTCCGCGTGGGCCACGGCTTCCGGGGACCGGTCCCTGCCGTCCTCGATGGCGACGTGGCCCGCAACGCCGCTCCACTGTCCGGGATAGGATCCCACATCCTCGCTCCGTCGGAGCAGCACGTCGCTCCGGTTACGGAGAAAACAGGTGACAACGCTAGTTTCGCCCATATCGAGGGAAGGGTCGGTATCCGAATCAATCCTGTGGCAACCACGGCCTTTTCGACGGCGGCGCTCGAAGGGAGTCTATGGACGTTGCACTCATCAGCGATACGCATGTGCCCTCCCGAGCGCCGGGGATTCCAGACGAGTTCCGCGAGCGAATCGCGGCGGCCGACCACGTCATCCACGCTGGCGACTTCGACTCGAAGGAGGCTGTCGCCGACGTTCGGGACCTCGCCGAGTCCCTGACGGCGGTGGCGGGGAACATGGATCCACGTGGTGGCCCTCCCGACACCGCGTCGGTCGAACTCGGCGGCGTCGAGTTCGTCGTCACTCACGGTACTGGCCCGACGCGTGGCTACGAGGACCGTGTGGCCACCATCGTCCGAGAACAGGGTGGTGCGGGTGCTATCGGCGTTTCGGGCCACACACACGAGGTGATGGACCGGGTCCACGACGGCGTTCGCCTCCTCAATCCCGGTTCGGCGACTGGGGCCCCACCGGCAACGAGACCGACGATGATGACCGCCAGTGTCGCCGACGGTGACTGTGACGTGACGCTTCAGGAACTGTAGACCGGATCTCTGGCGTTTGACCGCCGTTGTGGTCTGGTCACCAACTGTTTACGCGTTGGCAGAGTCATCCCCTACCGAGTCCCTTTTTCCGGTGTCACACCCAGAGTGGTGTATGGAGGTCTTCGCGGTCGAGAGACTGCCCGAAATCCGCCCCGGCGACGACCTGGCGGCGCTGATCGAGGAGCAGGTCGAACTCCGCGACGAAGACGTGATCTGTGTCGCCAGCACGGTCGTCTCCAAGGCCGAGAGTCGCCAGGCCGACCTGGCCGACTTTCCGGCAAGCGACCGCGCCGAGGACATCGCCGAGCGAATCGGCGTGGTTGCCGACGAGCAAAAGGACCCTCGATTCGCACAGGCGGTTCTCGAAGAGAGCACGGAACTCCTGTTCGAAGCCCCGTTCTTGCTCGCTGTCACCCGCTTTGGACACACGACGGTCAACGCCGGCATCGACCGGTCGAACGTCCCCGATGCCGACCTGCTCTTGCTCCCCGAGGATCCGACGGCCAGCGCCGAGCGGATCCGTGACGGCCTCGACACCGACGCCGCCGTCGTCGTCACCGACACCTCCGGTCGACCGTTCCGCCACGGCCAGCGCGGCGTCGCACTGGGGTGGGCTGGCATCCCCGCCGCACGCGACTGGCGGGGCGAACACGACCGCGACGGCCGGGAACTGGGCGTCACCGTCCAGGCCGTCGTCGACGAACTCGCTGCCGCGTCGAATCTCGTCACCGGTGAAGGTGACGGTGGCACGCCCGTCGGCGTCGTTCGGGACTTCGACTTCGGCGACCACGGGGGCAGTGATACCCTCTACAGAGACCCCGATTCCGACCTCGTGCGACAGGCACTCCGCGAGTGGCGCTACGATTGAGCTATGTACGCAATCGAACTCACCCCCGAGCATCCAGTCGAAACGTTGGTCGACTTCGCGGTCGAGGCCGAAACTGCCGGCTTCGACGGCGTCGTCGCCAGTCACCACTACAACAACCGGGACCAGTTCATGGCCCTGACCGCGATGGCCCAGGCCACCGACGAGATACTGCTCGGTCCCGGCATCGCCAACCCATACGAGACACATCCCGTGACGCTCGCCTCCCGGGTCGCGACGCTGTCGGAACTGAGCGACGGCCGCGCCATTTTCGGCGTCGGCCCGGGTGACCAGGCGACGCTGTCGAACCTGGGTTTTGCCCCCGACCGCCCGCTCCGGCGTGTCCTTGAGACGTTCAAAGTCGCTCAGGACCTCTGGGACGGCCAGCGCGTCGACCACGACGGGACCTTCGAAGCCCACGACGCCGGCCTGAACTACGACGCCGGCGAGATTCCGGTGTACGTCGGCGCACAGGGCCCACACATGACGCGGATGGCCGCAAAGCACGCCGACGGTGTGCTGTACAACGGCTCCCATCCGCGTGACCTCGAATGGGCCCGCGAACAGGTCCAGAAGGGCAACGCGGAGCGTCCCGAGGAACGGGGCGCGTTCGACCTGGCGGCCTACGCCAGCGTCTCCGTCGCCGAGGACCCGGCAGTCGCCCGCGAGGCCGCCCGGATTCCGGTCGCCTTCATCGCCGCTGGCTCACCACCGCCGGTGCTCGACCGCCACGGCATCGACGCCGACCGGGCCGAGGCGGTCGGTACAGCGATCTCGGCCGGCGACTTTGGCACAGCTAGTGAGGCTGTCAGCGAGACGATGATCGACGCCTTCTGTATCGCCGGCACGCCCGAAACGGTCGAACAGCGAACCGAGGACTTGCTCGAACACGCAGACAGCGTCGTCTTCGCCTCGCCGCTCGGCCCGGACGTCTCGCAGGCTATCGACCTGCTCGGGGCGGTTGTCGACCGGACACGTCAGGTATGATCAGGTCGACGGCGGCACCCAGCGTCAGGTAGCCAAAGACCGCAGACGACGCGCCAACGAACAGGGCACCGAACGCGATCAGCAGCGCCGAGAGCGGGTCGGAGAGCGCGATGTCGATGAAGCGGTCCGGAAAGGAGACGATGCTGTCGAGCAGCTCCATCACGAGTGATTGCATGGGTCGACATTGTGTCGCGAGGGACTTGATTTCCCCGGTCCTGCTCGTCGATACTGACAAAAGTACGCCGCTCGAAACCTGAGACATGCCTGAAGACGCCTCGCTGGACGACTTTCTCGGCGGTGGCGACGACCAGTCTGACGAGGACGACGGCCGTCACGATTCGCCGACCGATTCACCGGACAACAACGAGTCGGACGCGCCAGTGGACGACGAGGCCACCGACGCCCCAGCGGATGCGGAAGCCGAACCGCTGGAGGACGGGGACCACGTCTCGTCCGGGACGGTCGAATTGGCGACGACGACGGCCGCCTGGTCGCTCGATGGGGCGGCCTGCAGTGCGTGTGGCACCGTCGTCGAGCAGCGCTGGCGCAGTGACGACGGACTGGTCTGTCCGACGTGCAAGGAGTGGTGACCGTTTGTGCGTGTTAGCGGCTGCCACCCAGCAGTATTACAAGCACAGGACTCCAAGGGGATGCTACGATTCGGAGTTCGCGCGCCAGTGAACACCTGTTTGAGACGGTCCACACCGGGGATGTGGGCCTGATACACACAGGGACGCTGCCCGGTACAAAACATGACAGATACGGACACATCACGAGGGCCACAGTCGGACACGACCCTCAGCGACGCCTACGATGTTGTGACGAAGGTAATCGAGAACGTAGAACAGGTCATCGTCGGTCATCATACCGAAATCGAACACATTCTGACGGCGATGCTTGGCCGGGGCCACGTCCTGCTCGAAGATGTCCCTGGCGTCGGCAAGACGATGCTCGCCCGGGCTGTCGCAGCCTCCTTCGACGGCTCGTTCAAGCGCATCCAGTTCACGCCGGACCTCCTCCCCGCCGATGTGACCGGCGTCAACGTGTACAACCAGCAGTCCGAGCGCTTCGATTTCCAGCCCGGACCGATTTTCGCTAACGTCGTGCTGGGCGACGAGGTCAACCGGGCACCGCCAAAGACACAGTCGGCACTGCTAGAGGCGATGGAAGAAGAGCAGGTCACCGTCGACGGCGACACTCGTGACGTCCCGACACCGTTTACGGTGATTGCGACACAGAACACCGTCGAGCAAAATCGGACCTACGATCTACCGATTGCTGAACTCGACCGTTTTATAAAGAAATTACACCTGGGGTATCCCGACGCCGCCGACGAGTCGGACATGCTCGAACGTGTCGTCGGGAACCACCCAATCGAGACGCTCTCGCCGGTCGCGAGCCTCGACGAGTTCCGGCGGGCACAGGCGACTGCCTCGAACGCGACTATCGAAGCGCCGCTCCGTGACTACACGACCCGTCTGGCACGGTACACCCGGGAACACGGACAACTCGGCGTGAGTCCACGTGGCAGTATCTCCCTGCTTCGGGCCGCACAGGGGAGAGCGATTCTCGACAACCGCGATTACGTCATCCCGGACGACGTTCGGACGGAGGCGACAGTGGTCATGCCCCACCGGATTCGGACCGACCGTTCCGACCAGACCGGGTCCGACCTCGTCCAGCAGGCCCTCGACACCGTCCCTATCGAAGAATGAAACTGACACGCCGTGGGATCACTGCGCTCCTAGTGGTTGCAGCCGCCGTCGTGATGGCCTGGCTCTCCGGACCGCGGTCGCTGAACGCCGTCGCCGCGCCGCTGTTGATCGCAGTTGCCGCCGGCGCGCTTCAGGTCCATCGGGCCGAGCCACCGACCATCGACCGGACCCGGCCGCGGCGTGGCTTTCCCGGCGAAACTCGGGGCATCTCACTCACTGTCGATGGGACCGGCGTCGCGGAAATCTCCGAGCAGTTCGGGTCGGGATTGTCGGGACCGACCGATTTCGAGCAGTCACTGCCAGCAACAGTCAGCTACGAACTCACGTACGAACAGCGCGGCGTCCACGAGATAACCGGAACGACCGTCTCGGTTCGCGACGTACTTGGACTGGTCGAGACACGCTACGAGTTGCCCGAACGGACCGAGGTGATCGTCTATCCCGCCGTCCACTCGCTTACCAACGCCGAGACGTTCTTCGGGAGTATGGGATTCGAGGAAGGCGACCGGAGCGAGTTCGACCGCCTCCGGGAGTACGTCCCCGGGGACTCGCTCCGGGACATCCACTGGAAATCGAGCGCCAAGTACGACGACCTGCTGGTGACCGAGTTCACCGATCCGACGAGCGACGACACCGTCTCGATTGCCGCCCACGCGGGTCGCAACCACGCCGACGAGATGGCGACTGCGGTGGCGACGGTGTTCGTTGCCCTCCAGCGGGCCGGCTTGCAGGCCGATCTGACCGTGCCGAGTGGCTCGATTGGTGCGGGTCGTGGCCAGCACCAACAGCAACGGGCGCTGGAGTTACTCGCGCGAACGACGAGTGGAACGGTCGACAGGGACACCTGGGAGGCCGCAGACGTGCGGATCGAAGCCAGTGATCGCGGTGTCACGATCACTATCGGTGACCGTGATCACGACCTGCAGGAACTGGCTGGGACACGGGACAATCCGCTTGTCGCGGAGGGTGCGCTATGAGCCGCTCGAATCGGCAGTCCGGTCGGCGAATCCGCTCCCTGTTCGATGGGGCCGATACGACGCGAGCGGCGGCGCTGGTGGCCGTCGGCGCGACGCTCGGAACCGCCCTGCAGATACTGTATCACTTCATCGACGTGGTCGGTCTCCCCTCGCGCTTTCTTTTGCTCGTCGCGCTCTCGATGATTGCTGCGACGGTGCTCGCCCGCGTTCTCAGGCCCCGAATCGCCGTTGCCATCGGTACCGTGTTACTGGCTGCCGGTCTCTGGTGGTACCTTCAGCAATTGAGCGGGGCGGCCCAGTTCGGGGCACTGATCAACGATACGCTCGCGTTGCTGACCGGTAACTCCCTGCTCCGGATTTCGAACATCCGTGCCTGGGCACTCGGTGTCACCCCTGGTCCCGTCTTCCTGACGTGGTACTTCGCGGTGCGACGCCGCTATGGCATCGCTATCGCGGTCGCTGGTGGGACGCTCGGCTTTCTCGTCCTGACCGGGGATGCCGACCTGATGACGACCCTCTCGGGTGTCATCGCCGGCACTGCTGGGCTGGGTTTCGGCGATTTCGACCGGCGGCGAGAACCGATTGTCGACGCCGAGACGATTCTCGTCATCGCGGCCCTTATGATCGTCGTTCCGTCGGTCGTTACGGTCGTACCCGCGACGGCCGGTGCCTCCCTCGAAATTTCGGGGTCCAGCGGGGCCGACACCGTCGAGGCGAGTCTGTTGCAGTCCGGTGATCAGCTCTCGGTGCAGGGATCGATCAGTCTCTCACCGGCGGTCCGATTTACCGTCACCAGCACCGAGTCCCGGTACTGGCGGATCGGGAGTTTCGACCGGTACACCGGTGACGGGTGGATCAGGACGACCGATTCCAGACAGTACGACGGCGGGCAACTCCAGCGCCCGCGCGGGCCAAACCGAATCGTCGACCAGACGTTCCGGGCCGAGACGAGCGCTCAGGTGATGCCAGCGGCCTGGAAACCCATCTCAGTGTCTGGTAACAGCGGAACGCTGGTCGACGGCGACGGGAGTCTCGACACCAGTGCGACGATCACCAACGGCACGTCCTATCAGGTAACCAGTGCGGTCCCGACGGTGTCTCCCGCGAAACTCAACGAGACAGGGCAGTCCTACCCACGGCGGATCGAGGACAGGTACACGCAGTTGCCCGAGAGCACACCCGACCGTGTCACCCGGCGGACCGACCGCCTCACCCGGAACGCACGCACGCCATACGAGACGGCCGCAACCGTCGAACAGTGGCTCGAGAGCAATCGCGAGTATTCACTGGCTGTCGACAGGCCAGCGGGCTCGATTGCTGACGCGTTCCTCTTCGAGATGGAGGCCGGCTACTGTACGTACTACGCGACGACGATGGTGACGATGCTGCGAACGCAGGACATTCCGGCACGGCTGGCTGTCGGCTACACGCCGGGTGAACGCGTCGACGAGGACCGCTGGGTCGTCCGTGGTCTCGATGCCCACGCGTGGGTCGAGGTCTACTTCGAGAAGTACGGCTGGGTCACGTTCGATCCGACGCCGGCAAGCGACCGCGGGTCGGTCGAACAGGACCGGATCGAGACGGCCCGCGAGCGGAATATGACGAACGTCGACACCGGCGAGACCGGCGGCGAGGAGTGGACATCCACGCCGACAGTAACGCCGGAACCACTCACGAATTCGAGTGGGGCTAACGGGTCTACTTCATCGACATCGACGCCGCCGGGCGGAGGCCAGCCAACGCCGCCGCCAGGAGCCATCAGGGGCGATGGCTCGAACCAGACGCTCATCGAGACGAACACCAGCGACACCGCGACCGGCGGCAGTGGTACCGATCCCAGTCGCTCGCTCCCCTCTCGCCAGGAGACGGCACTCGGGTTGCTTGCACTGGTCGGGACAGTGATCGGTGCTCGCCGGAGTCACCTCGGCCAGCGCGCGTACCGAGCCGTCTGGCTCCGGTATCAACCGCGCGACGGACCGCAGACAGATGTCGAACGCGCGTTCCAGCGACTGCTGTACGCGCTCGGTGAACGCCACGAGCGCTCTCGACGACCCGACGAAACGGTCCGGGAGTACTTCGACGCCGTCGATGCCGACGAGCGTGCCCGAGAGGTCGGCGCGATCCGCGAGCGCGCCCGCTACAGTGGCTCTGTCGACGAAGCAGACGCAGACAGGGCCGTCCGGCTCGTGAACGAACTGGTTCGCTGATCGCCGTCGAGAAAAGCCCCTCCCGACAGTATTTAATACGTTGATTTCGTACGCCGAACTGTAATGTCGGAAGTCTGCTCGACGTGCGGGCTCCCTGAGGAACTCTGCGTCTGCGAAGACGTGGCCAAAGAGTCTCAGGAGATCACCATCCGCATCGACGAGCGCCGTTACGGAAAAGAAGTAACGATCATCGAAGGGTTCGATCCGAACGACGTGGACATGGATAGCCTGTCCTCCGACCTCAAATCGAAGTTCGCTTGTGGGGGAACCGTCGAGGACGGGCAGATCGAACTCCAGGGTAATCACACGGGACGCGTCGAAGACTTCCTCCGCGATAAGGGATTCAACGTCGCCTGAGAGTGACTGTTGTACGTCTGTACGGGATCGATCTCACGACAGCGTGTGACCGACCCGGTAATCAGTCGTAGGTGACGAGACTGTACATCATAAACAGGAAGCCAAACGTCGTGAGTCCGCTGTTGACGAGTAGGAGAGACCGGACCCCCTGAAAGTCGTTCGCGAAGGCACCGATCATCGTCGCAGCCGCGCCAGCGACTGCCAGCGCGAATCCCAGTGAGAGATGTAACATCGCGCTACGTGATGTCTGGACGTACGCGCGCATTGCCATCCCGACCATGGTCAAGCCAGTGGCTACGAAAACGAGTGTCGAGATCGCATAGAGGAGTTCTATTATCGGCACTGTCCAACCGTTGCGTACTTCCGGTATTAAACCCGTCCTCGAAAATATCTCTCCTGATAATCATATAGTGAACTGATAACGGGCGACAGATTCGACTGGTTACCCTTCAGAGAGCGTGCGCCAGGCCTCGTCGAGTTTGTTCGTTATCTCTGACCGCTCTTCGACGTTGACCGACAGTCCGTCGTCGAAGCCGACCCGGACTTCCTCGACCGACCGACGATACACTTTGATGCGTCGGCGGTCGTCCGACAGGATGTTGTCGTGCAGCTCCAGCAAACCGTGTTCGGTCAGTTCGTCGATGCGGCGGTAACACGTCGCAATCGGAATCCCCAGTTCGTCACTGAGTTCCTGCGCTGACGCGGGCTCGTCCGTGGCATCCAATATTTCTGCGCTGTATTTGTTCCCGAGCGTCTGCAGAATATCCACTGAAGCCATCGGTTATCAATGAGTATATTCTGTCGAATATAAAACTATCGCCGATGATATCGACAGTAATCCCCTGATTACTGTCTGGTTCGGAATCCCGAAAAACAGGCCAGAGACCGCTCTAGTACCGTTGTTTTCTAGAATAATAATGAGTATCGTATTAGATAGGCGAGTCTTCTTCGCTCATCATCGAGAACGCACTGGCATTCTCGTGTACATCGATACCACCCCAGGAGATCTCCATCGGATAAATGTCAGTTTCGATGTCCTGTTTGCGCATTTTCGCGACCCAGAGATACCGGTTCACGCCAGCGTCGGTCGGCGTCTGGATGAGATAGATGTTTCCGTCGGTGAGATAGTTCTCCAACCCGATGTCGGTGTCTGGAAACACCGCACCCTGTTCGTTGGTCATCAGGGTCGTCAGTTCGTTGTTGCTGAGGATGTCGGTGAACTTCAACAGGTACGTGCGTTTTTCCTTCTCGTTATCGAAGAACAGTTCGAACATGGTTAGCGAGTCAAGCACGAGACGGTCGTAATCGTCGTTTTTCAGGTCGTCGAGCAGCAGTTCGATCGAGGACGAAAAATCGTTTTCACGTAGCAGGACCTGCTTATCGTACACTTTGATGTCGTCGCTCTCGACGTGCTCGGGCCACCTGTCGAATCCGATTGATTCGGCTGCTTCGCGGAGGTCGGACTCGTTTTCCTCGAAGGAGAGATAGATCCCTTTCTCGTCGAACTGTTCGACCCCGCTGTAGATGTACTGGAGTCCGAGAATCGACTTGCCAGCACCGGGGTTTCCACTCACGAGTGTCGTCGAGTTCGTTACGATGCCACCGTTCAGGATTCCGTCGAGGCCATCGATGCCCGTTTTCGTTAGTTCGATCATTGGTAATGTATTCGGGTGTAACAGTCAGGAACTGAGTTGACTTCCGAGTTTGAATAAAAAAGTCTTGCTCTCGCTAGCTCGAATGAACCACCAGTAGACGGAGGCAATGATACATTCAGCGCGGGGGTCTGTGGCGGCCGAGATATACCAACCGTTCCGTCCACCGGCATACTACCCCCATCGAGCAATCACATGGACTTAAAACTGCCCTCTATACTATCAAAGTTGATTCCTCGTCACCGTCTACTGGGACGAGAATATCGAAGGAATATCAATCGAGAGGACGAGATAAAGCGTCGCTATCGGTCGATTCCGGCCCACACGCTCACGACCTGGGCCGGCACACCACTCAGCCGTCGAGATCGCGGGCGATATCGGCAAGCGAGTCGTCCGGGGCGTCAGTCGCCGAGTAGACGACCCGGGTCCCCGGCGTTCGAAGGCCGTACTTGTATCCCGCCGTCACGACATCCAGATGGGCCGACCCGTCCAGAGACACGTCGGCGTCGCGGACCCACTCGACCAGACGGTTCTCGCCGCCGTCCTCGTGGGCGAGGCGCGTGTTGTCGGCCACACGCTGGATCGTGCGCGTGCCCGTCATGGTCGTTTCGACTATGGCGTGGTACTCCGTCCCGTCGAGAACGCATTCGACGACATCGCCCTCGTCGAGGTCGACCGAATCGGGTAACTCGATCCGCGGCCGGTCGGTCCTGCCGACACGGCCAACAGTGACCCGGTGGGTCGTGACAGCGTCGTGGTCGCTCGGAAGGCGGTCGACCACGTTACTCGTCGCTCTCGCCCAGCAGTGCAGCGACATCACCGCTCCCGTGTTCGGAGATTCGGGCGTTGATCTGGGCCGTCTCGTCGCTGATCTCGCGACCGCGGACCGTGATGCGCTTGCGCTCGCCGTCGCGGGACGGCTTGTAGCCGACGCCGCCGTCGGTGAGGATCGATTTCGTGGCGACGCCACGAACGTCGGCCCGCATCGGTCGACCGGCCGTGTCAGAGCCACCGGTCAGTTCGAGGGTGAAGCCGTCGAGACCGACAGCGCCGCCCTCGACTTCCTCGCCGAGTTCGCGGCCGATAAAGCGGTTTGCGTCCTGTCCGTCGACATCGATCTGATACGTCGTGCCTGTTTCCGGATCGGAAACGGCGACCGTGAATTCTGCCATACCCCTGGTATTCGACGGCGCTTAAAAAGCGCGTCGGAACCACTTTCTCGCCGCCGTCGACGGACGACCTGCCGATCTGTCCGAGGAGATTAGCTCCGAAAGCCCCCTTCCGCTCGTGGGCTATGCCTCGCTGCGCGCTTCGCGTGCTCGCGTCGGCTTGCACCACGAGCGCTCGGCCCCTTTCGATGTCCCACCCACAGCAGGCCTGCCTTTCCCCTGCTCGGCTACCGAGATGCCCTCGCGGCCGCTGTCACTGTCTGCGTTCACGTCCGGGGACTACACCTCGGCCTCGACAATCGTGCTCACGCGTGCGTTCCCCGTTGTCATCTTTTTGTGCGTCGGGTATCCTCACTCCGTTGCGGGTACCCTCGCACAAAAACATGGGTGAAAAAACCGGACGCGAATGCAGTGAGCGTCCGGGGACTACGCCTCGGCCTCGACAATCCTGCTCACGCGCGCGTTCTCCTTGATCTTGATGCCAGCGCCCACGACACTGAGCGGCACGCGGGGCAGTTCGTTGACGGTGATTCGTTGTACTCGATCAGGTACTGGCCCTCCCGGAGCGTCCACCACTCGTAGTCGTCGTCCGGGTTGCGCTTGCTCGACTCGTGGGATGTGGTCCGTGCGGGTTCCAGTTCGCCCCCGCCGAAGTCGATGCGCCCGGGTTCGATCACCTCGTATACGTCGGCAACGGTCAGGGCAAAGCCCGTGCCCTCTGTCTGGATCGGTTCGTGGATGCTGTCTGTGACGTATTGCTCGAACACACGTAAACAGTTGGCGCGTGGGCTCAAAAATCTCATACTGACTGGGTGTTGGCATCCGCCGTGTCTGGGAGTAGCGTTATGTGAACTCGATTGGATATCTTGACCGCATGTCAGAGAAGACAGTCTACGAGTCAGAAGCGAAGCGCAGTCGGCGTGACATCGCATCGTACTTTCGTCGGCTGGCCCGCGCGCTCAGTCGGGGCGAACCGGTCCCGGCCGACGAGGAACAGACGGTGACGGTCGATCCACCGGCAGAATCCGACCTCGAAATCGAGGTCGAGCGTGAGGACGACGAGGTCAGTCTCGAAATCGAGATGGAGTGGACGGAGGAGTCGGGCGACATCGAGACCGACGTGACCGCGAGCAAAGCGCGGTTCGAGGTGTACGAAGACAGCGCCCAGGAGTGGCGCTGGCGACTCGTGCACCGCAACGGGAACATCATCGCCGACAGCAGCGAGGGGTACGCCTCCAAACAGAAGGCAAAGCAAGGACTCGAGAGCGTCGTCAAGAACGCACCCGGGGCCTACGTGAGCGACCAGTCAAAGGAGGCCGAGGACGAACCCGAAACGGGCGGCAGCAACGCGACGTTCGAACTCTTCGAGGATTCGGCGGGCAAGTACCGCTGGCGACTCGTGCACGACAACGGAAACATCATCGGGAACGGCGGGCAGGGCTACTCCTCGAAACAGAAGGCAAAGCAGGGGCTGCGGAGCGTCAAGCAGAACGTGCGGGGCGCGCCCGTCGAACAGGGATAGGCCGCCGGTTACCCGTTGAACCCGTCTTCCCAGCGAAAGCGCCCGGCTTCGAGCACCGATTCGCCATCGACGGCGAGGCGGCCCGACTCCCGTAAATCGGTGATGAGATCCACGTGGACGGCGCTGTCGTTGCCCGATCCGTCGGGGACGCAGGCGTCGTAGGCCCGGCCCAGCGCGAGGTGGACGGTGCCACCCATCTTCTCGTCGAAGAGGATGTTGTCCGTGATGTGGTCGATGCCGCGGTTCATCCCGATACCGAGTTCGCCCAGTCGCCGGGCACCGTCGTCGGTGTCGAGTATCTCGCCGATGACCGCCGCGCCCCGATCGGCGTCGTAGTCGACGACAGCGCCGTCCTCGAAGGCGAGCCAGGCGTTCTGAACGCGCCGGCCGTTGACTGTCATCGGCACGTCGAGGGTGACCTCTCCCTCGGTCGCCGTCGGGGCGGTAAAGACTTCACCGGAGGGGAGGTTGTGCGAGTCGTAGGCCACCGACGCGGCGGAGTTGACCGCTCGTCGGTCCTCGATGGACATCGTCAGGTCGGTGCCCTCGCCGACGAGTCGGATCGCACTGCCCGCGTCGAGCAGGCCTTTCAGTTGTGCCATCTCCTCGGCCAGTGACTCCCAGTCCCGGAGCGTGGCGTCGTAGACGAACTCGCGGTAGGCGTCGATGTCCATCCCGGCCTGCTGAGCCATCGCTCGCGTCGGGTGCTGGGTCGAGATCCAGTCGGTGTCGAGGCGGGCCTCCCTGATAGCCCGCCGGGCGCGGTCGTAGGCCTGCCGGCGCTGTCCGGGGACGCCGCTCGATTCCGCGGTGTTTCGTGCCCCTTCGAGAACGAGGACGCTGTCGGCGTGTTCGTACAGGTGGCGCTCGTAGTCGGGATTCTCGTCGAACGCATCGTCGTGGGCGCTGAGGTACGCCCGCGTCATCTCGGCCGACCCATAGGTCGCGAGCAGGTTGGCTCCGCGTTCACCCAGCGCTTCGGCCACAGCGACGGCGAGGTCGTGGGCACCCTCGTCGACGTGAACGACCACGTCGTCGCCGGCCTCGATCCGTGCGCTCCAGTCGACCAGTACCGCGGCGTGTTCCTGAATCCGCTGCTCCATATCCGACAGTCGGACGGTTCGGATAAAATAGCGGCGTCCCCTTCGCGTGACCCGACATCTATCGGTGCTCGACTGGCACTGGCGTTCCGTGCTCGGCCGCCTCGGCGAGGGCGTCGATGGCGGCCATGTTGTTGACAGTTTCGGCACGGTCGACTCGGGGCGTCTCACCGCGTTCGACCGCATCGGCAAAGCCCTCGACCTGCAGGCGGTACTGGTCAACACCGCCGAAGGTCTCGGTGCGTTTCTCGCCGTCGACCTGGTAGGTCAGCGAGACGGACTGGTCGGGGTCGACACTGAAGGCGTCCCTGGCCCGGAGCCAGCCATCCTCGGCCAGGACGCGGTACCCGTTGGTCAGCGGCGTGTCGAAGCCACCGGTGACGTGGGCGGTGACGCCGCCGTCGTACTCGAGCATGCCGGCCAGTTGTGAGTCCACGCCGGCGTCGTACGTGTCGGCGGCACGGGCGTAGGCCCGGTTCGGTTCACCGAGAAAGCCCCGCGTGGCGCTGACGGCGTAGCACCCGACATCCATCAGTGCACCACCGGCCAGGTCGGGAGCCAGTCGGATGTCGTCGGTCCGGTCGCCTATCCGGAAGGTGAAGGTCGACTCGACGTGGCGCACCGCGCCGAGTTCCTCACTGACGATTTCTCTGGCACGTTCGGTGCGCGGGTGGAAGCGGTACATGAACGCCTCCATCAGTGTCACGCCTCGCTCCTCGCAGTGCTCGAAGACCGCCCGTGCCGTCTCGGCATCGGGTGCCAGTGGCTTCTCACAGAGGATGTGCAGTCCGGCGTCGGCGGCCGCGCGGGTCCACTCGGCGTGGTGGCTGTTGGGCAGCGGGTTGTAGACAGCATCGATGTCTTCGTCAGCGAGCAACGCGTCGTAGCTACCGTAGGAGCGCTCGATGCCCATGTCCTCGGCGACCGTTCGTGCGCGCTCACCGTCACGGGAGGCAATCGCTCCGACCGTGTGTTCACTGGCCTGTATCGCTGGAATCACGGATTCGATACCGATCTCTGCCGTGCTAAGGATCCCAAACTCCATACGAGGCGTTCGAACGAGGGAGTGATAAACGCTCCCGCGTCCGGCGGTCCGCTCGGTCACGCGGTGTGCCGTCGGATCAGTACGGTTGTTGCTGTCGGCTGGGATGTTCCAGGTGGAGTTGCGTCGCGGGGAGTTCCGTAACACACTGCTTGCAAAACCGGTATGCGCTGTCGTTTTTCGCGCCACACTCCGGGCAGCGACAGACCCCCTCCTCGACCTGCTCTGGCACGTCGGTCGACTCGGCGTCGAGCGTCGTTCCGGACTCCTCGGAGCGGTAGGCGTACAGGAGCGTTACGAGATGCGCGCCGAGCAAACCCGCAATCGCAACGTACACCCACTCGTTCCCCGGCATGTGTAGATGTACGTAGAGTGACCACTTGAGTATTGTGCCAATGGTTGTCACTCTCCCGCGAGTTTTTCATCGAACACGGAACCAGCGCCGGCATGGCACACCGTACGCTGGTCGCGTACCGGACGGGCGACACCTGCACTCTCCACTACGCACACTGGGGTGAGAACCTGGGGGAAGCGATCACGCCGACGACACCGTTTGGTGGCCCAGCAGCGAGCGACGACCGTCCGGACCTGTCGGCAGTGGCCGAGCGATTCGGCTTCGATGTCGTGACACGGGACGACGGGCGGACGCGAGTCGAGACGGAGCCGCTCACGACCGACGTGACACCGGACGCCGTCCTGTCGGCCATCGACGCCAGCATCGAGACGCTGATCGTCGTCGACGCCGAGTGTGCGACCCGGACCTATCTCGTCTGCCCGCTCGGGGTCGACGGCGAGGGTCGTCTCGTGCTCGTCGGTCCGACAGACGAGGAGCGCAGACTTCGGAGGTGGATCCAGTCGGTCAAGTCTCGGTTGGGCGAACGTGTCGACGAGGGGGCCCTCCCTGCGGAGACGGCCCAGCGCGTCCTCCGACACGCACTCGAAACGCGGGCCGCCGTTCACGAACGCGACGACGCGTCGTTTTTATTTGCCGACTGACTACCGGACGGATGTGAGCACGGAAGCGGGACCACAGCTAGTCCATCCGACCCCGGCAGAGACCGCCATGCTCGTCGGACAGGGGCTCGCCGACGACGCGCTGATAACGCTCTTTGGCCGCTGTCGCGTCGAGTACGACGGACGAGCGACAAGTACGCTCGGACCGGGCGACCGCCACGTCATGCTGAAGCCAGACGGAGCCGCACTCGTTCACACAGACGAGGGCCAGCAACCGGTCAACTGGCAACCACCGGGCTGTGAGCACACCGTCGCCGTCGAGTCGGAGACGGTCGTCGTCGAGAGCGAACGCTCGACGCCCGCCGAGTCCCTCCGGATCACCTTCGAGGCAGTCGTCCACGCCGCCGCCTTCGACGTGACCGACGCCTCGGAACTCTCACTGACCGGAACGGAGTCGGACCTCCGCGAGCGCATCCTCGACGACCCCGACCTGGTCGAACCAGCCTTCACGCCGCTGGCGACAGAGCGGTCGACACCGGCCGGTGCAGTCGACATCTACGGCGAAGACGACGACGGGCGAACAGTCGTCGTGGAGTTGAAACGCCGGCGAGTCGGTCCCGACGCCGTCGGCCAGCTATCACGGTACGTCGGGGCACTCGAACGTGACCTGCACGACGACACCGAGGTGCGCGGTATCCTGGTCGCGCCGTCGGTGACCGACCGCGCCCGCGAATTACTGGCCGAAAAGGGACTGGAGTTCGTCTCACTGGAACCGCCCGGCGAGTGACGACGCTGTTCGAGGAGCCACACACCGCCCAGTGAGCGCTCGTCCCGCAAGCGACCCCAGTCACTCCGGATCGAGGTCGTCCTGCAGATCCGCCAGCGCGTTCATGGCCTCGATTGGCGTCATCGTCGCCACGTCTAAGTCCCGCAGTTTCGCCCTGAGCGGATCCGTCCGGGCGACGGTCGCGGCGTCGTCTGGCCCGTCGGCCGACACGGCGTCCGACGGGTCGTGGCCGTTGGTTCGGGCGGCGCGGTCGTCGCTGCCGACACTGGTCGTCCGTTCGTCGGCCACGTCGCCCGTTTCCGGGTCGCCACGGTGCTCTTCGAGCAACGTGCGGGAGCGCTCGACGACGGCGTCGGGGACACCGGCCAGTTGGGCCACCTCGATTCCGTAGGAGGCCGCGGCCGCACCCGGCGCGACGCTGTGCTCGAACACCACGTCGCCGTCGTGGCGCGTCTCGAAGTGGCAGTTGCGGACGCCCGGCAGGTCCTCGGCGACGGCCGTCAACTCGTGATGGTGGGTTGCAAAGAGGGTGTAGGCCCCGATCTGGTCGTGAATGTATTCCGTGACAGCCTGTGCGATGGCGAGACCATCCGCTGTCGAGGTGCCCCGACCGACTTCGTCGAGCAGGATCAGGGAGTCCTCGGTGGTGCCCGCGAGGATGTCGGCGAGTTCAGTCATCTCGATCATGAACGTACTCCGGCCGCCGGCGATGTCGTCGCTGGCCCCGACGCGGGTGAAGACGCTGTCGACGACCGGGAGACTGGCCTCGCGTCCGGGGACGAAACTCCCCGCCTGGGCCAGCACACAGAACAGTGCGACCTGGCGCATGTACGTCGATTTGCCGCTCATGTTCGGGCCGGTGAGAATCGTGAAGAACGCGTTCGGGGTCAACTCGGCGTCGTTGGGCACGAAGGAGTCCTCGGCCCGTTCGACAACGGGGTGGCGACCGGCGGTGATGTCGATGGCATCCGCGCCCACGCTGGGCCGGCAGTAGTCGTGGTTGGCAGCGACTTCGCCGAAGGCCACCAGCACGTCAAGCGTCGCGAGGCGGTCGGCCAGCGCCTGAATGCGCTCGGCCTCGGCGGCGACGGTCCCCCGCACCGCACAGAACAGGTCGTATTCGAGGTCGTCGGCCGCTGTCTCCGCTCGCATGATCGTCTCCTCTCGCTCCTTGAGTTCGGGCGTGTAGAACCGTTCGGAGTTTTTCAACGTCTGGCGACGCTGGTAATCCTCTGGTACCCGGTCGAGATTGGCGTTCGTCACCTCGAGGTAGTAGCCATGCACCGAATTGTGGCCGACTTTCAGCGAGTCGATGCCGGTCCGCTCGCGCTCGTTGATCGCCAGGTCGTCGATCCACTGCTTGCCGGACTGTTCGGTGGCGCGTAGCTCGTCTAAGTCTTCGTCGTAACCGTCCCGGATCAGGTCGCCCTCGGTCACTTCCTGTGGCGGGTCCTCGCGGATGGCCGCCTCGATCTCCTCGCGCACGTCGGCGACCGGGTCGAGGTGTTCGTGGAGGTCAGTTAGCAATGGACTGTCGGCGTCGGCCAGACGTGTGCGCACGTCGGGCACGACAGCGAGCGTCGACGCCAGCGAACGCAGGTCACGGGCGTTCGCTCGCCCGCGCGAGACACGCGAGATCAGCCGTTCGAGGTCGTACACGTCGGCCAGCAGGTCGTGGAGTCGTTCGCGCGTCTGGAGGTCGGCGACCAGTTCTGCGACGGCCTCGTGACGCCGCTCGATCCGCTCGCCGTCGAGTAGTGGTCGGCGAAGCCAGTCGTTGAGCTGGCGACGGCCCAGCGCACACGCCGTCCCGTCGACGGTGTCAACCAGCGTTCGGTCCTCGTGGCCCCGGACAGAGCGACGCTCGAACAGTTCGAGGCTGTCGAGTGCGACCGCGTCCAACAACATGTATTCCCGCGGATCGTACCGCGTGAGGTGATTGAGGTAGTCGAGGTGGCCGCCCTCGCCGTCGGCGATTTCGTCGCTCGTCCCCGCGCTGCCCCCACGGGTGTACTCGGCGTATTCGAGCAACGCACCGCAGGCCCGCACCTCCACGTCGGCGGCCAGCAACGACTCCGGCTGGCCGAAGTAGGTCCGCACCCGGTCGGCGGCGGCGTCACGCTCGAAGACCGCCTCGTCGTAGGGCGTGACCATACAGGCAGAACCGAACACGTCTGTCTCGCCCTCGATACCCGGCCCGACGATTCCCTCGGCGGGTGCGAACCGCCCGACCTCGTCGGCAATCGACCCGGCGTCGTCGGCACTCGTCGCGTAGAAATCGCCAGTCGACACGTCAAGCAGTGCCAGTCCGTACTGTCGAGAGTCCGTCGTCAGTGCCGCGACGTAGTTGTTGTCAGGCGATTTCAGGAGTGCGTCCTCGGTGAGCGTGCCGGGTGTGATGATCCGCGTGACTGCCCGCTCGACGATGCCAGACACCTCGTCGGGGTCCTCGACCTGGTCGGCGATGGCGACGCGATACCCCGCATCCAGCAGCGTCTCGACGTAGCTCTCGGCGTTGTCGATGGGTACCCCCGCCATCGGGTACGTTCCTGTCGAATCCTCGCGCTTCGTCAGCGTAATCTCACAGAGGCGTGCGACTCGTTCGGCCGCGCCACAGAACGCCTCGTAGAAATCGCCGACCTGGAAGAGCACCAGCGAGTCGTCGTAGCGTCCACAGAGGTCGTAGTACTGACTCATCATCGGCGTCAACTCATCGGCGTTCTCGGCCATCTTTTCCGGTGGCCCCAGCGCCGCGTCCATACCTGTGCGGGGGGTCGCGGCGTTAAAATAGACTGCGGGTCCGGTCGGCGGGGTCGCGTTACAACGCACCGACTGTGCCGCACAGATCCGTCATTCATGAGCAGTGTTTAGATAAGCGACCAAGAGAAACGCTTACAAAGCACTGAAAGCCCTCGTTTTGCGCGGCGGCAGTTGCCGCCGCGGAGAAGGCGGTCGGTGGAACCGACCGCCCACTCGACCGCTCCGGGGCTCGCTGTCGTCCGAGAGAGCCCAGCGCAGCGAGCCGCGGGACCGCAACTGCACGAGGGCTTTCAGTGTCTCCGATGTATTCGGCACGGTTACTTATTCGAGCAGTACCCATCCACAGCAGCGTACGTTTATGTACCATCGGGGATCGAACCGGGCACGACAATGACGCTGCGAATCGCACTCGCTCTCAGAAACGGGGTCGGCAACCTCACCAGTCGAACCGGTATGCAACTGCTCGTCACGTACACGACCGCATTCGTCCTCTTCCAGGCAGCGTACAACGGGCTGATGGCGCGGCCCTACGAGCGGATGACGGTCTACGGAACCCGGGATATTCGGGCGATGCAACCGGCCATGATCGAGGCGACGTGGCTCCAGGTTGTCGTCCTGATACTCAGCGTGTTCGCGATGGGGTACCTGTCAGTCGTGGCGATTCGCACGTTCGCCGCGCGCGCCCGGCGGTCGTTCCCGGCGGATGCGACGAGTCGGAAGATGACCAGAGCAGTACACGACTTCTTTGTCGGCGGGGTCGCGTGCGCAGTCCTGTCCACTGTCGGGCTGGCCGCCTTCGTCGTGCCGGGGCTGTTTGCCATGGTGAGTTTCGTCTTCGTCGTGGTCCACGTCGCCGACCAGAGTGAGGGGCTCGCCACCGCCTTCCGCCGTAGCTGGCGACTTGCGAGTGGCAATCGTCTCAGAATCTCCACGTTGTTACTCGCAGTCGGGCTGATCGGCACGGCGACTCTCGTCGTCAGCGCCGTCGGCGGGGCATTACTCGTCGGGGCGAATGGCCCGCTGGGTGCCATTAGCCTGGGGCTGGCCGTCGTCACTGGCCCGATCTCGCTGTACGGACTCGCAGTGCTCACCGACGCCTACACGCAGCTTCGAGACAGCGAAGTGGAGATATCCGACGGGCAATCGACCACTGCCGACGCCCCGTCGGCGACAGTCTGATACGATACTGGCGGACGGAACGTTTGATACATCCCAGCCGTCACGGTCCCCGGTCTAAATGTATCATTGCTTCCGTCCGACAGTATCACAATGGTCCCTATCAGGCCGATGCACGGTCGGTACCGATCTCGATGGCGTAGTCGGACTGTATCCAGGCCGCGGAGTTCGTCCGGTCGTAGACGATAGTATCGCCACCGCCGGTCGTGAACGCGCCGTATTGCTCGTCAGAACTGGTCTGTGAGTCAGTCATCGCGTGATCGAAACGTGTAGAGCGATACCATATATTGCTTTCATGAATGCGATAGGGAATACTAGTATCATATTAGGATGCTAACCGATCATGCAGACCCTGCCGTCGCGTGTCTAAGCGGCCGTGTCGTCACCAAACTGTATCAATAAAGTGGGAAAAGAGACCGTCTGTCGGATGGATACCGTCCTATGGAGCAACCGTTCGTGTCCAGTCGCGGTCACTCGCCATCCACGTCGAGCGCGTAGTCCGACTGGACCCAGGCGTCCGGATTCTCGCGGTCGTAGACCACGAAATCGCCATTGCCTGTAACGAACGTGCCGTACTTGTCTGTCTGTTCTCCACCTGTCTGATTAACTGTACCTGACATTGTCCCATGCCACCCGGCGTATCGAACCGGGATGCCACCACTATATCCCCAAGTATCATAAACATTTATTATTTCCATTCTCAACAACAGTGATATAAGAACCAGTATCCATTAGGGCGGCCCGTTCGACGGTTCATCCATGACACGACGTGGTGCACCAGTGACACTGCCGGTCGTCCTGACGGTCGCCGGCAGCGACAGTGGCGGCGGTGCGGGAATCCAGGCCGATTGCAAGACTATCGAGGCTGGCGGTGCGTTCGCGACGAGTGCGATTACGAACGTCACTGCTCAGAACACCCAGGGCGTTTGCGGGACACACGCTCTCCCATCAGCGGCCGTGCGGGACCAGATCGAGGCAGTACTGGACGACTTCTCGGTCAACGCAGTGAAGACCGGCATGCTCGGCACGGAGACGTTAGTCGAGACGGTGACCGACTACGCCGACGACCTGCCCGCGCTGGTCGTCGATCCGGTGATGGTCGCGGCGAGCGGGGACCGACTACTCGAACCCGAAGCCGAGGCCGCCTACGAGGACCTGATCGGGACGGCGACGCTCGTGACGCCAAACGTCGACGAGGCCGAGGTCCTGACCGACGTGACTGTCTCCGATGCCGACACGGCGCAGCGTGCGGGCGAGGCACTGCTCGAACTCGGTGTCGACGCGGCACTCGTCAAGGGCGGGCACGTTCCCGGCGACGAAGTCGTCGATACACTCGTCACGCCGTCGTCGGTCGAGACGTTTCGCCACGACCGGATCGACACCGACGCGACGCATGGCTCTGGCTGTGCGCTGTCGAGTGCCGTCGCGACCCGCCTCGCACACGGCGACGATATCCAGACCGCTGTTGGCACGGGAATCAGCCTGCTCTCCAGGGCCGTCCGGTACAACGTCGCTGTCGGCGAGGGGCCGGGCGCAGTCCATCACATGGTCGAAGTACGGAACGAGGCTGCTCGTGAGGAAACCATCAACGCCGTCGAGTCGGTCCTTAGCGGCCTCGCTGACGAGCGGGCAACGGCACTGCGACCAGTGGGTCTCACCAACGTCGCCGGTGGGACACCCTACGCCGAGTCGCCGGCCGACGTGGCCGCCGTCGAGGGCGGTATCGAGGTGACCCGGAACGGACTGCGAACGAATCGCAGCGTGGCCTTCGGAGTTGCCGATCAGCCAGCGGCGACGCTGCTTGCCGCACGCGAGCACGACCCGGGCGTTCGCTTCACACTCGTCTGTGACGCGAACGCACCTGTCGTCGACGCACTGGCGGTACTGGACGGACCAGTTGCGACCGCCGACGCCGACGAGCGGATGGCTGCAGCGTTCGAAGCCCACGAGCAGACGCCGGCGGCAGTCGTCGACCAGGACAGCGACCGACTCGTTCTGCTGGCACCGACAGCCGAGATGCTCTTAGAACAGGCCCGATCAGTCGTTACCACTGCCGAGGAGTGACAGCCAGAGACGACCGACTGTCCGTCTGTGACCGATTTCGCGGCGGCGAAAAGCGCCACGCCACGGCAGGAGACCGGCAGTATTAGGTCCGTCGATGCAGGACCGTTCCGAGCGCCACCAGCAGGAGAGCCAGGCCAAGGACCACCACGTCGTGACCCGGTCCGTCCGCACTGGTCGTGGCCGTCGCGGGTGGCTGACGCGTCGTCGGCCGATCTGTCGGGGTGGCAGTCTGTGGTGGGTCCCCTTCGGACGTCGCTGTCGGCAGGGATTCGACGGGGGAGACAGCTACCTCGATTGGGGGCGCACCCCCCGCGCCGACCGAGACGTGTCCCGCCTCTGGCAACCCGATCTGTTCGGTGACGGCCGTCGTGTTGTTGGCCGGGAGGGTGACCCGCGTCCTGTTGAGGGCTTCGAAGTTGCGGGTGAACACGACAGTGACTTCACCTGGCACTGTCGCCCCGTTTTCGACGGTTGCAGTCAGGGAGACTGACTCGCCTTGCTGAACGCGCGAACGGTCGACAGCGAGGCCGACGACCCGTGCGCTGGCCGGCCGCCGGACAGTCACGTTGACCGTCCTGCCGTCGACGGTAGCCTGGTAGCGCCCCGGCGTGGGGAAGCGATGGGAGAGCGGAACAGTTTTCGAACGTGCGGCACCGATTTCGCCGCTCGTCTCGTTGACCGTCGTCCCGTTGACCCGGAACGAGAGATTGTACTGACCGGCCGTCCCGCCAGAATTCTTGACGACCGTCGAGACGGTCAACCGCTCGTTCGTTACGAGCGAGATCGGTTCCCCCCCGTCGACGGTCTCGGTCCGGTAGGGGCCGGCAATCCGGTACGCATCGCCGCCACTGACCGGTGGGACCGTGTAGCCCACTCGTGCCGGCAGCTGTCCGAACACGGCCGCGTGGGTCGTCCGATTCCACATCGTGAGAGGAGACCGGGACTCGGTATACCGCTGTCCAGTGGTCCGCAGTTCCGGCCCGCCCGCCTCTGACAGTGCATAAAGGAAATCCGACTGTGTCACCGGTCGTCGCTCGTCGTTCATCGCCCGGAACACGTCCTGGAGCGTCCGTTCGCGGTCCGTCGTGGTCCGGAGCTGTCGGTCGAGTTGACCGGCCGTGAGCGCACCTCTGTGGTAGTCAGAGTACTCCTTCCAGGTCGAGACGCTCGCGAGGACGGTCCGGTTGTAGTCCGGTGTCGCGCCAGTCTGCATGCGTCGGCTGAAGGCGTCGAACTCGATGGAGTCCTGTTCCAGTGCGAGAAACGCAGCGTAGTACGACGCCGACGCTTCCTCGAACCACAGCGTGCGATCCGTCAGCGTGAACGACTGGCGCGAGTGGACGTACTCGTGCACCCAGGCGTTGTCCGGTTCGTCGAGTTGCTCGTCTGCCCCGACCCACATATCTGAATCGCCCGTCTGGAGGCCGCGAACCCCCCACGAAACCCCCTCGGTGGGCGCAGCGACGGCGAACACGGAGTCGTCCCGGTCGCCGACACGCAGCGCGTCGGAACTGGCCGCGAGCGCGTCGAGCACCGCTGTTGACGACTCGTTCATCGCGGCGGCTTCGGGGACGACGAGCCTGAACGCCTGACCGTGGGCTTGCCGCTGGTGGACCTCGTGCTCACCGAGATACACGATCCACTCGCCGACCGCGCCCGGCCCGACTGTTGCAGTCCGTCGGTTGTACTGGATCGCCGAGCGACCAGTCCGTTGCCAGTGGGTCTCTGTCGACGGGCGCTCGAACAGCGACCAGTTCCGGGTATCGGCATAGAGCAAGCGGCTGTCGGTTACCTGCGGATCGGTCCGATTGACCGTCTCGTTGACCGATAGGTGGTACGTTACCGTCGGTCGCTGGGTCCGGCCCGTCCACTCGAAACGAGTCGCGTTGTGACGGGTGAAACCGTCTCGCCCCGTCACCACCGCGTCGGCGGGTACGGATGTCTGGAGCGAAACGATCTGGTCGGGAACGGTGTACACGAGCTGGACCTGCACGACGCCGGGGCGGTCGGGGACGCGCTCGAACCGCTGTGTGAGAAAGAGCGTATGGTCGCGCGTCCCGGTTACGCCGCCGAGTGTGGGCGACGCTGGCTCCTCGCCCGGAACGACACTGCCCGCAGGGGGAGGGACAGATGGGGCTCCCGACGCCTGGCCCTGGCCAGCTGCTGTCGCCTGCGACGACAGGACACTCCGGTCTGACGGCGGGGCGGGATCACTGACTGCGACTGATGGCATGACACCACCAGTCACGGTCAGAATGACCACCAGCGTGAGTGTCCCACGCATCACCGCGCCCATTATCCCTATATTGTACACCACCGGACAAATAGCTGACCCGGTCATCGCTTTCGTTCGGATATCGAGACTACAGTGACTGTTGTAACTGACTAGTGTCCTGGATAGTCCCGTTCGAAGCGGTCGTCGACCTCGTCCGAATCAATGTGGATTAGCACTGGCCGACCATGCGGGCACGCCCACGGGTTGTCACAGTCATCGAGCGTCGATAGTAGGTCGACGACCGACCCGTCGGTTAGCGATGTGTTCCCTGTTATCGACGGGTAGCAAGCCATGTCCGATACCAGTTCGTCGGCGACGGCTTCGACAGTCTGTTCCGCCGCTTCTTCCCCCGTTACCAAGTCGGCCAAGACGTCGCGGAGTACCGACGGTCCGATCGATTCGGCGACAAGCGCGGGGACGGTCGTCACTGTCACCGTGCGGTCGTCGACGCGGTTCGCGTGAAAGCCCAACCGGGCAAGCGCATCTTCGTAGCTGTCGAATAGCGCGGCTTCCCCGGCGGTCAATTCGAGCTGGACCGGTTCGGCTAACGCTTGCGTGGTCGTTTCGCCTTCGAAGCGTTCCTTCAGCCGTTCGTAGTTGATTCGTTCGTCGGCGGCGTGCTGGTCGATCAGGATCAGTCCGTCGTCGGCTTCGGCGACGATGTACGTGTCGTGTAGCTGGCCCAAGACGCGAAGGTCGGGGAAGCTCTCGAACTCCGCCGACGTGTGCGCGTCGTCGCCACCGAGGGTCGTCTGGGTGTCCGGTTCTCGTGTGGTCGGCGACCGAGACGGGCGGGGGTGGGGCGATGACGCCGTCGAATCTGACGACGGCGACCTTGGCGTCGTATCTTCTGACGACGAACCCACGGGTGACGACGGCGAAGACGCCGACCGGGTCGATTCGGTATCGGGCGACTGTCGGGACGTCCCGGCGTCGGTCGTGGATTCGGACGTGTCGTTGACGGCGGTGTCATCGGTGCTATCAGTCGTCGATTCGTCGCTGTCGCCGGACGTCGACGACGGTTCTATCGCCGTTTGATCAGGGGCGCTTCGACCGCGTGGGGCCGACGACCGAAGGACACCTCCGTCGCGTAGCGCATCTTCGACGACAGTTTGTACCTGTTGCTTGACCGCTTCCTCTTTGATCCATCTCACCTCCATCTTGCGCGGGTGAACGTTCACGTCGACCGTCGCCGGATCAACCTCGCAAAAAAGCACGGCGAAGGGATAGCGGTCGGGGGCCAACTGGGTGTCGTAGGCGTCGACGGTGGCCTCGCGTACGGTGTCGGCCCGGACGTAGCGCCCGTTGACGTACGTCGAGAGGTACTCTCGACTGGCGCGGTTCGTCTCGGGGTGGCTCACCAGTCCAGTGACCGATTCCAGTGGTCCGTCCGGAATGGGTTCGTCGTCGACGCGGATCATCGACTGGGCGACCTCGCGCCCGTAGACCGACAGCACCGTCTCCTCTAGACTGCCCTGCCCGGTCGTCGCGAACGTCTCGCGGTCGTCGTGTTCCAGCGACACCGCTACGTCCGGGTTCGCCAGCGCGTAACTGGTGACGACGGTGTTGACGTGGGCGAACTCCGTGCTTTCCTGCTTGAGATACTTCCGGCGGGCCGGCACGTTGTAGAACAGATCTGCTATTTCGACGGTCGTTCCGGCCGGACAGCCTGCTGGCTCGACGCCGGTCACCTCGCCGCCCTCCACGATCAGTTCGGTGCCGCTGGGCGAGTCATCCGCGCGCGGGCGGGTGGTGATCGTCAGGCGCGACACCGCGCCGATGGCGTGTAGCGCCTCACCGCGGAAGCCAAGCGTCGCGACGCCGCCGTCGAGGTCGTCGATGGTCCTGATCTTGCTGGTGGTGTGTTCCTCGACGGCCCGCTGGACGGCTTCCCGTCCCATCCCGACGCCGTCGTCGGTCACGCGAATCCCGTCGATCCCGCCCGATTCGACGGCGACCGAGATGCGACTGGCGTCGGCGTCCAGCGCGTTCTCGACGAGTTCCTTCACGACGCTCGCCGGGCGTTCGACGACCTCGCCCGCAGCGATGCGTTCGACGGTCTCCGAATCGAGTTGCCTGATGTTCGTGTCGGACCCTTCGCTCATTGCTGCTCCCTACCGGGGCGAACGTCTTGAGCCTACGGTCTCCCCGTGGGGACAAGTTGATAATCCCCTATCGAGTACGCTCGTGTGTGCCAGAGGGCTACGCACCATCCGACGTTCCCCTGTACGAAGACCGGAGTAGCCGTGACGACGCCTATTACGCGGCAGAAGCCGAGGAACGCCCCTTCTTCGCCATCGAGCAGTATGAAGAGGGGTACGCAATCACGTACGACCTCTTGCCGGCCGGGCAGGAACTCTCCGAACCGATGCGCAAGGAACTGAACGAACAGGTCACTCGCCGTGTCGAGGGCGTCGTCGGCGACGAGTCCCTGGCGACCGTCGAGGTGTCACGCTCCATCGGCGCGTCGCTTGGCAACATCTCGTTTTTCCAGCGCGAGGCGACAGCACGCGATATCGCGTCGGTGGTCTCTCGTCTGGCCTTAGACGAGACGAACTGGGTCGAAGCCTCCGGGCCGGGCGACGTGCCCCCGACAGAGATCCAGAAAAACTAAACTACCGCCCTCGTCCAGCGGAGTGGGGTCCGTTCCCTCGCTGGTCGGTGGCTCGGAGTTCGGACGTACCGAAGACTGGCTTACAGGTCTCGCCGGCGAGGAACGTCTCGAAGGCCTCGTACGTCGAGGCAGCGGAACACTGGAGGTCGATCTCGGCACGGACCAGCGGCGGGCACGAGTTCCGTAGTCTCGCGGCCGCGACACCGGTCCCGGGTCGCTACTCTTCGAGCATCTCTTGCCACGCCTGAACTTTCGCTATCAGTTCGACCGGTGGCGTCTCGTTGACGTCGACGTCGCCCAGTTCCGCGAGCACGTCCTCGGCCGCCGGGTCGATGCCGCTGGCTCCCTCGCCGCCACTGGCTTCCTCGCTTACCGCGTCGTCGGCCGTGCCGCCGTCGGCGCTGGCCGTCCCCGCAGTCCCCTCACTGCCGGCTGCGGTATCGTCGCGCTTACCGGCAAAGCTCCCCGACTGGAGGTCGAAGACGGCCTGGACCGGCTCGCCGGACCCGCTGCCCCTCGCCTCGATGGCTTTCTCCTCGCGCAGTCGATCCAGCACCGTCCGTGAGCGGTCGACGACTGGTTCGGGAACGCCGGCCAGGTCGGCGACGTGAATCCCGTACGAGCGGTCGGTCGCGCCGTCCCGGACCGTTCGCAGGAACGTCACCTCGCCGTCCGTCTCGTCGGTAGCGTGTGACTCCGTCCCGCGGGCAGCCGGTGGTTCGCCGGCGACGGCGACGTGGACGTTGTGAACTCGCTCCAGGTGGTCTGCGAGCGTCGTCAGTTCGTGATAGTGGGTCGCAAAGAGGGTCTTGGCCCTGATCTCGTTGTGCAGGTACTCCGTGGCCGCCCACGCAATGGAGATGCCGTCGTACGTCGCGGTACCCCGTCCCACCTCGTCTAAGATAACCAGCGACTCGTCGGTCGCCGAGTGGAGGATGTTGGATAACTCCTGCATCTCGACCATGAACGTCGACCGACCCTGGGCGAGTTCGTCCAGCGCCCCGACGCGAGTGTAGATACCGTCGACCAGGCCGACCGTCGCCGACCGTGCGGGGACGAAACTGCCGACCTGGGCCAGCAGCGTGATCAGGGCCGCCTGGCGCATGTACGTCGACTTCCCGCTCATGTTGGGACCAGTGACGATCAGGAACTGTCGATCCCCGCCCGCGTACCCGCTGGCACGCTCCTGATCCGGCGACGAAGCCGCCCCGTCCATCGCCAGGTCGTTGGGGACGAACTCGGTGGTCTGCTCGACGACGGGGTGGCGGCCGGCCTCGACTGCGAGTTCGCGCCCGTCGGTTAGTTCGGGCCGGGTCCAGTCGTTGCGGACGGCGTGAATCGCCAGCGACGCCAGCGCGTCCAGTTCCGCCAGCACTCGCCCGACGTCTTGTAGGAGTGCGGCGTTCTGGGCGACCCGGTCACGGAGCGATTCGAACAGATCGTACTCCAGGTCGTGGCGCTGTTCTTCGAGGCGGAAGACGGCCCGCTCTTTCTCCTGTAGTTCGTCGGTCGTGAACCGCTTGGAGTTTTTCAACGTCTTGACCTGGTCGTACTCGGCGGGCACGTCGTCGGCCTCGCTCTTGCCGACCTGGATGTAGTAGCCGTCGGTCTTGTTACGGTCGACCGAGAGGTGGGTGATGCCCGTCCGCTCTTTCTCCCGTTCGGGCAGGGTTTCGAGCCACTCCAGGGCCGACTCGTGGCCCTCGATCACCTCGTCCAGGTCGTCGTCGTACCCCCGGCAAAACAGGCCGCCCTGCGTGACCGTCCCCGGCGGATCCTCGACCAGTGCCTCGTCGAGTTCTATCACGAGGGCGGCGACGGCCTCGCGGTCGATCCGGGCGAGTGCGTCGGTCAGCGGCGAGTCGGCGAGGCGGTCGTCGCCGTCCAGCAACTCCCCCACGGCCCCGACCAGATCCAGCGTCTCGGCGACGGCCCGCAGGTCACGCGCGTCGGCGCTGCCCGAAACCGCCCGCGAGGCCAGCCGTTCGAGGTCGTAGGCGTCGGACAGCGTCTCGCACAGCTGCTCGCGGGCCATCGCGGCCTCGGCGAGCGCGCCGATACCGGCCTGGCGACGCGTGAGTTCGCCGAGGTCACGGCGCGGCCGCTGCAACCACTCTCGGAGCGTGCGCGCACCGGCAGCGGTGGCAGTGTGATCGACGGTCTCGAACAGCGATCCCTCGCCGTTGCCCTGCATCGTCTCGGTGAGTTCGAGGTTGCGCTGTGTCGTCGCGTCGAGGTCGACGTGGTCGGTCGCGCCGTAGGCCTGCAACCGGGTCACCGACGCCAGCGTGCCGACGCCGGTCTCCTCGACATAGGACAGCACTGCCCCGGCGGCCTGGAGTGCGGCCTCGTCGTCTGCGATACCGACGCTCTCGACTGTCTCGGGGCCGAAGTGTTCGCGAACCCGGTGGCGCGCTCGCCCCGGCGCGAACGATTCCTTCGTGTGTACCGTCAGTGCGGCGTCGGTCCGCTCGCGCAGTCGGTCGAGGAAGTCGTCGTCGCCACGTAGGAGTGGTCCCGGCAACACCTCGGCGGGGTCGAACTTGTATAGCTCCGTCTGGACACGTGTTCGGGCGTTCTCGTCGTCGAGTTGGGTGACGTGGAACTGACCGGTCGTCACGTCGGCGACGGCCAGACCGTAGGCGTCCCCGCCAGTGCCCTCGACGACGGCCGCGAGGTACTGGGCGGCGTCGTCGCTCGTCTCTATATGCGTCCCTGGCGTGACGACACGCGTGATCTCGCGGGCGTGGCCGTCTTCGGTCTCGTGCTGGTCGGCGACAGCGACCCGGTAGCCCCGTTCGACCAGCGCGGAAACGTAGGGCGTCAGGTCGTCGACGGGGACTCCGGCCATCGGATACGAGGATCCGTGTGAGGATTTCTGGCTCACCTTCAGGTCGAGTTCGTCGGCGACGGCTTCGGCGTCCTCGTCGAAAAACTCGTAGAAGTCGCCACACTGCATCGCCAGCAGGTCGGCGTCACTGTCTGCCTTCAGCGAGAGAAACTCTCCGACGATGCCCGTCGCCTCTGTCATGTCCAATCCTGTGAGCGACGCAATCGTAAGGGTTGTGGGTCGAGGTCAATCGTACTGTCGGACGTAATTACTTCACGCTGTGGCAAGTGAACTACCCCGACCTACCGCGCTCGGGCCTACCCGACCCTTGCTTGTTGAGGTTGAGGCTTCCTGGTTCCGTGTCGGAGCTTGCATCCGACGTGGACACAGCGGCTCCAGACTCCGCAGGCGACTTCCCTTTACGGGCGGTTCGGAGTGTCCCACTCCTACCTGTTGGACGCTCGGCCACAACCCACGGTGCACGCTTCTTGTCGCGTTTGAACACTGTCGGAAGCGTGGCGAGCATCGTACTACCTGCTTCGACCGCAGGGGTTGTAAACGTGGCGGAGAACGTGTTTGCGACCCGTGCGGGCGCTGTATCTTCTCCGGTCGCTCCGTGGAGGGAGGGGGATTAGCGCCCTCACCGCAGAGGCTAAGCCCTCGCGGCGTTGATGGGCGTGGTATGAGTCGACTGGTAACGTTCGGCGAGACGGCACTGCGGGTGAGCCCGCCGGATCAAGAGCGCCTGGAGACGGCGACGGACGTATCACTGGCTACCGACGGGACCGAGAGCAGTGCCGCTGTCGCCGCGTCGCGACTGGGCGCGCCAGCAGTCTGGCTGTCGAAACTCCCCGAGACGATACTGGGCAAGCGCGTCGCCGCCGAACTCCACGAATCCGGACTGCAGACACAGATCGTCTGGGAGGCCGACGGTCGGCAGGGACTGCAGTTCGTCGAACGGGCGAGTAAACCCCGCGAAGACGTGGTCGTCCAGGACCGCGCCGACAGTGCGATGTCGCTGGTCTCGACCGACGACATCCAGATGCCGACGGTTCAGAACGCCGACGTGTTCTTCGTCAGCGGATCGACGCCGGCACTATCGCCGACCGCTCGCCGGACGACCGATGCACTCTTCCGTGCCTGTGAAGGGACCTGCGTCTTCGACCTGGATTTCCAGCCCGGCCTCTGGTCGCTGTCGGCGGCACGCGAAGCCTTGCTCGATATGCAGGACGCGATTGATGTCCTCGTTGCAAGCGAGGCAGACGTCAAGGAGGTGTTCGACCGCTCGGGCAAGCCTCGTCAGATCGCCCACTCCATCGCCTCGGAAGGGGACTTCGAGCAGGTGATCATCACCCGAAGCGAACAGGGAGCGGTCGCGTGGCACGACAACGTCATTCACGAACAGGACATCATCGAGACCGAAACCGTCGACGACGCAGGCACCCACGAGGCCTTCGTCGGTGGGGTCCTCCAGCAACTGTACGAGGAGGAATCGACCGACCGGGCGATTACCTACGGGACTGCGATGGCGGCGCTGACTCGAACGATTCGTGGAACGCTGCCGACCGTCTCGGCCGACGAGGTAGAGCGACTGGTCGAGTCGCTCGACGACAGTGCCAGACGGTAGCACGGCGTTCGAGCGAGACCGACGAAGGGAAACCGACAGGTCTCATACGGCAACGCGATGGAAGTCGAGTTCCTCGGTGGCGCGGGTGAAATCGGTCGGAGCGCGGTCCTGATCGACGACTCGCTGTTGCTGGACTACGGCATGGCCAGTACGTCCCCGCCACAGTACCCCGTCGGCACGGTGAATCCAGATGCTGTCGTCGTGAGCCACGGCCATCTCGACCACGCCGGTGCGGTGCCGTCACTGCTGTCGGGGAGTGACCGTCCTCCCATCCACTGGACCCCGCCGACGCGTGACCTGACGCTGACCCTCGCAGCAGACACGCTGAAACTCCACGGACAGACGCCCCGCTGTCCCTTTACCAACAACGACGTACGTCGCGTCACTGAGGTGTCAGAAACCCACAGCTACCAGGAGTCGTTCACGGCCGCTGGCTACGAGGTGACGTTGTTCAATGCCGGCCACATCCCCGGGAGTGCGCACGTCCTCGTCGACGATAGCGAGGTGCAGCGCACCTCGGACACGCAGTCCGATGACGGCGCGACGCGACTGCTCTACACGGGGGATTTCCACACCGACAGCCAGCGCCTCGTCGACGCGACGACCGCTCGCCCGGACGCAGACGCCGTCATCTGTGAGTCGACCTATTCCGACGTTGCCCACGAAACCAGATCGAGCGTCGAGGAGTCGTTCGTCGAGACCCTTCGCACGACGGTCTGGCAGGGCGGGACGGTGGTCGTCCCGGCGTTTGCCATCGGGCGCACCCAGGAGATCATGCTGGTCTGTGCGGCCCACGACATCGACTGCTACGTCGACGGGATGGGCCAGCGCGTCACCGAACAGTTACGCCACCACCCCGACTTTCTCCGGGACGGTGACGCACTGCGTGGCGCGACAGCGAACGCCCGCTTCGTCGACGGTCGAGACGGCCAGCGCCGCCGGATCGCCGACCAGAATACCGTCATCGTCACCACCTCGGGGATGCTCTCGGGCGGGCCGGCAATGACGTACATCCCGGCGATACGCGACCGCCCGGTCAACACCATCGCGATGACGGGCTATCAGGTCGAAGGGACGCCCGGGCGGGACCTGCTGGACACTGGTAGCGCCGAAATCGACGGGCGAGTGATGCCCGTCAGCGCACAGGTCGAACTGTTCGATTTCTCGGCACACGCCGACCGGGCCGGCCTGCTGTCCTTCCTGTCAGCGTACCGTGACAGCGAGGTGCTGGTCACCCACGGCGACCGCTGTGGGGCCTTCGCCGAGGAACTGCGTTCAGACGGGTACGACGCCAGCGCGCCCGAACTGGGCGACACTGTGACAATACAATCACCTCGCTCGTAACGAAACCGGTTCGATCACGTCCCGAACTAAATTATAGGTGGCGGTCCCAGATCCTCACATGGACCCTGACGATGTCAGCGTCGAGGTCGAGGTCGAAGTGGAAATAGACACTACCGAACTCGAGGCCGAAGTCGAGGAGGCGACCGAGTACGAAGCCACGCTCGAGGGCGATGGTATCGAAATCGAACTCGAAGCCGAAGTCGAATTCGCCGAGGACGACGAAGACAGTCAAGACGAATAGCTTCGGTTAGAACGTCGGGCGCGTGCCGAGTGCGCTCAGTCCCCGTCGCGCTGTTTGAGCCACTCGTCGAGCAGGTCCCGAATCGCCGCGTCGCGGTTGTCGCGGTGTTCTACAAAGGCTTTCTCGTCGATCTCGTCGAGTAACTCCTCGTCCAGTTCGACCTCCACGGATTCCAGATCGAGATACGCCTCGTTCATTGGTTCGAAACTGACGGACTTGGGCGGTATATATCCTCGTCAGACAGCCGTCTGGCGTTCGTATGACACTGTCTCGCCAACGGGTAAACGGAATATAATACCTTTGAAGGTCGTAATAGTTTCACCGGCCGGTGTCGTACGATACCACATGGCACGAACTACTGATCACTCCGAGCTGACCGATACGGAACGGGAAGCACTCCACCGCCTCCAGCTCGGCGTCGAGCACATTTACCGTGGCTACGGGTCCTTGCTGGCCTGTCATCACAGCATCGGGCACGGGATAGACCACTTCGAGGCGGCCCGCGAACTACTGCGCGAGGCCGGCCACGAGGAGTACGCCGACGCCTTGCGCGACGAGATTATCCCGTCGGGCTTCGTCGGTGAGCAGTGGACGTACGAACTCGTTGACGACGTCCGGACCGGTTTCGTGGCCGACGTGACCGACTTCGAACGGGCGATCAGGGCAGACCTCGCCGACGGCACGCCACACGTCAGCGAGCGGGCGCTCAAGCGACGCTGGCGCGACCGAATCGGTGGCTGGAACGAAGAGTAGCGCCAGTCAGCCGGGCGCGTTACTCGCCAGTGAGACTCGGGTGGGTCTCCTGTTCGTCGGGATGTGGCTCGGCGAGTGCATCACGCAGGACCGCCCTGCTCTCGTCCTCGCGACGGCGACTCTCGGTCCCGTCGATCTCCTCACACCCTGGTGGAACCTCGCGCCCGCGGTCGGTGAAGTAGCCCGTCGGCGCGACCCAGTCGTGATAGAACGGCGTGTCGTCGTCTTCGAGCAGCGTCACTGCGACTTCGGCCCCGTGGCCGGCACAGACGACGGCCTGGTGGGGCTTCTCTGCGAGTCGCCCGGCCGCATAGAGGCCGTCGACGCCGGTACGGCCGTGTTCGTCGGTGTCGAGGAAGGTCTTGCCGCGGTCGAGCAGGCCGACGCCCTCGACGCCGTCGAGATAGCTCGTCTCGTTTTTCGTCGCGGCGATCACGTACTCACTCTCGTAGCGGTCGCCATCCTCGCTTTCGACGGTGAAGCCGTCGTCGGTCGCCGTGACGGTCGTGACCGTCGCAGTCTGGCGCTCGACGCCCGCCGCTTTGGCCTGGTCGCCCAGCAGGTCGAGCAACTGCCGGGCGTTGATCCCGGCAGGGAAGCCCGGAAAGTTCTCCAGGTGGGCGTTGCGCCGGAGGATCGACTCGCCGGCATCGAGGACGAGCGTTTCGAAATCCGCGCGGGCGGTGAAGACGCTGGCCGACAGGCCGGCGACGCCGCCACCGACGACCACGATGTCGTACTCTGGATCAGTCATCGATATTCGACTCCGCGTACGCACGGATTATATCGTCGTCGAGTTGTGCCAGCAGTCGCCGCTGTCCCTCCCGGTCACGGCGTTTCCGTTCTTCCTCGTCGACACACCGGTCGAGAAACTCGACTGCGAGGTCTTGGCGGGCACATTCGAGTAGTTCGCCGTCGATGTCCTCGTCTTCGGGCACCATCTCGCGCTCGAACCACTCGTCGACGTGCTCGTTCCAGCCGTCACCGCCGTAGCGGTTCTCGTCGACCACCCAGTCGACGTAACGGTCGGCGACCGCGGGCCAGTAGCGCTCCCGGAGGTCGTCACGAATCAACGACAGGGCCGCCCGCGCGCCGTGGCCGGCGTTGATGCTCGCCTGGTGGGCCGTCTCGTCGGTCAGCCAGCCACAGGCATACAGGCCGTCGATGTCGGTTCGTCCCGCGTCGGTGACTAGGAACGGCTCACCGTCTGCGGCGTCAAGGTCCTTGAACGAGTCGAGCCAGTCGCCGTCGTAAGCCGACGCGGCCAGGACGCTCGTCGTCCGGACTGTCCGGTCGGCGGCGGTCTCGACGCGAAATCGGGCCGGCGTATCGCCGATTCGTTGGGCCGTCTCGACACGCTCATCGACGACCGTCGCACCCTCCGCGGTGGCCTGATCCCGGCCGAGCGCGAGGAAACGCCCGGGGCTGATCCCGCCCGGGAAGCCGAGGTAGTTCTCCAGGTGGGCACACTGCTCGATAGCCGACGCTCCCCGGGCGAGCACGATGGTCTCGAATCCGAAGCGAGCGAGGAACACCGCCGCCGAGAGGCCGCCGGTCCCACCGCCGACGACGACCACGTCGCGGTCGACTGCGGTGTCGGGGGCGGTCGCCGGCGTCTCCGTCCGAAGCGTCGTCATAGATTGCCGTCGATGATGTCGATAACCCGCCGGCGGTCGAACAGCCGGTTTTGGGCCGGTACCGACGGAAACTGCTCGGGATCGAACACACCGAACTCGTCGGGGTACAGTTGCTGGGCCTTCATTTCTGTCTGCAAGAGGTTCACGAGCGGTCCCTGTTCGCCGTACGCGCCGGGGTAGACGTTGCCGTTCTGGACTGCCGTCAACTGGCTCCCGACGGGGTCGTCTGCCATCGGTGTGACGTACTGCTCGCGGAACGCCGACGCCGAGAACGAGTCCGTGTCGCCGGTCGTCCCGATGCCCCAGTGGACGACCAGGATCTCGGGATCGACTTCGAGCAGTTTCTCGTAGTCGATCTCACCGCCCTCCATCGAGTCGGGGAACGCACTGGCCACGTCGAGGTCGCGATACGGTTTCATTTCGTAGCCTTCATCCTGCGTGTTTAGCGGGTAGAAGACGCCGTTTGCGGGGTCTGACCCACCGTTGATCAGACCGACCGTCGGCCGCTCGCTCTCGGCGGGGAGTCGCGACTGGATGTCCGTCCGAACCGACTCGTGAACCTCGACGATGGCCCCGTAGCGCTCCCGTTCCTGAAAGAGATCGGCGAGTCGCTCGAAGGCTCCATACAGCGAGTAGAGCTTGTAGTCGTGGAATTCCCGGCGTCGCCGACAGTTGTTGCCAAAGAACGGCGCGACGTTCTCGCTGATCTCCTCGGTGTCTGCCTGCTCCCAGTCGTCGTCCCACCCTGTCCCGTGCATGTAGTTGGGGTCCATCAGGATTACGTCGGGATCGAGTTCGTAGAACACTTCTTTGCTCCAGCCGCCACCGTCCCAGTTTGCCAGCGCCGGGAACGACTCCGGAGCGGGCGCGTCGAGGTCGAACGGGTCGAAAAAGAAGCTCGGGATCATGTTGCCGGCCGCGAGGAAGCCGTCGCGCTGGCCCAGCGCGAAGGCCATGTCGGCCCACGCGCCGTTGTAGACGAGCCAGGACTCGGGGACCGACTCGAAGGTGAGACAGCCCGCGGGTTCGATACAGGCCTCGTAGCTGCTTGGAGTCGTCGTCGCCGTCTCGTCGTCCCCGGTGATCGTCTGGCCATCCATCGCAGTATCAGTCGTAGTGTTCTCGTTGCCAGACGATTCGGTGCATCCCGCGAGGAGTCCCCCTGCAATGAGCGCGCTACTGCCTGTGAGTACGTCGCGTCGCGTCTGCTGTGATCGTTCCATGTATGATTTAGGTCTACCTAACAATTGAAAACGGTGTCGATTTTTAGGCCAGCCTAAAAGTCTTAGACTGGCTCGGTGTGCTGTCCTGTTCCCCCGTCCGGGTTCGCGACGCGCGGCGGGCCGTCGTGAACGACGAGTGCGTGTGCGGGCGCATTGGCGTCGAACTCCCCGAGCAGGGCACGATAGCGCGTCGCGAGTCGAGCGGCAAGGACCGCTGTCTCACGGTCAGGGAAGGCGAGGCCGTCGACCGGAACCGGGCAAACCCCGCGCTTCGCACACGCGACTCTGAACCGCCCGTCAGGGTCTGCGATACCCTCGATACAGTGTCGCAGTGGTGCAAACGAGGGAGCGCCGGCCGATTCTGATGATTCGAGGGGCATCCTACGTACTGGTGACGATGTCGGCTACCGCTGTCGTCTCCCTCCCGTTTCTCATACGAATTAGGTCAGCCTAAACCATTAAACCACTTACGATCTTTAGGCCAGCCTAGTAGCTCGAACAGAACCGAAAGTACTAACCTTGCGATTAGGCATACCTAAAGCAAGAATGGCCGGCACACATCCGACCGACACGATGACAGAGCCAGCACACCGGAACGGCTGGTTCACCGGTCGCCTCGCCGCCTTCTGTCTCACGAGCACGGTGATAACGGTGCTCGCGGGACTCGTGCAGGTGAGTTTCGGCTCGTACTCGATGACGATTCTCGACGCGTGGTCGGCGGTGTTCGATCTCGATATCCTCTTCGATCCGGCCACCTGGAATGCCTTCCTGCTGGGCGGGGAGATGCCCGAGATGGACGACGCGACACTGATCGTCTGGAACATCCGGCTTCCCCGCGTGCTGGTCGGCGTCCTTACCGGCGCGACACTCGCCGTCTCCGGGGCAATCTTCCAAGCGGTGACGCGCAACGAACTGGCCAGTCCCTACATCCTCGGCGTCAGTTCCGGGGCCGGGCTGGCTGTGTTGCTAACCCTGGTCGTGTTCACAGGTCTCGCACCCTTCCTGCCACTGATCGCCGCGACGGGAGGCACTGTCGCGTTCGCGCTCGTCTACGCCATCGCCTGGAAGGGCGGGACGAGTCCGGTTCGACTGGTGCTTGCCGGCGTCATCGTCGGCACCGTCTTCCAGTCGCTCCAGACTGGCGTGTTCTTTTTCGCTGACGACCTGGGTGTGGTTCAGTCGGCCATCGCCTGGACCACGGGATCGCTGACCGGTACGGACTGGGAGCAGGTCCGGCTTGCAATCCTGCCGGCAGCGTTCGCAATCGTGCTGGCACTCGCGGGCGCTCGACAACTCAACGTCCTGTTGCTGGGCGAACGGACCGCCCAGTCGCTGGGGATGAACGTCGAACGCGTCCGTTTTGCCCTCTCTGGGGTCGCGATTCTGGCGGCCGGCACGGCTATCGCCGTTGCCGGCATCGTCGGTTTCGTCGGGCTGATCGTCCCCCACGTCGTACGCAACGTGGTCGGCAGCGACTACCGTCGGCTCGTGGTCGGCTGTCTCTTCGCCGGGCCGGCGCTGATGGTGGTTGCCGATGTCGGTGCGCGCCTCGCGCTGAGTCCGATCCAGGTCCCGGTCGGCGTCGTCACCGGGCTGATCGGCGGCCCGTACTTCCTCTATCTGATGCGCAAACAGCAATCGATGGGTGGGATCTGATGCCGGAGACGAGGCGACGCGAACCGGTGCAGGAAGTGCTGACCGACGAAGATGGCGTCCCGGTCGCGAGCGCCCTCGTCGCCGAGGACCTCGACGTGCGATATCCCACCAGCGACGAGGCGGTCGTCGAGTGCGCTCGCCTGGACGTGCCCGAGGGTGAAGTGACAGCACTCGTCGGCCCGAACGGCAGCGGCAAATCGACGCTGCTGAAGGCGCTGTCGAACCACCTCACGCCCGAATCCGGGACCGTCCGGCTCCACGGCGAGGCGATCCAGTCGTTCGATCAGACCGAACTCGCCCGCGAGATGGGCGTGCTCTCACAGGAGAACGAATCGCCCGACTCGATCACCGTCGAGGACCTGGCCTCCCACGGCCGATATCCACACCGTGGCTTTTTCGACCGTGTCAGTTCCGAGGACCGCGAGGCCGTCGAGCGCGCTCTCGAACAGGCGGGCGTGACCCACCTGCGCGACACCGAACTCGGCCAGCTATCGGGCGGACAAAAGCAACTGGCCTGGATCGCGATGGTGCTGGCTCAGGAGACCGACGTGCTCTTACTGGACGAACCGACGACGTTCCTGGATCTCCACCACCAGTTTCGCGTCCTGGAGACGGTTCGACAGCTCAACGAGGGCAAGGACGTGACCGTCGCCGTTGTCCTCCACGATATCGCCCAGGCCGCCCGCTTCGCCGACAACCTGGTTGCAATGAACGACGGACAACTCTACGACTGGGGACCGCCACGAAAGGTCGTCACCGAGCAACTGCTGGCTGATGTCTTCGGCGTCGAGGCCACCGTCGAGTACGAACCCGAGTTACAGATTCTGCCGCGGCGTGCGCTCGGCGAATGAGCGCGCGAGACGGCCGATTTCGGAACACTTTTGTGTGTTTTAGGATGACCTAAAAACGATGACCGACGATTCGAGCCGAACGCGTCGAAACGTACTGAAAGCCGGCGGTACAGTCGGGACCATCGCGCTCGCGGGCTGTGTCGGAACGAGTAGTGAGGAGGAATCGACCGCAACCGAGACGAGTTACTCGGCATCGATCGAACCGATGGGAACTGTCGAGTTCGACAGCGTGCCCGAGACGTGGGTCGCCAACAACGGGAGCTGGGCCGACATGGGTATCGCACTCGGACGGGAGCCACCGGCGGGCGTCTGGCTTCCCTCGCGCTATCACACCCAGTACTACGACGAGATCCCGGACGTAAGCGTCGACAAGAGCGGGATGACCGCCCTTTATCAGGACGGCGTCAGCAAGGAGCGGTTCTACGCGCTCGACGGTGATGTCCACGTCATGGATCCGAATTTCCTGCAGCATCGCTTCAACGGGTGGGAACAGAGCGACGTGGACGAGGTGCGCGAGAACGTCGCGCCCTTCTTCGGCAACAGCATTTTCTCGACGGGGTACTCCTGGCACGAGGATTACCAGTACTACTCGCTGTACGAGGCCTTCGAGAAACTCGCCGCCCTCTTTCAGGAACGGGAGCGCTACGAGGCCTTCGCCACGCTCCACGACGACTTCCAGTCGACCCTCGACGACGTGGTTCCGGGCGAGGGCGAGCGCCCGGCAGTCGCGATCATGTGGGCCGCCGGCGACCAGCCCGAGGAGTTCTCGCCGTACCTGATCAGCGAGGGAACGAGCTTCAAACAGTGGCGTGATCTGGGTGTCCGTGACGCACTCGCCGAGACGGACGTGCAGGACTTCCACGAGACGCGTGGCCGGATCGACTACGAGACGCTCTTGGAGATCGATCCCGAGAACATCATGTTCCGTGGTCAGGAAGCAAAGACTGCCCGGAAGTTCCAGGACACTGTCGTCGCGTTCATGGAGGACCACGACGTGGCCAGTCAGCTAACGGCCGTCGAGAACGGCGACGTGTACCGCGGCGGCCCGCTGTACCAGGGACCGATCACGAACCTCGTCGTCACCGAACGCGCTGTCCAGCAGGTGTATGACACCGACGAGACACTGTTCGACCGCCAGCGCGTCGCCGACATCGTCACCGGCGAGTTCTGACCCTCATAGTGATTATTCTCGGTCTTTCCGGGATCGATCGCACGACAGCGCGCGATCGACCCGGTCATCGGCGACAATAATCACTATCAGACGACGGTCGATCACTCGGCCGTGACCGGTACGTCGAACTCGTAGGTGACGCCAGTCAGGTCTTCCGACCGCTCCCAGAGTCGAGCAGCGGTGTCCTCGTCGTCCGAGCGGTCGCTGGACCGCTGTGGTTCGGGCGCGCCACGCATGTTCATCAGACCGCCGGGACCGACGTACTCGCCGCCCTCGATGTCCTCGTGGGTCGCCGCGTACAGCATCGGGAGCACGCCCGTCTCGGACGACTGGGCGAAGAGTCGATTGACCACAGTTGCGAGTGCGGCACCGACGACACCACCACCGGCCTCGCCCGCCCGACGCTGGAGGTCGGTGTCCGCGTAACCGGGATGACAGACGACACTTGCCAGGTCGAGGTCGGCCTCGCTGCTCCGCCGGTCGAGTTCGTACCCGAAGAGCACGTTCGCGAGTTTGCTCTGTGCGTAGGCCGACCAGCGGCCATAGGAGCGTTCCCGCTGGAGGTCCTCGAAGTCGATCTCGCCCTGCCTGTGAGCGCCGCTGGACTGGGTGACCACCCGGGCACCGTCGGTTGCAGCCAGAACGTCCAGCAGGTGGCCGGTCAGTGCGAAGTGACCCAGGTGGTTGATCCCGAACTGTTTCTCGAACCCGTCGGCAGTCTCCGAACGGGGCAGTGCCATGACACCGGCGTTGTTACAGAGAACGTGTAGTTCGTCGTAGTCACCCGTATACTCTTCTGCGAACCGCGCCACCGAGGACAGATCGGCCAGGTCACACTCGCGCACGTCGAGGTCGCCATCGGACACGTGCTGACGGATTTCGCGGGCCGCTTGTTCGCCGCGCTCGGTGGAGCGACAGGCCATGACGACTGTCGCGCCCTTCTCGGCAAAAGCACGGGTTCCTTCGTAGCCGAGACCACTGTTTGCCCCGGTAACGACGATAGTCATGTCGGCCAGGGACGGCATGTCGGACTCGCTCCAGTGAGCAGCCATTGTCCGTTTTACCGACTGTACGCATAGAAAGGTCGTCCCAAACGAGAGGGCCGTTGCCATCGCCTGGTTCCCGCTAGCCATGTGCCACGTTATCTCGGGTCGCCGAATAGTTATCAGTCTCCGACTCGTGCTTGTCGTGTGAGCAACGAATCCGGGCGTCGAAACCTTCGGATGCCCAACGACGACGAACTGTTCGCCGTGGTCACCGAACACAACGGTGGGAACCACGTTCGCGTGCAGTGTGAAGACGGTAAGGAGCGGATGGGACGGATTCCCGGCCGCATGAAATTCCGAACCTGGATCGAGACGGACGACGTGGTGCTGGTTGAACCGTGGGACTGGCAAGACGAGAAGGCCAACATCGAGTGGCGCTACACCAGTCAGGACGCCGACCAGCTCCGCGACGAAGGCCATATTCAGTGATTCGCGGCGACGCGACGTCTCTCTCCCGAGCGCAGCCCGGAGAGCGACAGCCAGCAGGTCAGTTTTCGCTCTCGTAGGGTTCACCGACGCGAGCCGGCATCCGCGTCCGACCGTACGCCGCGAGGACGATGATGACGACGACGTAGGGAAGCAGTCCGGTTAGCGTCGCCGGTACGTCGACGTTGATCGTCTGCAACTGGATCTGGAACATGTCGGCCGCGCCAAACAGCAGTGCCGCCCCGAAGGCACCGACCGGGTTGTAATTGCCAAACAGGTAGGCGACGATGCCGATCCAGCCGCGGCCATCGACCATCGTCAGACCGCCGCCGACGAAGCCCGACGAGAGGCCGACCGAGAGGACGGCCCCGCCCAGACCGGCCATCGCACCCGAGAAGATCACCGCGGCGTAGCGAACGCGACTGACGTTCACACCGGCGGTATCGAGCGCTTCCGGGTTCTCGCCGGCCGCCTGCAGCCAGTAGCCATAGCGCGTCCGGTAGAGAAACACCCACGCAGCGGCCACCAGCAGGAGCGTTAGCACGACCAGCGGTGAGGTATCGAAGAAGACGTCCCCGAGAAACGGAATCTCGGCGAGGCCGGGGACCGAGACGGCGTCGATCCGGCCGACGCGGGGACTGGACTGGCTGCCCCAGATGACGACTGCGGTGAAGGGACCAAAGCCCAGTCCGAGGATCCAGACGGCCAGCCCCGCGACGATCTGGCTGGCCTCGTACCGGAGCAGGATGATCGCGAAGACGACGGTGTACAGCACGCTCAGGACGACGGCACCGACCAGCCCGATCCAGAGGTCTGTCTGTGTGACCGTTCCCGCCGTCCCGCCCGAGACGAGCCACGTGACCGCGACGGCGTTGACCGCCCCGAAGATCATGAACCCCTCCAGGCCGATGTTGAAGACGCCGCTCTTCTCGGCGTACAGCCCGCCGATGGCCGCCAGTGCAATCGGTGTCGCAGCCCGTATCGAACGTTCGACGAAGCCGGTCGTGAGCAGTGCCGTCAGCGCCACGTCACGCCAGACGGCGACGGCCAGCGCGGCGACGAGGGCCACGACGAGTACCCCGAGTCGGAGGCGATTCCGCCGAATCGTCCCGGCGACACTCATCGTCGCTCACTCCCCAGACCAGTCCGACGTGCGGCCATCCGGAACAGTTCGGGTGCAGCCACGAACAGGATCACGAGGCCGATGACACCGTCGACTAGCTGTGCCGGGATGTCCGTCGTGATCCCGATGAACGAGCCACCGCGGGAGAGGCCGCCAAAGAGGACTCCTGCCGGGACGACGCCGAGTGGATTGTTCGCGGCCAGCAGGCTCACCGCGATGGCGTCGAATCCGTAGGTGTGGATCCCCTGCGGGTCGACGTAGCCACCGAGGACCATGATACTGAACACCGCCCCGGTGAGACCGGCGACCATTCCCGAGAACGTCATCGTCCCGATGATCGTTCGCTCGGCGCGAACGCCGGAGTAGAGGGCCGCAGATGCCTGTTTACCGCTGGTCACCATATCGTATCCCATCCGGGTCCTGGTCAGCAGGACGTACGCGACCGCGACACTCGCGAGTGCGACGACGAGGCCGACGACCGAGAACGAGCCGGTTTCGAACAGGAGGCTGGGGAACTCGACGTACTCCGGAAGCGAGTCGGTCCGTGGTTCCTGGCGGCCCTCTCCCTGGAAGGGGCCGCTGATCAGGTACAGCACGACGCCCAGCGCGATGAAGTTCAGCATGATCGTCGTGATGATCTCGTTGGCGTCGGCGTAGGCCTTCAGCGCTCCCGGGAGGGCAGCGTAGGCCCCGCCGACGGCGATTCCGACGAGCGAGCCAAGGACGATCAGTGCAACGCCGCCGACGGCCCCCGTCGGCAGGAACGGTGCGAGCCGGAGAATCGCCATCGTCGCCGAAAGCCCGCCGACGATGAACTGGCCCTGGACGCCGATGTTGAAGATCCCGGCCCGGAACGCGACCGCGACCGCGACGCCGGTCAGGATGTACAGCGAGGACTCTCGGAGCGTGAGCGCGATCCCCCGCTGGCTGCCGAGCGCGCCCAGCAGCATCTCGTTGAGGAAAATCAGCGGGGAGTAGCCGGCCGCCGCGACGATGCATAGACCGACGACGAAGGCCAGCACGACAGACGCGATTCCGATGCCGAGCCGTTCGACCACGCCCGCAGTCAGCATCCGGTCTGCGGCCCGGTCGAGTGCCGAACGGACCGTCCCCTGCCGACTCACGACAGGTCGCCCCCGTCCCTGGCCGCGGGTGGTGTCTCGCCTGCCGCCTCCCGGTGGCCGGTCATCAACAGACCCAGATCCTGCTCGGTCACGTCGTCCGGACGGACCGTGTCGACGAACTCGCCCTCGTACATCACGGCGATGCGATCAGCGAGGTTCTGGATCTCTTCGAGTTTCGACGAGACGAGCACGATTGGTAATCCGTCGTCACGCATGTCCAGCAACTGGCTGTGGATGAACTCTATCGAGCCGATGTCGACGCCGCGGGTCGGGTGTGAGGCGACCAGCAGGTCCGGGTCGTGGCTGAGTTCCCGGCCGACGACGAACTTCTGTTGGTTGCCTCCGGAGAGTGACCGTGCCAGTCTGGTCCTGTCGGGCGGTTTCACGTCGTACTCGTCGATGATCCGGTCGGCGTGGTCCCGGACCCCGTCCCAGTCGATGAACCACTCGCCCACGAACGGAGCGAGCGTCTGGAAGCCAAGCAAGGCGTTGCGCACGAGGTCGTCCTCAAGCACCAGTCCGTCTTCGAGACGATCCTGGGGAATGTAGGCGATCCCGGCTTCGATTGCGTCGCGACGGCTGATGTCGGTCATGTCCTCGCCCTGGAACCGGATCCGGCCGTCGTCGACATCCCTGCGGCCAGTTACCGCCTGGACGAGCTGTGCCTGGCCGTTGCCCTCGACGCCGGCGATACCGAAGATTTCGCCGCGCCGGAGGTCGAAGTCGACGCCACTGACACGTTCGAGCCCGCGGTCGTCGCTCACCCTGAGGCCGTCCACTTCGAGGACGACCTCGCCGGTCTCGGTCGCTCGCTGCTCGTCGTCGAACAGGACCTCGCGACCGACCATCATCTCTGCGAGTCGTTCGCGAGTCGCGTCGGCCGCCGCTATCGTCCCGACCTTCTCGCCGTCCCGGAGGACCGAGATCCGGTCGGCGATCTCCATCGCCTCCTCGAGCTTGTGTGTGATGAAAATCAGCGAGGTCCCCTGGTCCCTGAGTTCGCCCATCAGATCGAAGAGGCGGTCGACCTCCTGTGGGGTCAACACCGCCGTCGGTTCGTCGAGGACGAGCACCTCGGCACCCCGATAGAGACTCTTGACGATTTCGACGCGCTGCTGGACGCCGAGATCGAGGTCCCGAACTGGCGTGTCTAGGTGCTCGTCGACGTCGAAGTCGTATCGCGAGCAAATCGCCTCGATGTCTGCGCGGGCACGCTCCTCGTCGACCATGCCGTAGGTCGTCGGTTCGTGGCCGAGGATACTGTTCTGGAGGACGGTCATCGGTTCGACGAGCTGGAAGTGCTGGTGGATCATCCCGATCCCGGCGTCGATTGCGTCCCGCGGCGAGTCGAAGGTTCGTGGCTCCCCGTCGACGACGATCCGACCCTCGTCCTGATCGTACAGTCCGTAGAGCACACTCATCAGTGTCGTCTTCCCGGAGCCGTTCTCGCCGACGAGCGCGTGGACCGTCCCGTCGTCCAGTTCGAAGTCGATGCCGTCGTTTGCGACGACGCTCCCGAACCGCTTCGTGATCCCGTCGAGTCGAACAACTGTCTCCCGTGAATCAGGTCCAGCCATGATGAAAAGCGGGGCGTCAGCAACCGGTCGCGTCACACGGCACGTCGATGTCGCCGTCGACGATGCCCTGCTTTGCCGCTTCGAGGTTCTCCGAGAGGACATCCGGCATCGAACCCTCGAACTCCTGTCCGATCACGAGGTCGACACCGTCCTGAGAGAGATCGACAACGTTGAAGCCCGCAACCTCGTCGAAGTTGTCGTTGACGGTCGCTTGCGCACAGTCGTAGGTCCCCTGGTCGATGTACTTCACCGCAGAACCGATAATCACGTCCGAGTACTCTTCGAGCGTGATCGACTGGTCTGCGTCGACGCCGACGGCGAACCGGTTGTTGGCCTGTGCAGCGTCGAACACGCCGGGGCCTGACGCCGCGGCGGCGTGGTAGATGATGTCGGCACCGGCATCGTACTGTGACTGTGCCACGTCTTCGGCCGCCGAGGGGTCGCTGAAGCTCCCCGCGTAGCCTGTCGCCACCTCGACGCTGTCGTCGACCCACTCGGCACCGGCGACGTAGGCTCGTTCGAAGGCCTCGATCAGTGGGACCTCCTCACCGCCGACGAACCCGATCTGGTTGTTGTCGGGGTCGTTCGAGCTGCCCGCGTGGTTCAACTCCTCGGACGTCATCGTGCCGGCCTGGACGCCGGCCAGGTACGACATCTCGTGGTTCGCCCAGACGTAGCCAGCGACGTTCGGTTCGTCGACGTCATCGTTGATCAGCATCCAGTTCGTATCCGAATACTCGGTCGCGTTCTCTTGCAACGCTTCGGTGTGCTGGAAGCCCACGAGAACGATCAGGTCGTTGCCCGCCTCGGCGGCCTCGGCCTGAGTGTCGCCGAACTGCGCGATGTCGGTCTCCTCGATCTCGTTGACCTCGATGTCGAATTCCTCGGCCGCCCGCGTGAGTCCGTCTCGGGCCATGTCGTTGAACGCCTGATCGTCGAAACCGGCGTTACTGGAGATGATGGCGACCGTCAGTCCGTCGTCGCCGCCACTCAGGTCGGCACAGCCAGCGAGTGCGGTCGTTCCGAGTGTCACGCCCGAAGCGAGGACCGCTCGCCGACTGAGGCGGCCGTCTCGCTCGCCGCCACGAGACTGCCCGGAAGTAGTCTGGTAACTGGTATCTTGCACCATGTCAGTCCGGTTGTTTGTTACCTATTACTATAAAAATATCGCACATTTCATGTATTCGACTATTGCTCGTACAGCCACAGGACGGTGAGGTAGTTCACTGTGCGCCCGTCTGTGCACTGGTCGTTCACTGCGCACCCGTCTGTGCACCCCACAGTTCCGCGTAGCGACCGTCGCGCTGACGAAGCGTGCCGTGGTCGCCGCGTTCGACGACCGTACCGTCTTCGAGAACGAGAATCTGATCGGCCCCGATCACCGTCGAGAGACGGTGGGCGACGACGAACGTGGTTCGGTCGGCAGTCAGGGCGTCGAGCGAGGACTGGATGCGCTGTTCGGTGTCGGTGTCGACATCACTCGTCGCCTCGTCGAGGACGAGGATCGCCGGGTCCTGCAGGACGACGCGGGCGATGGCGATGCGCTGGCGCTGGCCGCCCGAGAGTTTGACGCCGCGTTCACCCACGCGGGTGTCGTAGCCGTCGGGGAGTGCCTCGATGAACTCGTGGGCTTTGGCGGCCCTGGCGGCCTCACGGACCGCTTTCTCGCTCTCCTCGAACCGACCGTAGCGGACGTTCTCCGCAATCGTCCCATCGAAGAGGAAGGCGTCCTGTGAGACGTAGCCGACGTGTCTGCGCACACTCGCCAGTTGCAGGTCGCGCACGTCCGTGCCGTCGACCATGACAGATCCCTCGTCCACGTCGTAGAGGCGCAAGAGGAGGCGACACAGCGTCGACTTGCCGGCCCCGGTCGAACCGACGAAGGCGACCGTTTCGCCCGGGTCGGCCTCGAAGGAGACGTTCTCGATGACATAGCCGTCGTCGCTGTCTGCCTCGTCAGTGATGGCGACCCCGCCGTCGGTCTGGTGGATGGCCCCGTCGCCGTTCGACGCGGTCAGCAGATCGGGATACGAAAAACACACGTCCTCGTACGTGACCCTGCCGTCCGGTTCGTTCAGGCGAGTCGCGTCCTCGCGGTCGGTGATCCGAACCGGGATGTCTGCCAGGCCGAACACACGCGAGGCCGACACCTTCGCGTTCTGGACCTGATCGACGATGTTCGACACTTCGGCCAGGGGCGCAACGAACCGCTGGGTCATGAACACGAACGTGACGAAGGTCCCGACTGTGAGTCGGCCGGTGAAGGGGGCCGGCGCGCCGAAGAGAATCCAGTAGCCACCGACAGTGAACGTCGCCACGAAGGAGAGACCGGCGAGCAGTTCCATCCCCGGCCGGTAGAAGTACGAGAGTTTCAGTACCGACATCGTCGTCTCGAAGACGCCACGGGAGGCGTTGCGAACCCGGTCGGCCTCGTACGCCTCGCTGCTCGTGACCTTCGCGAGGATGATGCCGGTGATCCCGTTCTCGATGCGGGTGTTGAAATCGGCCATCGCGGACTGGCGGGCCCTGTATCTGGGTTCGATCACTCGCATGAACCAGACGGTAAAGCCAACGATCAGCGGAATCGCGACCAGCGTGACGATTGCGAGTTGCCAGTTCAGCGCGAAGAGAACGGCGGCGATGCCAAGCACCATCACGATCAGGCGAACCCCGTTCATCAGGGCGTTGTCGAGGAACAGTTCCAGGTTCTGGGAGTCGTTGCTCAGAATCGACATCACCTCACCGGTCTGCTTGTCGTCGAAGAAGGCGGCGTCCAGTCGCAACATCTTCTCGAAACTGTCTGCGCGAACGGCGTGCATCACACCGTGGGCGAAGAAGTTCGCGGTGACGCCGTAGATCCAGGTGAACAGCGCCGTCGCGGCGAACGAACCCGCGATCAGCGCCGCAGAGAACCAGAACTGCGCGACGGGATCCGTCGGGATCCACGCCGGGGGGACGAGCAAGAGCGCGTACTCGCTCTCGCCCGCAAACAGCGCGTCGATGGCCGTCCCGAGAACGACCGGCGGGAACAGCGATGCCGCCTGTGCGAGCAAATTCGAAATTAGTCCGACGACGAGCCAGCGAGTCCGATCGGTGCCGTACTCGCCGAACAGTCGCCACAGCGGCCGGTCGATCCGTTGTCGATACCGGTCGAACGGCGTCGTCTCGTCTGTCGCCATCTTCGACTGACTATTCAGTCAGGTCGTATAACCCCGTCGGAACCGTGCCAGACTGTCCGGGAACCGTCACTCGGTCCGGGACTCGCGAGCGCGCTCGACGGTCTCGGCCAGTCGTCGCGTCGCAGTCGCCGGGTCGTCGGCCCCCGTGATCGCCGTAATGACGGCGACACCGTCGGCACCCGCTTTGACGACGGGACCGGCGTTGTCTGCAGTGATCCCGCCGATACCGACGACCGGGACCGAGACGGCCTCGGCGATTGCGCCGAGTCGGTCCGGGCCGATGGCGTACTCGTCGTCGTCGATATCTGCTTTCGACCCCGTCGCGTAGACGGCCCCCACCCCCAGGTAATCCGCACCGGCCCGTTCGGCTTCGACGGCATCGGCGACGACGGAGACAGAGCGACCGATGATGGCGTCCTCGCCCAGCAGGTCACGGGCCACCTCGATGGGGAGGTCGTCGTCACCCAGGTGGACGCCGTCGGCAGCGAGCGCCCGGGCGATGTCGACCCGGTCGTTGACGATCAGTGGTACGCCCGCCTCACGAGTGTGTTTTTGTACCTCGCGACCGATGGCGAGGCGCTCCCGAGCCGACACGTCCTTCTCGCGCAACTGGACGATATCGACGCCGCCCGCTATCGCCGCTGTGACGACAGCGGGTGTCGGCCGCCCCGCCGACCGACTCGCCTGCGTGACCAGATACACCGAGCAGTCCATACTCGTGGCTGTGGCCGGCCTCACTCTTGTGTTTGCCGAGTGGTCCACACCCGTGGCTATGACCGTTGTGTTCGAGCGACGGCCCCAACAGTCCCAATATAAAGAGTGAAACGTACCGATCAGTTGATGACGATATGGACCTGGTGGGGCGGTTCGCGTACATGCTCGTGCTGGTGGTCACCGGGTTCGGCGCCCGCTACTACGGCGTGTTGACCAGCGAGCGCAACGGCCGCCTGGGCCAGATCGCGTTCTACGTCCTCCTGCCGGCGCTGGTCTTTCACTCGACATACGACAGGCAACTGACAGAACTCGTCTCCGTCGAACTCGTGGTGGGCCTGCTTGCCGTCCTCGGCACGCTCATCGGCCTATCATGGCTGCTCAATCGCGACGGTGACGCATCGATCTGGAGCGTCGCCGTCGTCCAGTCCTACCACGGCAACCTCGGGTACTTCGGCGTCCCCGTCGTCGCCGCGACGCTCGGTTCGGCGGCCGCCGGGACTGCGAGTCTCATCCTCGGTCTCGTGGCACTCGTCCAGATCCCACTGACGGTGCTGACACTCATCCTCGTCAACGACGCCGCGGCAGACCTGCGTGGCGAACTGCGACGCATCGCCACCAACCCCATCTTCGTCGCGCTGGCGCTTGGCCTCGTGGTCGCCACGGCGGGCCAGTCGATCCCGCCCGCCGCCGACACCGGCCTGGGCTGGCTCTCGACGCTCGCGCTCCCCGTGGCCCTGCTCGCAGTTGGTGGCTCACTCGACCCGATTGGCGAAGAGATCCCACTGGACCGAACGGGACGCGTGGTCAGCCTGAAAGTCCTCGCGATGCCATTGATCGCCTGGATCGTCTTTTCTGGCCTGGGTGCGGACGCGCTGACCCGCACCGTCGGTGTCGTGATGTTCGGCGCGCCGACGGCCGTTTCGACGTACGTCTATGCCGCCGAACTCGGTGGCGACGAAGCCTTCGCCTCGGTGAACGTCTTCGCGACGACCGTCGCCTCGATCCTCTCGCTGTTCGTTCTCCTGCAGTTTCTGGCATAGATCGCGCGATCCCAAATTCGTATTGCCGCGCACCAAATGTTAAGAGCCCGCACTGACAACTGCGTGTCATGGTATCGTCGCACGTAACGAGCATGCTCGTGATGGGGATACTCGCGGGGATCGTGATCGCAGCCATCGCCAGGAGCCGACCGTGGCACCAGTACTCGCCCCGGGCGACCAGCGACACCGAAGCGGGCTGGTCGCCCGACGACCAGGACGGGCAGTCGGTGTTGTCGGGAACCGGTCTCTGGGCCGGGGCGTTCGTGCTCCTCTCAGTCGGTGCGATCGCCGGCGTCGTCGTGTTCGTGTCGAACCCGGCTGCGCCGACCGGACTGTTGAGCGGTCCAATCGCAGTCGCTGCGGGACTGTTCGTCGCCGTCTACGTGGTGCTCGGCGTCTACATTACCGCCACACAGCGCGGGCATCCGAAATCACTGGCAGCCGCAGAGACAGCAACAGTCACGGGCGCGCTCTTCTTGCTCGCCGTGGCGACCCAGTTGATCGGCGCGTGACCTTCCGTCGCCGTCGGCGGGGGAAACCTCTTGTTCGTCGCCGCCCCCCGTTCGTGCATGACTGACTGGATCGGCGAGACGTTCACGAGTACGGTCGGCTGGGACCATCTGGTGGACCTCGTCGACATCGGAAACCGCATGGCTGGGAGTGACGGCGAGCGGGCGGCCGCCCAACAGACGCGGGACGCGCTGTCGGCAGTCGGGGCCCGCGATACCCACCTCGAAACGTTCGACATCCAGGGGTGGGCACGCGGCGAGAGCGAGATCCGCGCCGGCGAGACCACCCAGGAGTGTATCGCGCTCCCGCGGAGTCCATCGAGCGAGGTGACGGCCGAACTCGTCGACCTGGGATATGGCCTGCCCGAAGACTTCGAGGACGCCGATTTGACAGGAAAGATCGTCGTGGCAGACAGTTACGTCCCCGACTGGTTCGACCGGTACATCCACCGGCGCGAGAAGTACTACCGGGCGGTCGAAGCGGGAGCGGCGGCGTTCGTTTACCGGAACCACGTCGAAGGCTGTCTCGCACCGACCGGCAGCGTCGGGACCGAGGACGACCCTATCGGCGCGATACCGGCCGTCGGCGTCTCCAGGGAGGTCGGCGCTCGCCTCGTCCGGCGCTTCGAGGGGGAGATCGCCACCGTCGCAGTCGAGGCAGACGTTCACGACGCGACGAGCCAGAACGTCCACGCCGACCTGGGACCGGACACCGACGAGGTGGTCTTGCTGACCAGTCACGTCGACGCTCACGACATCGCCGAGGGCGCGGCCGACAACGGGGCCGGCACGGCCGTGGTCGTCGAGGTCGCGAACGCACTCGCCCGGCGCGAGGGCGACCTGGACACCCGCGTCCACATCGTCGTCTACGGGGCCGAGGAGGTCGGCCTCGTCGGGTCGAACCACGACGCCGACCAGCGAGACCACGACACGATCAAGGCCATCGTCAACAACGACGGGGTGGTCCGTGGCCGAACACTCGAGTGTCACACCCACGGGTTCGACGCGCTGGCGACTACCGCCACGGACGTGGCCGAGACGTTCGACCACCCGGTGGAGGCGACACCGCGTCTGGGCCCCCACAGCGACCACTGGCCCTACGTCAAATGGGGTGTCCCCGGTTATCACGTCAGATCAGACACGGCCTCGGAGGGCCGAGGGTGGGGCCACACCCGCGCCGATACGCTCGACAAACTCGAAAGCCGCAATCTGCGTGAACAGGCGGTACTGTTGACAGAACTGGTCGTCTCACTCGCAGACGAGAGCGTCGAGGTCACCCATCGAGACCCCGACGACATCGCCGACCAACTCGAAGACGAAGCGCTCGCCGAGGGGATGCGAGTCATCGGCGACTGGCCGTACTGATACTATCGACTGTCAGTCTGTGAACGATTTCGACACCCGGGTGTCGGATATCGCCACGTCGTCACAGCCGACAGTACGAGACCGGCAGACGAGAGGAGCCGAGCGCTTAGTCGTCCGACGGAAGCGGCTGGTCGTCGGCGTCGGTCGGGGCCGGCGAGGACTGCATGTCGGTGTCCTCGGCGTAGGGATACCAGGTCATCTTCGTGTTACCCAGATACGGGTCGTCGTAGCTGGTCTCCTCGGGGTCTGCGAGGTCTTGTAGGGTCGCTTCGTCGCGGTCGGCAACGAAGTCGCGGAAGGTTTCGTCGCCGTCGCGCTTGGCTTCGAAGGCATCGAGCAGGTTGTCGATGTAGCCCGGCACTTCGTCGGCGGCGACGCGCATCTCGACCCAGTCGGCAAAGAGCGGGTTCTCACCGAGACCGCCGCCGAGGCCGATGTCGAAGGCTTCGACGGGTTCGCCGTCCTTGCGTGTCTTCATGCCCCGCAGGGAGATATCGGCGATCTGTGGCTGGGCACAGGAAGCCGTACAGCCCGAGAGGTGGATGTGGAAGTCCTCGACACCCTCGGGGAGCGAGACGTTGTCCGTGAGCCAGCGCGCATAGCGGACCTGGCGGTTCTTCGTTTCGACAATCGACAGCGAACAGAACTCCGTGCCCGTACAGGCAATCGAACCACGCATGAACGGGTGGGGATCGGGCGAGTAATCCTCGAGGAGCGGTTCATCCAGGAACGCGTCGAGACGGTCGCTATCCACGTCGGTGACGATGATGTTCTGGCGCTGGGTGAGTCGGACCTCGCCGGAACCGTATTCGTCGGCGAGATCGGCCAGTTCGTACACGTCGTCGACGCCCATCCGACCGACGAGGACGTTCAGGCCGACGTAGTAGTTGCCGTCTGGCTGCTCGTACACGCCGACGTGGTCACCGTGTTCGTTGTCCCCGGCGTTGTAGGTGTACTGGTCGCGCATATCCTCACCGGCGCTCGGGAGTTCGAAGTCGACAAACTCCTCCTGGAGGACCGAGCGCATCTTCTCGGGACCCCACTCGTCCATGAGGAACTTGATGCGGGCGTTGAAGCGGTCCTCGCGGTCACCGTACTCGCGGAAGAGTGCGGACATACCGGCAGACATGTCGTCGACCCTGTCGGTGGGCACCCACACGTCGATGTCGCGGGCAAAGCGTGGTTCCTTGCGGGCGAGGCCGCCGCCGACGCGGACGTTAAACCCGAGTTCGCCGTCTTTCTCGGCCGGTTCGAAGGCCAGATCGTTGATATCTCCCTGACCACAGCCCTGGTCACAGCCAGTGACCGACACCTTCCACTTGCGCGGGAGGTTGGCGTAGTCGTCGTCGCCCTTGAACGTGTCGTGGAGGTCTTCGGCGACGGGCCAGGCGTCGATGTGTTCGTGCGTGTCCTTGCCAGCGACCGGACAGCCGACGATGTTCCGCCAGGAGTCACCACAGGCCTGCTGAGTAGAGAGACCGACAGATTCGAGCATATCGAAGATTTCCGGGATGTCCTCGATCTTGATCCAGTGGAGCTGAATCGACTGGCGGGTCGTCCAGTCACAGTACGCGTCGCCGAACTCGGGGTTGTCGACGGGACCGCGGGCGTACTTGTCGGCGACTTCGGCGATCACGTCGAGCTGGCCCGGCTCGATGACACCGTTCGGTGTCCCGATACGCATCATGAAATACGACTCCTGACCCGAGCGCTGGTGGTACAGCCCCCACCACTTGAAGCGCTCGAACCAGGCGTCGTGCTCGTCCTCGGGAATCGCGTCCCAGCCCTCTTCGGCGAACGTCATGAGGTGGTCACGGATCTCGTTTCCGTACACCTCGTCTTTCCAGTTCTCGACTTTGGTCGGCATGGTTGGTGTATCCTAGAGCGCCACGCATATACACCACGCTTTCTCGACAAACCTCCCCACATCTCCCCGCAACAGGATAATATTGCTGATTGTCGGAAGCCACCCACAGTGCTCACTTCTCGGGTATGTGGACGCTATCCTGGACGACGCCGTAAAATTCTCCGGATTCGGGTTCGATGACGCGGCCGACTGTCAGCCAGTTCGTAACGCCCTCGGTACCACAGGTGATGCAGCGACCGGCGATCTTCGCCTGGATATTCGGCGGGTCGATGCCAGTCTCGACGAAGCCCTCGGCGAGGAAATCTGTGGGTGCACAGTCACAGAAGTCGCTTTTCGCCAGCAACCACAGGTCACTGACGTTCACCTCCCGGGAATCGTTGACGCTGATCCATGCCCCATCGTCGAGCTGGTGAACGTCGGTCGTCATTACATGTCATTAGGTTCTCCGATCACCTGAGTCGTTCGGCGCTCCCAAGTTTCGCCGGAACTTCGCTGGCCCCGTCGCAGTCCGGTGGTCCATGTGTCGTGGTATCACAGTTCGTTTCGACGGATCGGCCGTACAAGATATCTGCACGGATTGCCGGCAAACGGGAGTGCTGGAAGGGATTACAGGCGAAAGCGGCTTTATATGGACAGGGGAGGTAGAGAGGGCTACCGAAACACCGCGTCGTCGACCGGCGCGTTGCAACACCAATGACCAACGCACAACAGAGTTCGCGCGAAGACGAAGCAGCCGAAGAGCCAGCAACCGACCACCTCGACGACATCGAGGACGGATGCGGTTGTACCGAGATCTGGGAACACCTCTCGGAGAACCGCGAAGAAGCCCCAGCAGACGGTTAGCGCTGTCCACTGACAGCGAGTCGTGGCCAGTGCGTTGTGCAGCAGTTGTGCACACCGTACCGGACCCTTTTATCAGACCGTTCCTAACAGTAGCAGTGATGACTGCCGATGGCCACGATGGCCGGAGCCACGCCGAGCGCGAGTCGCCGGTCGGGAAACCCGTCATCCGCGGAGACCCATCACTGACCGGGCAACACGCCGAGGAGGCCGTCGAATTCGATCCCGACGACTCCGAGAGTCTCGAACTCGCGGCCCGGACGGTACGGGCGTTCTCCGAAAACACCGCCGGGGCTGACGACAACGTCTACATGCTACGGGGCGCAGCGGCGTGTGCCGCACTCGTTCGGGGCGAAGGATCGTACAAGGCTGCTGCCGAACGGGCCGGCGGGGACGCGACAGTCTCGTTTATTCGCAAATGGTCCCGCGTGCACGACCTCCCGCGGTCGATCCGCCGACACGTCGCGATGGGCCACATCGCGCCGACCGCCGCCAAGCACATCGCCCGCGTCGCCGGCGAGGCCCGCCTCCAGTTGGCCTGGGCGATCCTGGACCACGACATGACGGTCCGACAGGTCCGGTCGGTCGCCAGCGATGTCAACGACGGCCAGTCGGTCGCACGCACACTCGAAACGGAGGGGATCACGCTGGGCGAACTCACGGTAGAACTCGATCCGGTCGTGTACCGGGAACTGCGCCGCCGGGCAGCCATCGACGGCGAATCACCCGGCGACCTGGTCAGCGAACTGCTCGACGGACGACTGGAGTGATACTGTCGGACGTAACTATCTGAAGATTCTCGCCACCCCGGGGTGGCGAAATCCGTCGCGGACTTCCGTCCGACAGTATGACTACGACGTTTCCTCGGCTTCGTACGTGACCTGTACCTGGGCGGTGACGGTCACCGGGCCGCTCTCGATGGTCGTACTCCCGCCGTCACCGGCGGCCGCGGTCGCCTGTGCCTCGTAGGGTCGGTAGCCCCGTTCGACGGTCGTGACCGTTCGAACGCCGGTAACCGTCAGGTTCGCGCGGTCAGCGATGGTGTCGGCTTTCGTCCGCGCCCGATCAACTGCGTTCTGCAGTGCCTGCTCTTCGAGTTCGTCGCGGCGCTCGCCAGAGATCGTGAAGCGAACATCGTCGACATCGTTCGCGCCGTTCTGGACGGCCGTATCGATCACTGTCCCTGCGTTGTCCGTGTCGTTGATCGTGACCTCGAAGGTCTGGCGGGCGACGTACGTCGGTTCTGCGTCGGGGTTCTCGCGGGACCGGCGGTGATCCTGGCCGATGTCGTACCCGCTCGTCGTCACCTGTGCGCCCTCGATTTCCGAGAGCGCGTCACGGAGTTGTGTGACGTTCTCTGCGAGGCGCTGGCGGGCAGTCGCTGCGTCGGAACCACTGGTTCGGACGCCGAGACGGACCACCGCCTGATTCGGCTGGGCGTCGACGGCACCACTGCCGGCCACTTCGACGGTTCGATTGGTCGTTGTCGGGGCTGTACTGCTGCTATCACCGGCACCGAGCGCACCTGTGCATCCACTGAGGAGGACAAGTGTCGCGATGACGGCAATCAAAGGGAGTGATCGTCGCATACACGTCGATCAACACAGAGCAACATAAAGTAGCTCTCGCACGCTCAAAACGGATTTTGAGCGACTATCTCCGAACGGTGCAGGTCAAGGCGGTTCACCAGCCCGTTCGACGGTCACGAAGCGAACTTCCGTCGAGACATCGCGGCCAGCGGTCCGGTCTGCCATCGCGTCCAGTTCTGTGAGGATCCCGGGAGTTGGTTCGTCGGGTGGGACGCCGATCGTGACGACGACATGATTCGGTTGCTGGAAGACGGCCGTGTTGGTCTGTTCGATCTCGATGTTGATCATCGTCCCGCTCGACTCCGCGACGATTTCCTCGGCCTCGGTCCGAATCTCCTCTTCGGTGGTCGCTCGCTCGAACGAGTCAAGCGTGACCCCGCCCAGGAACACCGAAAGGACGACGATTGCGGCGACGAGGACGCCGATTCGCGTGACCGTTGCGCTCCTTGCCTCGTCCGTTCGGAACCACTGGGTCGGCTGGTACCCCTTGTACCAGAGGACGACCAGCGCCGCGAGATTGATCGAGAGGACGTTCACCAGCAACAGCACGCTCGACCCCAGACTCACGAGTGGCTGGCCCCACGCCAGCCCGATGCCGACGGTCGCGGCCGGCGGGAGCAAGGCGACAGCGATCATCACGCCGACCAGCGCCGTCGAGACGCCAGACGAGAGGCTGACGACGCCTGCGACACCCGCGCCCAGTGCAACCACCAGTGAAAGGAAATCCGGCGCGATCCGCTCGCGAATCTCCGGGATCGCAGTCAGGTCTGCGAGCGGGGGAATGAGATTGACGGTGCGAACGAGAAACGCGAACAGCGTGGCGCTCGCAACCGCAACGACTAGTCCGAGCAACTGGAGTTTGACACCGCGGCGGAACAGTTCCGTGTCGCCCATGACAGTGCCGACGCTTGCGGCCATCGCCGGACCGATGAGGGGCGCGATCACCATCGACCCGACGACGACCGCCGGCGAGTCGAGCAACAGGCCGGCAGTGGCGATCAGTGCACTGATGATCGTCATGAGGACGTACGTCGGCAGCGACGGTTCCAGATCGCGGGCCCGCGCCGACAACTCCTCGCGGGCGATCCGGTCTGCGTCTTCCTCCTCGGTGTAGCGCTCCTGCAGTTGGTCGAATCGCCGGGAGATCACCGTGTTCGCCTCGATGATCACCGTGTAGCCGTCCTCGTCGACCCCGATCTCGCGGAGGCGTTGAAGCACCGGCTCGACGGCCGCGCTCGGGAGTGGAAAGTAGACGATGCCAGTGTACTCCTGACCGCTGACTTCGTCGCTGACGACGTAGTCGACCCCTTCATCGTCAAGCGCTCGTAGGATGGTGTCGCGCTTACCCGCCGGAATTGTAACTTGAACCAGTCGCACGTCACTGGCTGCGTCCCCGAGCATAAAAAGACGGTGGGGTCCGAGGGTCCAACCTGGCGAACTGTCTTGTTGGGGGCGAACGAATCAGCAAGTAATGAACGACGACCCCGAGACGCTGCGGACACGACTCCAGGCGGCCGCCTGGGAGCGCCACGCGAACCCGTGGAGTGGCTGGTCGCGCGTCCTGACGTTGCCGCTGTTGCTGTACGGGGTCTACGCCCGGCGGCTCCGCGTCGTCGCGAGCGTCCTCGCCTTCACTGTCGTCAACCCGGTCCTCTTCTCGCCGCCCACGGACGCCGACGCGTGGATGACCCGCGTCGTGCTGGGTGAACGGATGTACTACCGCCACCGGAAGGGGCGACGGCCGGTCGACCTGTTGAACTACGTCAACGGTCCGATCACGGCCTACGCCGTCTACGCGGCCTACCGCCAGCGGGCCGCCCACACCGTCCTGTTCGGGGCACTGTCGATGGTCACGAAGTTCGCCTTCGTCGCGTACGTCGCCCGCTACTACGAGCGCAATCGCGAGCGGTTCCCCGAGGACGCGCCCGCGTTCGACGACCGCGAGTGAAGGGTCGAGGCCCGCGTTCACGGCGGCCGATCACCGCTCGATACCCGCCGGTCCGACCTCGAACTCGCCGCGGGCCGGTTCGGGGATGCAGTCGCGAGGTCGGCGTCGTCGACATCGATGCGCTCGGCGCGTTCGGACTACAGGTCGACGGAACGAGAGACGGAGTGTTCGGCGACTTCCTCGGCGCTGACCTCGTGGCTCAGTTCGTCGGAGAGATAGAGCATTTCATCACGAGCATCGAGTTGAGTGCGATGTCGGCGGTCGGAATCGGATCGACGGTCCTGCGGATCGACTCGACGAAGTGGTCGTACTGGTCGGGCCGGTCGTCGACCTCGTACCCGCTCTCGCCGCGAAGCAGACCGTGACGGCGCTCGAATCCGGCGATATCGACCTCGGCGGTGGTTTCGTAGTCGTTGGTCGTTGTCATATGCTCCACGGGGTCGAAGGCGATACCGCCCTCGCTGCCGACGACGACGCCGCGTTCGTCTGGCTGGTAGGCGTGCCAGGCCGCCCGAATCTCCAGCCTGGAACCGTCGGCCAGGCGAGCCGCGCCGGTGCCGGCGTCCTCCACGTCGTGGCCCGGCTCCTCGATTCGCTCGGCGTAGGTATGTTCGGGAGTCCCATCTTGCCTGCCTGACGCATTCGACGGGGATCGAACCGCTCGACCGGAAACTTGCGGGCGGTATCCACCCGGGGAGTATCGTCGCAATCGTCACGCCGCCGGAGGCACAGGTCGAACCCCTGCTGTGTGCGTCCATTGACCACTGGCCGACCCAGCACTACACCACGGTTCAGACAGCAGACGAACTGCGCCGACAGCTGAACCGTCTCGCCGACGAGCCACAGCTCGAACGACTCGAACACGTCGGTATCGACGGCGCACTGCCGAAGATTCTCGCCACCCCAGGGTGGCGAAATCCGTCACGGACTTCCGTCCGACAGTATGAGCGAAGCCGCGGACGGAAGTGCTATGGACGCCGTCAACAACCACTCAGGCTTTCAACCTCGGTGAACTACCAGCGGTATGTTCCGAGAACGACCGAACCGGGACGCAGAAATCGTCCTGGTCGGGCGCTCCAACGTCGGCAAGTCGACGCTGATGCGCGAGATCACCGGCCACAGTGTCGACACCGGTCAGAAGCCCGGCGTCACGCGAACGCCCAACCACTACGACTGGAACGGGCCGGACTTCATGATGACCGACCTGCCGGGCTTTGGCTTCATGAACGGCGTTCCCGACGAGGTACGCGAGCAGATCAAGACCAATGTCGTCCAGTACGTCGAGAAACACGCCGACAAGATCATGGTCGGCATCCTCGTCGTCGACGGTAAAGCCGTCATCGACATCATCGACCGCCACGCGGGTCGCGACGAGATCCCCCACGACGTGGAACTGTTCCACTTCCTCCGGGACATCGGTGTCACCCCCGTCGTCGCCGTCAACAAAATGGACAAGGTCGACGACAGAGACGAGCGCCTCGACGACCTCTGTGACCGCCTGGGCATCTATCCCCCGTGGCAACAGTGGCAGGAGACGATTGCTCCGATCTCGGCCAAACGCGGCGACATCAACGCGCTCAATGAGGCCGTTCGCCACCACCTGCACGAGGCCGGTCGGGACGACCTGTTCCAGTTCTTCTAACACCGCTTTCGGCGTCGGATTCGCCGGACGCTCACGCTACTCGTGGAGCCACTCGTATCACTCTCTCGGGTCGGCCAGTTCGCCTTCGATGCCTGCTGTCCCGTACTGATACTGCCGGCTATAACTGTTTCAAGATATTCGCGACCCCGGGGTCGAGAAATTCTTCACAGACTTACAGCTGGCAGTATGAGTGAATATCGCCCGCTGGTACCGCTGACAGTCCCGGCCCGGAGTCGCGAGACTTTTCCCCGCGAACGGACACAGAAGCAGTATGAGCAAGCGGACGGAATTTCTGGCGGGCGAGCGCGTCGAAGACGTGGCCGTCTTCCTGCACGAGGACGCGGTCGGCAACGTCGACGCACTGGCCGACTACGCCGAATCCGTCGAGGACGGCGTCGTGCTGATCATCGACGGCGACAGCGGGCGCAGTGCGTTCCAGTCGGCGACGGGCATCGATCCGATGGGCCTTGCACGGGAAGCGATGGGGACCGACGGAGCGATTGCCGACGATCTGACCGGCGGTACCTGTCCGGTCGCAGATGACGAACCAGCGGAAACCCACACCGCGAAGTTCGTGTTCGCCTTCGCCGAGGCACAGAACGAGGACGTGGGCGGTCTCTACGCCGAGGGTGACGTGGTCCACGCCTATGCAGTGTGTCAGTGCGGAGAGACGTACTCTGAGAAGTGGGTTCTCGACGCTTAACCACGTTTTTTCGCTTCGGGTTCGCGCTCCACGTGACCCGCTCGCGTGGCTCAGGTGTGCCAGCCATTCAGCTGTCGCTTTCTTCGTCCTCAATCTCGTCGGGTAACCGTTTGAACGCGTCGACGATTGCTTGCTTTGCCACAGCGCCACGCGTTGTCCAGTGGTGGGCGTAATCCAGCATGTCGTCGTAAACGCTGGGTTTGCAGCCAGCGGCGCGGGGGTGGCCGCCACCACTGACCTGGGCGGCGACCTCGTGGCAGCGCTCGAAGGACTCGGTCCCCCGGATGGAGGCCGAGCCGGCAGGCTTGACGATGACGGCGGCGTCCGCGCCCTGTTCTCGCAGCGCCTCGGCGACCTCGTTCTGGGAGCAGCGACCGTAGGTGACGCCAATCGTCCAGTCAGCGACCTCGCGCAGTTGTGCGCGTTCGACGGCCTTCTCGACGAGGGCCTCCTTCTCGACGCGTTTCTCGTCGAGGTAGTCGTGCCACTCCGGCGAGAGGTCCGGGCCGTGTTCGAGGACCGCCTCGATGTACTCCTCGGGTTCGAGCCAGTAGCTCAGGTCTGCCAGGTCGTCGCTGCGCTCGTCGTCGCGAATCCAGAGGTCGTGGTCGCGGGTGACGAGAGCCAGTTCGGCGAAGCGCTCGTCGAAGTCGTAGTCCAGTTCCGTCCGAACCACGTCGGCGGTACAGACCTCGTCGGAGTTGCCGACGACACGCTCGATACCGCTTTCGTCGACGAGCGTCCCGAGATCATCGTTCCACTGGTGGTGGTCGTACCAGCGAACGTCGTCGACGCGGGCGGTCAGGTCCTCGAGTGCGCGCAGGTCCTCGACGCTATCGGGACAGAGGTCACAGATCACGAGCGTCGCGTCTGGTTCGACGTACTCGGCAGCCCAGGCCAGTGCCTCGTCGAGTTCGTGTGGGCTGGCCGGGACCAGCGATCCCTCGCCAAGCGCCTCGCGAACGAGGGCCGTACAGGCCAACCCGTCGGCATCGGCGTCGGCGATGGCGACGACGCTGGCGTCGTCCATCCGTTCTGCGGCCGCTCGCTCCTGTTCTTCTTCTTCTATCGAATCGGGGAGAAAGAATCCCTCGCCCGGCAGGATGGATTTCCGTTCGAGCGAGAGTCTATCGTCGTCGATGAGCCAATCGTTCATATCGCCACCAGCGGGCGACGGGGCATGAAGGCCGTGGTCTCTCTCCGTAGTGGCTATACCGGTAGACGGAACGTTTTACATCCCAGCCGTCACGGTCCCCGGTCTGAATGTATCGCTGCGTCCGTCCACCGGTATATAATAAACAGTATCAGTGGTCCTTCGTCGCTGCTTCGATCTGGCGGACTGTCAGCACTGGAATCGCCGAACGTCGGACGACGCCCTCGGCGACGCTTCCGAGCAGGTAGCCGTGTTCGCCGTGGCGGCCCCGGGTCCCCGTCGCGATCACGTCGGCGTCGATGTCCTCGGCGTACGCACAGATCTCGGCGGCGGGGTCTCCCTCACGGATCGCCGTGATGACCGCCTCGGTCCCGTCGGACGCGGTTTCGGCGTCTGCTTGGGCGGCCTCGCGGACGAACGTGAGTGCGCGGCCGCCCGATGTCGCCAGGGCCTGCTCGAACTCTTCGCGGACGGCCTCGGGCGATCCGGCAATTTCGCCAGCGTCGACGACGTAGAGCGCGTGGGCAGTCGCGTCGAATCGGCTCGCGATATCGAGTGCCGCGGTGACTGCTCGCTCGGCACTCGCAGAGCCGTCAGTCGCAATGACGACGGTGTCGAACATATCCGAGATACTGGCGGCGCTGTCAAAAAGCCGCGGGCTTTTTGCTCGTCGGACAGGACTGCGAACGTATGAACATCGACCTCGTGCTCGCGCCGGTCGACGGCTCGTCACAGTCGGAGCAAGCGGCCGGGTACGCCCTCGCTCTTGCCGACGCGTACGACGCCGATCTGCATCTCCTCTTCGTGCTCGACGAGACGCTCGTCCGGGGGATCGAGGCGGGGGACGTTTCGGCCGATGCGGTCGCAGACGAACAACACGAGTTCGCGGGTAAAGTGCGTGATCGCCTCGACGAGCGGGGTCACGACGCTGGCCTGAACCACTCGACTGCGGCGGGGTTCTCACCCTCTCGGCTCCGCCAGTCACCCGGCAGCGTCATCCTCGATGTCGCCGAAGCGGTGGACGCGGACTTCCTCGTCGTCCCGCGCGAACCCGGCAGTGGCGAACCAGCAAAAGCGATCGGCCGCGCGGCGCTGTACGTCATCGAGTACGCCAGTCAGCCGGTCCTATCAGTCTGATAGTGATTGCTGTACGTCTGTGCGGGATCGATCGCACGACAGCGTGTGACCGACCCGGTATATACGGAAACCCATTCCCCCCATATCAAAGTTAGATTCGAGACGAGCCTCTTCATTTGCACGCCAGGAGGTGCATTCTCACCCGCAGAATTGATATACAATCGATGCAACAAGAATTCTATGAAGAGAGAGTATCCCAGTAATTGGGATTCTCGTCGCAAAAAAGTCTACAGACGAGATGGTTATACCTGTCAAAACTGTGGTGCGAAAGGGGGTCCTAAGGGGAACACGGAGTTACATGCTCATCATATTGTTCCGAAAAGTAAAGGAGGGACTCACGAAACCAGTAACCTCCAAACAGTCTGTAGTGAGTGTCACAACGCGATTCATGAGGATTCTATTGCTCCAACGGGACAATATAGGTCAGGAGATTCAACTGAGGATGAAGCCTCTTCACTGCTCGTATTTGGGATTGTTATAGGCACTCTTCTCGTGGCCTTATTCGCGGACAATTGGGGCTTTCTTGGGTTCTTGGCAGGGGTACTCCTTCTTTTTATATTGACGGTTGCTCTTACTATTGTATGGTCCGCCGTTGCTGATTAGACGTTATTGAGGTAGTCCCACCTTCTTTCCATCTTACCTTCCTCATCCTCAGCGTCATAGTGCTCGTCAATCACGTTAGGTGAGACATCCATGCGGTCACTCACCATCGGCTCTGGCACGTCTTGGTTGAGATGGTGCGTGATAGCCGCACGACGGAAAGGATGGGCACTAACACTATCGGGGCACTCAGATGCTTTGTCGTAGTTCATCGCCGCATCGCAGTCCTCAGGGTTCTCGTCGTGTGGACATTCCCCTGCCACTACGCAAGGGCGAGTGTATTGGTAGGTGATCCGACGGACGGTAACTTTGCCGATACGCCCGTTCTTAGTGGTAATCAAGGGGTTGCGCCCATGTTCGTCAGTGACATCTACCCTCTTGTGGCGGATGTAGTCGTCCAGTACCTCTGCTTCCTCCTCACCGAGTGCAATCATCCGCTCTCCATCGGTCTTGTTTTTCAGAGGGGTGCCTGCCTCGGGACGGTGGTTCAGGTCAAGGACTGGCTTACGGGCGTAGTAGTCCTCAAGGTCAAGGGAACGTAGGCTTCCCGTTCGCACCCCCGTTTTTCAGAGAAGGAGAAGAACCACATGGTCCCGCGTGGCATACTCAAACTTCTCTATGAACCCTAGAATGTCCTGTATTCGCTCGGATTCGATGGTGTCCTCACTGCGGTTCTCTCCCTTTTCTAGTGAGGGAAGGATTACCTGTTCGTAAAGTTGCGGATGGACACCGTTAATCCGCCCGCAGTATTCGATGAATTGGCGGATTACAGACATCTGGGTTCGGACAGTCGTCTTTTTCAGATTACCGTCCCCTTTCCGCCAATGCTTGTAATCCTCTAGGTCCCGCCTGTTCAGGTTGTTCAGGTTCTCTATCCCCCTTTCGTTACACCAGCGAACGAAGTGGCGGAGTTTGTAGTCCCGTGTTCGGATGATACCTTCTGCCTTGTCGTCTTCAAGTGCTCTTAGGTAGCGTTGCTTTGCGTCTTCGGGCGTCAAGGGTTGCAGGTCCGTGTCGTGCATGGATGGTTCCTGCAAAGCCCGTGCGACGCGCTGATTCGCGGCCTGTTCTCTCGCGGCGTAGGTGTTCGACATTGGTTGACATGGTGTTGACTGTTGGTTGGGTGTGCTCAGCGGAGCAATACCATGCCCAAGGGTATCGGGCGAACATTGGTAATAATTTGTACCAGATTGATGTTTGAAATGCATATTGCGGCAGTAATTGCCTGCTGGGTGTGTGGGTGCGCCCCTACACCAGTCACTACGAGTCGCCGGCGAGTCGAATTCCCATCTCCAGTTCGAAGCGCTCGCTGTTCGACGTTTCGAAGCCGACCTTCCGGTAGAGCGCTATCGCAGGGTCGTTCCACCGCTCGACGGTGAGCCAGACCTGTTCGATGCCGTCGGATTGGGCAAAGCCCAGCAACGTCTCGACGAGTGCCGTCCCGATGCCCGCACCCTGGTACTCCGAGAGGACGAAAATCGCCAGCTCGTACCCCTCCTGTTCGTCGGGAACGAGCGTCGCGTGGCCGACGACATCGCCGTCGTGGCTGGCGACGACGTTGCGACATTCGTCGGCCAGAATATTGTTTAGCCAGCGTTCGATGGCCGTCTCGCGCGAGGGTGGGATCCCCTGCGCGCGGTCGGCGGAATCGAACCGGCTGTACATCTCGATCAGTGCCGTCCGGTCGGTCGCGTCACCGCGACGGATGTGGACCGCTCGGCCCTCACGATCAGTGATCGTTCGCGGCGGTTCCGGGAACGAGCCGACCGGGTCGTCTGGATAGCGTCGTATCATCTGATGAGCGTGACGGGCGTCTGGGCGTTCAGCAGCACGAACTCCGCGATTGATCCGAGCTGGATCTTCCCGAGCGTGGAGCGTTCTCCGCTGCCGAGGACGATGCGGTCGAAGGTCTCGCTTTCTGCGATGTCGACGAGTCGGCTTCCCGGATCGCCGTCGATCTGTCTGATTTCGGCCTCGAAATCGGCCTCGTCGAGCGTTTCCTGGACCCGCTGGATGACCTCGTCGGCGTTCGTATCTATCTCCTCGTTGTCGAACACGGCGACAGTCAGGTCGTCGCCGGCCTCACTGGCACGTTCAATCGTCTTTTCGAGGGCCTGGTACGACAGTTTACTGCCCCCGGCACCGAGTAGGAGTTTCATGGTGGAGGCAATACGTCCACTGCTCAAAAAGCCACCCAAACGCCGACACCCTTTTTCACGCCGGGACCACAGAGAGGAGCATGACAGACGGTGCGCCGCCGGAGAGCACTGACGACGAGCAGCCCACGCCGGATCCGGACGATGCGGACGTGGATGGAAACACCGGGTCCGAGACTGACGCCGTACCGCCGGACGTCGAAAAGTACGACCGTTTCAAGAAAATCGATAGTGGGACGTACGACCGCGCGAACGAGTTTCTGCGCGAACGAACGTACATCACTGCCCGGGAGTGGGCCATCGCCCGCCTCTGTGCGGATTTCAGGACCGAGACGGGTGTCGAGATGACCAAGATCGGTGAGAACCTGCCCGAACTGATCCCCTTTATGACCGACACCTACACGCCCCAGGCGGTCAACCAGGCCCGGGCGTCCTTCGAGGAGAAAGTCCGGACAGCCGGTGCGACGTTCCTCTATGGCGCGATGTGTGACTTCTTCACTGCCGAGGAACTCGACGACGTGATGTACGAGGCGACGGAGGTCGCAAAGTTCCTGCTGGAAGTCGAAGGCGTCGAGCTGAGCGTCGAGGAGGAACTCGCGACCGAAGACCAGATTTCGGAGGTGATGCGGGACGTGCGTGAACACAGCGCCGCCCTACGCCACGACGAGTGTCCCAACTGCGGGCACGCACTGAGCGACGAGGAGTAAGCAAGCGCCGCCGCTACTCGGGGAAACAGGGCTCCGGGTCGTCGAGGGTGAACACCACGCGCTCGTCGTCGGCCAGTGGCCGTACGTACACCGAGAGGCCGCTCTCGCGAGTCACGTCTCGAAGCGCTTTCTCGTCGCTCTGGTCGTAGTACGCGGGGACGAGCAGGACGATATCGCTCCACTGTAGCCCAAAGAGGAGAAAGACCATCCCATTGCCCGTCGCCTGGAACACGTCGACGTACGTCGGGTCGGGGCCAGTGAGGGCAGACCGTGCGTCGTCGAACTCGTTACCGGGGACGACGACATCGAGACCGAGTCGACGGTCTGGCGCGTCTGGGTCGTCCTGTCCCGTGAGTTCTGCGGCAGTCCGTGGCTCACCGGTGAGTGTTGCCACGTCGCCAGGGTGGCACTCGATGACGGTCAGACCTTCCTCCCGGTAGCCCTCGGCGGTCGCGTGCATGTCGTCGATCACTTGCTCCCAGGGACCGACGACGCGACCGAACGGGTTCGTCTCGCGGTCAGTCGTGTCGTCCATCGATACACCGTATCGCTCCCCCACACAAAAATATTGGCTGGTTGATTGCTCCGGGCTCGCGGTCGTCGGTAGCGGCCAGTGACGTAGACGATCCGTATGTGAAATGTATCCAGTCAGAGAGCTGCCACCAGTGAGAAGGGAGACTCTACTGTCCGAAACCCCACAGTAACTTTGCACCCAATGGGTGATCCGTTGACAGATGTCGAACCTTCTTACGCTTTCTGATCTTCACACGTACTTCGAGACCGAGCGAGGCACGGTCCACGCCGTCGACGGCATCGACCTGACCGTGCGCGAGGGCGAGACAGTCGGTCTCGTCGGTGAGTCCGGGTCCGGGAAATCCGTGACGGCGCTCTCCGCGATGCGGATCGTCGACGATCCGGGGTTTATTGCCGGCGGTGAGATTACCTTTGGCTCTGCGAGCACCGTCACACGCCTCGCTCGGCGCTACCCGAAGGGCGTCACGACGGCCGACCACGACGGCTATCTCCACCTCGACACCGTCGATCTCCAGCGCAATCGACTGCCCGACAGTTTCGACCGGTCGCTCGACGACGCGGAACTGGCCAGGCAGTTCGTCCGCCAGCAACCGAAGCGTGCCTTGGGTACCGGCCGGCCGGCAGGAACTAATCGCCGGGCCGACGGCGGGGACGTGACGGCCGACATCGACTGGGCGGACGACGAACCACAGGATCGCCCTGTCAGGATACGAGACGGCTACGTCGATCTGCGGGCCGCCCCGGAGCGAGTCCTGCGAAACGTTCGGGGCGGGGACATGGGGATGATCTTCCAGGATCCGATGACCTCGCTCAACCCGGCGCTGACCGTCGGCCAGCAGATCGCCGAAAGTCTGAAACTCCACCGCTATGGCCGCCAGCGTCGAGATTCCTGGGCCAGCGCCGTTCGCGAGATCCTGCCGAAGGTCGGTGGCGGTGCGGTGACCGGTCAGGTGCGCGAGGACGTGATCGAGTTGCTCGACGAGGTCGGCATTCCCGAACCGACGACCCGGATCGACGAGCACCCCCACGAGTTCTCCGGCGGGATGCGCCAGCGGGTACTGATCGCCATCGCGCTGGCCTGTCGGCCCAAGTTACTTGTCGCCGACGAACCGACGACGGCACTGGACGTGACGATCCAGGCCCAGATTCTCGACCTGATCAACGACCTGCAGGACGAACTCGGGATGTCGGTCCTGTTTATCACCCACGACCTCGGGGTCGTCGCCGAGACCTGCGACCGTGTCGCGGTGATGTATGCCGGTGAAATCGTCGAGGAAGGCCCCGTCGAGGAGATCTTCCACAACCCCTCCCATCCCTACACCTACACCCTGCTCGAGTCGATTCCACGGGAAGACACCGAGCGACTCACGCCCATCGGCGGGAACGTCCCGAGCCTGATCGACATGCCCGACGGCTGCCACTTCGCGTCGCGGTGTCCCTGGGCGACTGAGGAGTGTCGCGAGGGCGAGATCCCGTACCTCCAGCACGGTCCCGATGACGTGAATCACCGCTCGAAGTGTCTCTTCGAGTCGTTCGACACCGGCGAATACGGGACCGACGAGTCCGGCGTCGCCGCCAGTGACACCACCCGCACCGATCATCAGATCCTCGAGACCGACGGCCTGAAAAAGCACTTCTCTCGGGCTGACGACCTCCTCGACAAGTATCTCGGCCGCGAACCGGGATCGGTCAAGGCCGTCGACGGCGTCTCGCTGGACATCTACGAGGGTGAGACGCTGGGACTGGTCGGCGAATCTGGCTGTGGCAAGTCGACCGCCGGCCGGACGATCCTCCGGTTGCTCGAACCGACCGACGGCACTGTCCTCTTTGCGGGCGACGACCTCGCGACGCTCGACAAGGACGACCTCCGGCGAAAGCGCCAGGACATGCAGATGATCTTCCAGGACCCGCTGTCCAGCCTCGATCCACGGATGACGGTGGGCCAGACGATCATGGAACCGCTGAAGATTCACGACCTCCCCGACGAACCGGCCTCCGAGACGTCGGCACGGCAGCAACGTCGCGAACGCGTCGACGAACTCATCGAGGCCGTCGGCCTCGACACCGACCAGTTCGACCGCTATCCGCACGAACTCTCCGGCGGACAGCGCCAGCGCGTCGGCATCGCGCGTGCGTTGGCGGTCGATCCCGACTTCATCGTCTGTGACGAACCCGTCTCGGCACTCGATGTCTCGGTGCAGGCCCAGATCATCAACCTGCTCGAGGATCTGCAAGTCGAGTTCGGATTGACCTATCTCTTTATCGCCCACGACCTCTCTGTCGTGCGCCATATCTGTGACCGTGTCGCGGTGATGTATCTGGGCGAAATCGTCGAGACAGCAGACACCGCGGAACTGTTCGCCGACCCGAAACACCCCTACACGCGGGCGCTGCTGTCGGCGATTCCGGTTCCCGATCCGAACGCCGACACAGACCGCATCATCCTCAAGGGCGACGTGCCCAGCCCGATCGATCCACCCAGTGGCTGCCGGTTCCACACGCGCTGTCCGTCTGTCATCCCGCCGGCCGATATCGACATCGACCAGGAGACGTTCCGCGAGGTGATGGACTACCGCCAGCGCGTCGAGTCCGGCCGGATCGACCTCGATGCTGCCTGGGACGCCGCCGGTAGTGAGCGAAGCGCGGCCGTCGCCGACGGCGGGAGCGAGGCCGGTCCATCGCTCTCGGCGTTCAAGCAGGTCCTGTTCGAGGAACTGTTCGACCGGTCGCTCTCGGGTCGGAACCGGGCCGTCGTCGAGGAGTCGTTCGAGTATCTCGCCGACGACGACTGGGACAGCGCTGGGGCCGTTCTCACGGATCGGTTCGAGAGCGTCTGTGAACGTACGCATCCGGAATTACAGGATCAGCCACATCCAGCGGCCTGTCATCTATACGATCAAGAGGACAAACGAGAGTAGTGCACAACAGTACCTTCCTGGTAACAACCTGTAGACGATCTTCACCAAACGTCTAGACAGTTCGCACATACCATTATGGTTATTCTATTGTCAATTTAGGTCATGCAGTCTGACGACCCACTCGGACGACGTGACTTCCTCAAAACGGCAGGCGGTGCCGCTGTCACAGTAACGCTCGCAGGATGTGCCGGTGACGGCGGCGACGGTGGCGGCGAACAGACTGGCACCGACACCGAAGCGGATGATGGTGATGGTGGCGGCGGTGAGATGACAGAGGAAGACGGTGGCGACGGCGGTGGTGGCCAGGGCCAGACGCTGGTCTATGCACGCGGCGATCACCCGGAGAACTACGATCCCCAGCAGACGACCAGCGGTGAAGTCGCGAAGGTGACCAACCAGCTATTCGATACGCTGATCCAGTTTGCAGCGGGAAGCGGCGGCCAGCTGGAGGCGGGCCTCGCGACGGATTACTCACTCGATGGCCAGACGGCCACGCTCACGCTCAGAGAGGGTGTCACCTTCCACAGCGGCGAGGAGTTCACCGCCGCCGACTTCAAGGCGACCTTCCAGCGCTTTACCGACTCGGAGTACGACTACTACCTGGGTGACGCCAACCGCTCGGGCTACGGACCGTTCACGCTTGGCAACTGGATCGAGTCCGTCGACGCGAGCGAGGAGTATCAGCTGGAAATTCAGCTCAGCCAGCGGTACGCACCGTTCCTGCGCAACCTCGCGATGTTCGCAGCGGCAGTCCTCTCGAAGGCCCAAATCGAGAGCGTCGAAGCGAACCCGGACGCCCAGGTCACACTCGGGACTGAGCCGGTCGGCACCGGTCCCTTCGCGTTCGATACGCTCGACAATCCCAACGACCGGATTCGCCTGACAGCAAACGACGATTTCTGGGGCCCCGGCCCGAACGTCGGCGAAGTGGTGTTCAAGACGATTACCGAGAACAGCACCCGCGTTCAGGACGTGATCAACGGCGCATCCCACATCACCGACAACCTCGACTCCGACGGGTTCAAACGGGCCGACAGCAGTGACACCGCGACGCTCCTCCGGAAAAACGGGATCAACGTCGGCTACATGGCGATGAACATGGAGCGGATGGAACCGTTCCGCGACAGACGGGTCCGGCGGGCCGTCTCACTCGCGGTCAACACCGAAGCGATCGTCAACCAGATCTACCAGGGCTTTGCGACACAGGCCTCACAGCCACTGCCACCGGATGTGACGGGACACAACGAGGATATCGATCCGTATCCGACGGACAAAGAGGAGGCCCAGTCACTGCTCGAAGCGGCCGGCTACGGCGACGGGTTCGAGTTCGAACTGGCGACGTTCTCGAATCCACGCGGATACAACCCCAGTCCGGTCCAGACGGCCAACCAGGTCCGTTCGGACCTCGAAGAGATCGGGCTCTCGGTCAACATCAATCAGTTCTCCGATTTCGGCCCCTATCTCGACTACACCGACCAGGGCAAGCACGACGCCTGCTTCCTCGGCTGGTACACCGACAACGCCGACCCGGACAACTTCCTGTACGTGCTGCTTGATCCGAAAGTCGACATGGAGCAAGTCCCCGACGACCAGGACTGGGTGAGTTTCGACACCGAGGGGTACAGCACGCTCAACGTCTCTGCGTGGGCGAACACCGAGTACATGCAGATCGTTCGTGAAGCCCAGGCGACCTACGACGAGGGCGAACGCGAGCAGATGTATATGGAGGCCAACCAGATCGCGCACGACGAGGCCCCCTGGGTGTTCGTCGACTACGCGGAAACCCTGCGCGCGATAAACGAGGCCGTCGCGGAGGACTCCTACACCGTCAGTTCCGTCGGTGGCCCGTACCTCAACACGGTCGAACTCCAGTAACACCCGACAGCGTCCAGTTTAGATGGCCTCGAAACGGTTCGTCGCGAAACGACTCCTCTTGCTCGTTCCGGTCCTGTTCGGAGTCGCCTCTGTGGTCTTTGCAATCTTGCACCTGGCACCGGGTGATCCCGCCCGCGTGATCGCCGGCCAGCGGGCGTCCGCAGAGCAACTCCAGCAGGTTCGCAGGGAACTCGGACTGAACCGCCCGCTGTGGATCCAGTACCTGTCGTTCCTCGTCGACGCCGCCCAGTTCGAATTCGGCCAGTCCTACAGCATCAGCCGCGGCGCGCCTGTCCGTGAAGTCCTGATCGACCGCCTCCCTGTCACGCTCGAACTGGCGATTTACGGCCAACTCGCGGGCATCTTCATTGGCCTTCCGCTGGGCATCATTTCGGCAGTCAAGCAGGACTCGCTGACCGACCACCTCACCCGGGTCGGCGCGTTAACGGGTATCTCGGTACCGATCTTCTGGTCGGGTCCGCTACTGATCCTCGCGTTCGCGACGTATCTCGACTGGTTCCCGACCAGCGGGCGCATCGACTCTACGCTGTTTTTACCCAACACCTGGACGCTGTTCGGCACTGAACTGCCACTCACAGGGATGGTGACTGTCGACGCCGTCCTGCTCGGGAACTGGCAAGCGTTCACCTCCGCGGTCCATCACCTGTTCCTACCGGCGCTGGTGATCGGCATCTACTCGACGGCACTGATCTCCCGGATGATGCGCTCGTCGATGCTCGAAGTCGTTCGGCAAGACTACATGCGAACCGCCCGGGCGAAGGGCCAGGGGGCCAAGATCACGCTGATGAAACACGGCTTTCGGAACGCCCTGATCCCCGTCGTCACGATCATCGGCATCCAGTTCGGCACGCTCCTAGGCGGGGCCGTCCTGACCGAGACCGTCTTCGGGATCAACGGCATGGGCCTGACCATCGTCACCGCCATCGGCGCGCTGGATTACCCGGTCGTCCAGGGCACCGTGCTGACCTTTGCACTCCTCTTTACGCTCGTCAATCTCTTCGTCGACATCACCTACGGGTATCTCGATCCACGGATCCAGCAATGAGCACCGAAACCTCACAACGCGGCGTCGTCGGGCGGCTCAGAGCGTCGCCGTTCCTCTCACAGCTCCTGTCGAATCGCCTGGCCGTCGTCGGCCTGACCATCATTCTCGGCATGCTGGCAGTCGCGATCTACGCTCGCGTGACCCTCGATCCGGGCGCACTCGCGAGTTCGCGCCTGGGGACCGAAATCCCCGACCGGGCACCACCCGGGTGGACCGGACCCGCCGCGTTCGACCAGCATCTCTTCGGGACGGACTCGGCCGCCCGAGACATCTACAAACGCTGTCTCTACGGCGCGTGGCTTGCCCTCCAGTACGGGACGATCACGGTCGGCATCTCGACCGTCGCCGGCGTCGGTCTGGGGATCATCGCCGCCTACTACGGCGACGTGACCGACAACGTCGTGATGCGAACGATGGATGTCCTGCTCGCGTTTCCGCCACTCCTGCTCGCACTCGCGCTCGTAGCGATCTTCCCTCGAGAGCTGGGACTGTGGCGGGCAGTGGCTGCGCTCACGCTCGTGTACACGCCCCGCTTCGCCCGCGTCGTCAGGGGAGCCGCACTGAAAGTGCTCGAAGACGAGTACGTGGACGCGACGATTGCGCTGGGAGCCGCCGATCCGCGAGTGCTGGCCCGACACGTCCTCCCGAACACGCTCGCGCCGATCACGGTCCAGTCGACGCTGAATTTCGGACTCGCGATCATCGACCTCGCGGCGCTGTCTTTCCTCGGGTTCGGCGCGACTGCCGGAACGCCGTCGTGGGGGCTGATGCTCTCCCGTGGCGTCGAGAACGGCCTCCTGACCGGTCGATGGTGGCTCTCTTTTTTCCCCGGCCTCTTCCTCGCGATCACGGTGCTCGGTTTCAATCTCCTCGGCGACGGAATGCGTGACGCACTCGACCCACGAATGCGTGAGGCGATCGACTGATGGAAGCGACGCTGTCGGCCTGGGCACGCCCCCGCCTCTGGCTCGTCGGGACAGCACTCCTCGCCGGCGTGATCGTCGGACCCGCTGCTGTTGCGCTGCTCACCCTCTACGGCGGCGGCGCTGCATTCGGCACCCGGAAAGCGTTCGCACTCGGGGCGCTTGCACTCGGTTTTGGCGTGATTGGCTGGTCCGGGTCGATCTTCGCCGGGCGCGGCATCGAGAGTATGCAACGCCACCTCGACACCGGGAGCGACTGGACCGAGGCCGACTCGCGGCGTGCAATGGGTCGAATCGCCGGTTTCGGTGGCGGGATGATGGTCGGAGTCAGTGTCGTCGAACCGCTCGTCTGATCAGTGCTGCCGGACGCTCTCGCCGTGCGTGTCGCCGAACTCGTCGTCCGCGCCATCGTAGACGACGGTCCCACGGACCATCGTCAATTCGGGGAAGATACCGTCGAACCCTTCGAACGGCGTCCACCCACACTTCGAGTGGAGGTCCTCGCCGCTGATCTCGCGTACGTCTTCGGGGTCGACCAGCACGAGGTCGGCGTCGTTGCCCTCGGCGACCACGCCCTTCGACGGGAGGTCGAACACGTCGGCGGGGTTCGCCGCGGTCAGGTCTCGCACGCGCTCGTAGGTCAGGTCGCCGTCGCGAACCTCGGCCAGCAACAGGGGGAGCATCGTCTCGACGCCGGGGACGCCTGACGGCGCATCCCAGATCGGGGCGTCTTTCTCCCTGCGCGTGTGGGGCGCGTGGTCGGTCGCGATCATGTCGACGGTACCGTCGACGACGCGCTCGTACACCTCCTGGCGGCGTGGCTCGCTCCGGAGCGGCGGGTTCATCCGGCCGTGGGTGCCCAACTCGTCGAGGTCGTCGCGTGACAGCAGGAGGTGGTGGGGGGTGACCTCCGTGGTCATGCCGGCCTCGCTGGCGATATCGATACCCGCCGGCGTGCTGGTGTGGGCGATGTGAATGCGCACGTCGTGGGCCTGCGCGACCTCGCAGGCGCGTTCGACGGCAGCGACCTCGGCGCGTGCCGTCCGAAACGCGCTCCAGGCGTCGGCGTCGTCACGTTCGCGGGCGTCTGCATCGAACAGCGAGGCGTCCTCGGCGTGGACGGTGACGGTCACGTCCCGGTCACTGGCCGCGACCAACGCCTCCTCGAACAGGTCGGCCTCGATGCCCATGTCGCCAGTCGAGTCGGCCAGAAACACTTCGCCGAGTGCGAACAGCGGCCGGTCGAGCAGCGTGTCGGGGTCCCAGTCGGCCGTGACGCCACCGTTGATGCCGAAATCGACGAGTGACTCGCTCGCCAGGTCGAACTTCTCGTCGAAGGCGTCGCCATCGACCGTCGGCGGATCGGTGTTTGGCTGGTCGACGACGGTCGTGACGCCGCCGGCGGCGGCCGACCGCGACCCGGTCGCCCAGGTCTCCTTGTGGCCGTACCCCGGCTGGCGAACGTGGACGTGAGCGTCGATTGCCCCGGGCAAGAGCAGTTTGTCGGTCGCGTCGACGACCCGGTCGTCGCGGGCTGTGAGTCCCTCGTCGACGGTGTCGATTCGATCCCCGCTGACGCGAACGTCCCGGGTTCGACCGTCCGCGAGCGTGGCGTTCCGGATGAGCATACCCACTCTGGGCCGGCCCGACTACTAAGTCCCCCGGAGTCACTCGCCTGCGCCGACGTGCTCGACCGTGACATCTCGGTCGCCGGCGAACGCATCCGTGATCGCCCCGATCACGGCCTCGGGATCGGTGGTCCCGCCGGCGCGGGCGACGCTCCCGACGCTGTCGGGATCGAATGGGACGCCCAACGCGTCGTAGACGGGGTCGAGCACCCGCTGGATCGCGTCGTGGTCGGTGATCAACACGATGGCCGCAACGACCGCGACGTGCCTGTGGACGCGCTGGGCGATGCCGACAATCTTGCCCCCAGACTGGAGCGAGTGTGTGCCGGGACAGAAGGCGTCAGGTGGTTCACCGGTCGTTGCATCGACGCCGAGGCGCGCGAGTGCGTCCCGGAGTCGGTCGCTGGCGTCGTCGTACCGCGCCTGGATTGCCCCGCGGGCGTCCTCGACGGGTGTGGCGACGGCGACTGCCACGGTTCGTCCCGTGTATGCGACCGCCCGCCCGCCGACCTCGCGCTCGCGAACGGCGTACCCCCGCTCACGGGCGGCCTCGCGAGCGCGGCCGTAGCTGTCGCTGCGGGCGTCCCGGCGGCCGAACGCGATCTGCCTGTGCGGTCGCCAGACGCGGAGTGCTGTTTCCTCGCGCTCCTCGACCGTGTTGGTCATCGCTCGCGTGCGCTCGTAGTCGGTGTCGATGTTCGCACAGCGACCGTACAGGACGCGCATGGCCAGAGTTAGTATCGGAACGAAATAACTCTCTGGTCCTCGCCCTTTCATCCGCCAGGGCTCAGACTGTGAAGTGGCCGATACCTAGTGGATGAAAGGGCGAGCGGCGGTCGATCCCTCCCGGGCGACGTAAGCACCGCAGCCGGAGGCGAGGAGCGTGGTTCGAAAGACCTCCGGTCTTTCGTCATCACGAGAGAGCGCAGCTCTCTCGGACGACAGCGAGCGCCGGAGCGGTCGAGTGGGCGGTCGGTTCCACCGACCGCCTTCTCCGCGGCGGCAGTTGCCGCCGCGCAAAGCGAGGGCTTTCGGTATCTCCGATGTATTCGGCACGGTTATTATTCGAATAGCGCTATATCACAGTACCTGACCCTCGTGAGGTACTGATCATCGGTATGTCCACCGGTATAATTACGATTCGTCCTCTGGCGTAGTGAACTGCGCAGGCGAGATTGTGTTCTGTGCAACGGTAGCAACGCGGATCACAAACGAAAATAGCATTGCTAGCGGCGCAAATGCCACCGTGACGATGACCGGCGCAAGTAAGGGAAGCGTCACCGGGAGGCCCGAGAGCGAACTCCCCGACTTGGACATGGCGATCAGGGCCGCCACCGTGATGAACTGCGCGGGGACACCGACGTACAGTAGTACACGGGAAAAGTACGATAACTCTTCTTTGATATACATCGTTTTGAAATACTGACGGGCGATGTCTACGTCCTTGATACGACGTGTGATGTTTTCCAGCGCCTCGGCACCGTCCTCGGAGAGTTGACTCTCGTACCGGACCTGTATTCGACGCACAGCATTGAGTTCTTGAGCGTAATTCGTCGACAACGTTGAGGCGAGTGCGCCGAACACACCTGTATCCGACTGGTCGAGTAGCCTGATCACATTATCAATGTGATCAGTTAGCCTATCAGTCAAGTTTTCTACATCTTCTTGCAGATCGCGATCGTCGGCGTCGAGCATAATACGATGGACTCGGGTCGCCTCCTCTCGGGTACTTCGGAGGAGCATTTCGAGAAACGCTGCGGGTTCTTCGGGCATTACCTCCTGGTCGGTTTCTCGGCGGACACGCTCACGATAGTCGCCCACTCCCTCGATGTTGTCCTCAATTCCACTGACGCCGCCGAGTGCCCGAGAAAGGACGAGCTGGTTTATCGAAAGTACCACTGTAATGAGTGTGACATTCCCGGACACGAGTGCGCCAAATGCCGTCGAGAGCGCACTGAACTCCTGGACTGCGGTGAATCCGACAAGTTCGAGTCCTGTATACGCAACGAGGAGGCTAACGAGCAGACCACCCGCAACGACCATTCGATTACCGTTGAGTAACACCCACTGGCGTACCTTGTTCCATCTGCCTACAGTGCGTGATCGAGCGCCGAAAGTCGGTCTATCGGATACCTCTTTTCCCTCCTGAGCGCGCGCGCTGTTGTCTTCGTCCATGCTTGCTGTACGTTCGCCAGTACCGAAAGTCTCCCGTAGCGACCAGTATCCCAGAACCGGTTGCTGCATACATCGGTGGACGTACCGTTTGATAGTGACTGTTGTAACTGATTACCGGATCGGTCGCACGTCGTCGTGCGATCAATCCCGTACAGACTTACAACAGTCACTATGATCCGGTTTGGACCCGTGCGACAGGCACATGTCCGTCCCGGCCAATACGACGACGATGGCCGTCACGCTGCCCGCCGACGTACTCCACCAGTACTACCGGTTCTCGCTGTACAACTCACCCTTCGTCGCCCACAGGGAGGGGCGAGCAATCGATCTGTACCCTGCCGGCGAGACGGTACCGTCGCCGGTCGCCGGCGAGGTCCTAGAGGTCAAGCGCGTGCGCGCGCCGCCAAAGCCCTACGCGGCTGACCACGACGTACTGGTGCTCGTCGACACCGGCGACGCGGTCGCGCGCCTGCTCCACGTCGATCCGGTCGTGGCGGCTGGCGACCGGGTGGCAGTCGGGGACGACCTCGGCGAGACGATCCGGGCCGGCTTTTTCGCGCCGTGGGTGCCAGATCACCTCCACCTGGAGTTTCGTGACCCCGGCGCGAACCTGTACCGCGCGGACGGGTCGATGGTGCTCGACGTGGGGGTCACCGTCGAGGGAGTGGCCTGGGACGGGACCGGAACGGTCGTCGAGACGGGGGAGACGTGGGCGCGCCTGGACGCGCCGGCGCATCCGGCACCCGGTGAGCGGTTCGTCGGACTGGTAAACGGAGAGAACGAGAACGGCAGCGGTGGTGTCGTCGACGGTGGCCTCCCCCACTACGATGCCGGCGGCCTCCTCGGTGGCACAGCAGATCTCGTCTCGGTGGCCGGTACGCGGGTCGGGACTGCGGCGGGCCGGACCGTCGCCTGGGACGATATCCGGGTGCTCGCAAACGGCCGGCCCGTCACCGGCCTCGCGCTGTTCTGTGCACGCGACCAGTCCGGCGTCAAAATCGTCGGCGAGAACGTCTCTCTGGCTGTCGGCGAGTCGGTGACAGTCCGGGTCGAGCGTCAGGACTCGCCGTAGCGCTCCCGGTGGCGCTGTTTTGCCTGCTGGTAGGCGTCGTCGCCCCGAACCTCGTCGAGTCGGTCCCTGTAGACCAGCGATATCTCGCGTTTCTCCTCGTCGTACCACTCCTGTGGCTCGCGTTGCTCCCCGTCCTCGTACTTCTGGCCACCGGGGTACTTCGCGTAGCGCAACGCCCGCGTCCACCCCATCTTGAGGTACTTTCTGGCCATATCCATCCCGACGAAGTCGTCGTCCTCCCGGTAGGAGCGGTACTGCTCGTAGATCGCTTCGGCAGCCTGCCGGGCGGGTTCGAGATCCGAGATGGTCCAGTCGTCGAGCAGTTCCGATTTGTATGGCTCGACTTTGAACGCGCCCTGCTCGTCGCTGGTGTGGCGGTATCGCTCGGGATGCTCTCGGAAGTCGATGTCGTACTCCGGTCCGTCCTCGATCGTCTGTGGGTCGCCCCGGACAATGTCGTCGGTCATCTCGTTACGTGAACGCAATCGTCTCGCGGTCGGTCACTTCGCCGAACAGCCAGTCGGCGTGCTCCAGCGCATACTCGCGGTGGTCCTCCTGGATACAGCCGATGGCATCCTCGACGAGGACTGGCCGGAAGTCGCGGAGACCGGCACTCCCGGCCGTGTGGAGCACGCAGACGTTGGCCAGCGTCCCACAGATCACGAGATCGTCGATGCCGTGGGCGTCGAGCCATCCGTCCAGCTGCGTCTCGTGGAAGGCGTCGTAGGTGTGCTTGACGACGACGAGTTCGTCGCCTGCAGGCGTCAGCTCCTCGACCAGTTCGGTCTCCCAGGAACCTTCGAGGACGTGTTCGCCCCAGCGGTCGAACTCGTCGTAGTAGTGGGCGTCCTCGAACTGTTCGGGCGGGTGCACGTCACGGGTGAACACGACGCTTGCGCCCGCTTGGCGTGCGCGCTCGACCAGATCGGCACAGGGGCCAATCACCGCTTCGCTGTTCGGTGCGTAGAGGCTCCCATCGGGGTGACAGAAGCCGTTTTGCATGTCGACGACGACGAGCGCTGTTCGTGCTGGATCGAACTCCATGCGTATGTGATCCTACGTTCTCACCGCTCAACAGCGTTGTGCCAGTCTCCTGTCATAGTGACTGTTGTAACTGATTACCGGATTGGTCGCACGTCGTCGTGCGATCAATCCCGTACAGACTTACAACAGTCACTATCAGCCGTCACTGCGGGCCCTTTTTGAGTGCGGGGGCCGTTGTGACAGACAGATGTTACGCGCCGTCCTCCTCGCCGCCCTACTGGTCGTCGCCGGCTGTCAGGCCCCGACTGCATCCTCCTCGGCCGGAGCGCAGACCGATGCTACGTCGCCATCCGAGAAGGTCACTGCCTTGTCCACCACTGCTGGAGAGCAGGTCATTTCGCCGCCAGATCCGGCCACTGACCGCCTCGGCTGGGAGAACGGCTACTGGTACAACGAGACGCTGTCGGCGAACAGTACGGACGGATTGAACGAGAGCGAACTCGATGCTGTCGCCAGCCGGGCGATGGCTCGAATCGAAACGATCCGCGAACGAGAATTCGAGTCGACGGTTCCGGTCAGCGTGATCAACCGGTCGACCTATCAGAACCGCTCCAGTCGGGACCGGAGCGACGCGTTCCGGCGATTCGACAACGGGAAATTCGAGGCGCTGTTCCTGATCGGCGAACAGACGGATTCCATCGCTGCTCAGAACGACGCACTGAGCCAGAACGTCCTCGGCTTTTACAACACCAACCGCGACGAGATTGTCGTCGTCGCGGACAGCCAGACGCCGCGTTTGAACGGTGAACGGATCCTGGCCCACGAACTCGTCCACGCACTGCAAGACCAGCAGTTCGACCTGCGCCAGAGTATCCCACGGACACGTGACGGCTACCAGGGACGCAACGCTCTGGTCGAGGGCGACGCTACCGTCGTCGAGCAGCGATACATGGCCCGGTGTGGCGACGAGTGGTCGTGCCTCGACGAGAGCGAAAGCCGAAGTAATCAAAGCGGCGACACGCACTTCGGACTCAATTTCCTGCAGTTTTTCCCGTACAGTGACGGTCCCGGATTCGTCCGCCAGCAGTACCGCACCGGTGGCTGGGACGCAGTCGATGCTGCCTACGAGGACGTCCCCGACGGCGCAACGGAGGCACTCTACCCCGAGCGATATCCCGGGTGGGAGCCGGCGAACGTCAGTATCGACGACCGGAGCAACGAAAACTGGAAGCGGATCCGTCCCATGGGCCGGTCCGGCTCCGATGTCGTGGGCCAGTCAGCGATTGGGGCGTCGCTGGCCTACACGGTGACCGACGACTACAACACCAGCAGGGTCGTCACTCCGGGAGCGGTCGTCAACTACGAAGGCCCGGTCCAGATCAACGAGAGCGATCCGTACAACTACGACCTGGCGGCGGCGCGTGGCTGGACCGGTGGCAAGATGTTCGTCTACGAGAACGACGGCGGCGAACTCGGCTACGTCTGGAAGACCCGCTGGGAAAACGCGAGTGAGGCAACCGAGTTCGCCAGGACCTGGGAGCAGGTCATCAGACACTGGGGCGGACAGCGAGTGTCCGAGACAGTGTGGCGGATCGACGACGGCCCGTTCGAGGATGCGATCCGTATCGAACGCCGTGGCGCGACCGTAACTGTCGTCAACGCACCGACCGAGACACAACTCACTGGAGTCCACGAGACTGATGCGTAAGGAACTACTGCTCGTCGTCGTCGTTGTTCTTGCGGGGTGTACCGGTTCGATCAGTGACCTGAACCCGGTCAGTCAGGATGATACTGGCGACGGCCAGATCGGCCAGGAAGACGGCTACGCTCACGACGACCCCGTCTCGGTGACAACCGAAGACGGCCTCAACGAGAGCGAACGGGCCGCAGTGCTTGCCCGGACAAAGGCCCGCGTCGAGAAGCTACGCGACCGCGAGTTCAACGGATCGGTCGCCGTCGAGGTGATTAGCAGGGACGAGTACCGGAACCAGTCGCGCGGGCCGGGTGGTCCCGGTTCGGACGATCCCTGGAACGATCAGGTGTGGGAAGCGCTGCTGTTGATCGGCGAGGACAGAGGGACCGGCGAAGCGTTCGGCGAGACCTACAATACCTCGGTCCAGGGGTACTACTCGCCCGCCTCGAACAACATCACCATCGTCAGCGACTCGCCGACGCCGACGATCGATCGGGCAACGCTGGCCCACGAACTCGTCCACGCCCTGCAAGACCAGTACGGGAACCTCCAGAATTCGTCCCATACGCAAGACCGCCAACTTGCACAGCAAAGCGTTACGGAGGGCGAGGCCAACTACATCCAGTACACCTACGAGAATCGCTGTCAGCGTACCTGGGACTGCATCGAACGGCCAGCGCGCGATAGCGGTGGTGAGAGCAGCGGCGGCCAGCCGTCCGATGGGGTCTTCGTCACCATCTACCAGCCCTACGCGACGGGACCGCTGCTGATCGACGAGCAGTACGGCACAGACGGCTGGGACGGCGTCGCAGACCTCTATGAGCGCCCGCCCAACAGTACCGAGCAGGTGATCCATCCCGACACGTACCCCGACGAGGAACCAGTCAACGTGACGGTGCCAGACCGGAGCAACGCGGAGTGGTCCCGATTCGACCACGACCCCGTCGCAGACACCGCCGGGGAAGCGTCGATTTACGCGATGCTGTACGCCAACGACGCCGTCGACACCGAGCAGTGGTACCGGTATCGCAGTGCCCCCTCGGCGGGGTGGGGCGGAGACACAATCGTTCCCTACAAGAACGGGTCCGGGGGCTATGGCTACGTCTGGGCGCTGGAGTGGGACACGGAACAGGACGCCCGTGAGTTCGAGCAGGCCTACCGGTCGATCCTCGCTGATCGGGCCAGTGAGCGCCCCGACGAGAACGTCTACCGACTTCCGGAGTCGAACAAGTTCGGGGACGCCTTCCGCGTGACTAGGTCCGGGACGCGGGTTCGGATCGTCAACGGGCCGACGGTCGAAGCTCTAGATACAATCCACGGGTAGGACAGTTCGAGACCGACGGCCAATCGTCCGGCCCGCCACGCTCCAAGTGACCTACGGGGTGGCTTTTTCACTCCCACCAGCCGAAGGACAACCAATGAGCGAGCAGTTCGACATCATTTCGCCAGCGCAGATCCGTGCTGGCCGGGCAACGGACGCGTACTTCGACCGGACGATGGAAGCGCTGGAGCATGCAGATAAGAACCCCCGCGTCGTCGCAGAGGTGACCGCAGACCAGTTCGCAACCGGGGAATGGGAACTGTTCGCCGGTGTCAAAGACGTTGCACACCTCTTCGAGGGGCGGGCGGTCGACGTGGATGCACTCCCGGCGGGCCAGTTGTTCGACGGCGGCCCAGTCCTGCGAATCGAGGGCCACTATCGTGAGTTCTGCCGACTCGAGACGGCGTTGCTGGGCTTTCTCTCACATTCGTCCGGGGTCGCGACCAGAGCACTGGAAGTCCGCCGGGCCGCCCCGGAATCGCTGGTGTTGAGTTTCGGCTCTCGCCACGTCCACCCCGCCATCGGTGCGATGGTCGAGCGGTCGGCCCTGCTCGGTGGGCTCGACGGTATCTCCAACGTCGCGGCCGGCGAGGTGATCGGTCGCGAAGCGAGCGGGACGATGCCCCACGCGCTCGTGATCTGTTTCGGTCGCGGGCACCAGGAAGACGCCTGGCAGGCCTTCGACGAGGCCGTCGGGGAGAACGTGCCACGCGTCACGCTGTGTGATACCTACTCCGACGAAGTCGACGAATCACGTCGGGCCGCCGAGGCCATCGAGGACCTCGACAGCGTCCGTATCGACACCACGGGTTCTCGCCGGGGTGACTTCGAGCACATCCTCAAGGAAATCCGATGGTCCCTCGATGCCCACGGCCACGAGGACGTTGGCATCTTCGCAAGCGGCGGTCTCGGCCCCACCGAACTGCACCAGTTGCGCGACGTCGTCGAGGGCTTCGGTGTCGGGGGCTACGTCAGTAACGCCGACCCCGTCGACTTCTCGCTGGACATCGTAGAACTCGAGGGCGAGCCAGCGGCCAAACGCGGGAAATTGACCGGTACGAAGGCCGTATACCGGACGCCAGACGGCGGCCATCATATCGGACTCGCCGACCGCTCCGAGCCTGCTGGTGGCGAGGCGCTGCTCGAACCACTACTCCGGGACGGCGACGTGGTCCGGACGTTCGACCTCGGAGCGGCCAGCGAGCGAGCGGCGACCGACGCCGACCGCGTCGGGTTCGACCCCGTCGAGCAGTAGCTCGCGGTACGAACGCTTAATTTCTCCCGCCTGCTAGACGCTGATGGCAGAGGGAGTCCGGCTTCCGTGAGGGCCACCCGGCCCGCATGAGGAAAGTCCCCCCACCTGCTGGGCGGGTGACCGGGCGCAAGCCCGGGGCGGGAGACCGTCGGCGCTGGAACAGAAACGAGACCCCTCCACCCGACCGATGAGGCGCGCGAACCCGGACCGACAAGGGACGGGGAGTTGACCCGCCGAGGGTCGTTCGGCCCACACGGGCCCGACGGTGGAGAACGGATGGAACGGCGAATCCTCACCGGTGCAAGTCCGTGCCGACAGGTAGCCCGGCACTGCGCGATTGCGCTGGGCACGGACGCTGAGCCGAATGCTGGATCGAACAGAAGGGGGCTTACTCCCCTCAGCCACGATGCCACGAGGTGCGACCGGTGTTTTGCCGACGGCGGCTGCCGGCCATACACTGCCGACGTATCACGTAACTGCCAGCACGTTCAAGACGCTCGGGGTCCAAAACGGAATGTGGACCGACAGGCACTCGACGAGGCGCTCGCAGACCGCTACGATGCCGACGAGACAGTCCGGCGCGCAGTCACGCGCCAGGCCCGTGATCTGGCAGATTCGGGACAGATCACCGAGGACCTGGGTTACAGGCTGGCCATCGAGCACGTGCTCTCGAACGTCGACGATGCGCCCGACGACCACACACTCGCCGAGCGCTGGAACTGGTGGCTCGGGTCACTCGACATCTCACACGGCGGTTACGAGCGGTTCTGGGTCCGGCCAGACGTCGCCGAGGCCGACCGAACAGAGTAGCCTCTCCGGATCGAGACGCCTACAAAAAACAGTCGTCGTTCGTCGATACGCCGCCAGTGACCTCAGAACACTGAGAGTCCGTGTGCCTCTCGTGCGTGTTCGAGAAGCTTTTCCGTGGTTTCGAACTGCTCACCACAGCTGCACGAGTGATACGTTGTCGTCGTGGTCGACTGGCGTGTCGCCATACATACACAGTCGGCCCGATCCTTAATGAATGTTTACCCTATTTGTGAGACAGACTCACCCGCGTGTCAAGAGATGCCACCATATGGAACGTGTCCACTTTCGCTTGCCCTGTGTCCACGACAGGCCGACCGCCCGTTCGATGCGATGGCAAAATCGTCCCTTGTTAATGCTTGTCCACCGGCTACTCACCACTCCGTACACTACCAATACTGATTTACCATCGCTCCACGTGAGAGAATACATGATCAACGCTCGCACGGCCCTCGCAGTCCTCCTGTCGGGCCTCCTCGTGACGACGGGCATCGCCGGAGTCGCTGGCGCGCAGTCTTCACAGAAAGTGACACTGACAGTCACCGTTGTCGACAGTGACGGTGAGGCAGTCGGGGATATCGACCTCATGGCGACGTGGGACGTCGATGGCGGCGGGTCTGTCAACGAGACGACTCGGGCAAACGGACAGGCACTGATCGACGTGCCCGACGGGGCCAGGGTGGTTATTTCGGTCGATGACGACCGGTACGTCCGAAACACGCCATACGTCGTCGAGAATGCAAGCACGAGCGAGATTGAAATCCCAGTAACGGAAAGTGGCACGGCGACAGTCGAAGTCGTCGATAGCGACGGCCCGGTCAACGCGGCCGTCCAGTTGTACAGTTTCAGATCGAACTCCTATGTCGGGAACACCCGGACAGGCGAAAACGGCCAGTACACCACCCAACCAATCGAACAGGGACAGTACCGCCTCACCGTCCTGAAAAGCGGCTATCTACGCAATCGCACGACACTGACCGTGGATGGCGACGTGACCCAGCAGGTCGAACTCACGCAGGCCGCTCGACTGGTGACGTTTTCGGTCACTGACGATCACTCCGACCAGTCACGACCGCTGTCAGGGACGACAATCACGGTGGCTGGCAACACCATCACGACGGTGTCGAACGGCGAAGCAACGCTCCAGCTCCCGGTCAACAGCGACTACGAGGCTGAAGTCACCAAGGACGGATACGAAACCGTCACACGCTCGTTCTCGGTAAATGAGGAACCAGTCCAGCAGAACATCTCGATCCAGCGCACGCCCACGATATCGGTCCAGTCGGATCAGACGCAGGTCGTCGTCGGCCAGTCGGTCCGTGTGACCGTTACCGACGAGTACGACGACCCCGTGGAAAACGCCACGCTGTCGATTGACGATGAGACTGTCGGCGAGACCGACGAGACCGGCGCGGCGACGATCCCCATCGACAGTATCGGCCAGAACGCCGTCACCGCCACGAGCGGCAATCTGACGGCGACGGTCACCATCAGAGGCGTCGATCCGAGCACCGAGACGCCGACCGACACCGCGACGTCGACAGATACCGCGACGCCGACTGACACCGCGACGCCGACGGCAAACGACACCGCGACCGAGCCACAGACCACGACAGAACCGACCAGCATCACCGGTCCCGGCTTCACCGGCCTGACGGCGCTGGTGGCCGTCGTGCTTGCCGTGGCACTACTCGCTCGCCGAGTGCGCCACCCTTAATTCGCTAAAGCGCCCATCACAGTCCAATGACTGTCATCGAGGGCGTCCACGAGGATCACGATGCCACATTCCGCGAAGTAGGCGGGAATCGCGTCGTCGCCAACTACGGTCGCCCCGAGCGCGTCCATCGGGCGGTTCGGCAGGTCGTCGGCGTCATCGAGATGGGCTATGGCGTCGTGGCCATCACCGGCGAGGACCGGGTCGATTTCGTCGACAACGCCGTCTCGAACCGCGTCCCGACTACTGACGGCGAGGGTGTGTACACGCTCTTACTCGATCCGCAGGGCCACGTCGAAACCGAACTGTACGTCTACAACGCCGGCGAGCGCCTGCTCCTCTTTGTCCCGCCGGCCCGCGCCCGACCGCTGATCGAGGACTGGCGTGAGAAGACGTTTATTCAGGACGTGACGATCACCGACGCGACCGACGACCTCGCGGTCTTTGGCATCCACGGCCCGCAGGCGACCGAAAAGGTCGCGAGCGTCCTCAACCACGCCGCCTCTCCCAGTGAACACCTCTCCTTCGTTCGTGGTTCGATGGTTGACGCCGGTGTGACGGTGATCCGCGGCGATGGGCTTGTCGGCGAGGACGGGTACGAGGTCGTCTGTTCGGTCGACGTGGCCAGTGACGTTTTCGACACGCTGGAGAACCGCGGTCTCAACGCCGCGCCCTTTGGCTACGACACCTGGGACGCGCTCACGCTCGAAGCGGGCACGCCGCTGTTCGACACCGAAATCGAAGGCCGGATTCCCAACGCCGTGGGACTTGGCAACGGCGTCGACTTCGAGAAAGGCTGTTTCGTCGGCCAGGAGGTCGTCTCTCGCATTCAGAACCGCGGTCGCCCGCCGGGACGCCTCGTCGGTCTGACCTGTGAGGCCGTCCCCGATGGCGGTGCGGCGGTGTTTGCCGGCGACGCCGCAGTCGGTGAAATCACCCGCGCCCTCGCGAGTCCGACCCGCGAGGAACCGATTGCCTTCGCGGCCGTCGACTACAACTTACCCGACGATCCGCTGTCAGTTCGCGTCGATGGCGAGGAAGCAGTCGCCGAACGCGCCGAGTTGCCCTTCGTCGAGGGGTCTGACGAGTCTGCGCGACTGCCGCGGTGCCCCGCGTAGCGACTACGCCGTCGTCTCCTGATCACTCGAAGGCCATACCGACGCTCACGGACGAGCGTCACAGGACCGTCACGTCAGGACCGGGAGAAGAGCGCTTTCAGTTGCTCTGTCGAGAACAGCGACGACGGCCGGTCCATGTGAACACCGATTTCGCCCTCGAAGGCAGCCATCCCCACTTGCTGGACGGGACCGGGCAGCGAGTACCCGGCGCGGACGAGATGGCCCAGACGGATATCTGTGCGTAGGTCCTCGCGCCAGGCACGCTCGTAGTCGCCCAGCGTCCCGGGGTCGTCGGGGTCGATTTCGCGGGCGGCGTGGTCGGCGGCGGTCATGCCATAGAGGATGCCACCGCCGGTGAACGGCTTGGTCTGGGCGGCGGCATCACCGATCAGGGCCGAGCGCCGGCCAGTGACCCGCCTGGGCGGGCCAATTGGGATCAGACCCGAACAGCGGTGATCCGTCCTGACGCCGTAGCCGGCGGTGAACGACTCGAAGCGCTCGCGAACGTCGTGGCCGGGCGGCATCGCCAGTCCGTATTCGACGCCGGCCTCGCCCCGCGGAATGCGCCACGCGAAAAAGCGTGGGACGGTCAGGTGGACGTCGACGAAGTTCTGGTGGTCGACTTCGTCGGTAAAGCCCAACACGCCGTGGAGGAGTTCACCGGGTTCGGGCAGGTCGAGCGCTCGGCGGACCCGGGATTTCGGGCCGTCACAGCCAGTGACCATCTTGGCCTCGTGGGTCTCGGTCCCCTCGGGTCCCCGAACCTCGACGGTCACGCCGTCGGCGCGTTCGGTCACGTCCAGTACGGTGTGGTTCTCGCGCAGGTCCGTCCCGGCCTCGCGGGCCAGTTCGGCGAGTCGCCTGTCCAGCCCGACCCGGTCGATGACGTTCGAAATCGTCTCGTCCTTGTAGAAGGGATGGGCCTCACTCGACGGCCCGCCACGGTGAAAACGCGCGCCCGAAATCTCGTTCTGGAACAGCGCGTCGCGCGCGTCGTCGGGGACGAACTCCCAGATATCCGTGCTGACGTGGCCAGAACAGGCCAGTGGCTCGCCGACGGTGCCCTGCTCGAAGGCGAGCACGTCGTGGCCGGCCTCGCTGGCCCGCCGAGCGAACCGGGAGCCGGCGGGACCGCAGCCAACGACGACGAAATCGTGCATACCTGTCGATTGGGCAGGGAAGACATATGCTTTGTTAGATAGCTTTTTCGCCGACGATTCCTGTGACCTGCACGTGACGGGGTACCAGCCTGGCGTCTGTAACATCGGGCGCTGTTCACGCTTCGTATACCGTCACTCCTCACTGACTTTTCGGACGTGACAACTTACTTCGGCTTCCAGTCGAGTTCGATCCGGACAGTTTCTCGGTTCCCGCGAAACCGGCGTTGCTTCTCGACGACATCGATCCTGTAATTGACAGTGTCTGCGGGGTTGAGTGCGATGTCTTTGTTGCCGACGCTGACGGTCATATCCTTCCCTTCGCGAAGTCCACTGGCGATGGCGTTCAGTCGGTCCGCGGCGCGCTCGCGCTCCAACTGTTCGGCACTGCTTGTCTCTTCTGCCATACAGGGACAGCAGCGCGAAGACGTTTCATTATGCGGTACTTACGGAAAATCAAGGCGAAAGCCTCGCGCTTTAGCGCGGGGATGAAGCCGACTTGATACAGAATAAACCACACGACGATGACTGCTTGTAATCCCAACGTTTATTACTAATTGACACGCTCGAAACAAGCGTGAGCGACCGGCCACAACGAACGAACACGTACACCGCTGACCCGGTCAGCGACCGGTATCGGGAGTGTTTGTTCGAGTGGCTGGCCGCACACGCTCCACTCTGGAACCAGATCACCTACCGCCGCCGACAACAGTACTTCGCTGAAGATGGCGACATCTGGGACGTAGAGTATACCGATTTATACGCGCAATACGCTCCGGTCCTCGGGAAAGCAACGTGCCAGCAACTCGCTCGAAAAAACAGCGAAGCCTGGCGAAGCCACTTCGAACTCCTCTCACAATACCACGATGAATTATACCCATCGGTGACCGAAAAGCCCTCTCCGCCGGGATATTGGGGCAGCCGTGACGATGGCTACGAGTTGTACGGTCTCGTCCGCAACGACCTCTACACGTTCGACTGGGACGACCACCGAAGTACACTCGAATTCGGCGTCGGTAGCGTACTCGAAGACCGGTACGGTTTCGAGCACAACGAGCGCATCACACTCGAAGTCCGTGGCAAGCCGCACTGGCGCGGTGACGATAGTCGATTGGAACTCATCTACGATGAGCACGCTGACCAGCTTCGTGTCCAGCACCCTGTCCGCATTCAGTCAGACGATCTCAGAGAACAGCGGCAGGCTGCATTCACTCATACACTCGATTCCGAGAACACGACGCAATCAGCAGCCATCGATGTTGGCGCAAACAACACGCTGGCGGTCGTCACCGAAGACGGCGATACCGCTGTGTACCACGCCCGCCCTGAGTTCGAACGATTCCAGACGCAGTCTACGCGCATCGCAACACTCCAATCGCAACTTCCAGAGGGTCAGTGGACAAGCACTCGAATCAAGCGCATCTATGCCGACCGCTCACGGAAGCGTGATCATAGTCGGGACGCGGCAGTGAAACACGCTGCTGAGTGGTTGCTCGACCGCAACGTTGAGACGGTCTACGTCGGTGATCTCACGGACGTGCTGGCGACTCATTGGAGTGCTGATGTGAACGAGAAGACGCACGCGTTCTGGTCGCACGGCGAGTTGACTAACCGCATCACGCTCACGCTTGGTGATGTCGGTATCACGGTCACAGAGGTAGACGAATACGACACGAGCAGTCAGTGTCCCGCGTGCGCCAGTGAGACCGTCACACGTGACGGGGACTCGTTCTGGTGTAACGACTGCGGATTAGAGGCGCACAGCGACATCGTTGGGGCGTGGAACATATTGCAGTCCGAAGTTGGGCCGATGGCTCGGCCTGCTGCTCTGTCTGCTGAACGCGACAGGGACGCACCCACGGACGGGGCGTACTGGCAGTGGAACGACCACGACTGGATACCCGCCGATTTTGGGGAACAGTCACGGTCACTCGACCAACCCAGCGTCAGCAAACCCGCAAGTTCACAGCCGGGGTAATCGACTGACTGGATTACCCACGGAGGAATCCTCGCACTTCAGCGCGGGGAGGAAGTCAAATGACGAATACCTTGCCTACTGTCGGTTCGTACACGAAGACTGTTCGAGTCGAATCGTGGTCGTTTCGGACCGTATTCGAGGCCTGTCGAAGTTTACGGAGATCCACGCACCGCTGGAACGTCCGATCGGATCTCTGCACACGCTCTCCTCCGGTAGCCGATAGTATAAGTAGGATCACGCGTAATCCTCAGCTATGCTTGGTTCCCGGAATGCCCGGGATGTCGTCATCTGCATCGCCTGCGGGGAGTCGGTTCCCCGGTCGGACGCTCGCGAATACGACAAACACGGCGACCGATGGAATCGGTCCGACAAGGACTTCGAACACCTCTGCAAACCGTGTTACAACGACCTGACACACCAGCCACGGGCCGGCCTCGAAGCCCTCCTCAAAGACATCGAGGCCGACGCCGACGGCCGAAATTCGTTTCTCCAGCGGTACACGGAACTCGCCGAAAAGCGACGGGACTGATTTCGAGATTCCGGCGGAATCTCGCACGCCTCGCGGGTCGCCGTTCTCCCCGCTCGCTATTTCGAGATTCTAGCGGAATCTCGCACACAATGCCTAACTGTCCACTCCTCATACCTCGGGCCATGAGTAACGAGGACGCCCAGGCCGCGGCCGGGACGCCGGAGGGACAGGGCCCAGTCGAAATCGACGAGGAGATGGCTCGCCACATGGCGAACAAGCGCGAGGAACTGTTCGAGAAGTTCGAGATCCGCGACGAGTTCCCTCCGGAGGTCATCGAAGAGGCCAAAGAGCGGACGACTGGTGTCCAGCAAGAAATCGCCGACGAGATCGACGAGCGACGAGATCTACGTGATCTGACGACGTGGACGACCGACCCGATCGACGCCCAGGACTTCGACGATGCGCTGTCAATCGAGGAACGAAACGAGGAGTACGTCCTGTGGGTTCACATCGCCGACGTAACCCACTACGTCAATCCGGACACGGCGATGTGGGACGAGGCCGTCGAACGCGGGAACACGGTGTACCTGCCGGGCTACACCATCCACATGCTGCCCCCGATTCTCGCCGAGACGGTGTGTTCGCTCGTGCCCAACGAGGACCGACTGGCCCATACCGTCGAGATGCACCTCGACAAGGAGAACCTGGGCTACGAGACCATCGAGATTTACAAGTCCGTCATCGAGAGCGACGCCCGCCTCACCTACACGGAGGCCGAACGACTACTCGACGACCCAGAGACCGCCGAGGACCTGCTGGAGGACCAGCGCGTCGACCTCGCAGCGAAGAACGAACTGGTGTGGCAACTCGCGGATCGGATGCACGAACAGCGCAAGGAGGACGGCTCGCTCGTCCTCAACCCGAGTCGGGACCGCGCACACACCATCATCGAGGAGTGCATGCTCAAGGCCAACAAGGCCGTCACCCACGAACTCATGTGGGACCGCGGCGTCGAGGCGATGTACCGGGTCCATCCCCAGCCAAGCCCCGAGGAGTGGGACGAGGCACTCGTCGAGATTCAGGAACTCGACGGCGTCTCCATCCCGGGATCGACCTGGGACGACCCGCGGAAGGCGGTCAACGCCACGCTCGAACAGGCACCGGGTCGGCAACTGGACAAGATCCAGTGGGCCGTGATGAAGGTGATGCCCCGTGCGAAGTACATGAACGATCCCTTCGGCGGGCATCACGCGCTCAATTTCGAAATCTACGGCCACTTCACCTCGCCGATCCGTCGACTCTCGGACCTGATCAACCACTGGATCGTCTACACGAACGACGTGCCAGAGGACCTCATCGCGCTGTGTGACCAGGCCAGCGACAAACAGAAGGCCGCAGAGACCTGCGAGCGCGAGTACAAGCAGTTCCTCGAAGAGATCGGTCTCGATCCGTCGGCCGTCAACAACCGCGGTCTCGACATCGTCGATATCGAGTGATAGTGACTGTTGTAACTGATTACCGGATCGGTCGCACGTCGTCGTGCGATCAATCCCGTACAGACTTACAACAGTCACTATGATACACGGCCCGGCCTCGCTGTCGCTATCGGTGTTGCTCTTTGCCTGTCTCCGTGATCGCGTCGAGATAGCGCTCGCCCCATTCGGCCATCGCCGTCACGACCAGTTCCAGTTGTTCACCCCATCTGGTCAACGAGTACTCGACACGCACCGGCTTGTCGTCGATGACGGTCCGGTCGACGATATCGCGTTCCTGCAAGTCGTCTAAACTCTCCGAGAGTACCTTATCCGAGATCCCGTCGACGCGTTGCTTGAGGTCGTTGAACCCGAGCGGTCCGTTCTCCAGCAACTCGGCGACGAGCAACGGATGCCACTTTTTTCCGACGATCTTCGCAGTCGATACCACTGGACTCACGTTCGTTCCCCCACGGCCCATCGTTTTCTGATCCCCCATGGTCTTCATAGATACTATGATCTTCTCCCGGGAAATAAATACTGCATTTGGCACGAAAGGACCTCGAATCGCGTCCTGATCGTTCCAAACGGCAGCCTATGTCGATAGACACCACACTGCTCTCCAACCTAGTTGGGCACACAATTTATCAGTCGCGTCACCGTACATAACAGTCAAGTGAGTGTAGACGCCTCTCACCGCTCAGCCGATGGAACCCTGGCGCGGCGGCCCTGTTCCAACAGTCGAACCGCTGTTAGCTCTGACGACATGAACTTCCAATGGTAGACACAGACGACATCAAGACGAGTAAATCGATCCAGCAGCGAACCGGCCGGACGTTCCACCTGGCGACTCGCCTGCTGCCAGAGCGAATCAGGCACGCGACATACGTCCTGTACGCGTTTTTCAGGGTCGCAGACGACGTGGTCGACCAGCCGGACGGCCCACCGCCAAACGTCAAACACGAGCGACTCGAACAGTTCAGAGAAGCGGCGCTGGGTCACTCGACGGTCGCCGGCGAGGACGGTGTGGTTCTCGATGCCTTCGCGACGCTTCGCGAGCGCCACGACATTCCCGACGAAGAGGTCAACGTCTTCATCGACGCGATGGAGATGGACATCGCACAGGCTCGCTACGAGACGTTCGAGGACCTCCGCGAGTACATGCGCGGCTCGGCCGTCGCCGTTGGCACCATGATGATGGACGTGATGGATGTCGACGATGCCGAGACGGCCGGCCCGCACGCGGCGGCCCTCGCCGAGGCGTTCCAGTTGACGAACTTCCTGCGAGACGTTCGCGAGGATATCCACGAGTACGGCCGCGTCTACCTGCCCCAGGAGACCCTCGCCGAATATGGCGTCACCGAGGAAGACCTGGCCGAAGCGAACGTCACCGACGACTTCCGGGCGGTGATGCAGACGGAACTCGCACGGACGGAACAACTGTACCACGAGGGCGTCGCTGGCATCCGGTATCTCCCGGAGGACTGCCAGTTCGGTGTCCTCCTGTCGGCCGTCCTGTACGCAGAACACCATCGACTCGTTCGGTCGCGAGGCTACGACGTGCTGACCGAGACGCCCGAACTGACCCGCCGCCGTCGCTTCTGGTTGCTCGCCAGGACGTGGTGGCACTGGCGGCAACACCACGACCCGGAAGCGGCCTTCTACGCGGTCAGCGCGATTTCGGAACCGGCCCCGACTGCCGACACGCAGGTCGAGATGACAGATTCCAGCCAGCTAGTCTGATCGCTGTTACTTGCCGCGACCGCGGTTGCTACGGAGGCTCGGACGGGTGTGTTCGCTGCCCTTGCCCTTCTTGCTCAGGCCGCGGTTGCGTCGGCCAGCGCCGGTGAGGCCACGCAGTGCGCGGTCAGTCTGGTCGTCCGCACAGATCCAGTTGAGGTCGTCGTCGTTCTGGATTGCGGGGTGTTCGGGGTCGACGAGGATGATCTCGTGCCATTTCTGGCGGCCGTCTTCCCCGACCCAGTAGCTGTTGAGCACGCGGAGGTTCGGGTACTTGCGGGTGGCCCGTTCCTCGGCGACGCGCTGGATGTCCTTGCGGCGCGTAATCCGGGTGACGCCCTGTCGCTTCGAGCGTCGGCCTGCCTTGAATCGCTTCTTGCGAGCGCCCCCCTTCCGGACGGAGGCCCGGACCACGATGATGCCTTGCTTGGCTTTATACCCCTGCGAGCGGGCCTTGTCGAGGCGGGTCGGGCGCTCGATACGTTCGAGCGCGCCCTCTTCGCGCCAGTCCTGCTGTCGCTGCCATTGCAACTCTGCTAGCTTGCCGTCGCCTGGGTCCGCCCAGGCCTCTCGGATGTACGAGTACGAACTTCGTGCCATGTGTGTCACCACGGGCGTTGCGTGGTTCAACGCCCACACGAGGTGTGGGAGTCACATCCCGACCTGTACACGAGACAGTGCATGCAGGTGCCCGCTGGTGCCCGTCGTCCAGCGAGTTACTGTGTCGTTTCCGGCTTGCGCCCTTAAGCCATTCGAACTATCGCGCTCGCCCCGGCGAACCGAAAAAGTGGTCGCATCGTAGATATCTCAGTCGCGATATGGCGAGCGACCGGGTAGGTGCGCCGTCGGCGACGGAACCGTTTATTTGTCTGCCGGCCAGTGGATTCGGTAGATGCGCGTCGTCACGCTGCTCCCATCCGCCACGGAAATCGTCTACTCGCTGGGCGTCGAACCCGTCGGCGTCTCACACGAGTGTGACTATCCGCCGGCAGCCCGCGACCTGCCCTCGGTGAACCGCGCTCGCATCGATCCGACGGCGTCGAGCGGCGAGATCAACGAGCAAGTCGCCGCGGCCGAGGACGACGGCGGCGTCTACGCAATCGAGACGGAGACGCTCGCCGACCTCGATCCGGACCTGATCGTCACGCAGGGCGTCTGTGACGTGTGTGCCGTCGATCACGTCGTCGTCGAGGACGCCGTCGCCGAACTCGGTCTGGACACCGAGGTGCTGACGCTCGATGTCCACAGCCTCGACGACCTCTTCGACTCGATCCTCGCCGTCGGCGACGCCATCGACCGCGGTGAGCGGGCGACCGAGGTCGTCGCCACCCTCCGCGCTCGCGTCAACGACATCGAGATGGCGGCTCCGTACGTCGAAGACACCCCGAGCGTCGCCGTCCTCGACTGGATGGATCCGGTCATGGTCGCCGGCCACTGGGTCCCGGAGATGATCGAACTCGCTGGTGGCGAGTACGAGATGGAGACGGCGGGCGCTCACTCTCGCCCGCGCGAATGGGCCGAGATCCGTTCGCACGACCCCGACGTGCTGGTCGTCGCTCCCTGTGGCTTCGACTTGGACCAGACCGTCGACAACCTCGCCGACCTGACCGGGCGACCGGGGTGGGGCGACCTGAGCGCCGTGAGAAACGACCGCGTGTTCCTGATCGACGGCCACCACTACGTTAACCGGTCGGGCCCGCGACTCGTCGACACGCTCTCCTTCCTCGCCTGGGCGCTCCACCCGGACGTGTTCGACGACCCGCCGAGTGATGCTGTCAGGCCGCTGACTGGGATTCAATGAACGGCCTCGTCACTCAGACAGCGAGCATCGCTCGTCGTAACTAACTTCGGTCACCGACGAGAGGGTCGGATCGTCGCCACACACCGGACAGTCGGGATTCCGTTCGATTGGGACCTCGTCGACGCGCATCTCGCTGGCGTCGTAGACCAGCAGGCGGCCGTCGAGTGACTCCCCCTCGTCGAGAACCCACTTGACGACCTCCGTGGCCTGGAAACAGCCAATCGTGCCGGGTAATATTCCGAGGACACCTGCCGTCGCACAGTCGGGTACTGCGCCCTCGGGCGGCGCTTCGGGGAACAAACACCGGTAACACGGTCCCTCGCCGGAGAAGGTCGTCACCTGGCCCTCGAAGCGGTAGATCGATCCGTGCGAGACGGGCGTCCCTGCGAGCGTACAGGCGTCGTTGACCAGATACCGGGTCGCGAAGTTGTCGGAGGCATCGACGACGATGTCGTAGTCGGCGATCAGTTCGGCAGCGTTGTCCCGTTTCAGTCGTGTCTTGTAGGTGTCGACGGTCACGTCGGGGTTCAGGTCGGTCACGAACGCGCGGGCGCTGTCGACTTTCGGTTGCCCCACGTCGCTGTCGGCATGGACGACCTGTCGCTGGAGGTTCGACCGCTCGACCACGTCGTCGTCGACGATACCGAGTCGACCGATGCCCGCCGCCGCCAGGTACTGCAAGACCGGTGAGCCGAGACCGCCCGCACCGACGACGAGTACTGCGGTTTCGAGCAGGGCGGCTTGCCCCTCGGGACCGACATCGTCCATAATGACGTGCCGGGAGTAGCGGTCGAGTTGCTCGGGAGCGAGATCCAGCGCCATACTCGCTGTTGACGGGCACGGAAAATAAGCGGCCGGTTCTATGCAACGATGGGTTGGGATGATGTCCACGCGAGAGACCGGTTATACTGCCGGACGTAACCTCGTGAAGATATTCGCTACCCCGGGGTGGCGAAATAGTTCACGGACTTCCGTCCGGCAGTATTAGTCCCAGACCGTGTCCTCAGACGCGAATGCGCTATCATTGCTGACGATAGCCTTCGTGTTCTGCACCCGATGTGTTGCTGTGAGTAACCCGTCGTGCATCGTGTACAGGTCGATCTCACTGGCGAACACCGACAGTTCATGCTCTCTAATCGACGCGATCTCGACGGGACCGTTTGTAACGAGCCGGCTGAGCGTCTCGCGGGGGTCTCCCTGGAGTTTGACCCCAGCAATCACCGCACCGCTCTCGACCTGATAGAGTGCCTCGGCCGCCTGCACGTCTGGGGCTCGGAGTACATCGATCCCCTGTTCTGCTCGCGTGAACACCTCATCGGCGGCATCGGGAAGCTCGTCAACAAGATACCGCAACAACGCAACAGCATCCACCATGTACGTCGCCATCGTCATGCACCGCTATCGTTGAGTAGTTCGTCTTCGATGGTCTCGCGATGGTCTCGTACTCGGTGTTCGAGCTCTTCAGCGACTTCCTCCCGCTTCTCAGGTGGCGTATCGTCAGGAATGAGCATTCCGCGGGCACTAGAGCGGTTCGCCTTCCGAATCACGATACCCTCCTCTGCTATCTTCCAAACGACCTCATCGCCTGGCTTCAGGCCGAACTCATCGCGGAACTCTTTCGGGATCGTCACTTGACCTTTCCTCGTGACCTGCGTCGTCTCTGATTCTGGTTTGTCGTCAGTGCTCATACTCAGTACTACGGTGTGTAGTACCTAAGCTTTTGGTCAACTAGTCCAGCAAGGAACCGACCCCGCTACCAGCAACGAAACACGCGATCAGGCATCCAGAAGGTTCAACAGTCGTACAGGTTCCGGTACTTCTCGTCGGCGTAGTCGAGGAAGTAGTCGGCGGTGAAGGACTCGCCGGTCGCCTCCCGGATCAGGTCGTCGGTCCGGTAGCGTGCGCCGTGGCTGTGGATGTTGTCAGTGAGCCACTCGTGGAGGTCGTCGAACTCGCCCTCACGGATGGGGTCGTCGAGCGAACCCAGGTCGTCCTCGGCGGTGGCGAAGAGTTGCGCGGCCAGCACCGACCCCAGCGAGTACGTCGGGAAGTAGCCAAAGGAGCCGTGCGTCCAGTGGATGTCCTGCAGACAGCCGTCGGCGTCGGTGTCCGGTCGCACACCGAGATACTCGTCCATCTTGTCGTTCCACACCTGCGGGATCTCCTCGACGTCGATGTCGCCGTGGATCAGGTCACGCTCGATTTCGAAGCGCAGGACGACGTGCATGTGGTAGGTGAGTTCGTCGGCCTCGACCCGGATCAGGTTCTCCGGGTGGACGGTGTTTGCAGCCTCGTAGAACGCCTGTGGCGACGCCGAGACGCCGAGGTGCTCATCGACAGTCGGGGAAAAGCCCTCCCAGAATGGCAGCGAGCGCCCGACGTGGTTCTCCCACAGGCGGGACTGGGACTCGTGGACCGAGAGGTCACGCGACTCGCCCAGCGGCGTACCGTAGGCCTCGTCGGGCAGGCCGAGCGTGTAGGTCGCGTGGCCGAACTCGTGGATGGTCGAGCTAAGCGCGTCCAGCGGGTCGTCCGGCGAAAAGCGCGTCGTGACGCGGGCGTCGAACTGCGTTCCCGAGGAGAACGGATGGGGCGCGGTGTCGAGCCGGCCGCGGTCCCAGTCGTAGCCTAGGTAGTCAAGCGCCGACCGGACGAGTTCCTCCTGGGTGTCCTCGCTATAGGCCCCCTCGAAAGGGTCGGCCAGTGTCACGTCGCTGGCCTTGATATCGTCGATCAGCGGCACCAGGTGCTCCCGCAGGTTCTCCAGCGCTTTCTCGGCGGTGTCCAGCCCGAGATACGGTTCGTACTCCTCGAACAGCACTTCGTAGGGATCCCTGTCGGGATCGATGGCCTCGGCGTACTCTCGCTTCAACTGGACGAGTTCCCGCAAGGTGTCGGCAAAGGCGTCGAAATCGTCGTCGGCCTTTGCCTGTTCCCACACCGGGAGCGCGTTCGATGTGGTCTCCGAGATGCGCTGGACGAGATCGCCCGGCACCTTGACCGCGCGGTCGTGCTGGCGACGGACCTCACGCACGACGGCCTCCTGCTCGGCGTCGAGGTCCGTCCCTTCGAGTTCGTCGAGCCACTCGGTGAGGTCGTCGTCGGTGAGCAACTCGTGGGACAGCGTCGAAAGCGCGGAGGTTTGCTTGGCGCGGGCAGGCGTCCCCTCGTCGGGCATCATCACCTGCTGGTCCCACTGGAGAACGCCGGCGGCGTCGCCGACGTAGTTCATCCGCTCGACGTGGGCCTCGAAGCGCTCGTAGGTGTCCGGTGTCTCAGTTTCGGCGTCGGCTTCGGTTGCCATGTGGACGCATAACGCTGGCTGGCGTAAAATATCGACGCTATCGACCGTCGAGTTCTCCCAGTCGCTCGGCAATCCCCCGGTAAATCCGCTCACATCGCTCCAGCACGGCAATCGACACCGACTCCTCGGCAGTGTGGGCCTCGCCCGGTTCGGCCGCCCCGACGACGACACACTCCGTCCCGGCCCCCGAGAGGTTGCCCGCGTCGGTGGCGTGGGGCTTGATAACGCGTTCGGGTGCACCCGCCTGGGCGTCGCCGGCTACGTCGAGCACCAGGTCGGCGAAGGCATCGTCGCCACAGGCCATCGGCGGCAGGTCCTGATCGACGGTCCACTCGACGCCGGGAATCTCCTCGACCCGTTCCAGGGGCGCGCGTTCGCCAGGGACGGTCCGTTCGTCGACGGTCACCGGACAGGACTCGGGGATGACGTTCCAGGCTGTCCCGCCCTCGATCTCCGTGACTGCGATGCTTCCGCCGACGCGATGGCCCATGACGGTCGTCTCGGGGACGGACAGGTCACGCACCACGTCGACGGCATCGGTCGCCCGGTAGATAGCGTTCTCGCCGGCCGCGCCCTCGCTCGCGTGAGCGGCAGTTCCACTAGCCCTGATCGTGCTCCCGCGCCGGCCCTTGTGGGCGACTGCCACGTCCGTGACGTCATCGCCGGAGTAGTTCGTCGATCCCTCGCCGACGACGGCGTCGTCGGGTGCGAACCCGTCCTCGACCGCCGCCGCTGACCCCAGACAGCCCGACTCTTCGGCGACGAAGGAGACGAAGACGAGTTCACACGCCGGATCGTCGGCCGTCTTGAACGCGAGCATCGCGGCCGCGACACACCCCTTCATGTCGGCGGTGCCACGGCCGTACAGTCGACCGTCGCGCTCCTCGACGACGTACTCGCCGTCCTCGATCTGATCCTCGTCCGGGGGCACCACGTCGTGGTGGCCCGCCAGTGCGAGCGAGGGCCCGCCTGCTCCGTCCCGGGCCAGCGAGTCGCCGTCTGGATCGATGCCCCGACCTTTGCGCGCGAAAACGTTTCCGTGGTCGTCGCGATAGACAGCGCTGTCGGTGTGTTCGCGCAACCACGACTCGATGAAATCGCCCGCTTCGGTCTCGTCGTCGTGGCTCGGGATCGAGACCAGATCGCGGGTCAACTCGGCGACATCCATACCAGAACAGGGGGCGGCGGGCACAAAAGCGTCCGCCGACCGAACAGCGCCACGAACGATTCCAGCGCATTTGTTGGACCCGAATGCGTCTGCCGTGGCCAAAGAACACCTGCTGTGGCCGAGAGCGCGTCCGTTCGAACGACGAGCGAAGCGAGTCGTGCGGGCGCGCTCTCACGGGGAAGGGCAGGACCGCTGCGCGGTGGCGGTCCTGGCGGATGAACGGGCGAGAGACGGTCGCGCGGCCTGTGTGGGCACTATCCGAGCGACGCGAGGATATCCTGCACAGACCGCGCGAGCGGATCGAGGGCGTTCGAGTCGGTAGGAGTGAAAGCGGTCGAATTAGTGATAGTGAAAGCGGTCGAGTTGGTGATAGTGAGAGCGTTCGAGTTGGCGACAGCGAGAGTATTCGAGTTGACAGGAGTCAGAGCGGTCGAGTCGATAGTGATACCAGAACGGTCGAGTTGGCGACAGTGGGAGTATTCGAGTCGGTAGGAGTGAGAACGGTCGAGTCGACAGGAGTGAGAGCATTCGGGTCGATAGAAGTGAGAGAGTTCGAGTGAGTACGATAGAGAGAACCTAACTCCACAAGAGCCTTTGTGTGGATGGCCGAACAGGTGTTCAATGACGACCTCGTCGAGCGAGGCGACGGAGGACACCACGCTTCGCAGTTCGGTCCCGCCGCTTCGCCTGTGGGTGAAGACGTTCCTGATCGGCCTCTGCATGGGATCGGCCGACGCGGTGCCGGGGGTATCAGGTGGGACTATCGCACTGATCGCTGGCATCTACGAGCGCCTCATCGCGGCCGTCACTGCCGTCACGCCAGAGCGGGGGATCTACTTCTGCCGGGCGTTGCTTCCGGTTGACGGCGGCACCTCGCCTCGTCGGGCGGTCGTAGTGCTGGAGGAGATCGACATCTGGTTCCTGCTGGCACTCGTCGCCGGCGTCGGCGTGGCGGTCGTCGCCGTGACGCGGATCGTCCACGTCGCCAGCCAGAACGCGCCGGTGGTGCTGTACGGCGTCCTCTTTGGGTTGATCGCCGCCTCTGCGATCATCCTCCTGCGCGAACTCAGTATCCGGACGGAATTCCAGGCGGCGGCCGGCGTCGTCGGCTTCGTCGTCGCCTTCCTGCTGTCGGGTCATATCACCTTCCTGGAGCGAGGCGGCCTCCTCGTCGTCTTCGTCGCCGGTGCCGTCGCCGTCAGCGCGATGATCCTGCCCGGTATCTCCGGGTCGCTGTTGCTCGTCATCCTCGGGCAGTACACGCGGATGTCCGAGACACTGAGTAACTTCATCGACGCGCTGATCGGTCTCGTCGGGGGAGACCCACTCGCACCGGCGGTCGAGCTTGGGACCGTCGTCGCGACCTTCATGTTCGGTGGTCTGGTCGGCCTCTTTACCATCTCGCGGTTGATCCGCCGGGCACTCGACGCGAACCGACGGGCGACGCTTGCCTTCCTCGTTGCGCTGGTCGTCGGGGCCCTGCGTGCGCCGATCACTGAACTGTCTACGGAGTACGGCGTCACCTGGTCGGTCGAACCGATCACCACCTTCTGGTACGCCGTCGATCTCGACCTCGACGGGGTCTGACGGGCTTCGTCGAAACGATCACGATTCTGTACACTCTCAGAGCGTTTCAACTACACCGGTGGACGTATACAGCGATACATCTAACCCGGAGACCGTGACAGCCGAGATGTATCAAACGGTGTGTCCACCGATATATGCCGAAAACTATCTTAAAATCAGGACGTGAAGCACTCAAACACGCGATCCGAGCGACACCCTGAAATCAGCAACGTGTTACGATCATTCATATGATCCTATCGAAATATCATCCGGACGAATTTCGACCCTCAGATTTCGCCCGTTGTCTACTGCAAATTGACTTACCTGGATGGTTTCAGACCTGGTGATGTCTGCCGTCGAAACCTGAATAGCATAGCTTCCTGTCTCCGTAATTCCCACATCAACAACCCTACTGTCACCTGAATCAAGACTCAACGACGTATCTACGATGCTCGTTGAGTTTTTTGATGCAGATAATTGTACAGATATTTCCTTTTTGGTATTTTTGACATTATTTATAACTCGAATGTCAACTCCTGGATTAGATTGTGTCGTTGAAGTAGTTTCCTCTGAGGCGTCAGGTGACACACATCCAGTTATAAATAGGGTCGTTACGGAACAACTTTTGATTATCTCTCTTCTACCTAACTTTTTCATGTACATAGAGTTCGGAGTCTATTTGAAACGTTTTTTGCCCTCCAACTACCTCAGGCCCGCTCGTCAAACCACAGTCGGTTCCTTCCCAGTAAAAAACAGTGTCTATAGTCGACGATTGAGATCTTATACTGTCTATACCACTACGCTTGTCTCGATTGTACCGAAATAACTAATACATTGTAGTGTCTGCCGGGTGGTGTATGGCTGATCGCCTCACATATCGCGACGTCAGTGCGATGAAACGCCACTACTGCCGCGAGAACGACAACATCGTGGGGTTTTTCGGGGGAACCGAGGACGACGAGGCCGGGGAATCGAACGACTGATATCAGATCACCAAATTTTCGTGTGCAGCCCCGTATACACTTCGTCACCTATGAGCGACCGGGCTCCGGTGAGCGTCTTGCTCCCGACAGTCGAGTGGACCAGGGCGTGTGACCAGGTGGCTACACAGTTGGTGGAAGGCGACGAACTGTTCGTTATAGAGTCGGTCGGTGCTGTCGGTTAGCTCAAAAAGAGTCGCCTATCGGCCCGCTCGTGTACTGCCGAACTGATCTCGATCAGCGGCGCGAACGGCGTCATCGCCGCCAGCGCCCGCTCGGCACTCGCTTCGACGGCCTCGATCATCACCGGCCGCAGATCGTCGAGCACGCGCTGGACTGCCGTCGATCCGAGGCGCATTAATCGCTGGGCCGCCCCGAGCAGCGCCGAGACGAACTCGTGGCAGGCCAGCAGGCAGGCCTCACGAACGCCAACGCCCTCGCGGCCGGCGATTGTCCCCAGCACGACGGGGTAGTTCCCCGCGGCAGCACCCGCGTCGATAGCGTCCGCGTACTCGTCAAGCAGGTCGTCCGACCGCAGGTCGCGCTGGAGATCGAGGAGTCGCTCGCCCGTTCGCTCTGCACTCTCGCGAAACTCCGCCGACAGCGTCACCGCCTGCAGCCGCTGGTCGGCAGCGACGACACCGGCACAGTCGCCCTCGCTCGCGGCGGCGTGGGCCACCCGCAACGCCACCAGGTCGCCGGGGCCGAGTTGCTCCGTGAGATACGTCGACAGCAGCGCCCGCAGGTCGTCGCTGTCCCCGACCCGGTCCGACGCGATGAACTGCTCTAGCCCGTAGGAGACGCTGTCGGTGCCCACGGGCAGGGCGGTGTCGGCGAGTCGGAACGCCGCCAGCGTCGTGTCGTCGCTCACGAGTCGCCCTCCGTGTCGATATCGTGGATCGCGTGACTGTGAGCGTGTGACTCGTCGTCCGTGTGGCCACTGTGGCTGTGACTAACCGAATCGCTGTGACTGTGCCTGCCGTCGCCCTCGTCGAACAGCGCCGGCGACACCGCTTCCTCGGTCATCGTCGCGCCTTCGGGCAAGTGCGGGCGGATCTCGGCGTCCATCCGATCACGGTTCTCGGCCAGCGGGAGATACGCGCGCTCACCCTCGATTGTGAGGTCCCAGTGACGATTACCGACGGCGTGGCCCAGTTCGACGGCGGCAGTCACGGCGTCGGTCGATTCCTCGCTCTCGCTGAGATCGACGACCAGTGCGGTGACCTGTGCCAGCGAGACGACGACGAGTGTGTCCCCGGCCGCGAGTACGTCGCCGTCGCGCAGTTCGCGAGCGACGACGATGCCCAGGTCGGTGCCGTCGTCGGCAGTCGTTCGCACTCGCGAGCGGCGGCGCTCGGTGTCGTCGACCGTCACCCGAAGGGGGGCCGCGCCGTCGAGGCGGTCGGCGAGTTCCGGTTCGTCCCGGTGGCCCAGATGACTGTCTGCGACGAGCATCAGTTCTTTCGCACCTCCGGAGCAGGGACGCCGAGCACCGCCTGCCGGCTCTCGTCTCTGGCGGCGTGGAGCGTCTCGGTGACCGGTTCGCTCTCGTGGCCGAGCGCACGGACGACGACGCCAGCGTCGTTCGGAAGGGTCGTCGCGCCCGCTGTCGCCGGCCCGCCAGCGACCCGCCCGTGGATCTCGTCGGCGAGGCTCTCACAGTCCTCGTCCGGTGCGAGCACGTACAGCGTCCCGTAGACCGCACACTCTCCGAGGACGCCGGGGGCCGTCGGGTCGCCGTCGGCGGGGTCGAGATGTGTCGCGTCGGCGGCCAGCAGTCCGTCCTCGCCCCGGACCTCGAACCGCGAGACGAACCGCTCGAAGTCGAAGCGCTCGCCGCGAGCGAGTCGTCCGGGGACGACGACGTCGCCGACGATGGCACTCGCGCCGGCGTCGAGGTCGAGGGTCACGTCCTGGCAGTACCGGGCGTCGGGATTAAGAATCGTCGGTTCGGGCACGTAGTCGAGGTGACCGCCAGCGGCAACCGACAGCGACACGTCGGCGGCGGCGTAGTTGCACTTCATCGAGAGCACCTTTGTCGCGCTCTGGGTCGTGACGCTGGCGACGGCGTCGGTGCCGACGGTTATTTCGACGGTGTGGCGGTCGCCCTGTGCGATACCGCCGGTGGGCGACTGGACGAACACCGTCGTCGCGTCGGGATGGGGATCGTGGTCGAGCGTGCCGCTGACGTGGAAGGGAACGCGGGCCAGATCCCGGGCGAGATAGCTCTCGCCGTCGGCAGCTACCCGGAAGGCCAGTTCCAGCTGGCCCACCTTTCCCGGTGCCCCGACCGCCGCCTGTGGAACCGGTTCGCTCGCGTAGCCCTCGAAGGCAGGATGGGGCGCGTCGGTGGCCATCTACGCGAACAGCACCCCCTCGGTGACGTGCTCCAGTACGTCGTCGATGCCCTCGTTGTCCTTGCAGTTGGTGAAGACGCAGGGACCGTCGCGGACCGCGCGGGCGTCGGCTTCCATCACCTCGATGTCAGCGCCAACGTGGGGCGCGAGGTCGGTCTTGTTGACCACGAGCAGGTCACATTCGACGACGCCGGGGCCGCGCTTTCGCGGGATGTCCTCGCCTTCGGCGACGCTGATGACGTACAGCGAGTAGTCGGCCAGTTCCGGATTGAACGTGGCGGCGAGGTTGTCCCCGCCGCTCTCGATCAGCACCACGTCGAGGTCCGGGTGGGTGGCGACGAAGTCGTCGACCTGTGCGAGGTTCATCGACGGGTCCTCGCGGATACCCGTGTGCGGGCAGGCACCCGTCTCGACGCCGGCCACGAGGTCCGCCGGGACGATGCCAGCGAAGCGTTCGCGTAGCTGGTCGGCGTCTTCCTGTGTGAGGATGTCGTTGGCGATGACACCCACGTCGAGGTCGCGGTCGACGAGTTTCGGGACGAGTTCCGATACGAGCGAGGTCTTGCCCGACCCGACGGGACCGCCGATGCCGACCGTCGCCACGTCACGGTGTGTCAAGCTCATTCTACGTGTCCCTCCCGGGTATCCCGGCGGTGTTCCCCTCGCGGCCGTGATCAACTGCAGCGACACGGTTTCGAAAGCCCTCGGCCAGTCCACCAGGCAGTCGGTCGTGACACCGGCAGCAGGGCCGCTGTCGCACGCCCGGTGTGCTGTGGTTCCTGTCAGTCATTATCGTTGCTCGCCCCACTCTCGGCGGGCGTGGACTCGCTTCGCTCGTCCACGCTCTCCGACCGGATCGGATCGTGGACGGTGACGAGTTTCGTGCCGTCGGGGAATGTCGGTTCGACCTGGATCATGTCGACCATCTCCGGGACGCCCTCCATCACGTCCTCGCGACCGAGCAACTGGGTGGCCTCGGCGCGGATATCGGCTACGTCCCAGCCGTCGCGGGCGCGTTCGAAACACCAGTCCGAGATGTAGGCGACGGATTCGGGGTGGTTCAGCGCGACGTCGCGATCCTTGCGGCGGCGCGCGAGTTCTGCTGCCATGAAGACCGTGAGTCGTTCGTCTTCTTTGGGTGTGAGATTCATCGTTGGTTAGAGCATGTACCGCTGGGTGAGTCCGAGTTCCTCGGCCGGTTCACAGGTGACGACGTCGCCGTCGATCCGCACCTCGAAGGTCTCGGGATCGATGTCGATGTCGTTGGGACAGTACGTGTTGTAGACCATGTCGGCCTTGCCGACGGTGCGAGCGCCGCCGATTGGCACCACCTCGGTGTCGAGGTCGTAGGCCTCGCCGACGCCGGCCTCGGCCGCTGCGGGGCTGACGAACGCCAGCGAGTTCGCTGTCTTCGCGCTGCCCATCGCGCCGGCCCGCGGGCGCTGTTTCATCGGTTCGCAGGTCATCAGCGACCCGTTTGCCTCGCCCATCTCGGAGTAGGCCGGGAAGCCGCCCTTGAACGTCACGTCGGGTTTGATCCCGAAGAAGGCCGGGTCCCACATGACGAAGTCGGCCAGTTTGCCGGGTTCGAGCGTGCCGACGTAGTCGTCGACACCGGCCGAGATTGCGGGGTTGATCGTGTACTTCGCGAGGTAGCGCTTGATCCGGTGGTTGTCGCCGTCGATGTCCTCGTCCTCGGGGAGCGTGCCGCGCTGTTGCTTCATCTTATCCGCGGTCTGCCAGGTGCGAGCGATCAGTTCGGCCATCCGTCCCATCGCCTGGGAGTCGGTGGTCATCATCGAAATCGCGCCCTCGTCGTGGAGTACGTCCTCGGCGGCGATGGTCTCGGCGCGAATCCGGGACTCCGCGAAGGCCACGTCCTCGGGCACGTCGTCGTTGAGGTGGTGACACACCATCACCATGTCCAGGTGCTCGTCGAACGTGTTGACCGTGTAGGGCATCGACGGGTTCGTCGAGGACGGCAACACGTTCGGGTCGCCCACGGCGGCCATGATGTCCGGTGCGTGTCCCCCGCCGGCCCCCTCGATGTGGAACAGGTGGATCGTCCGGCCGTCGATGGCGTCCTGCGTGTTTTCGAGAAAGCCGGTCTCGTTGAGCGTGTCCGTGTGGATACAGACCTGCACGTCCTCCTCGTCGGCCACCGAGAGTGCGGTGTCGATCACTGCCGGCGACGAACCCCAGTCCTCGTGGAGCTTTACGCCGCAGGCTCCCGCTGCGAGTTGTTCCCGGAGGGGGCCGGGTTCGGAGGCGTTGCCCTTCGCGTAGAACCCGACGTTGACCGGCCACGCCTCGGCGGCCCGCAGGAACGTCTCGATGTTCTGCGGCCCGGGCGTGCAGGTGGTCGCACCGCCGCCGTACCCGCCGCCAAGCATCGTCGTGATACCGGCGGCGAGGGCGTGCTCGACGAGCTGAGCGGAGTTGAAGTGGACGTGGACATCCAGTGCCCCAGGTGTGACAATTTTGCCCTCGGCGGGGTAGGCATCGGTCCCGGGACCGACGACCATGTCGACGCCGTCCATCGTGTCCGGGTTGCCGGCCTTTCCGATGCCGGCGATTTGGCCGTCGACGACGCCGATGTCGGCCGCGATGACTCCCAGTCTCGGGTCGAGGATCGTCGCGTTCGTGATCACCCAGTCCAGCGCGCCGTCCTCGTTCGTGACGCCGGGAGCCTGCCCCATCCCGTCGCGGAGTGTCTTCCCGCCGCCAAAGACCGCCTCGTCGCCGGGCGTGCGCAGGTCCTGCTCGACTTCCAGGAAAAGATCGGTGTCGCCCAGTCGGATCTGGCCGCCCTCGGTCGGGCCGTACAGTTCGGTGTATGCCTCCCTGTCGATATCGCGGGTCATTCCTCGGCCTCCGTGTCCGTCTCGGAGACGGACTCGTCCGTCGTGGCAAAACCAGCCGAACTGGCCCGCTTCGTGGCCTCACTGACCCCGGAATCGACGGTCCCCTCTGTCAGTCCGTTCATTCCCGAGACCCGCCGTTTGCCGCCGATAGCGACGAGTTCGACCGTCTTCGAGTCGCCGGGTTCGAAGCGCACCGCGGTTCCGGCGGGGACGTTCAGGCGCATCCCGTAGGCCGCTTCCCGGTCGAATGCGAGCGCGGCGTTGACCTCGAAGAAGTGGAAGTGCGATCCGATCTGTACGGGTCGGTCGCCGGTGTTCGCGACGGTCACCGTCGTCGTCGCACGGCCCTCGTTGAGCGTCACCGTCCCCTCGCCGGGTCGTACTTCGCCCGGGACGAGGTCGTCGCTCACGGCCGACCACCTCGTGCAGTGGGCGTTCGTTTCGTTACGCCGCCTGTAATTACTGCTTTGTGAACCATCTACGCCGGGGTTACGACGTATAAGGGAAATAACTACCGATTAGAGAAATATTCACCACACAACTTCGTCGAAGTGGACGACCGTCCACCGAGCGGCGCTGTGGGGTAACAGAACGAAGCAATCTCGAATTGGGCCGTCGGTCAGGCAGCGTCCGTCCGGGAATCGATCCGTGCGAGCGCTAGTGCCAGGCCGGCACCGACCACCGGGAACGCCGCGAGTCCGAGGAAGGTCCCGTCGGTGCCGACTGCCGACAGCAGGAGGCCGGACAGCGCCGCGCCCGCCGCGCCGATGCCGAAGTTCGTCAGGTAGGTGAAGCCATACGAGAGTCCACGGTCGTCGGGCGGGCTGTACTCGGCGATCGTCGCCTGGTAGAGGGGCTGGATCGCAAAGAGCGTGAAACCGAGGGCGGCGCTGATCGCGAGCAGCGGGCCCAGACCGGCCCGTGCGGCGGGGACGAAAAGCACCGCGACGACCGCGAGGGTAGCAAACACCGCCACCAGCCCGGTCGTCGTCGGGATCCGGTCGGTCAACTTCCCGCCGACGTACTGGCCGCCGATGCCGACCGTCAGGAGGCCGGCATAGATGTATGACGCGAGATCGAATTCCTCGGCCATCGGACTCCCGGGCTCGAAGAGGTGCACGTAGTCGGTGATCGGCGGGAGAAATTCGCCCAGGACGTCCGGGAGAAAGGTCAGGATTCCCCGGTAGAACAGGCCGTTCATCATCACGATCAGCAGGGCGAGTACGAGGCCAGTGGTACAGAGCGCGCGACTGTCGGCGAGGAAGGACGCGTCTCCGGATCGGCCAGTGTGCTCCCCGCCGTCGGTCTGTTCGCGGCCGTCCCCGTCGGTGCCGACGGCTGCCGTCTCGTCGAACTCGGCAGTCAGGGCGTAGGCGACGGCGAGCACCGCCGGGACGACCAGCAGCCACGCGGCGGTGCGCCAGTCGAAGGCCAGCAGGAGGAGCGCGGTCACGAGCGGTCCGAACGCGATGCCGACGTTGCCGGCCATCCCGTGGTAGGCAAAGCCCGTCCCGCGCTCGTCGACGCCCGTCGACAGCAGCGAGAGGCCGGCGGGATGATAGACGCTGGCGGCGATTCCCCACAGACCGAGGGCGAGCGCGATGGTCGCCACGCCCGGGGCCAGACCGAGCAAAACGAAGGCCCCGCCCATCCCGAGCAGACAGGCGATCACCAGCCGTCGCGCGCCGACCCTGTCGGCCAGCACGCCGCCCGGCAGCGCACCGATGCCGAAGAACGCATAGCCGACGGCGACGACTGTGCCCAGTAACGCCGTCGTCACCGAAAACTGCCGGAGCCAGATGACCACGAAGACGGGAACCGACAGTTCGTAGGTGTGGACCGTCGCGTGAGCGAGCATCGTGAACCCGACGATAGAGCGGTCGTTGTCGTTCATTCCGTCGGCCTGAACTGGCATGTACGAACTGAAAAGGATTTGTACAGCGGAGACTGTCGACACGTTCTTCTGCACAGTGCCCTGCTGCGGCCCTAGAATCCGACCGCGCTCCCGTCTTTCCGCGGTTCTGTCGCCGCCGACAGCGTGCCGTCTCCGGTCCGGCGAGCGATCTGGCCGCCGCCAAAGCGGCGGGGTGGCAGGACGCGCACGTCGTGGCCCCGGCGTGTGAGGGCCGCGCCCATCTGGCCGGCGAGTCCCTCTTCGAGTGCGAGCGTTCCGTCCTCGGTGTAGCGCCATCGCGGGGCGTCCAGCGCTCGCTGGAGTGGCATCTCGTAGTCCAGCAGGTTCGAGAGCACCTGCAGGTGGCCCTGTGGTTGCATGAAGCCGCCCATGACACCGAAGGCCGCCCAGTCCTCGCCGTCGTCGCTTCCGTCGAACTCGACGAGTCCCGGAATGAGCGTGTGGAACGGTTTCTTGCCGGGTTCGAGCGTGTTCGGGTGGGCTGGGTCGAGAGTGAAGGACGCGCCGCGGTTCTGGAGAATGATGCCGGTGTCGGGCACGACAACGCCGCTCCCGAAGCCGTTGTACAGCGAGTTGATGAACGAGACGACGTTGCCGGCCTCGTCGGCGACGGTCAGCAGGACGGTGTCGCTGTGCTCGTCCGGCAGGCCCGGCCCGCCGATAGACACGTCGCCCGCGGTCTCGCCCACGGTTGCCGCTCGCTCGGCGGCATACGCCGGGTCGTGCAGGGCCGGTACGGACTCGAAGTTGGGGTCGGTAATGTAGTGGTGGCCGTCGTGGAACGCCCGCTTGAGCGCTTCGACGAAGTAGTGGACGCGCGCTGGCGAGTCGTAGGCGTAGTCGCTGGCGTCGAGTTCCGCGGCGACGTTCAGCGCCTCCAGTGCGATCAGTCCCTGGTTGTTCGGCGGGAGTTCGTAGACGGTCGCGCCCCGGTAGGTCGTCATCACGGGATCGACGGACTCGGGACTGAAGCCATCGAGGTCTTCGGCCGTGAGCAGACCGCCCTCGGCCTGGACGGCGTCGCCGATCTGCTCGGCAATCCCACCCTCGTAGAACACCTCGACGCCCTCCCGGGCGACTGTCTCGAAGGTTTCGCCGAGGGCTGGCAGCCTGACGGTCTGGCCCACGTCGGGCGCGCTTCCGCCGGGCAGGTAGGCCTCCTGGGCCGCGTCGCTGGTAAAGCGCTCGGCACAGGCCGCCCACGCGTCGGCGATGATCTCGCTGACCGGATACCCCTCGGTGGCGTACTCGATGGCTGGCTGGAGCACTCGCTCGAACGAGAGTCGGCCGTGTTCGGCGACGGTATGTGCCCACCCGCGGGCCGCGCCCGGCACCGTGATCGTCAGCGGGCCGACATCGGGCATCGTCGCGTCCTCGGCCAGTCGGCCCCGGACCGCCTCGCGCGTGGCCTGCTCGGGCGCGCCGCCACAGCTACGCATCGCTCCCACGTCGCCGTTTGCGGTCCGGTACAGCGCGAACGCGTCCCCGCCGATGCCCGTACTCATCGGTTCGACGACGTTCAGCGCCGCGGCGGTCGCCACGGCCGCGTCGAATGCGTTACCGCCCTCACGCAACACGCCCACACCGGCCTCGGCGGCGAGTGGCTGACTCGTCGCGACGACGCCCCGGTTCGCGTACACTGTCGACCGGCGCGAGTCGAACCGGTCGAGGTCTGTCTCCATACTGTGACAACCCCCCTCACGGTCAAAAGCGTTGGTCTGTCCGGTTGGTAACAAAAAGAATATTTCAGTCGAACCGATATGTGCTGTACGACTCACTCGAAGACGGAGATATCGGATGATCGGAAACAAGTCCCTCAGCCTCGGTGAAGCGCGGTCTCAGCTGTACAGCGTTCTGGAGGAGACGGAGGGATCGGTCGTCGACAAGTACCGACGCGCGCTCTCTGTCGGCTGTGCGTACCTCGATGTCGACAACGGGCACCTCAAGCAGATTCCCGGTCCCGATAGGACCAACGCTCGGGTGAGTGTCGCCAGTGGCGACATCTCCTGGATCTCGGGCGACACGGCACTCGACGACGCGGGCTTTTGCAGCATGACCGTCGAACGAGACGCCTCGCTCGCGATTGCCAACGCTCGGGCCGAGGGCTACGAGGACAATCCCGGCTACGAAGACCACGGCGTTGCCTGCTATCTCGCTGCGCCGGTGACCGTCGGCCGCGACGTGTATGGCACGGTGTGTTTCGTCTCACCCGAATCCCGTGACTCACAGTTCGACCCCGAAGAACGGCTGTTCGTGGAGTTACTGGCACAGATCTTCGGCCGGCGAATCGAGACGGAACACCACGCCGAGGTACTGGCCGATAGCCGGTCGAAGTACGCGTCACTCATCAACGTCTCACCGGACTCTGTGTTCTTGCTCGACAGCACGACGCTGTCGGTCGTCGAAGCCAACGACGCCGCAGTTGCGCTCACCGGTTACGACGATCTCACGGACCTCACGTACCCGGAACTGTGGGACGGGGCGGGCGATGCAGACAACACCGAGATGTTAGAGTGGTTCACCCGGAAGGAGGGGGCCAGACGGACCCTCCCCGATGGCTCGGCGATTTCGCTCGTCCGTGCCGATGGGACCACCCTCCCAATCGAGGTCTCGGCCAGTTGTGTGACCGTCGGCGACCGGGACCTGGTCCACGCAGTCGTCCGGGACATCCGGGACGAACGCGAGCGAGAGCGCCGAACGGCGGCCATCTTCGACCAGACACACCAGCTCACTGGCTTGCTCTCCCCCGACGGAACGCTCCTCGAAGCCAACGACACTGCGGTTTCGGCGTGCGAGGAAGACCGGGAAGAGATCATCGGACGGCACTTCCCGGCGTGTCCGTGGTGGCAGACCGACGAGGCGACCCGGGACCGGTTACGCGACGCAATCGACCGAGCCGCCAGCGGCGAATTCGTGCGCTACGAGGTCGAAATCGCCACGAAGAGCGGATCCAGGATGATCGACTTCTCGATTCGGCCGGTCACCGACGATAACGGGGAGGTAGAGCTACTGATTCCGGAGGGGCGAGACATCTCCGACCGGTACGAGCGCGACCGGCAACTCGACGTGCTCGTCCGGGTCCTGCGCCACAACCTGCGCAACGACATCACCGTCATCCAGGAGTACACGAGGTACCTGGCCGAGGAAGTCGACGACAGTCTCGCCGAACCGGTCCGGACCGTCAGGGAGACGGCCGGAACGATCATCGACCGGATGGAGTCGTTCCGGCGGACGGTCGAACTGCTCAGCGATCCGCCCGAACAGTGTTCCGTAGCCGTAACTGAAGAACTCTCGACGCTGGTATCGACCTACAGGGCGGCGTATCCGGCGGCCGAGATTTCGCTGTCGATGCCCGACGACGCCCGGATTCGTGCGATTCCATCGGTCGGACAGGCCCTGGGCGAACTCCTGGACAACGCACTGACCCACGCTCGGGACGACGCCCCGACGGTTGCCGTCGACATCGAGTGTGCGGGCAACGCGGTGACAGTCACCATCGCCGACGACGGCCCTGGCATCCCCGATCAGGAGGCCCAGATACTCACCGGCGAGCAAGCGACCACCCCGCTGGATCACGGGACCGGTATCGGCCTCTGGCAGGCGTACTGGATCTGTCAGCTCTCGGGGGCCGAATGCGCTGTCGACAGCGACGACGGGACGACTGTCACTGTCACGTTCCCCACGCCGGTGTAGCCGAGACCGCTTTCCTCGGGGCCTCGCCGCTCTCCGATCAGTGTCCGTCCGATCCCTGTTCGATCCGGTCGACACCCTCCGGGACGGTCAGTGGCAGGTCGTCGAACCCGGCGCGGTCGAACAGGTCGACGACGGTCGGCGGGGCGAGACCGGCGTCTCGCAGGCCCTCGGTGTCGGTCAGTACCGCACGCGTCGATCCAGTCGCCACGACGGTGCCGTCCCGACCGAGCAAGAGGACCCGATCCGCGACTCGGGGCACCAGATCGGTATCGGGCGTCGAAGTGACGACGGTGACGCCGTCGGCCGACAGGTCGTCCAGCAGGCCGAGCAGTTCGGCCTCGTTGTCGCCGTCGACGTTCGAGAGCGGTTCGTCCAGCAGGAGCACGTCCGGGTCGACCGAGAGGACGCTGGCGATGGCGGCCCGACGCTGTTCGCCGCCGCTGAGACGAAAGGGTGGACGGTCGAGCAGGTGCGAGAGATCGAAGCGGTCAGCAAGCGCGGCGACGCGCTCGTCGGCCACGGACTGTGGAACACCGAGTTGGGACGGTCCGTATTCGATGTCTTCCCGGACGGTCGGATTGAAGAGGTACTCGCCGGGGTCCTGGGTGAGCACGCCCAGGCGGTCGCGAACGGCATCTGCTGGCTGGTCGCGCTCGAAGTAGCGGACCGTGCCAGCGTCGGGTTCGAGGAGACCGCCCAGCAGGAGTAAGAGCGTCGATTTGCCCGCCCCGTTGGGGCCGAGGACCGCGACGCGCTCGCCGGCCTCGACGGTCACGTCGATCCCGTCGATTACGACGCCGCCGTCCCGGTACCGGTAGGCGAGTCCGTCGGCGTCGATGACGGTCGTGCGGTCGCTGCCGTTCCCGCGGTCGCCGTCGCTCATCCGACGATCACTCGGACGACGACCGTGACGGCCACCACCAGCCCGAATCCGACATCGGCCACCCCGACCGTCTGTGAGCGCTGGTATGGCGTCATCCGGGTGCCACCGCGAGCACGGGCGGCCTGCTGGACGCGCTCGCCTCGCTCCAGCGAGCGAAGGAGAAAGGTGCCCAGGAAGGAACCGGTCTGCCGCCAGGCCTCCCGGAGCGACAGGCGCGTGAACGTCCGACTCCGGCGGGCGTGGGTCATCCGCTCTAGCTCTCTGAAAAAGAGCAGTAGCGAGCGGTGCGTGATGGCCAGCAACGTGGTCGGCAGCGCCGGAACCCGGAGTCGGCGGAGCGCAGCCAGCAGCGCCGAAAACCGCGTCGTCAACAGGAGGACAGACAGCAGGGCAACGCAGGTCCCCACGCGGACGAGGAAGGTGGCGACGTAGGCCAGTCCGGGCGCTGTCAGCGCGAGCGAGTCAGTGAGCGAGAAGACGGCCGGTCCCGGTTGCACGAGCGCCTGCGGTGCGACGATGACCGCCGACGCCGAGAGTGGCAGTGCAACGCGTTTCCCGAGCGTCCGGAGCGAGAGCCTGGAGGCAATCGCCAGGCCGACCGGTAGCGTCGCCAGTCCAGCGAGGGCGAGCAGTCGATCCGTGGCGACCGTGAGAACGAGTAGCGTGAGCACACCCAGCAGTTTCACTGCCGGGTCGACGGCCTGCAGGAAACCGTCGCGTTCAGGGGCTGTCGCCGCCAGCAGGAACGACTGGGCCGCTCCGCTGACCTCCGCGACGGTGCGGTCGAGTCCGTCCATCACTCTGCGAGGATGCGGGCCATCGCCGTGACGACCAGCAGTGTGAGTGCGGTCCCGACGGCGGCCGAGACGAGCGTTCCGAGGAGTGGATCGATCCCCGGCACGGTGTAGTCCGGGAGGAGACCGGCGCTGTATGTTACTTCGTGAGCGACCGCTCCGGTGTGCTCGGCGGCGTTTTCCAGTGGTTCAGCGTAGCCGACCCGTCTTGCGGCCCAGGCGAACACCGGGGAGACGGCGACGATGCCGGCGAGCGCTAGCAGGCCACGGCGGACCCACTCGCTGTGCCAGCCCTCGCCTGCGACACTCATGCGCTCACCTCCCGCCGGGGGGTGCCCGGGAAGATGTCGGGACGAGCGTCGGCGACGTAGCGGTAGACGACGGCCGTAATCGCACCCTCGATCAGTCCCAAAGCGAGATGGCCAGCACCCATGATCGACAGCGTCGTCACCAGTTCGTAAGCGAACGCTTCCGAGACGCCGAGCTGGAGGCCGGCGGCGAGTGCGCCGGCAGTGATGCCGAGCCAGCCAGCCCCAAAGGCCGCGACGAACTCGTTGTGGCCGGCAAGCAGTCGGTAGACACCGTAGCCGACGTACACCTCGACGACGGCCATGTTGAGGACGTTCGCACCGAGGACAACGAGACCGCCATCGCCGAAGACGAGCGCCTGAATCGTGACTACCGTCGCGACACAGAGCGCGCCCAGATGGGGACCGAGCAGGATGGCGGCGAAGGCCCCGCCGACGAAGTGGGCACTGGTCCCGCCGGGGATCGGCCAGTTGAGCATCTGGGCCGCGAACAGTCCGGCAGCGACGATGCCAAGCACCGGTGCACGGGCGTCCGTGAGTTCGCCGTTGACCCGCCGTGTGGCGTACGTGAGGGTCCCGACCGCCAGGAGCGCACAGACAGCAGCGACCCAGAGATCCAGAAATCCGTCGGGGATGTGCATATGCGCTCATTTCGGAGCGAACAAATAATACTTTCTCTTGGCTCAGTATTATCAGCGGCAGTGGGCGAGACAGCGAGGTGAACAGCCTCATAGTGACTGTTGTACGTCTTTACGGGATTGATCGCACGACGACGTGCGACCGATCCGGTAATCAGTTACAACAGTCACTATCATTGGGTCCCCTGTCGTAACACCGATCATGAGCGACGATCTGGACCGCATCAGCCTGACGCTCCCGCCCTCGATGACCGGACGACTCGACGATATCGTCGAAGACTGGGAGTACGCGAGTCGATCTGAGGCCGTTCGGGACGCCTTGCGGGACTTCTTCGGGGCCTACGAGTGGGAGGCCGACGACGAGGCCGTCCACCACGGGACCGTCGTCGTCGTCCACGACCACCACGTCGACGGTATCGCTGACGCCCTCCAGTCGATCCAGCACGAGATGGCCGAGTTGATCACCTCCGTCCAGCACATCCATCTCTCACACGACACCTGTATGGAGACGCTGATCGTCGAGGGCCCCGGCACGCGAATCACCGAACTGGCGAACCGGTTGCGTGCGCTGGGCGGCGTTCAGCAAGTCAAAGTCGTCGTCGTCGGCGAGTGATGCTGTCTGTTGTCACTGTTTACCGCTGATTCGCCACACCGTGTCGGCGAACTAGCGGCACCGACTTACGACAAACCGTATGAGACGGCCCAGGGAACTCTCCACTTTAGCCTTGTGTTCACACGCGTTCTATTTTCGGCCCGATATAGACAAACATTCGAATCCATCTCTAGTCCTTGAATATCCTAATACTCTTCTGATGAAGCTTGGACATCTATAAGATACGATTGCAAACCCTTATTTATGATCTCTAAAATTCAAAGAACGTCAACAGATGTTCGACGAAACTGCGAACACAACGCGGAAGACGTGCAAAATATGTCCATCTAATGCGAGTATCGCTGGAAATAGTGAAACCGCGTCGGGTGATCCGGTATGAGTCGCGACTCGATCAGTCGTCGCGGGTTCGTCACCGCTGGTGGTGCGGCACTGGTCGCCGGCCTGGCCGGCTGTTCGGGCAGTTCCAGTGAGGGTGCCTCGACCGACAGCGCGAGTTCGAGCGAGACGGTCAAGATCGGCGTACTCGAAGACCAGTCGGGGAACTTCGCGCTCGTCGGCGACCCCAAGTACAAGGCCTCGATGCTGGCCATCGAGGAGATCAACGCCGACGGCGGCATCGACGGCAAAGAGATCGAACCCGTCACCGCCGACCCCCAGTCGGACAACCAGCGGTATCAGGAACTGACCCGCGAGTACATCAACGACGAGGCAGTCGATGCGCTCTGGGCCGGCTACTCCTCGGCCACCCGCGAGGCGATCCGACCGATCATCAACCGCAACGAGCAACTGTACTTCTACACGACCCAGTACGAGGGTGGTGTCTGTGACTGGACGACCTTCGCGTGTGGGCCGACCGCACGCCAGCAACTCGGCTCCGTGCTCCCGTATCTTCGCGAGGAGTTCGGGCCGAAAATATACACCATCGCCGCGGACTACAACTTCGGGCAGCTGTCGGCCGACTGGGTGAAGGTGCTGGCCAACGAGAACGACGCCGAAGTGATCGGCGAGGAGTTCATTCCGCTGTCCGAATCCAGTTTCGGCTCGACGATCAGCCGCATTCAGGAAGCCGACCCGGACTTCGTGATGTCCATGCTCGTGGGCGCGAACCACACGGCCTTCTACGAGCAGAAGGCATCGTCCGGACTGGACGTTCCGATTGGCACGTCGACGGCGATGGCCCAGGGCTACGAGCACCGCCGGATCGACCCGCCCGCGATGGCCAACATCTACGCCGGCGTCAACTACATGGAGGAAGTCCCGACGGCGGGCAACACCAGCGACGGCGGATTCGTCGACCGCTACTACGAAAAGTACCCCGACGCGCCCTACCTCAACGAGGAGGCCGAAACCAATTATTTCACGACCTACATGTACAAGGAGGCCGTCGAGCAGGCCGGGACGCTCGAACAGCCAGACGTCATCGAGGCCCTGGAGTCGGGCATCAGCCTCGGCACCGAGCGCGCGCCCGAGGCACCCGAGGGCGGATCAATCGAACTCGACGGCGCGACCCACCACGTCGACCACCACATGTGGGTGATGAAAGCCGACGAGGAACACACCGTCGAGGCCGTCACGAACGAGAAGATTCCCGAACAGTTCCTCTCGGAGACGGTCGGCTGCGACCTGACTCAGGAAACGGAGCAAACGCAGTACACCCCGGTCGACTACTTCGAGGAGGCAGAGTAGCATGGCACACGGCCTGTCAGTACCGGTTGTCACCGACCCACGGGTCGACCCCGCGCGGGTGGCGAGTCGCTCCCGCGACGACGTTCACCAACCACTATGAAACAGGCACTGTCGCAGGCCCGCTACGGGATCGCTGCCGTCGTAGCGGTCGTCGCACTGTTCGTGATCGGCGCGCTCGCGGCCCCGAACCTGACCTTCAGGGTCTACTACGCCGTCTCGTTTATCGTGTTGGCGGCAATCGGCCTGGCGATCATCTTCGGGATCATGGGCGTGATCAACCTCGCCCACGGGGAGTTCATCCTCGTTGGCGCGTACGCCACGACGCTGTCGGTGACGAAACTCGGAGTGCCGCTGCCGGCCGGGATGCTCGTCGGCGCACTCGTGACCGCGCTGTTCGGACTCGTCGTCGAGCGTGTCATCATCTCGGGGTACGTGCCCAACTGGATCGGACAGCAGACCGTCGGACGGGACCTCATCAAGCCCTTCTATGATCGGCTGGCCGACTCGATGGTGGCGACCTTCGGGCTGAGCCTGATCATGGTCCAGGGCGCGCGTATCGTCTTCGGGAACTCGATCAACCAGATCGGCGTTCCCTTCGGCAGCACCGCCGGCTACCCCGACTACCGGATCGCGCTGGTCGGCATCACTGCGGGCGTGCTCGCGGTGGTTTATCTCCTGTTCACCCGGACGGACTTCGGGACGCGCGTGCGAGCGACGATGCAGGACGAGCAGACGGCCATGGCCCTCGGCATCAACACCGAGCGCACGTACATGCTCACGTTCGCCATCGGCTCCGGACTCGCGGGCTTTACTGGTGCCCTGTTCGCACCGCTGCTCTCGATGCAGCCGACGCTCGGTAGCCAGTTCCTCGTCGAGGCGTTCGTCGCCGTCGTCGTCGGCGGTGCCAGCGTCGTCGTCGGCACGTCGCTGTCGGGACTGATGCTCGGTCCAATCGACGCACTCTTTTCCGACGAGTTCGGTGAGTTCGCCGGCCGGATCGCCCTGCTGGTCGCGGCGATGCTCGCACTTCGGTTCCTCCCGGGGGGGATCACCGGCGTCGTCGACAGGCTGCGTGATCGCATGGAGGGGGGATCGTAGATGGTTGCAGCGTCCACGCCATCGGCGATCACCCGGCTCCGGAACCGGCTGGAAGGGCCGAACACGATCGGCAACTCCCGGCGGTTCTGGACCGCCCTCGCTCTCGTGGTGGTGGCACTGATCGCGTTCCCCGTCGTCGGTGGCACCGGGTCGCAGTTCTCGCTGTTTCTGGTCCTCGGACTGCTCGGCCTCTCGCTCTCGCTCGTCTGGGGGTACGCCGGCGTGCTCAGTTTCGGCCAGGTCGTGTTCTTCGGGATCGGTGCATACACGTTCGGTGTCGTCTCGATCAACGTCCCGACGCCGGCCGGCATCACGGGCGCAGTCTTCGCCGGCGTCCTCGCCGGTGCCGTCGTCGCGGCACTGCTCGGCTACTTCATGTTCTATGGCGGCGTCCGGGACGTGTACGTCACCATCATCACGCTCGTGTCGACGCTGGTGATGCTGACGTTCATGGCCCAGACGGCCGGCTCCGAGTGGACGATCGGCTCGGCCGCGCTGGGCGGGTTCAACGGGATGCCCGCCATCCCGCTGCTCACCCTCGGCATCGAGGGCGTCTTCACGTTCCAGTTCGTGTTCAACGACCTCGAACTGTTCGTGCCCGTCCTCGGTGTCGTCAATATCGATCCGTTCTACTACCTCTCGCTTGCGGTGTTGCTGGCCGTGTATCTCGGTCTCCGAGTCCTCGTCAACATGGACTTTGGTCGCGTTTTAGTCGCGATCCGCGAGGACGAGGACCGAACCCGGATGTTCGGCTACGATGTCGAGCGAGCCAAACTCGTCGCGTTCACCATCGGTGGCGGTCTCGCGGGACTCTCCGGGGTACTCTACGCGGCGCGAAACGTCTACATCGACCCGTCGGTGTTCCAGCTGTACTTCGCGACGCTGCCCGTCGTCTGGGTCAGCGTCGGCGGGCGCAAGAGCCTGCTCGGTGCAGTGAGCGCCACGGTCGCCGTCGAGTACGTCCGCCTGTCGCTGGGCGGGGAACTCGCACTGGTCGTCGTCGGTGCACTCCTGCTGGTCTCGATTCTGGTGTTGCCAGGCGGGATCATCCCCTGGATCGACGACAAGCTATCCGACGGTCGTCTCGACGTTTCGGACGTCGAGAGCCCCGAGACGCCACCGGAGGCAACCGAACCATGAGTGAATCGTCCGATCCGGCATCACTGGGACCGAACGTTCGCCAGACCGCCGCCGAGATGGCGACTGGTGATCGAACCGAGACGCTCCTTCAGACCGAGGACCTGGTCAAGACGTTCGGTGGCTTCACGGCCACCGACTCGGTCGACTTCGCTATCGAGGAGGGGGAACTCCGATGCCTGATCGGGCCCAACGGCGCGGGCAAGTCCACGCTCCTGAAACTGATCACCGGGACGCTCACACCGACTGACGGGGCGGTCTACTACAACGGCCACGACATCACGGATCTGGCACCGAACAAACGCGTCGACCGCGGAATCAGCATGAAGTTCCAGGTTCCGTCGGTGTACGGCGACCTCACTGTGCGTGAAAACGCTCGCCTGCCGATCCAGCAGTTCGCCGACGGTGCCGAGCGGCGACAACTCGTCCGGGAGTCGATCGACGCGGCCGGCCTCAGCGGCTACGAACAGGTCGAAGCGAGCACGCTTTCACACGGCCAGCAACAGCAACTCGAGATCAGCATGGCCGCCTCGCTCGAACCCGATCTCCTCCTGCTCGACGAACCCGTCGCCGGTCTGTCGGTCGACGAACGCGCCAAGATCGCCGAGCGCGTCACCCGACTCAACGAGGACGAGGGGATCGCGTTCATCGTCATCGAACACGACACGGACTTCGTCGGCGAGATCGCAGACAAGGTGACCGTGCTCGACGAGGGCGACGTGTTCCGCGAGGGGTCTATCGAGGAGATCGAATCCGATCCAGCGGTCAAGCGGATCTACCTCGGCGAGGACGATGGAGGGGACGAATGACGGTCCTCGAGTTCGACGACGTGACCGTCGGTTACGACACCCCGGTCCTCCGGGAGATCGACCTCGCCGTCGACGAGGGCGAGATCGTCGGGGTCGTTGGCAAGAACGGCGTCGGCAAGACGACGCTGATGAAGACCGCCATCGGCCTCCTCGAACCGATGTCGGGGCGGATCACCTACGACGGCCGTGACATCACCACCGAGACGGCCAACGACAGAGCCAATAGCGGGATCGGCTACATCCCGCAAGGCCGGGACATCTTTCCTGACCTGACCGTCGAGGAGAACCTCGCGATGGGCGAACATGTCAACACCGCAGGCGAGGTGACGCGCTACGAGGCGGTGTACGACCTCTTTCCCGTGCTCGAAGAACGTGCCGGGCAGGACGGCGGCACGCTCTCCGGTGGCCAGCAGCAAATGCTCGCCATCGGCCGCGCGCTCGTCGGCGACCCCGATCTGCTCTTGCTGGACGAACCCAGCGAGGGCGTCCAGCCATCGATTGTCGACCAGATCAGTCAAGATATGCGCCGGATCAACGACGAACTCGGTACGACGATCCTCTTCGTCGAGCAGAACCTCGGTGTCATCCGTGATATGGCCGACCGCTGCTACGCCATGGAACGGGGCGAGATCGTCGACGAACTCGGTGCGGCCGACCTCGACGACGAGGACGCCATCGCCAGCTACCTGGCAGTTTAGGTGCCGGCGGTTTCTGTGCCGAGAGACACCAGTAAATACGATGATACTGTACGTCCGAAGGCGTGCAACTGCCTCGCTTCGTCCGGCGACTCGTCATCCCGGCGCAGGTCCGTCGGAGTCTCGACCGGCAGGTACAGCGCGAGCACCCCACGGAGGCCGGTGGATATCTGGACTGCCGGCGTGCGGGTAATCGACTCGTCGCGACCGGGCACGTCCCGGTCGACAACGACGCCGCCGACCCGACGCGGCGCTTCGAGACGACGGTCGACGAGCGAGCGCCCGCGTTCCCCCGTGTCTTCTATCACTCCCACACGTCGGCGGCCTCGCCCGCGGGGATGACGAACGTCGACCGCAAGCGGATTCCAGAACAGCACTCGCTGGTGCTGTTTGCTCCCGACAGCGAGGTGTACAGCTATCGGTGCTTCAAGCGCGGCCTCGCCCGCTGGCACGAACTGCCGGTCTGTGGTCAGCGGTTGGATGCGACGACGTATCCGCTTCCACGGCTTCGCTGAGATTCCTTATACAGCCTTATTCAGACCCGTACGTGCTCGTACATACTGGTACGACATCCATCGGTTTGTACGAGACGTAGTGCCTTGAGGAAGTGAGGCATACGATTAACAATCTTACGGTAAAACTTTTTGATAGTGATCTATTCTCAACTTCTGTCAAAGTTATGCGTACGCTCAACCATCAGTCACGGTCAGAACTGGACGTTCGTTCCCTATCGATTCGAAATATCGACGTGTCTCGACCGACACGCTGCCGTCCGGGGGTGAGCCGCTGATGGCGGGACTCATCTTCTGGGGACTGATCGTTTTCCTGTTGGTGATGATCGGTGTTGGCCTGTTCGTCTCGAAGAAGATCAACGGCGACAGCGTCAACTACATCGTCGCCGGTCGCGGGCTGATTCTCCCGCTGGCGGCCGCGACGCTGATGGCCCAGTCACTCGATGCCAACGCGACGCTTGGCAACACCGACCTTACGGCCCAGTTCGGATTCTGGGCGGGCGCGGCACTGCCGATTGGCCTCGCGACCTGCCTGTTTCTCACGGGCCTGTTCTTCGCGAAGCCGATGAACCGGATGAATCTGATGACGTTGCCGGACTTTTATCGGCGGAAGTACGGGCGTGTGACAGAAGTCATCGCGGCGCTGATCATGGTGTTGAGCTTCTCGCTGTTGCTCGGTGGGAACCTCGTCGCCGGTGGCTTCCTCTTCGAGGTCTTCCTCGGGACGACGTTCACCCAGGGCGTCGTGCTCATCTCGGCGATCATCTTCGTCTACACGCTGACCGGTGGCCTGTTCGCAGTCGCCTACACGGACGTGATCCAGGCCGTCGTCGCCCTGACGGGATCGGTCGCACTCATCGTCTACGTCGCACTGAACTACGGGATCACGATTCCGGCCGGCATGGGGCCAGCGAATCTCGGCCAGCTCACGGATCCGGCCCAGGGTGCCTACATCAACCTCGCGACCATCGCCGCACTCGGGCTCGGTGACATCGTTGCTATCGACTTCATGGAACGTGTCTTCGCTGCCGATAGCCCCGAGACCGCACGGAAGGCCTGCTTCACTGGCTCTGCCGGCACCGTGATCATCGGCGTACCGTTCTCCATCGTTGCACTGTCCTCGGGATCGATCCTCTCCTCGATTGGCGTCGAGGCGGGCGAGCAGGCCGTGTTGTACGTCCTCTTACAGGAGGCGGTGCCGCCGTGGCTCGCGGTACTCGTACTGGCCGGTATCGTCGCCGCCTCCCTGTCGACCGGCGACGGTGCCATCCTCGGCACCTCGGCGGCACTGGCCCGGAACGTGCTGGGCGTCCGTGACGAGGGATCGCACGGCGAGACAGTTCTGGCCGACGGCTCCGGCATCCTCAATGAGGGGTCGGACAAACTACTGGCGACCACGCGCGTGATGATGGTCCCGATCACCATCCTCGGTGCCTTCTTCGCGATCCGGGTGAGTGCCACCGGAATGTTGCTGGTGCTCGCTTTCGACGTGGCCTTCGCCGGCCTGCTCGTTCCGCTGGTGTTTGGCATCTACAAGCCCGACATCGCCACGACGCCGGCCGCGCTCGCGGGGATGCTCACCGGGTCGTTCACCCGTCTCGGCTTCTTCGTGCTGGTGCCGACGACCTACGGGATCCCGAACAATCTCCTGTTTGTCCAGAACGACATCTTCACGGCCTCCTTCGACGGATTGCCGACGTTCATCGCGCCCATTGTCGGGCTTGCCGTCTTCCTCGGCGTCGCTTACGCCACCAAGGACTCCTATGGCACCCGGACGCTGGACCGCGACGGCCGTCGGACGGTCGTCGCCGCTGGCGAAGACGAGGACTAACTGGAATTTCTCTTCCCCACAGTTCTAAGAACCGATACAAGATGTTTGTACAGACTCGTATCACGTTATAGAATATTTGTAGTGACCGAAGGTCCTTTACATCTATTCCAGTAATTACTGACCAGCCAACGATGAGATGCAACAGTTCGTCCGGGGGTGCGTACGGCCCGTCACCCGCGGCCGTCCACGCCCCGTGAGTACTGACGACCTCCGGATGAAACGGAAAATCCAGCAACTCGGTTCCTCGACCCTGGCGGTGACGTTACCGGCCGACTGGGCCCGGAACCAGAGCGTCGAGAAGGGTGACGAACTCGTCGTCCAGCGCGACGAGAACGGTGGTTCGTTGCTGATCGTGCCCGACTCACCCAAATCCGAGGACAGCACCGCGACCATCGACGCTGGCTCGCTGGACGTGGACTCGCTTCGCCGGGCCGTTCTCGCACAGTACGTGCTGGGTCGACAACTGATCGAAGTCGAAAGCGACGGTCCCTTCGACCCTGCCGTCTTCGATGCCATCACTGCTGTCGAGCGACAGTTGATGGGGCTTGGCATCGTCGAAGAGGGCATCGACACGCTCGCGATCCGGTGTTCTGTGGCCCCGGGCGACTTCGAGTTGCCGACGCTCATGGAGCGACTCTGGCGCACCGAAGCGACGATGCGCTCTGAAACTGTCGCCGGGCTACTCGACGGCGATACCGAGGCCACCGAGCGTGCCGTCGAGCGCCAGCGACAGGTCGAGAAACTGTTCTACCTGTTCTTGCGCCTGGTGTTTACGACCTACCGGAACCCCCATCTGAACCAGTCGGTCGGACTGGAGACGGGCTTTCCCCTCATTGGCTACCGGTCAGTCGCCCAGGATGTCGTCCTGATGGCCGATGCCACCAGGCGCGTCGCGCAACTGGTCCTCGACGCCGACGGGCCGACGCTCGATGACGCGACGGCAGAGCAGTTCAGGGTGGTGACGGCGACACTCGACGAAATCGCCACCGCGGCCCGACTGGCCGTCACCGAGCACACGACCGAGGCGACCAGAACCGGCCGCGACGCCCTCGATACGTTCCAGTCGGCCGCTGGTGCTGCACAGGCCCACCTCGAAGCCGAACGCCCCGAGCCACTGCTCGAACTGCAACGAGCACTCACCGCGTTCCAGCAGAGCGCCAGACACGCCGAGGACAGCCTCGCCGTCGCGACGCACTTTGCGTTCCGCTCGGGACCGGCCGTCGAAACCGACGAGTCCTGACGCTCGCACCGCCCTTTTCCCATCGACTACAGCCGGCGACGCCACTGGTCGGGGCGTCTCACGGCCCGCTCGGATATTAGGTCTGTAAGGATCCCTCCAGAGTACATGCCTACACTGTTTCGTGAGAGGAAACCCTACACATCCTAAGCAAGCCTTTTCAAATCTAATCACACACATCGAATTGCGCTAAATAATCCGATGTGCGTTTCGAGACGGTCGGAAACAGACTGTAATCAAAAACAATACGATATATGACAGACGAACAATCCGGACACGATATCTACGGCGACAAGTACGAGGAAGCGAACGAACCGATCTTCAGCGGGATCCCCTCCTTCCTGAAACTCCCGCAGGTCGACCGCGACGAACTCGACGAGGCGGATGTCGACGTTGCAATCCTCGGCGCCCCCCTAGACACAGCGACGACCATCCGTCCGGGGACGCGCTACGGTCCCCGCGCCGTCCGGGCCGCCTCGACGGTCCCGTCCCCGCCCTACCAGCATTTCAACATCGAGACGGGCGTCGACCCGTTCGACAACTACAAAGTCGTCGACACCGGCGACGCGGCAGTCTCGCCCGGCGACACGCGACAGAGCCAGCGCAACATCGAGGACGCCGTCGCCGAGATCAGCGAGCAGGCGACGCCCATCATTATCGGCGGCGACCACTCGATCAGCCATCCCGACATCACGGGCTGGGCAGAGGCCAACGGCTACGACGACATCGGTCTGATCCACTTCGACTGTCACGCCGACACGGGCGAGGACGGCCTGACCGGGTTCCAGTACGACCACGGCGCGTGGGTCAAACGAGTGTACGACGAGAACATCATGGCCGGCGAGAACTACACGCTGATCGGCCCGCGTGGCTTCTGGCCCGGCCCCGACACCTACGAGGACATGCGCGATGCCGGCATGAAGTGGTACACCGCCATGGAAGTCGGCAACATGGATCTGGACGACATCGTCGCCGACGCGGTCGAGCGCGCGACCGACGGCACCGACGCCGTCTGGGTCTCCTTCGACGTGGACGTGATGGAACCCGCGTACTGTCCGGGTACCGGTGAGCCAGAGCCTGGCGGACTCATCCCGCGCGAGGCCATCTACATGGTTCGCGAGGTTGTCAAGGCGCTCGACCCCGACGACTTCGGCTTCGACGTGGTCGAAGTCGCGCCACAGTACGACGCCAGCGATACCAACTCCTACAACGGCGGCATCACCAGCGGCTTCGCCAACCGCCTCATCATCGAAGTCATGGGGAGCATGGCGCTCGCAGACCAGGGCCTCGAATCGGGCGATCCGATCAAGCCAAAGGAACCGCTCGGTCCCAGCGACACAGCCGAGACGCCCGCTGACGACTGATTTCGTCGCAGTTCGTTTCGTGACTTTTTATACCGGTGGACGTAAGCAATGATACGTTCAGCCCGGGGCCGTGACGGCTGAGAAGTATCAAACGTTCCGTCCACCGGTATACCGGCGACCGTGATCAATGGCAACAAGTTACTTATTATATTATCTTTAATGATGTGCCATGGCATTTCCGGTAACTCTCTTGGTGGGGACGGTGCTGGCCCTGGGGGGGATCCTCGGTCTCGGCGTAGCTTACGTCGCTTTCCGACACCGGGACCACCCGGCGGCCGAACCGCTGGCGAAGATGGCCGGGTTCACGGGGCTGTCAGCGTTTTGCTTCGCGACACTCACGCTCGTGGCAACACTTCCAATCGCCCGCAGTGTGCTCGCCGCAGGGATCGCGCTGCTGGTCTTCCCGGTCGGGTACTTTTTGCTGTTCGTGTTTGCCTACACCGGACGTAGTGAGTGGGCCACGCGACGGCGTCGCCGTATCATCGTCGGCTTCTTCGGTGTCCTCGGCTTTCTCAGCGCTTTCGACGCGTTCGTCGTCCACACGATGACGGTCGAGACGGTCAACGGCCTGACCTATCCTGTGTTGCATGGGGGCGGCCCACTCTATTTCGCACTGCTCATAATCACGTACGCGGCCGTGCTCGTGGGCTTTGTCCTCCTCGGACAGTTCCTCATCTCGCCCCGGAACATGTACCGCACGCAGACGGCACTCATCATCATCGCGATAGGCACCACTGTCACTGGGAGCGTCGTCTTCGAAGCCGGGTTCGGTCCGCACCCGGGCCTGAATCTCACGGCCGTATTCTACACCGTCGAGACGATGCTCATCGCGCTGGCACTGTTCCGATACGAGTTCCTGAACGTCGAACCCCTCGCGCCGGAAATCGTCCTCGAAGAGATGGACGATCCCGTCCTGGTGCTCGACGAGACCGACACGCTCATCGACGCCAACCCTGCCGCGCGTGCACTGTTCGACAGCCCCCATCCCGTCGGTGCCCCGGTCGACGACCTTCTGCCCGGTCTCCTCGGTGCCGCCGCGAAGGACGCGGAGTACGTTCTGCCCGGGGCCGAAAGCCGGTCGGGTAGACTCGACGTGTACGACCTCAACGCCGCGCCGGTCACGGACCAGTACGACCGCGACCGCGGGACCGTCATCGTGTTCAGGGATATCACGCTCCAGAAACAGCGCGAGCAGACGCTCGAACGCCTCCAGTCAGTGAGCCAGCGCTTTCTCACCGCCGAGACGGTCGATGACGTGCTCGATATTGCGGTTTCCACCGCCGATGACGTGCTCGATTGTCCCTATTCCGGGGCGATGGTGTACGACGACGACGCGGGCGTGCTCAGACCAGCAGTGTGGACCGAGGCGCTCACGGCGGCGTTCGACGGAGAGTGGTCGGACGACCAGCGGGTCGTGTCGCCGGGCGAGAGTGATGTCTGGCAGGTGTTCGAGTCCGGTGAGCCGGTGCTCGGTGAGTCACTCAAAGCCGACTCCGGAACGGAATTCCCCTTTGCCATCGGTAGCTCGTTGCTGTATCCACTCGGTGAGCACGGCGTCCTCGGCATCAGCGCGGGGCCGGATCACGACGGGTTCAGCGACGACGACCGGCGGTTCGCGAGCACCCTCGCGTCGACGACCGAGAACGCCCTCGACCGAGTCGACAAGGAGCAACAGCTCCGCGAGAGTCGAGAGCTACTGGCGACCCGGAACGAGCAGATCGAGTTCTTCAACGGCGTTCTCAGGCACGATCTGCTCAACGGGATGCAGGTGATACAGGCGAACCTCGATGCGCTCTCGGCGACACTCGACGAGCAGGCGGCAGAGAGAGCCGATGTCATCGATAGCTGGGTCGAGGATATCGTCACGCTCACACAGAACGTCCGGGGCGTCAGTCGGGCCGTTGCTCGCGCGGAACGGACCGATCTGGAACCGGTCGAGACGGGGGCGGCACTGCGGCGAACGATAGAGAAGATACGCAACGGGCACGACTCGGTCACGGTCGATGTCGGCGTCGACCTGGACCGACTCCCGGCCGTCGTGGCCGACGAGTTCCTTCCCAGTGTGTTCGAGAATCTCCTGCTCAACGCCATCGAGCACAACGACCGGGCTCACACGGAGATCACCGTCGACGGCTCCGTCGACGAAGACCGGCTTCAGATTCGAATCGGTGACAACGGCCCCGGTATCGACGACGACCTGAAAGGGCGGCTCTTCGAACAATCGGTTACGTCAGAACAGTCCGGCTCGATCGGCTTTGGCCTGTATTTCGTACGAATGATGATCGACCAGTACGACGGGGACGCCTGGTTCGAGGATCGAAGGGAGACGGGTCCCGAAGACACCGCCGACGCCAGTGAGGACCAGCAGCGCGGTACCGTTGCCGTTCTCGAACTGCCGGCGGTCGGCACTACCACCCAGCGGGTCGAATCGAACGACTGATATCACCTGTTACCGGAGATCGCTCTGACGGGGTCGGCGATCAACGGTACATCGCTACAACAGTCCGTGTGACGACGGTCACGATGGTCCCCGGTTCGTGGATACCGCGAGGGACGGGCTTTTTACTACCTGTGCCAAAAGCGGGGTATGGACATTGTACCGGACACGAGCGTGGTCATCGACGGCCGCGTGTCCGAGCGGATCGAAGCCGACGCAGAGCCGGACGCTGCGACCGGTGGCATGGACTTTGCCGGCGCGATGATTGTCGTCCCGGAGGCTGTCGTGGGCGAACTCGAAGCGCAGGCAAACGACGGCCGCGAGACGGGATGGGAGGGTCTCGAAGAACTCCAGCGACTGGTCGATCTCGCCGACGAGGGCACAATCGACGTCGAGTACGTCGGCCGCCGACCGGACGCCATCGAGAAACGCGAGGCCGGCGAGGGCCAGATCGACGCGCTCATCCGGGACGTGGCACAGAACCGCGACGCGACACTGGTGACTAGCGACGACGTGCAGGCCGAGGTTGCACGCGCGAAGGGGCTGTCTGTGGAGTATCTCGATCCCGTCGAGCGGTCGATCGACCGCCTCGAACTCGAGAACTTCTTCGACGAAGGGACGATGAGCGTCCATCTCAAGGTCGGCGTTGCCCCCTACGCCAAGCGCGGATCCATCGGCGACATGTCGTATCAGCCCGTCCGTGACGAACCGGCGACCGAGAGCGAACTGCGGGAGTACGCCGCCGACATCGAGGAGGCCGCACACGCGAGCCCCGACGGCTTCGTCGAACTCTCCGAACCCGGGATGACGATCATCCAGTACCGCAACTACCGGATCGCCATCGCTCGCCCGCCCTTTTCGGACGCCATGGAGGTCACGGCCGTTCGCCCCATCGTCAAGACGACACTCGACGACTACGAGCACGCCGACGAACTCCGCGAGCGCCTGACCGACCACCAGCGTGGTGTCCTCATTTCGGGCTCCCCTGGGGCCGGGAAATCTACCTTCGCACAGGCCGTCGGGGAGTTCCTCGTCGAGGCCGACTACGCCGTCAAGACGATGGAGAAACCCCGCGACCTCCAGGTCGGCCCGGAGATCACCCAGTACACGGAACTCGGTGGCTCGATGGCCAACACTGCCGACTCGCTGTTGATGGTCCGGCCAGACTACACCATCTACGACGAGGTCCGCAAGACCGATGACTTCGAGGTTTTCGCCGACATGCGACTGGCCGGCGTCGGGATGATCGGCGTCGTCCACGCCACCCGCGCCATCGACGCACTCCAGCGTCTGATCGGCCGGGTCGAACTCGGATTGATCCCACAGATCGTCGACACTGTCATCTACATCGAAGCCGGCGAGGTCGATACCGTCTACGACGTGACGACGGAAGTCAAGGTCCCGGAGGGCCTGATGGAAGAGGACCTCGCGCGCCCGGTGATCCTCATCCGAGACTTCGAGACCGGCCAGGCCGAGTACGAGATTTACACCTTCAACCGCCAGGTCGTCACCGTCCCACTCGGGGACGAGGACGGCGGCGGGCGCAGCGACTCCGGTGTCGACCGCATCGCGAAACAGGAGATCGAACGCGAGATCCGCTCGATTGCCCACGGTCACGTTGAGGTCGAACTCAAGAGCCCGGACACTGCCGTCGTCTGGGTCGAAGACGACGACATCTCGCAGGTCATCGGCAAGGGCGGCGGCCGCATCACCGACGTGGAAAACCGCCTGGGTATCGACATCGACGTGCGGACGCTCTCGGAGAAGCCGAGCAGTTCATCGGCCAGCAGTACCTCCGGGAGCGGAGCCAGCGCACCCGGACAGATCGTCACGCCCGAGATCACCTCCCGCCACGTCCTCGTCCCGATGGAAGGCCACGAAGGCGACACCGTTGAGGTCCAGGCCGACGGCGAGTACCTCTTCACCGCGACGGTCTCTCGCGGGGGCGAGATTCAGGTCTCGCGTGGTTCTGCCATCGCCGAAGAACTCGAACAGGCGATAGACCGCGGGAAGACGATCACTGTCGTGCCCTCCTAGCGAACTACTCCGAACCAGTGCGAACGTTCTCTGCCGCCATCCGTCCGAGTTTCCGGACCCGGGCTTCGAGATCCGGATCGACGAACTCGCCGTCGTCGAAGGCGTCGTACGCCCCGGGAATGCCGACTTCGTGGGGGAGTGCCCACCCGTGGACTGTTCGAATGCCCGTCCGTAAGTGTTCCAGCGTAGGTGCGTAGGAGCCGCCGCCAGCGGTCGCCAGCAGGCCGACGGTCGTGTTCTCGAACTCGTCTCTCCCGAGATAATCGAACGCGTTCTTCAGCGTCGAGGACACCATCCCGTGATAGACGGGCGTCCCCAGCAACACCGCGTCGGCGTCGCCGACGACCTGTCGGAGGGCCGCGGCGTCACCGCGGTCGCGGTCGTCGGGATCGAACAGCGGCAGGTCCCACTCCCGCAGATCGATCAGTTCGGTCGCCGCGCCCGCCTCCTCGGCACCGTCGAGTGCGTGTTCGAGGGCGAGGCAGGTCGTACTCGTCTCTCGAAGACTTCCACTGATAGCGACGACGGATGGGGGCGTTTCCATTGGTCGCTCTACTGGAACTTCACGCCCAGGTCGTGCATCCCGTCGTTGTGTCGAGCGATATTGATCAACAGTGGTGTCAGGCCCTCGATTTCGGCGGCGTTGGCCAGTGGGCCGCCGTCGAGTGCACGCAGGCCATCGATGGCTTCGGCCAGTTCGATCACGGTGTCCTTGGCGTCGCGTTCGTCGCCGACGACGACGGTGTCCCAGTCCAGGTCGGTGTCGAGGTTCGACAGTCGGCCGGCCGCGAGGTTGTGGAACGCGCCGACGACCGGGACCGCCTCGGGGGCGGCGTCGGCGGCCAGTCGCGTGACACTGCCCGCGCCAGGGCGGTTGTAGTGAAAGCCGTCCTCGTCGCGTTTCATACCGACGGCCGGTGAGACGAGGACGTCGTCCGGCTCCAGTGCGTCGGCGATTCCCTCGACAGCGTCGGTGAGGTGATACGCCGGGACGGCGGTAACGACTACGTCTGCCCGCTCGGCCGCCGCGGCGTTTTCCAGCCCCGTGATCGACACCTCGTCGAGGCCGCGACTGTCCAGTTCCGTCTCGTACTCCCTGGCTTTCGTCTTCGCGCGCTCGGGGTCGCGAGAGCCAACGATCACGTCGTGTGGGGAGTCGGAGGCCCACCGCAGTGTGAGTCCCTCGCCGATGTCGCCAGTCCCACCGAGTAGGGCGATGTCCATATTTCAAGCGTAGAACGACCGGCGAATAAGTGTTGGCACAGTCGCGCTACTTGCCTACGACTCCTCACCGCGAAAGACGATCAGGTACGCCAAAACAGTCGAGAATGCGAGCCACTGGATGCCGACGAACAGCTGTGAGAACGGGTCCGGCGGGACGATCACTGCACCGAGGACGAGGCCGAAGACGGCGAGGATGCCGACGATGCCGACGAACCAGATGACGTTCGTTCGATCCATCGACCGTTGTTTCGGATGGCGTCGGAAAAAGCGCCACCCTAACACGACGAGAGCAATTCGGGGAGATCGTCGACGCTCTCGACGACGGCCGAGGCACCGGCACCGTTGAATTTCTGCCGGCCGTCCTCGCCGGTGAGACCCCCAGTGAGCACGCCGATGCCGTCGTAGGCGCGGTCGTCCTCGGCGTCGGCGTTGACCGCCGTGCGAACGTCGTCCAGCGTGTCGCCAGCGAAGGCAGTTCGATCGGCGTCGAACTGTTCGGCCAGCGTCATCAGTGCGTGTGGGTCTGGCTTGCCGTCTTCCCAGTCGTCCATGGTGAACCGGTCGCTGTCGGGGATGTCGAGGCCGGCACGCTCCATAGCGATATCGGCCTCGGCGGCCGGCCGGCCGGTCACGACACCCACGTCGTATTCGGCCTGGAGTGTGTCGAGTGTCGCCTGCTCGACGATGACTGGTTCGTCGTTGATGAACCCCGCCGTGGCGATGCGTGGCTCCCGGTCCTCGATTCCCCGGTACAGGTCTGCCCCCAGGTACAGTTGCTGGAACACGTCCCGTAACTGGTCGGGATCCCAGGCGTCGAAGACGGTTTCGATAGCTTCGGCCGAGAGCGTGTCGCGAACGACCGCCTCTGCGGCCTCGGGACCGCCGCCACGGTCGGCGATGCGGTCGGTGAATTCCTCGATTGTCGCGTCGAAGCCGTCCCCGCTCGCCAGGACGTACAGCGCCGCTGCGTCGGTCAGTTCCCAGTCGTTGTTGAACCCGCCGACGTTCTTGAACTGCTGGATCACTGACCGGTCGATTGTCTCACCGTACAACCGCTCGATGGACTCGACGATGGCGCGTCGGTAGGAGTCGGCCACGTCGACGAGTACCCCGTCGATGTCCAGCACGACCGCGTCGACTTGCATATCTGAGCCGAGGCGGTGGTCGGTCAAGTTAGTTCGCTTTCGGATCGTCGCCCGGCGGCTCGTCGCGGACCCGGTACAGCGTCTCGCCGCCCGGCAGTTGCTCCCGTTCGACGGGCACGGCTGGCTGGTCGCCACCGAGCGTCGTAAAGTAGCAGACTGCGTCGTGCTCGCGGGCGACCGACCGGAGCGGGCGGTGTAACTCCGGTGGGCAGTTCAGCGCGTAGATAGCGTCGGCACCGTCGTAGACGCTGGGGTCGGGAGCAGTAATGTCATCGACCACGAACTGGACGCCCGCGGGGACCTCGCGGTCGACGATATCAGTCACGACGACGGTGACGTCTCGCTGTGCAAGTCGCCGTACAACGTCGGGACGACGGCCCATGCCGACCTCGACGACGCGGTCGAACGCGGCCAGTCGATCGACGAGTGCGCTGCTGGGATTGGTCACGGCGGGATGTTTATGTCACATCACACCATATGGGTTTGCATGGATGTTGACGTCGTGCCAGTGGGTGATGTCTCCGCTCGCGTGAAGCGGGAGGCTTCGGATGGGCTCCGAACCGTGTACGAGTGTGCGGTCTCGATGCACGAACCGGAATCGATCCCGACTGGCGCATACGACGCCGACCGCGATCAGTACCGCGCAGAGGAGTTCATCGACCTGGCACAGCGCGTCGGAGCCGGTGAGAAGAACATCGCGATCACGCCCGAAGACCTGTACTACCGCCGTCGTAACTACGTCTTCGGGTTGGCCTATCTCAGCGGGAGCGGGAGCGTCATCTCCACCCATCGCCTCCAGACCACCTCGGACGGTGGCTTCTCGAACCGTTCTGCGGGCGACATCTTCGCCGACCGCGTTCGCAAGGAAGTCGTCCACGAAATCGGCCACACGTTGGGGCTGGAACACTGTGACAACAAGCGTTGTGTGATGAACTTCTCACCGACGGTTCGCGAGGTCGACGTCAAAGAACAGTCGCTGTGTGGCACGTGCCAGCGCGACGTGGCCTGATACTGCTGGCTGTCCCGCCGGAACCGACACTGCGGAAAACTGTTTTCTCCCGACCGACATTGATCGTGTCAACTCACACCTATCTAATTAGGCACAGCTCTTTTACTGTGTGTTAACTAATCACATGGTGCGATGAGTAAATCACACCCTTCGAGCCGAGTCGACGAACTGAGCGATATTTTCGTCTCCGTGACCGGTGACGACTCCGTGACCGAAACCCAGAAAGCCCAGCAGAGCGACCGTGAGGTCCCCGATGATGCCCGGGTCGAAATCGAAGACGGTCTGGAGGATGCTGTCGACGGTGCCGAACTCGGCGGCGGCGACCCTGTTTCCTGATTGTATACAGTGACAGCAGATCGATCAGGGCGCGTAGTAGTACTCCCCCTCGCGTTTCTGCTCGCGGTCCAGTTGGGACCCCGGCTTGTTGATGCGCGGTCGTGACGTCCGCTCGTCGCGACGGAAGGTCACGTCGAGGTTCGCGAGGAACTCGTTCATGCCCGCACGCATCCCGACGGGCGGGCTTGCGTGGCCGCGTTTGGCTGGTTCACCGTCGAACACCAGCAGTCGATCGGAGAGCAGATCGATCATGTAGATGTCGTGGTCGATCACCATCGCCGTCGCGTCGTGGTTCTCGGCGTAGCGCCTGATCGCGGAGGTCGCGAGCACGCGCTGCTCGACGTCCAGGTGGGCCGATGGTTCGTCCAGGAGATAGAGGTCGGCGTCCTTCGAGAGACACGCCGCGATGGCGACGCGCTGGCGTTCCCCACCCGAGAGGTCGGTGAGTTGCTGCTCCATGATGGCCTCTAGCTGGAGTGGCTGGGCGATTTCGGTGTTCCAGTACGACGAGCCAAAGTCGTCGGTGATCGACGAGAGGAAGGCGTCGACCCGCATCGGCTGATCGATTTCGATGTACTGTGGTTTGTAGGCGATGTCCAGGTCAGCGTCGACTGTGCCTCCGTCCGGTTCGAGTCGACCAGCGAGCAGCTTCGCGAACGTCGATTTCCCGATTCCGTTGGGACCGACGACGCCGAGCACTTCGCTCTCCCTGATCGCCCCACCCTCGACATCGAGCGAGAACTCGCCGTCACCGTAGGACTTCGACAGGTCGGGGTACTCGATCACGATATCGCCAGTCGACAGCGAACGTGGGGCGTGTTCCTCGAACTCGATTTCCTGCTGGCGAAAGCGCATGTTCTCGTTCTCCAGATAACCCGAGAGGTACTCGTTGATCCCGTTTTTCGTCGACTTCGGTGGTGTGATGATGCCGTACGCGCCGGGTTCACCGTAGGCGACGTGGAGCGCGTCGGCGAGCAGGTCCAGGATCGCGAGGTCGTGTTCGACGACCAGCATCGAGCGGTCCTCGTCTGCTGCCAGTTCCTGAATCAACTGGGCGGTGATCATCCGCTGGCCGATGTCGAGGTAGGGGGTGATCTCGTCGAGGAAATAGAAGTCGGCGTCGCGGGCGAGCGTCGCAACGAGTGCCACACGCTGGAGTTCCCCGCCCGAGAGGTCGTCGATGTGATTGTCGACGACCGGGCCGATCCCGGTCCGTTCGATCAGTTCGTCAAGCGCCCCTCGCTCGTCGGTCTGTTCCAGTAGCGTCCGGGCCTTGCCGTCGAACTGGTCGGGAATCTGGTCGACGTACTGGGGTTTGCGGGCGACAGTCACGTCGCCTTCCCGCAGCGACTCGAGGTAATCCTGCAGTTCCGTCCCGCGGTACTCGTCGAGGACTGCCTCCCAGGACGGTTCGCCCTCGAACTGGCCGAGGTTCGGGGTCATCTCGTCGGCCAGAACGTGGACGGCGGTCGTCTTCCCGATTCCGTTCGGCCCGAGAATGCCGGTGACGCGCCCCTCCTGTGGTGCCGGGAGACCGTACAGTGCAAACGAGTTCTCGCCGTAGCGGTGGATCGGTTCGTCGGTGAGTTCCTGTGGGAGATTGATGATCTCGATGGCGTCGAACGGACACTTCTCGACGCAGATCCCGCAGGTCTCACCCAGGCAGATCTCCTCGGAGATCCACACCTGATCGTCGCTGCCGGCGTACTCCTCGCCCTCGTCGTAGGCGTCGCCGCGCTTGACGATACACTCCTTGCCCGTCCGGTTGGGCGGGCAGAAATTCATGCACTCGTAGTTACAGCGGTCGGGTTGACACCGGTCGAGGTCGACGACTGCAATGCTGTCTTCGGCCATGTTAGCGTGTCGCCGCCGAGAGGAGAATGCCCCACGAGACGAACCAGAGCGAGAACGTCATGAACGCGACGAAGATGTAGTCCTTCGTGGAGAAATCGTCGATGTCGACGCCCAGCGCCTTCAGGATCGGGAACTGGACGACAATCGCTGCGACCACGACGACGATCCCGAGCGTGTCGGTCGCGGCCCCGCCCGTGATCTCGTTGGCCACGATACCAGCGGCTAACCCCGACAGCGACGCTATCGTCGTGACAGTGAGTCCGCGCATATGCGAACTCATCCGTTCGACCGTGTCCGTTGCCATACGTCTGGATGGGCCGTCCGGCACCAAAAGCCGCCCGGTTCGACCACGGCAGAGCGGATGCCGGCCACCACGCCAGATTGGTCTGCGAGCGGTGTGCTGTGGCCCCGTCTCGGACCCATAGCGCCTCGAATTGTCGAGACAACTCCTCAATCTTTATGCATCCTGCACCACTCGTCACAGGTGATGACCGAATCTGACGGGGAGGCCATCGCAGACCTCCCACCGAGCGCGAAGCTCGTGTACAAGGTTCTGGAGTACGACGGCCCGCTCACCCAGAAGGGCATCGTCCAGGAGTCGATGCTCTCGGCGCGGACCGTTCGCTACGCACTGGAACGACTCGACGAGGTGGGTGTGATCGAAGAGGACGTCTACTTCGCGGACGCACGGCAGAACCTCTACGAGATCACTGATTCACAGGCTGAGCAGGCCGACGCAGCGGTTTCTGACTAACAGGGCCGGTTCGCTGGGCGGACGTCTTCTCCCGTTGATTCGACGATTTCGGCACTGGTCGTCGTGTCGACGAACCGTTCGTGGTACCGAGTCGCTACGTGCCGGCTTGCTGGAGTGCGTCTTCGAGGTCGTCACGCTGGGTGACGCCGACGAACCGCTCGACGATGCCGTCGTCGTTCTCGACGATCAGCGTCGGGAGCGAGCGCACCTGGTATTCGTTAGCAACGTCTTGCTCCTCGTCGACGTTGATCTTCTCGAAGCTCACGTCGCCCCAGTCTTCCTCCAGTTCTTCGAGGATCGGGTCCTGGGTCTTACACGGGCCACACCAATCGGCGTAGAAGTCCTTGAGCGTAACTGTCATAGATTCCCGCTCTCAGCTAACTCGCCAGGCCAAATAAGGATTGTCACACCGAAAGGGAAAGGCTTACCCCGGATGGTCGTCCAGTCATCGGTATGAGTAGCAGCGACAGCGGCGGCTTGATGTCGAGTGCCGGCCTCGTCCGGTATTTCGACGCGGAAGACCAGAACACGATCCGGCTCGACCCGCGGTCGGTCGTGGCCTTCGGAATCCTGTTTGGCGTCTTCGTCCTGACATTGAACGTCCTATGACATCCTCCGCGCCGTGAACAGAGAGAGACTCCGTCCCTCAGGCAGTCGGGCGTCGCCCGACGACGGCGCGGTTTCCTCCGTGGGAGTCTCGGCTATGCCGATTCCCCGGAGGCAACATTCCCGTCACGGTGGACGGTACTCGGGTCTGTGCGCTGTTCTTTGGGACGGTGAGAGCGTGATGACTCCGACCATTCGTGGTCGTCCCACTCGAACCGTGCTTGAAAACGCGACGCGTTTTCAGCATCCTGGAAACCGGCGGTTTCCGAGGACACGGGCCGTGCCATCGGCCTGACTACCTGTTCTGTGTGCCGCTTCAGGAACGTTTCTGACGCTGTAAGGTCGGCGTGCCCCTCGAACCCACACGAACAGGTGAGCGTCTCCTGATGCCGTGTCGTTCGGTCTGTCGAACCGCACTGTGGACACTCTTGACTGGTCCACGCTTCCGACCGGACTTCTATCGAGATACCGTATTCCTCGGCGGTACAGACTAGTCGCTCGGTAAACTTCTTGAACGACCAGAAGTTGTGGGTCTTGGCGTTGGTTTCGACCGACCAGTGCGTGTCCAGCACGTCCGTCAACCCACCGATATACACTGTGTCGACGCCCTCGACGTACAGTCGTTCCAGCAGGTCACGACACAACGCTTCTTGGGCGTGGTCCCGGCGACGAGTCCGTTTCCGATACAGTCGCCGGATACGCTCACTACTGTACTGGTCGTCTTCGAGTTTCGACTGCAACCGGGCGATTTCTCGTGTCGTGTCACGGAATCGCTGGAATAATCCACGGCCTTCGTACAGGTACTGGTCGCCGGTCGTCGTGGTACAGGCGACGAGATTGTTCGCACCAATATCCAGAGCGGCCGTCTCGTCGGCCAGTGGAGTGTCCCGTGCATCGTCAGAAACAGTCACAGGTTGCGAAGCTCGGAAGGTGCTGTCTGTCTCGTCGTACCACAGATCTAATCGGCCCTGTTTGTCGTAGTCGGGCCAGTTCGGGTCGCCAGCGATTTCGAGGCGGAGTCGCCCGG
>PXRO01000018.1 GCA_003021685.1 Halobacteriales archaeon QS_4_62_28
TCCACCACTTCTTGAGACTCGGCAAGAGCTTCTGTTCGCTGTATGCTGAGGTGTCATCGGTGCGGTTGAGACGGTGGAGGAAGTGGTTGTAGACCTGCCTACAGGTATCGACAGTCCACGCTAACTGCTCTTCGAGAGCGTCGGACGGTCGGAGCCGATACCTGTAGTCGTAGTTCATCTACGAGCGTTCTTCGATGAGTTCGTCAAGTTTCTCTTGGACGAACGACGAGAGGTTGAGGTGGTTTTCCTCGACCCACTCGGCTTGGTCATCCCGGATAGAGATGTTCTTGCGCGTTGCCACACCACACAATACACAAACTACACAAATAAGATTTTCGATGGCGTGGGCCTGTGGGCCGAGCGTCGGACGTGTTCGATACTTGTGCGGCGCTGTATCCAGCGCTGGCCATCGGCCGACACGCGACGGGACAGTGCGTCGGACGTGTTCGATACTTGTACGGCGTTGACGAGACGCGAAGCGTCTCGTTCGCACACCAGAAATCTTCGATTTCTGGGGACGCTGTATCCCCTCCCTACTCACTCCCTTCGGTCGCTCCTTGAGGAAGGGGCATTAGCGCCTCAATTCAGGTAACCGACCCGATCTTACTTCGCTCGCTCCGTGAGGTCGGGGAATCCACCGTGAAGTATACCGGTGGACGTACGCACTGATACATTCAGCCTGAACCGTGATGGCTGAGAAGTATCAAACGGTACGTCCACCGGTATATGCAGAAGCCCTATGTCGCGGGCTCCCGATCTGGCGGGCATGGAACAGGAGATCGATCAGCGGGCCATGGAGGCAACGGTGCTCGCGCTGGTCGCCGGTGGGCTGTTGATCGCCGCCAGCGTCACTGGCGTCGGTGGTGGGGTCCCCCTCGTCATCGTGCTGGCGGTGCTGGCGGCCGCGCTGGTCGCCGCCAGGCACCAGCTCCCCCAGCCCGGGTGGGTCCTCGGGCGGAACGTCGACCGGTGCATCCGTGACGTCTGGGTCGCCCCGGCAGTGGCGGCCCTGGCGACGGTCGCGGTCTTCGGTGCGAGTCCCGGCGAGGTCCAGACGGTCGGGGGCGTGATCGGGTTCGCCGGGATGGTCAATTACTTTTTGCGACCCGTCTACCATCTCGGCTATTCGCTGGCTACATCCGTGGCCCGAAAGGTCACGTAGGCGAGCACACTGCAAGCCCACGCCGTCGTGCGAGCGACCCGGTAATCGGGTACGACAGTCAGTATCAGGAGCGGGCGGGTGCTACCCGGTCGCCGGCCCACAGATACAGGCCCTCGTGGTCGTCGTCGTAGACCGCGTGGTCGGCGCGCTGGTCGTCCTCGCGGGTGATCGCCGTGTCGGCGAACCGGGGGACGAGGCCGGCGGCGAACCAGAAGTTCTGCCGGTCCTGAATCTGGAAGTGGAGGTGTGGCTCCGTGGAGATGCCGGAGTTGCCACACGCGGCGACGACCTGCCCGCGTTCGACCTCGTCGCCGGGTCCGACGGTGACGCTGTCTCGCTTGAGGTGTGCAAGCAGGCTGTATTCGCCGTCCTCGTGCCTGATCACGACGTGGTTGCCGGTGATATCCCAGGTGCGCCACTCGACCAGGCCGGTGCCCGGTCTGGGGTAGTCACGAAGCGAGTCTTTCGTCGCGACGACGGTCCCGTCGGCGGGTGCACGAATCGGTACGCCGAACGCGTAGTAGTCGGTCAGGTCGTCCCCGTCGCCGTCGTAGGTGTCGCCATCGTCGTCGGTGCGTACGAAGTCGTAGGCGTACCGCTGGGAGACGATGCCCCACGAGTGGGAGGTGTGCTTGGTGACCCCGCCGTTGACCGTCGACCACTCGCCGTCGAACGGCAGAGTCAATGTGGTCTCGGGGACGTGCCGGTCGCGGTTCGGGAGGCGACCGAGGTAGCGCAGGTACGCGGTGACCGTCCCGACGACCTGGAGGACCTGTGTCAGGATGCCCCAGGGCGTAATCGCGAAGAGTAGTTGTGAGACGACGAACTTCACCCGGGCGTCGTTCGAGATGTCGTGGTCGTACCCGTCCTCGTCCGTCGACACCGTTGCGAGGACGATTGGCAGGAGTCCACCGGCGAGGAAAAACATCCAGTCGACCGGTTCCAGTGCTGGCGTCCGATCCGCGAGGAAGCCGAGGGCGAAGAACACACTCATGATTACAAAGGAGTTCTGGGCAGCGAGCCACGCCACGAACCGGCGGGGGACGGATCGGACCGACGCGAGCGATAAAATCGAACGTGACGTTGTGTTCTCAGTCATCGGTAACTGCTTTATTCCCCCGCTTATTAGCAATTTTGAGAAATCGAGTTCACAAGAAATGCCAACGAATGACATAGCAGAACGAGTCCGGCGACGCCGGCGGGTCGACCGGTAGGCTGATTGAGCGCTCCGCCGACAGATGGGATATGTCAGACGGCAACGAGACGCCGGACCTGCCCCGCGAGGCGTTCGCGCTGCTCGGGCACGACCTCCGACTCGAAATCCTGCTGGCGTTGCTCGACCGGTGGCGGGCGGCCAAGACCGAGCCACAGCGGTACGCCGATCTGATGCGCGCGGTCGGACTCGAGGACAGCGGTAAGTTGAATTATCACCTGAAGAAGCTCCGTGGTGCGTATCTCCGGAAGACCGACGAGGGATACGTGCCGACTGCCAGCGCGACGGCCCTCTCGCGGGCGGTTCTGGCCAACCGACCCACAGCGGGTGCGACCCAGCGAGACGTCAACCCCGACGTGGCCTGTTCCGACTGTGGCGAACGGCTGGCCGCAACCTACGAGCGAGCCTTTCTCACCGTCGAATGTGAGGCGTGTGAAAGCGACCGGTGCACGTTCACATATCCGCTTCCCAAGAACGGACTCGGCGGCCGCACGGACGAGGCGTGTCTCAGGACCGTGTATCGACGCGCCCGGTCACAGATCGGTCTGGCCCGAACCGGCCAGTGCCCAGACTGTGCCGGGCGAACGTCGGTCACGGTACGCCGAGATAACCTCGACATGGACAGCGAGCGTGCGGTCCGAATCACGTGTGACACGTGCACGTGGATGGTCCAGACCGGCGTCCTCCTGCCTGTGCTGTCCGACGGGCGCGTCGCGGCGGCGCTGGTCGAGGTCGGATTGTCAGTCGAGACGGCGTACCACTGGGACCTGCCAGCGCCGACGACGACGGTCCATGCGACCGACCCGCTCGAAATCAAAATGCACGTCGAAGGCGAGGACGGGACGGCGACGGTCCTCGTCGACGAGGACCTCAAGGTGGTCTCGGTCGAGAACGGTCCAAACGAACTCGCCGATCCGTAGCCCCGGGGACTTACGCTTCGAGCGTGCTGGTTGCAGTCTCGATTTCGTCGACGCTCGCGTCCGTCTTGAACGTCGTCCCGCCGTAGTGGCTGCGGGAGGCGTCGTGGCCGGCCTCGCGCAGGGCATCGAGAAACTCGTCCATCGCCGACGCGCCCCGCCCCCAGCGTTTACACAGGCGGTGCTGGTCGTAGTGGGTCGGCCGGGCGAGTTCTGCGTCGAGCGTGTCGAGCAGGTCCGAGGCCTCTTCGGCCGTCCCCATGTCCTCACTGAGGAAGTCAGCAATAGTGGCTGTAAAGCCGGATTCACAGGTGTCGCCCAGCCAGAGAGGGCCGGCGGTCTGGAGGTGCTCGTCGCAGTTCGGGCAGGCGTCGGGAGCGTCGGCGTGCAGGCCCTCGCTGTGATCGCGCCAGAGGCAGTGCTGGCAGTGATAGACGTGACCGACTTCGCCGAGCGCCTCGTTTGCGACTGTCGCGCCCCCGTCCAGTTCGAGATAGGTGCGCACGTAATGTTTGGTCGCGTGCGAGAGAATCGGTCGTGCAGCCAGGTCGTAGCGGGCGGCGGTCCGGACGAGTGTCCCGAGCAAGATTCGCACCCCCATCTCGGTGTGGTACTCGGTGTTGCGCGGGATGGCGCTATAACTCCGGACGCCGCTCTCGAAGTGTGCGCCACACAGTGGTGCAGTGTCAGTCGCAGTGACACAAACGAGATTACGGGTGCCCTGGAAGGCAGCATCGACGAAGGGAATCGGCGTCCCGAAGGGGTCGATGTCGACCACGTCGAAGGCGTCGCGGTGCATCGTGACGGTTGCGTCCTCGTGGCGCACCGCGGCCGCGAGGTCGTTCCGTTCGAGGTTGCGTTCGCACAGTGAGACGGCATCAGGATCGACATCGCACAGTGTCGTCTCCCAGCCATCGGCGGCCGCCCGGGCCCCCCGGATGCCGCTTGCGGCGTTGGCATCGAGGTACGATGACGCGCGCGACTCACGCTCGCGGTACGCCCGCAGGGTCGCAATCGTCAGGTCGCGATTCAGTTCCTGAACGGGATTAAAAAAGACGTTCTCACCCGTGCCGGCGTCGGCCTGTGCTGGCACTTCGACAGTGACCTGTCCCTCCGTGACGCGCATACCACCACTCGATGCCGGGGGGCGAAAAGGGATGCGTTTTGCCGGATACGCCCTGACGCCCACCGACGGTGTTTTCACACGTGTTACCCAACTCCACCGCATGAGCGCGGTCGACGAATGGGTCGCCATGCTCGAAGACGCCGGGGAGTTGACCCCCGAGGCAGTCGACCGCGTCGTCTCTGTCCACGGCGACCGGGGCCAGCAGGCCGTCGAAGCCGTCGGCGAGGAGCGTGTCAAAGAATACCGCGATTTCACCATCGTCGTCGGCTACGACGACGAGTACGTCGTCGAGGACGGCGGCTGCACCTGTGCCGACAGCGAGTACAATCTCGACGCCGAGGACCCCGATGAACTGTGCTGGCACGCCATCGCCGTCCGTATCGCCCAGGCCATCGACGCCACGGATGTCCACGATATGTGGTACTCCGACGTGCGGGATTTCTTGTAGTCCAGAAAACCTATACTCGATTCTCTCCCACGAACACCCATGGATCAGACTGTCCTCGACCAGTCGACCTTCGGTGCGTGACAGCAACGTCGGGACCCAAATAGCAAAGTAACTGTGCACGTTCTGTCCGGTGAATGATCGCCGGGACCTGGATCGTCGTCGCCTCGCTCTGTTCCGGGGCCGGCACGCTCTTTCTCATCGGCCGGCTGTGGCGGTATCGCACCAAGCCGGGCGCACGGTGGTTCCTGCTCAGCCTCGGCTGCCAGGCGGTCTGGAGCGTAAGCTACGCCGTCTCGTTGCTCGTCTTCGGTCCGACCATCAGGTTCGCACTGGAGGTGCTGGGCTGGGCACTGCTGGCCGGGATTGCGATCTACTTTCTGACGTTCGCACTGGAGTACACGGGCCGGGGAGAACTCGTCCAGACGCCGTGGTATCGCGGGGCGCTTGCACTGCCAGCCGTCGCCGTTGCCCTGCTCGGAACCAATCCCATCCACGGCCTCGTCTGGAGCGACTTCACGGTCACGTCCGTCGCGGGCGTGGCGGGTGCGGCATACGACCTCGAGACGTGGGCACTACTGGCCGCGACCGGTGGCATCCTGATCGCGGCACTCGGGAGTCTCGTCCTGTTCGACACGGTGCTGAGCTACGGGCCGCTGTATCGGCGCGAGGCAATCGCCGTCGGCGTGAGTACGGTCCCGCCCCTGTCGGCGCTGATCGTCTGGCTCTATGGGATCGGTCCCGTCCCGTCGCTGAACTTCGCGACGGTCCTCTTTCTCCCGCACATCGCGCTGGATGCCTACGCCTTCGTCGGCAGCGACATGTTCGAATTCCACCCGGCCACCAGACGCGAGGGGGAGCGAGCGGCCATCGAAGACCTGGCCAACCCCGTCGTGATCGTCGACGAGCAGGATCGGATCGTCACACTCAACGACGCCGCCCAGGCCGTGCTGGGCGTCGACAAGACGGATGCACTGACCCGACCGCTGGCTGCCTTCCTCCGTGAAGACGCCTTCGACGCCACCGATTCCACCCAGCGGGTAACGGTCCAGACCGACGGCCGCCGTCGAATCTACAGTCTCGCGACGACGCCCCTTGTCGACGGCGGTGATCGACTCGGTTCGACAGTCGTCCTCCAGGACATCACCGACGAGATACGGCGCGAACAGCGCCTGCAAGTCCTCAACCGGGTCGTCAGGCACAACCTCCGCAACGACATGACTGTGGTTCAGGGCTTCGCAGAGGCGGCCAACGAAGCGGTAGCAGACCCCGAAGCCAGCGACATGCTCGATACCGTCGAACGGAAAGCACTCGAACTGGTCGACCTCGGTGAGAAAGCCCGCGATATCGAGCGCGTGCTCGCGGCCGACCGACCACAGCGAGCCACGGAACTCCGACCGTTGCTCGCCGGCATCGTCGACGAACTCGACACTGACGTGCCCGTTTCGGTCGACTGTCCTGACGTGGCGATCGAAACCGATACCGAGACGCTACGAATCCTGTGTCTTGCACTCGTCGAAAACGCAGTGGAACATGGTTCCACGAACCCTCGCTCGCAAGCTCGCGAGGATGCCGCAGAACATGGCTCGACGAGCCCTGACTCGCAGGCTCGTCTGGACCCGGACGCGGCGACGACCGACGGCGATGCCCCCGTGCGTATCAGTGTCGACACGACCGACGAGCAGGTGACGGTTCGTGTGCGGGACGACGGGCCAGGCATCCCGGAGCACGAACTGTCCGTCCTCGAATCCGGCGAGGAGACCGCCCTCGAACACTCGACGGGGTTGGGACTGTGGCTCGCAAACTGGGCGACCCGGCGACTCGGCGGGGACCTCGCGTTCCAGACTGACGATGGGACGACGGCGACGTTGACGCTCCCGGTTGGGCCGGGCGAATGACAGTTACTCGGCGCAGATATCGACGAAGTTCCTGAGGATCCGTAGTCCCGTCTCGCCGGATTTCTCGGGGTGGAACTGCGTGCCGAAAACGTTGCTCGCATCGTTAGCGACGACACTGGCGAAATCCGTGCCGTACTCCGTCGTCGCGACGACCGCACTCTCGTTTCCGGGGTCGGCGTAGTACGAGTGGACGAAGTAGGCGTACTCGCCATCGACGCCCTCGACGAGTGGATGCTCGCGCTGGATGTCGAGTTCGTTCCAGCCCATGTGTGGCACCGTCTGGCCGGTCCGGAAGCGAACGTTCTCGCCGGGAATCAGGTCAAGTCCTTCAGCGTCGCCCTGGCCGGCGTGGTCGGCTTCCTCGCTCGTCGTCAGGAGCATCTGCATGCCGAGACAGATGCCGAACAGTGGCATGCCCGCCTCGGCCGCCTCGACCAGCGCGTCCCGGAACGGGCCGGCGTTTTCCATGCCTTCGCTGAACGCGCCGACACCCGGCAGCACGATGCCGTCGGCCGACTCGAAGGTCGCCGGGTCCTCCGTCAGCGTCACGTCCGCGCCGACGCGTTCGAGACCGCGTGTGACACTCCGGAGGTTGCCCAGTCCGTAGTCCACGACGACCACCTCGGCGGCGGTCTGTTTCGTTGCCATACGCTCACTTGACGCGGCGCTCCTAAGTCGCTTCCTGTTGGAACAAACGTCGCCAGCACTGCCCGTCTGTCCGATTACCCGCTCTCATACTGTCGGACGGAAGTCCGTGACGAATTTCGCCACCCCGGGGTGGCGAGAATCTTCAGATAGGTACGTCCGACAGTATCAGAAATCGCCGAGTCGCCGCTGGCCGCTCCCCTCGTCGGTGTACTCGGCCGCCGCTACGATAGCGTCGACGAAAGTGTCTTTCTGGCCGGGATCGTACAGCGTCGCCGCAGGATGGACACAGACCAGCAGTTGCCGGCGCTGGCCGGCGACATCCGGATCGAACACGTCGCCGGCCTCGCCTGTGACGCCCACGTCTCGCCCCAGCAGGTGCTGGGCGGGGACTTTGCCCAGCGTGACGATCAGTTCGGGATCGACCAGATCGATCTCGCGTTCGAGATACGGCCGACAGTTGTCCAGTTCCTCGCTGCGCGGGTCGCGGTTGTCCGGCGGCCGACAGCGCACACAGTTGGTGATCCGCACGTCACCCCGGTCCAGTCCGGCCGCCCGAAGCGCCTCGTCGAGTACGTCGCCGCTCCGGCCGACAAAGGGGTCACCCTGCTTGTCTTCCTGTGCGCCGGGGGCCTCGCCGACGAACAGCAGATCTGCGTCGGCCGGTCCAGTGCCGTTGACGATCCGCGACCGGGACTCGACCAGTTCCTCGCAACGCTCACACGCCGTGACATCGGTCCCGTCCATCTGCTTCATACGCTGGTATTCGGACCCGACGATGAAAAGGACTCCCTATGCCGTTCGTCGGAACTCGTCGGCTCCGCTGGCGGCGAGCCCAGCGACCCTGATCGGCTCCGGCCGACCGCCCTCGGGCGTAAATCCCCGCACGACATCGGTGGCTGCCCCATCGTCGAGGCCGACACTGCGGACGTACACCGTCTCGTCGTTGACCGTCACCGGCCGTCGTGACGGCTGTGCGCGATAGGTCGCCAGTCGCCGCTCGACCACCGCTGGATCGTCGAATGCCTCCTCGATAGCCGACGCGAGCCCCTCACTTTCCTCGTAGGTCACAGAGACCACGGGCAGGTCGGTCTCGCGGTGGATTCTGTGGAGGTCGACGATGTTGAACCACGAGAGCGCGATGCCAGAGACGAGCAGGTATCGTACGTCTTCGCGGTCCAGTCGGTCGACTATCCGGACGATTGCGTCTGTCGCGTCGCTGCCTCCGACAGTACAGCGGTCGAAACCGAAGCCGTCGACGACCCGACTCGCGCGGACGACGACACCAGCGAGTGTGCTAGTCGACTCCCGATACGATTCGGCGATTCCGAGGGCGCGGACCCCGGCTTTCACGTATTTTGATCGTTTTTGATGTCTTCTAACCGGTCTAGTAGTTCGTCGTTCGAGGCAGTGAATTCGAACTCGACATCGCCTTCGTGGTCGTTTTCCGACGTTGACAGCCCGTCCTCGTCGTCGAGTTCCGTGTCGTACTCCTGATTGTCTTGCTCAGATTCGTCGTAGCTCCCGAACCCCATACACGTAATCATTATAGATTCCCCGTGATAAATTGTTCGGCGATTCGGGACGAGGTATTTCGGCCCCGTCTCCCGAGCGAGGGAACCCGGTCGGGCCCGACCCAAGCCCTCAAACGCCGGGCGACCCTGCACTCGACTATGGAAGTCCACACCGTCACCGAGCGAGCGGAGACGTTCACTTGCAACGCCCATCTGGTCGTCGGCGAGCGCACGACGCTGGTGGATGCGGGCGCGTACTCCGACGTCGTCGAAACCATCCGCGAACACACCGACGACCTCGACCGGGTCGTCCTGACCCACCAGCACGGCGACCACGTCGCGGAACTGGACAGCGTTCTCGACGCCTTCGACGCTCAACTGTACACTTATGGCGACCACATGCGACGCGATCACGACCTCGAGGACGGCGAGCAGATCCGGATCGGCGACGACGACTTCGAGGTCGTGTACACCCCCGGCCACGCCAACGACCACGTCTCTTTCGTCTCGGACACCGCGCTGTTTTCGGGCGATATCGTCGTCCACGACGACGGCGCGTTCGACGACGGTAGCTTCGGCCGCACCGACCGCCCCGGCCAGTCTCGGGAACGACTCATCGAATCGATCCGGGACCTGCTCGACCGGATGCCCGAGGGCGTCGAGCGCATGTACGCGGGCCACGGCAGCGCCTTCCACGGCGACGTTCGAAACGTCGTCGAGCGAGCGCTGGAGCGGGCCGAGCGACGTGAACCGAAGTATCCGGAGTAGCGAGGGCGACCGGAGGGAGACCTCGAAAAAGCGAGCGGTGTAACCGCGAGTAGCGAGGGGCGCGACGAACGCAGTGAGGAGCGGCCCTCGCTACTCCAGCAATCGCCCGAGCAGGTACAGTCCGGCACCGACGGCCACGAGGGGCACGTAGACGGTACTCGTCGCGCCCTCACGGACGATCTCGACCCGCGTTGTGAGGCCGTCGACGATGGGCGTGAGTTCGATGCCAAAGCCGATGGAGGAAATCGTCGTCTCGACGGCACGCGGGCCAGCGGCGGCGAACATGGCGGTCGTGCCAAGCACGACGAGCAGGAGCGTCGTGTGGGTTGGCGTCCACCAGGCCAGCGAGTTCCCCCAGCGGGCGGTCCCGAGCAGTGCGACCGCGACGACCAGCAGGAAGCCACCAACCAGTAGCGGGTCGACCGGCGTGAGAACGATCACGGCGACGATGCCGCTGGCGACGAGGACGACCGTCACCTTCAGATTCTGAAGCGTGAAGCCGTCGGTCAGGCGAAGCGTCCAAGTGCAAGCCAGTGCGGCCGTGGCAATGTAGAGCACGCGATGGACGATGTTGAACACTTCGAGGGGATATCCACTCGCCGCGAAGGCAAACTGGAAGGCCAACAGAAGCGCGAGCACCATTGCGACTTCGACGACGCTGGCACCGGGAAACGTCGGGCGGGCTTTGTCTGCAGCAGACTTACTCATCCTTGTTGGGTCGCCAATACAGGCGATTACCTAAGTCTCTATGGGATCGACCTAGAAGATGACCGCGAAGCGAGTGTTTGCTCTCGACACGGTGCCAGAGATGCACTCTTGATCGACAACTGAACGCCCTCGGACGTGCTTGGCGATGCTGTGCGGGATATCCTCACTCGCCTTGCTCGTTCGGATAGTGCCCGCGCAGCACCGCCGACCCCGCCTCACCCGTTCAGTCCATCAGGACCCCACCGCACGGCAGCGCAGCACGGTACCGCAGCCTGTGTAGTGAGAGCCGGTCGTGCAGGATGTCAGAGAACAGTTCGCACGGTGGTTAGTTTCAGGATTATCGAAAGTGAATCGGCTGCTCAGGAATGCACAGAGTACCAGCATCCGCGCGAGCGAAGCGAGCGCGGTTCACCAACGGCGAGACCAGTAGTCGAGCCGTCGGCCTTTTTCACCGACGTTTTTCGAGGAGTGGTGCCCACAGCGAAGCGAGGGCACCCGACGGTGAAAAAGGTCGATGCACAGAGATACATCGAAGTGTGTTTTAATTTTATGTAAATTTTTATTCAATGCAGATGTGTAGTCATTTACCCAGGTTCAGTAACCGTAATATCAAATTGTTTTCGGACCTTTTCATCATGATCCTCGTCTCGATAAATCTCTACCCCATACTGATGTTCGCCTGGTTCAAGAGTATCTTTGATTTTTAATGGCGCTTCTACAGTCACGTCACTAGGTGACGACCAAAACCATTGTGGAGGATATGAATCGTTTCCAGAATCAGGTGACGGTGTCACCTCACACTTATCAAGACTCATTCCGATTTGAATACCTTCCGGGGATGGCAGAAATGAAAATCCCCCGATATCAGTAGCTTCTATACTTATTTCAGTTTCTTCGTCAGGAGCTAATGTTGGCTCTGATCCACTAATAGTGGGATTCCAATCGTCTTGTCCAGTACAGCCAGTTAACAGGATACTACAAGTAAACCCAAAGTTCCGAAAGAAAACCCGTCTATTCACACGGTGACATCATCTTGCGATAATATATGATTTATGACTGATGGATGCGATATTGAATGTACGATTCGTCTCGATCTGCGTGATTTTTCAGGCCGAGCGGGGTTCCGTGGCCTTCGGGCGGAGCTTCTTGTAGCCACACTTGCGGCACTTCTCGGTTCGGGCCGGATTGCGAGCGTTACATCGCATGCAAATCTGCTTGTTGAGGAGTCGCTCGGACGCTTCTTCGAATTTAGCCATATCGATCCATTTCCGTCGGCGCGGTTAAGCGTTTCCGAATCGACGCGGTCGCGCGGCGGTCATTTATTTCGCGTGGGCTCCAAGAGGGGGATATGTACGAGCGGGTCGCCGACTTGCGGTTACACGTTGACGGGTACGAGTTGACTGATCGCGAGCGCGGGACGTCCAGCGGATTCACCCGCCGGACTACGACGATTGCGCTGCGCGGCGACGGTGAAACCGGCCGGGGCGAGGACGTGACCTACGAACCCGAGGATCACGACTCCTTCGAGGCGGTCGAGGCGGACCTGGCGGGCGAATACACGCTAGAGTCGTTCTCCACGGCGCTGGATTCAGTCGACCTGTGGCCCGACCCGCCCACGCGTGATGCCGCTCACCACTATCGGCGCTGGGCCGTCGAGAGCGCGGCGCTTGATCTGGCGTTGAAACAGGCCGACACGACGCTTGGCGCGGTCCTCGAACGAGAGTACGATCCGGTTCGCTTCGTCGTGTCGACGCGGCTGAGCGAGGACGACAGCGGAACGCCGACGACCGACCGCGTCGAGACGTGGCTGGACATCGATCCCGCCATGGAGTTCAAACTCGATCCAACGCCGGCCTGGAGCGCCGAACTGATCGCCGACCTCGCGGCGCTGGATGCCGTCTGCGTCGTGGACCTGAAAGCCTACTACGAGGGGACAGACGTCGACACGCCGGTCGATCCCGAGTTTTACCGGCACATCGTCGAGGGGCTGCCTCAGGCGATCATCGAAGACGCGGCGATGACCGAGGGGACACGCCCGGTGTTCGAGGGCCAGACGGAGCGGCTGAGCTGGGACTATCCGATCACCGGTATCGCGAGTATCGAGGCCCTCCCGGTCGAACCGACGTGGCTCAACTGCAAGCCGTCACGCTTTGGCACGGTCGAATCGCTCTTAGAAACCATCGCCTACTGCGAACAACGCGACATTCGACTGTACGGTGGCGGGCAGTTCGAACTCGGCGCTGGGCGGGGACAGATACAGGCGCTCGCCTCGCTGTGTTACCCCGATGCTCCCAACGACGTGGCACCGGGCGAGTACAACGCGCCCGAGCCACAGAAAGGGCTGCCGTCCAGTCCGCTCGACGCGCCCGAACACCGCGGCTTTGGCTGGTGACGGGACGGCCCGAGACGAGGTCACAGCGGCCTACTCCGCTTGGAGATAGTCGTCCTGAACGGCGACGACCTCGCCGGAGTCGGTACACGCCGCGTACCGTTCGAGCGGTTCTTCGTTGAGTTCGAGAAACGTATGGCCCCAGCTGAAGTGATCGAGGATCCGCTCTGCGTGGTCGCGCTCGCCGAGGAGGCAGAGCGCGCCGGCGAACGCCTCGACAGTGTTCAACTGGAACGGCGTCCCGAAGTTGACCGGGTTGCCGGCGACCAGGAACGGGAGCGACCGGTGGATGCCTTCGAGGTCGAACGCTTCACGCTCTGCAGTCTCCCACGAGCAGTCCAGCGCGACCAGTCGGTCGGTGCGAGTGCCCTGTTCCGTCGAATCGGCGGGCGAGAGCGCCTGCTCGGCGAAGGGGTTGAGAACGATGCCCGGTGGCGTCGTTCTGGTGGCGCGATGGAGGTGCGCCTCGTCGAACCGGGCGAGGCGGCGGGCACTGCACTTGTCGGGGTCGTCGTCACCCTCGTACCTGACATGAAGGTCCACAGGCCCCGTAGACGGCCAGTCGATAAAAGCACCACGAGACCGTCGCTCAGCAAATACGTTTAAGTGTGCGAACGAATATATACCGTGCAGTGACGACACAGGGCGACGAAGCGCCCCGGTTCGAACTGCCGGCGCTGGTGGACGGGGACCACCGACGCGTGGCGCTCGAGGAATACCTGGGCGAAGACGTGGTTATACTGGCGTTCTACCCGGGCGATTTCAATCCTGCCTGTGACGAAGAGTCCGATCTGGACGAACTCGACCTGTTCACGATGCAAAAAGACGTGAGCGTGCTCGGGGTTAGCTCCGATTCGCTGTACAGTCACGGGGCCTTCGCCGAGAAGTACGACCTCCACATTCCGCTCCTCTCGGACACGCGCCGGCGCGTCGCCCAGCAGTACGGCGTCGCGTTCGAGGACGACGTCGGCCAAGAACTGATCGAGCGCGCAGTGTTCGTCGTCGACCACGACGGCGTCGTCCAGTACGCCTGGTCGACCCAGGAGATGCTGTCGTTGCCAGACGTCGACGCGATCAAGGACGCCATCGGCGACACTGGCGGGGACGATACGGCTTTCGCACGATATCGGATCGGCTACGCCCACTACACGGAGGGGCGTCGGGCCTTCACCAGCGCGATGGGGTCCTACCAGGAGTCGGACTGGATGCTCTCGCAGTCGGACTTCAAGCGCGCACAGGAAGAGTTCGAGGAGACCGCCGATCACTTCAACAGCGCAGTTCGATTCGCCGACGACCCCGAGTTCAGCGGATACTACGAACAGGCAGAGGAGAAGGCAACGGCGCTCTGGCAGGCCGCCGAGTGGCTCACCGACTCTGCCAGTGCCTACTCCAGTGGCTCCGGTGCGGAGGGCCAGCGACTCAGAAACGACGCCGAGCGACCGCTGGAGAGCGCCCGCGACATCGGCGACCCGATTGAACCCGACGAGTGGCCACCAGACTTCGAGGCAGACGACGAACAGAGCATCCTCCCGGAGACCGAGCGCACCGGTACAGAACTCGCGGTCGACATCGACGAGGCCGCGGCCGAGAGCGATGAGGCGGGCGCTGACTCGGCGACAGGCACGGACGGAACGGAGGCAGGCGGGGCAAGTGACACCGGGTCTGGGGCGACGGCAGGAGACGACGAGCCCCCGGTCGGGGCAGGCGAGGACGACCAGATCGACGACGACGAACTCGAAGAGATCGAGGCAGAACTCGCGGCCGACGGCACTGACGACCCGGAAACGGACGGCGAGGCCGTCCGGGAGGACGACACCGACGGCGGTGTCGGCGAGGACGTACTCGATGGCGAACCAGCGGGGGCCAGCGACGAGGAGATGGCAGCGATCCCGACAGAAGACGACCTCACCGACGAGGACGGCGACGAGAGCGAACGGGACGAGGAAAGCCGCTATTGATCGTCATCTTCTCGGTACTGGCCTGCCATCCCTGCGTATGGATCGGGTGACGGCTGCCCGGGCGTACTACCGGGCACTGGACGAACACGACTACGACCTGCTATCGTCGATACTCGCGCCGTCATTCTGTCACGACCGGCCCGACATGACCATCGAGGGCCGCGACCGGTTCGTCCAGTTCATGCGCGAGGAACGCCCCCAAACCGAGACGAGTCACCCCATTGATACCGTATACGAGGGCGCGACGACGGTGGCCGTCGAGGGGCGGTTGCTGGCCAGCGACGACAGCGAGATAACCAGTTTTGTCGACGTGTTCACGTTCGAGGGCGGTGACGTTCGTCGGATCACGACGCACACGACGAGCGATGGGTGATGGTGCGCACGTCATCGGCGACGGTCATTCGCACTCACACCGCCAGTGACAGGGAATCGGCCACACCGCGGGGCCGATTAGAACATCATCCACTCGAACAGTCGTCGCAGGAATCCTGGTTGCTGTGATTCGTGCGTGTGAACCGTGATCTCGGTGCAGTCAGCCGCCGGTTCCCCGCTCCCGTTTGTGAGCAGTCCGCCGATCTGGTGGTTGGCTCCGCGTTGAATCCGGAGGTCGGGTGCCGTCGATCCGGCCGTCTCGGCACCGCTGTACACCGGTACCGATAGCAACTCGGCGATTTCCTCCCGGTACGTCTGGAGCGTTCTGTTTCGCTGTTCGTCGCCGTGGTCATCCGCTGCCGACTGGAAGACGACGTGGCCGTCGTTTTCGGCCGCAATCGTATCGGTGATCGCGACGGTGTCGGGATCGAATGGCCCCTGGTCGTCGTAGACATCGATCCGCTGTGGTGTCTCGTAGCCCTTGTTGTCCACCAGCAACACGTCGCAGGGTGCGTGACGGACGACCCAGTCGGTCGGGGAGCCAAAGAGTCTCGAACGGAGGCGACGACGCTCGTGTTCGGCCACAATCGCGTCGACGCCGCGGTGACGAGCGGAGTTGACGATCGCATGTTTCGTGTCGTGGCTGACGATTTCACCGGCTTCGACCTCGACATCGAGGTCCTCGACGAGTTCGTCGGTCTGTTCCTCGAACCGTACGTCAGCCGGTGTCTGTGTCTCTGCGGCCGTCTCCAGTTCCGTCTGGTCCGGGACCTCGTCGAACCGGACGGCGATAACGCGACCGTCGTGTGGCCGGACGAGATCCGCGGCCATCCGCAGGAGTGCGGCCTCGCGCTCCTGACTCACTTCGCGCGTGATCGCGACGAGGACCTCGTAGGCCTCCTCGTCGAGTGCGGATTCGGTCTCGTCGAGGAGACTCCGGCCGATTCGCCGACGGACCACGTCCGCTGCAGCACCCTGGCGTTCCACGTTCGAGCGAGCGTAGACGAGATACCAGGCGATGCTCCCGGCCGTGATGACGACGGCACCGAGCATCGCGACTGATCCCATCTGGGTCAGGAGGACGAGGCCGCTGAAGACGCCGGCCACCTGCATCCAGGGGTACAGCGGCGACTCGAAGCTGGGATCGTACTGGCTCTCTCCCTTGCGGAACGCGACGATAGCGGCGTTGATGAGTACGAACACGAGAATCTGGAACGCACTTGCGAGTTTGGCGATTTCGAGGATCGGAACGAAAGCGATCAGTGCCAGCAACACCGCGCCCGTCAGGGTAATCGACAGTGACGGGGTGCCAAAGCGGTCGCTGACTTCGGCCAGCGACTTCGGCACGAGTCCGTCACGTGCCATCGCGAACGGGTAGCGAGACGACGAGAGGATGCCCGCGTTGGCCGTCGAGATGAGCGCGAGAATCGCGGCGACGATCACGGCGGCGACGCCAGCACCACCGAGCGTCGCTTCGGCGGCCTCCGCGACCGGCGTAAGCGATCCCGAGACGGTTCCCGGTTCGGTCACGCCGACGATGATCGCGACGATGAGGACGTACAGGAGCGTGGTGAACGCGAGCGATCCGAGGATACCGAGCGGAATGTTCCGGTCGGGGTTTTCGACCTCCTCGGCGACGCTCGCGACTTTCGTGACGCCTGCGTATGAGACGAACACGAGTCCGGTCGCGGCGAGCAGGCCACCCCAACCATCGGCGAAGAACGGCTCGAAGTTGGCCTGCTGGACACTCGTGCCACTGCCGACCACGAACCACGACAGCGCCGCAAGCATCACGACGACAATGATCACCTGGAGGCGTCCCGTCTGCTTGGCACCGAGCAGGTTCACGAGGATCAGGACCGCCGCGAGTCCGAGCGCAACGGGTTTGACCGGGAGATCGAACACTACCACGAGATACGGGACGCCGCCGACGAGAGCGAGTCCGCCTTTAAACGCCAGCGAGAACCACGTGCCCACGCCGGCGACGGTACCCAGCAGCGGTCCCATCCCGCGCTCGATGTAGATGTACGTCCCGCCGGCCTCGGGCATCGCTGTCGCCATCTCGGATTTCGACAGCGCTGCAGGGACAACCAGGATACCGGCGAGAAGATAAGCCAGGACGACCGATGGTCCCGCAATCTTGAGCGCCAGTGCCGGCAGGATGAAGATCCCGCTTCCGATCATCGCACCGACACTGATCGCTATGACTGTCGGGAGTCCGAGGTCGCGTTCGAGTTGCTTCATAACTGCTCCGTGACGACCGCCGCGAGAACGTCTGGCAGAACAATCGTCTCGACGCCGAGATCTTCGAACGCGCGCACTCGCCCCGGATCGTTGACGAGGACGACGATCGTCTCGGGTTCGTACTCGACGCGAGCCAACTGCGCGAGTAGAAGGTTCGTACTGTCAGCAGTGCCGACGACCACGACGACATCCGCCTCGTCTGCGTCGACCGCGACGACCGCGTCGGAATCGAGTTCGTCCACTTCTTTCGTCGTCACGTCCGGAGGGGGATCTGCAACGGGGGACGCACCGACGAACGTGACAGTCGCACCACTGGCCGCCAGACGGGTGGCGACTGCCTGGCCAACGTGACAGTCACCGATAACACACGCTGGTGTCTCTACTGACGCTGTTCCGTCGCTGTTTCCCGATATCTGGTGTTTTGCCATGGGTCTGAGTGATGTTCGACCGGAATCCGGGCTGTCGGTTCCGGTTGCTATCCGATTATAGAGGACGGAGAACAATAAACTAGGTGGTTTCTTTAACGATCCGTGAAAAAATGTGCTATTATTATCTCTCCTCGTCCTTATTATCCGACTCGAACCCATCGAACGCGCCCGCGTACTCGTTTCTGATGAGGTCCTCGTCAGCAACTTCGAGTCCGAGTTCGTCCAGATCTCGCCCGATGCGGCTCAGATCGTCGCCGTCTTCGCCGACCGCGCTAACGTGGACGTTCTCCTCGCCGGTCATGATTTCCGTTACTCGCACGACGCCGGGGATATCGAGCGCCGCTGCAGCGAGTTCCTCACGGCGTGGAACCGGTGCGGTACAGATGATGAGTGTGTAAAGCTGATAGCCCGCGGTTTCGTACTCGACGTCGGCGTGGTAGCCACTGATCAGTCCCTGTTCTTCCAGTCGCTGGATGCGGTTGCGAACCGTACTCGCCGAGACGCCAGCCTCTTCGGCGATCATACCGGACGACGTCCGGCGTGCGTCGTTCTGGAGTTCGTAGATGATCTTTTGATCCAGATCGTCGAGTCCTTCGAGCGTCATATGTACTGGTCTGCGTCACGGAATATAATAGTCGCTCCTAAAACACGCCGGACATCTGCGTCGAAATTCCGGTCACGACGCATACGATGACGGCTGTAAGCGGACACGGGATCCGCGCTGCGGTGACGACCCCCGCGCTCGGCTTCGTCTCTGGCTACGCCGGGAGCGTCACCATCGCGCGGGAGTGGACGAGCGAGTAGTCAGTGAGAGACCGTATATAGTAGCATATAGGTCAATTATATACGTTCAAGACGCCCTGGCGACGGTGGTAGGACATGACAGCAGCGAGCCGGGAGATTGTAGCGTCAGAACGTGTGCACGAACAGTACGTGCTCGACGTACAGATAACCCGGTACGTGCCCGACGGAGAAACCGAACCACGCTACCGGTTCGACGCACCAGAACACACGGATATCGCCTTCGACGACCCGGAGATGGCGACACTGTATGCGGATATCTATTTCGCTGTCAACGGGTTTGTCGAGGCGGGAACAGGAGACAGGGGCGTGCCACCGGAAGTGATGCAGGCAGGGAAAGACACGCTTGCGGCGTATCTCGTCACGCAAACGTCGATCAACTGGGTTGCATCGTTCTATGGCGCAGAGCCGACCAGAATCGAGCGGTACATCTCGTGGGTGCGAGAGAAGGCCGAAGAAATCAGGACACAGGTCGAGAAGAGCAACTGATCCAGACTGCAGACATGGTCTTTTTCTAACATAAATTCGGCGTGCCGGCGGAACAGACAGCGTACCCTCAGTTCTTTGATGTTTTATGTTACCTCAGAGTAGAGCGTACGGCTGCATACTGCTACATACTGTTGGTATCTCTTGTGAGACGAATAGAGAAATATTATAATCCTTTACATGTTGCTGTTCCTCGATTATTCATGTATGACGGAATTTACACGACGGCAACTGATTTCTACCACCGCCGGGGCGATTGCACTCGGTGGGACAGGCATTGGAACAGCGACAGCGGAAGATAGCGACACCGACGGTGCACCGTTCGTCGACGGGGAAGCCGACCTGTTCGCCACGACTGCGTTCGGTGCGGAAGTGACCGGGCCGTTCGTGTTCGAAACGAGCGAGTTGCTGTTTAGCCTCCAGCATCCAGACACCGAGAACGCCAGCCCCTACGGGAAGGGGGCAATCGGGGTCGTCGAAGGCCATTCGTTCAATATGGACGGGGCCAACGACGATTTCGAAGAACTGTCCATTCCCACGACCAAAGCGGAGCAAGAACAGGTCCGGACCGCCAGCGGTCAGTTCACGATACTCGCACAGGCAGGTGACGAAATCGATGGTGGTGACGCGAATCTCGGTGTCCCGAGAACCCCCAGCGGCGACCGGGTCGACGAGTTCGCTGGCTCACAGTACTCGGACTTCGGACAGGATCCCGATATGAATCAGTTTATCGCCACCAACGACGACGGGACCGAGGGGTATCTGTTCACGAATTTCGAGCAGAGTCCAGGAGAGGTCAGTCGGATCCCGCTCAGCCGTGGTTCGGACGGGTGGAATGCCGACCTGGAGAACGCGATGAACCTGTCGAGTCTGGACGCGTTTCGCAAGATGGGCGGCACCCGGATCGACTGCGGTGGCGACCTCAGCCCGTGGGGCACGCCGATGCCAGCGGAGGAAGAGTACTCACACCCGGTTGCGTCGGGACTGGCGAGTGTCAGCGACATGGTCGAAGCCGGCAGCGGCGTCGGCATTCGCGGTGCGGGCCACTTCTTCAACCGGCCGAACCCGACTGGCATACAGGACGCCATCGACGAACTGTACGGCGACGATTCGTGGTACGTCCACGGCTACTGGGCACTGAGCGGTGTCGAACTGCTCGCGTACTATCTCGGAACGCCGACACACGATCAGGCAGCGGACAACGGCAAGAACACTAACAACGTGCTCTTTGGAAGCAATTACCCGAACAAGTACCGATACGGGTATCTGCTGGACATTCGAGAGCCGACGGCAGACGAGCCCGAGCCACTGAAGTATTACGTCATGGGCAGGGCCGCCTGGGAACTCCCGGAAGTCGCCGCCGACGAGCAGACCGTCTACGCGACAACGGATGGTCAGGACAAGGGTGGACTGTACAAGTTCGTCGCCGAGGAACCGATTCCGGAGTACGACGATCCGATGGACGTTCGTGGAACACTCTATGGGCCTCGCCGAACGAACGCCCCCGACAGCAAGGAGTCACCGAAGGACGCAGTGATCGAACTGGAGTGGATGCCGCTTGGAACGGCGTCGAACCGCGAGGTCGAGTCCTGGATCGCGGAGTACGACAATGTCAGCCAGTGGGATTACCTGCAACACGCCGACACAATGTGGTGGGACGACTTCGAGCAGGCTCTCGCCGAAGCAGACCGCGAAGTCGCCGAGAACGGGAACAAAGACTACATCGCAGACGAGATGATCGTCGAGTGGGCACAGCAGTACGAGAACGACGGACCGGACGGTGTCGACGAAGAACTCCGCCGGGTCCCGTTCCTGGAGACGCGCGCTGCGACCCGCGAACTGGATGGGACCGTCGAGTTCCGGAAGTCCGAAGGGATCGACACCGACGGAAACCAGCGGGGCGCAGAACCGGGCGACAACATCTACATCGGACTGGCAGAGGTCAACGCCGGGATGTCCGACAGCGAGGCCAGACTCCGTCACGAACGCGTCGACGGCGGAATGGTTTACCGGGGAACAGTCGAGGACGACTACAACGTCTCGCGACTCGAACCCGCCGTAGTCGGCCCGGACGCGACAGATCCGAGTTCGGTCGCGGACAAGACTCCGCTCAACGTCGACAACACGTACGTGATGCCCGACGGTCGCGTGTTGCTCTGTGAAGACGCAGACCAGCTCGGTCGCTCGTACCCGAACGACGGGATGTACGTCTACAAACCGTCGGATCTCTAGCCGGTCGTATCATAGGGATCGTTGTAACTATTTACCGGTAGATGCCGACCCCGGGCCGGTGTTATCTGGTAATGGCTTACAACGATCCCTATCAGTCGTCCTCACTCGCGCCGACGGCACTCTCGCCGACCGGGTCGTGGCCTTCGACGACTTCCTGGCCGTCCATGTAGGGGCGCAGCGGTTCGGGGACGGTGATGGTGCCGTCCTCGTTCTGGTAGTACTCCATGATGGCCACGACGACGCGCGGGACGGCGACGCCGCTGCCGTTGAGCGTGTGGAGGTACTCGGCGGATTCGTGTTGCTCGGGGCGGTAGTGGATGCCGGCCCGCCGGGCCTGGAAGTCCTCGAAGTTCGAGACCGAGGACACCTCCAGCCAGCGCCCGCCTTCCTCGGGCCCCTCGGGCATGTCGTCGCCGGGTGCCCAGACCTCAATGTCGTACTTTTTGGCCTGTGTAAAACCCATGTCGCCGGTGCACATGTCCAGTACGCGGTAGGGCAGTTCGAGGCGCTTGAGGACTTCCTCGGCCTCGCTCAGGAGCCCTTCGAGACGGTCGTAGCTGTTTTCGGGTCGTACGAAGTTGACGAGTTCGACCTTGTTGAACTGGTGGACCCGGACGTATCCGCGGGTCTCGGTGCCGTGCTCGCCGGCCTCCCGGCGGAAGTTCGGCGAGAACGCCTGGTGTTTCAGCGGGAGGTCGTCGTCCAGCAGAATCTCGTCGCGATACATGTTGGTGACCGGCACCTCCGCCGTCGGGAGCAACCACAGATCGTCGTCGTCGTAGCCGTCGTCCTGACGGGCACCGACGCGGTAGGCGTCCTCGGCGAACTTCGGCAGTTGGCCGGTGCCACGCATGGAGGCGCTGTTGACCGGCAGCGGCGGGAACACGTCGACGTACTCCTGCTCGCGGTGCACGTCGAGCATGAACTGGATCAGCGCGTACTCTAAGCGAGCGCCGTCACCCTTGACGAACTGGAAGCCACCGCCCGACACTTTCGCGCCACGTTCGAAATCGAGGATGCCCAGTTGCTCGCCCAGGTCGTAGTGGGGGACGATTTCGTCGGGCAGGTCCCGCATCTCCTCGAACCCCTCGCGGAAGCGTTCGACGTTGTCGGACTCGTCCTCGCCGACCGGCACCGACTCGTGGGGGACGTTGGGTATCTCCAGCAGTTTCGCTTCGAGTTTGGCCTCGAGTTCGTCGGCCCGGTCCTCGACCGCCTCTAGCTCTTCTTTGAGTTCGCTGGAGCGCTCGATGGCTTGCTCGGCTTTCTCCTCCTCGCCCTCGCGCTTGTACTCGCCGATCTTACTGGAGACCTCGTTGCGCTGGTGGCGGAGGTCGTCGCCCTCGGCCTTGAGTTCGCGCCACTCTTCGTCGATCCGTAGAATCTCGTCGAGATCGACGTCCGTGACACCCTTCGTTTCGAGGGCCATCCGGACCTCGTCGGGGTTCTCCCGGACGTGCTGTCTGCTCAACATGCACGGCGATTGTCCACGCCGGGACCTAATCGTGTCGGTCCCGTGTCTCCCCGTGTCACTCGGCCACACTGGTGGGCACGCACCGACGAGAACGCGATCACAGTCGAACGGCCTAGGTTTATCCGACGTCCCATCTGTGGTTGGGATATGGCAATCGGTGACGTATTCCGGGCCGAGTCGGTGAGCGAGGACCTCTGGTACGTCGACACCGGGATGTACGAGGTCGCGGAGTACGGGTCGGTGTACCTGCTGGACGGCGACCGGCCCGCACTCGTGGATACGGGACTGGGGACCAACGACGGACGAGTCCTCGGCCTGATCGAACAGGCAGGCCTGACGCCAGCGGACATCGAGGTGATCGCAGTGACGCACGTACATCTCGACCACGCCGGCGGCGCGGGCGTCCTCGTCGAGGAATGCGCGAACGCGACCGTCGCGGTCCACGAGCGCGGGGCACGCCACCTCGTCGATCCGGCACAACTCTGGGCGGGGACGAAACAGGCCGTCGGCGACCAGATCGAGTACTACACCGAGCCGACGCCAGTGCCCGAGGAGCGAATCGTCGAACTGACCGACGGCGACGAGATCGACCTGGGCGACCAGCGTCTCGTTGCGCGCCACACGCCGGGCCACGCACCCCACCAGGTCGTCTTCGAGGCACCGGCACTCGACAGCGTATTCACTGCCGACGCGGCGGGTATCTACACCCCGTCGACCGACGAGGTCCACGTGACGAGTCCCCCGCCGAACTTCGATCTCGAGCAGGGACTCGCCGACGTGGAACTACTGAAGGCACTCGACACCGAGTGGGTGCTGTACGCCCACTTCGGGCCCGCACGCACCGCGGAGCGACTGGACGAGTACGCCACGGTCGTCGAGGAGTGGGTCGCGGCGGTCGAACGAGAACGCGAACGGCACGCAGACGACGAGGCCGTCATCGCCCACTTCGTCGACAGCGTCGAGACGCCTGACATCTGGGGCGAGCACAAGGCCCGCGCCGAGGTCTCGATGAACGTCCGTGGCGTGCTGACGTATCTGGACCAGCGCGAGGGATGACCTGAAAGACAGCTGATGGGTCTGCCAGAATGCTTTTCACTCACGTTTGCCCTACTTGAGATGATATGACACAGGGCGGGAATGGGGCGGGCAGCGAATCCGTTGGCGACCGGACAGTGCCACAACTATTCGAAGCGAGCACAGGACAGCACGCAGATCGGCCTGCACAGTCCTACAAGGGCGGCGTGTACCACCGCTCGCTGGCGGGTGTCGCGTTCGAAGGGGCACCTGAGGGCGAATTCGTCGATCTCACGTACGGTGAGATGCGGTCGATCGTTCGGCGACTGGCCACTGGGTTCCGGGAACTGGACATCAGTCTCGGGGACCGCGCCGGTATCTTCGCAGACACGCGGATGGAGTGGGCACAGTGTGACTTCGCGCTGCTCTCCGCGGGTGCCGTCGTCACGACAGTGTATGAAAGTTCCTCGCCGGACCAGATCAGGCACCTGCTCGACGACCCTGACGCGACGGCCGTCGTCGTCGAGAACGCCAACCTGCTGGACCGGGTGCTGTCCGTCGAGGACGACATCCCCGTCGAGACCTACATCGTGATGGACGCCGTCGACTGCGACCGCGAAGACGTGTACACGCTCGCGGATGTCTACGAAATGGGTGACGAGGAGTACAGCGAGGGAAAATTCAGGACGTACCTGGCCGAACGAGATCCCGAGGACCTCGCCAGTCTGGTGTACACCTCCGGGACCACCGGGCAACCGAAGGGCGTTCGACTCACCCACCGGAACTTCGTCGCCAACGTCGAACAGGTCGAGAGCCAGTACGGTCCGAGTGCAGACCTGCCATCGGGGACGCCACGCATCGACGAGACGACCCGAACCGTCTCGTATCTCCCGCTCGCGCACGTCTTCGAGCGCCAGTCCGGCCACTTCTCCATCTTCGAGGTCGGCGGGTGTGTGGCCTACGCCGAGAGCGTCGATACCCTCAAAGAGGACTTCAAGACGGTCGAACCCACCGCAGCGACCAGCGTCCCGCGAGTGTACGAGAAGATTTACGACGCAGTCCGTGCGGAGGCCGAATCCTCGACCATCGGCGAGCGCGTGTTCCCGTGGGCGGTCCAGGTTGGCCGGCGGTACCACCGCGAGGAGCGCCCCGGGTTCGCACTACAGACGAAATACGCCGTCGCGGACCGCCTCGTGTTCTCGAACGTCAGGGACGCCCTGGGTGGCAACATCGAGATGCTGGTCAGTGGCGGCGGGACCCTCTCGAAGCAGCTGGCCGAACTGTACCACGGGATGGGGTTGCCCATCTTCGAAGGGTACGGACTGACCGAGGCGTCGCCGGTCGTCACGACGAACCCGCTTGCCGAACCCAAGACCGGGACGATCGGGACGCCCCATCCGGGCATCGATATCGAGATAGACACGAAAACGCTCCCCGAAGAACAGATCGGCGCGACGCTTGGCACGACCGGCGAACTGCTCATCAGGGGCCCGAACGTCACTGATGGCTACTGGAAGTTGCCCGAGGCGACCGAGGCGGCATTTACCGACGACGGCTACTTCAAGACCGGCGACATCGTGACGCGACGGCCGGACGACTACCTCGTCTTCCGGGAGCGCTCCAAGCAACTGCTCGTCCTCTCGACGGGCAAGAACGTCGCGCCACAGCGTGTCGAGGGCGAACTCGAAGAATCGCCGATCATCGATCAGGCGATGATCGTCGGCGACGGCCGGAAGTTCGTCAGCGCGATCCTGGTTCTCGATACGGGCGAAATCGTCGACTACGCCGCAAAACAGGGGGTTTCGGTACCGACCGAGCCGGCAGAGATGCAGACCGACGAGTCGGTTCGGGACCTCGTCGCCTCGGAGAGAGACCGTGCCAACGAATCGCTCGAGTCTCACGAATCGGTGTCGGCGTTTCGCCTGACGACAGAGCCATTCACCGAAGTCAACGGTCTGTTGACCCCGACGATGAAGAAGAAACGCCCAGCGATCACAGCGGCGTACCGGGACGAGATCGAGTCGATGTACGACGACACCGAGTTCACGCGGACGGAACAGGTCACTGTCGACGGGGAGTAGCCTGTTATACCGGTGGACGTAAGCAATGATACATTCAGCCCGGGGACCGTGACGGCTGAGAAGTATCAAACGTTCCGTCCACCGGTATACTGCCGGCCACGACAGCGACGAGTGGGTGCGTTTATATCGAGGGCCACCCTTGCCCCGAATAGACGATGGCGACTACCGGACTGATATTACTAGTTGCCGGGATCATCGCGATCGGCGTCCTCGCACAGTTGCTCGCCGACCGCCTGCAGATCCCGACGATCATCTTCTACATCGCTGCCGGCCTCTTGCTCGGACCGGTCGCACCGTTCCTTCCGGGCATCGAGACGCGCGTCATCGACCCCGCCTCGTTCGGCGACGCGCTGCCGGCAATCGTCGGACTCGCTGTCGCCATCATCGTCTTCGAAGGAGCCTTCCACCTCAAGTTACAGCGAATCAAGGAAGCCCCGTCGGCCGCCCTGCGCATCGTGACGGTCGGTGCACTCATCGCACTCGTCGGCACCGCCGTCGCGGTACGCTTTGTTCTCGACGCGTCGTGGGGACTGTCGCTGACGATTGGTGCCCTCCTGACCGCGACGGGGCCGACCGTCGTGACACCGATCCTCCATGTCGTCCCGGTGCGGGACCGCGTCGCCGCTGCGCTGGAGACGGAGGGAATCGTCAACGACGTGAGTGCTGCCATCCTCGCGGTCGTCTTCTTCGAACTCATCAACCCCGTCACCCATTCGGACGGTCTCCTCCAGGGGTTCATCGAGCGCCTCGGCGTCGGACTGCTCTTTGGAGTCATCGTCGCCGGCACCCTCTACTATCTCGTGCGGTACGTCGACCTCGCCCCCGGCGATGCACCGCGAAACGCGCGATTGCTCGTGCTGGCCGGCGCACTCGTCGCCTTCGCGACCGCGAACTCCGTGGCCAGCGAGGCCGGCGTTGCCGCCGTGGCGGCCGCCGGGTTCCTCCTTGGCAACGCCGACATCCCCTACGAGGAAGACATCGAGGATTTCAAGGGCGATATCACGTTGCTGGTGCTCTCTTTCGTCTTCATCACGCTGGCGGCGCTGTTGCAGTTCGGAACGCTGGAAGAGGTCGGTCTGGCTGGCGTCCTCATCGTGGTCGTCATCGCGCTCGTGCTTCGCCCGCTCTTGATCTTCATCTCGACAATCGGTGATCGGTTTACCATCCAGGAGCGGGCGTTCATGAGCCTCGTCGGCCCACGCGGGATCATTCCGGCGTCGGTCGCGACGCTGTTTGCCGTCGAATTGCGGACTGCTGCCGAAGAACTCGGCCAACCCGCCCTCGAACAGCAGGCGAGTCTGCTACTGGGCGTCGTCTTTCTCGCCATTTTGTTGACGGCCGTCTTCGAGGGCGGCTTCGCGCGCTACATCGCCGAATACCTGGATGTGATACCAATGCGAGTCATCATCGTCGGAGGCGGCAAGGTGGGCCGGTCGCTCGCCGAACGCCTCGAAGACCGTGGCGAGAACATCGTCATCATCGAACAGACACAGCAAACAGTCGAACAGGCACGAAACGCCGGGTTCACCGTCGAATGGGGTGATGGCACCGACACCGACGTGTTACGCTCGGCCGGTGCGGACAACGCCAAGATCGTCGCCGCCGCGACCGGTGACGACGACGTGAACCTACTCGTCTCACAGCTCGCGTCGTCGAAATTCGACGTCGAGCGCGTGATCGCACGGGCCAACAACCCGGACAACGTCGAGGCCTTCGAGGACCTCGGTGTCAGGACGATCTCGTCGTCGATGGCGACCGCCTGGGCCATGGACAACCAGATCGAACGGCCGGCAATCGCCAACTGGATGACCGAAATGAACCACAACGGCGACGTTCAGGAGGTCGAGGTACTGGGCGGCGAGTTCGTCGGCAAACCGGTCAGCGAAGTCGGTCCGATGCTGCCCGACGTCTGCCTGATCGCGCTAGTTACACGTGACGGCGAGACGACCGTGCCGACGGCCGAGTACACGATAGAGGAAGGCGACATGATCACGCTGCTCGGCCGGCGCAACTCCGTCCGTGAAGGCATGAAGATGGTCAATCCGAACGGCGAGTGAGACTGTCGGTCGGTGTCCGTTTCACTGCTTCGATGCTCATTCCCACCCTGGGGAGTCAATACCCGGCGTGGACGTACAGCAGTTGATCGGCGGCGTCCTCCGCGGCGTCGATGGCAGCGTCGAGCGACCGGGCCAGGTCACGGATCACGACTGCCTCGGCGGTCGACAGTGCGTCGAAGGCGTGGGTGATCACCTCGTATTTGATATCGTCGGCACTGCTCTCAAGCGTCGCGACCTGGTCGACCGTCTCGACGACTGGGGCTGGCTCACCGGAGCGAACGAGGTCTGTGACGAAGTCGGCGACGGTGTCAGTCAGGATACGTGTCCCACGAGTGACCAGTGCAGCCATCCGTGTCAGTGCGTCAGCGGCGCTCTCGTCGAGTGGCGGCCGCATCGCGTCGAGTTCTCGCAGGAACTGCTCGGCCCGGTTCGGAATCTCGTCGATGAGCACGAACAACTCCATGATCGCCCCGGTGTTGAGATAGACATCCGTGTAGTTCGGTTCGGCCGTGCCCAGTGTGGTGCGGAGTTCGCACAACCGCTCGTCGCAGTTCGACTCACTGGTGACGAGTTCCGCGACGCTGTCTGTAAACCCGTTGCGCCCATACCGCAAGAGTGTGGGCGGGAGCAACGCTGTACAGGTGCGCACCGCCGAGAGGTACTGTTCGGTCTGCCTGGTCACAGCGTCACCGAACGCGTCAGTGGTGGTCGCCATCAGTGACATATCGACGATACCTGTTGGAAAGACCTGCTATGAGAACGATATAGTGGTATGGAGGTCTCGTGATACCGGCGGCTGTCCCAGCGTAGTGTCCAGAAAGCGAGCGTCTCGGAAACCGGACGGATCAGGGCAGGTGGAACTCGATGGCCGCGCCCTGGCCGAAGCCGACACACTCCGTCGCCAGACCCAGGTCGGCATCGCGTCTGTTCATCTCGTGGATCAGCGTCACCGGGAGGCGTGCGCCACTGGCACCGAGGGGGTGGCCGATGGCGATTGCACCGCCGTTGACGTTGAAAGAGTCGTCCTCGAAGCCGAGTTCGCGCTGGCAGTACAGCGTCTGGCTGGCGAAGGCCTCGTTGAGTTCGACCAGATCGTAGTCAGCGGGATCGCGACCGGTGCGGTCACAGAGACTCTCGACGGCGGGGACGGGACCGACGCCCATGATCGTCGGATCGACGCCGGCGACGGAGTGGTCGCCGACGACTGCCAGGACATCCAGTCCGTGTTCCTCGGCGAAGGCTTCGGATGTGATCATGAGGCCAGCCGCGCCGTCCGAGACCTGTGAGGCGTTGCCCGGCGTGATCGTCCCGCCGGATTTGAACACCGTCGGGAGGTTGGCCAGTTTCTCCAGAGCGGTGTCCCGGCGGATCCCCTCGTCTTCCTCGACGGGACCGTTGCCCGTCTCGATGGTGACGAGTTCGTCGTCGAACCGGCCCGAGTCGGTGGCGGCAGCGGCCCGCTGCTGGCTTCGCAGGGCGTACTCGTCCTGGGCCTCGCGGTCGATGTCGAACTCCTCGGCGACCGTCTCGGCGGTCATCCCCATCTGGAGTTCCCCGACGTTGTACAGGTCGGCTATCTGCGGGTGGACGTTGTGAGTGTTCTCGCCCATCTCGACCCGAGACATCGACTCGACGCCACCGGCGATCAAACACTCCCGCTGGCCGGCGGTGATCGAATCGGCCGCCGACATGATTGCCTGTGCCGAAGAAGCACACCAGCGGTTGATCGTCGTCCCCGGCACGTCCTCGCCCAGATCTGAGAGCAGGGCGACGACGCGAGCGAGGTTGTTACCCTGCTCATTCCGTTGCTGGGCACACCCCCAAAGCAGGTCGTCGACCTGACCGGACTCGATACCCGTGGTGGCGAGCAACTGGTTGATCAGCGGGACCGAGAGATCCTCGCTCCGTACGTCGGCATAGACCCCATCTTCTTTCCCCTGTGGTGTCCGAACTGCATCGACGACGACTGGCGTCTGTGACATAGCCCGACTGTTGTGCGCGTGCGTGTTAAATTCTCACAAACTACGAGGGCGGTGTCGGCCGTTTATCGGTGGACGTAATGAAAGTCCCGACAGAATCTGCTGTGCCACCGGGACTCACACCAACTGTCGCTTCGATTCACTTATCCGGGTTGCCGGCGTATCCCAGTGGGAATGAGTGATCCGGAGCTAGATATCGTCGAGTTCCTGCTGACGTCGCAGGTATACACGGAACGACGCGAGCTGGAGCCCGACGACCTCCCGCCGGCCTACCGGGCGGCGTTCTGGACCGACGGCGAGATCGAACGGCCACTGACACCGACAGCGAGTGCAGCGACGACTGCCACCGGCATCGAACGTCCCTGGGAGGCGATTTCGGGACTGATGTTTACCGACCGTGACGAGTTCTCTGGCTCGATATCGTTCACCGACAGTGGGATGGCCGAGGAGTGGTACGAGAAGCGAACCGACACACAGCGACTCCAGCAAAACCCCGTCCTCGCTGCCGAGTTCGAGGACGCCGTCGAGGGCGTCGATTACGAGACTGCCAGAAAGCAAAACCGGCCCGCCCGCGCCGACCGTGCACTGATCGATGCACTGCTCGACGACGCCTTCGACGAGGAGGAACAGGAGGAGGGAATGCTCGATCTGGTCGAGGTGCGCGCCCCGTCCGAAGTCGATATGACGCTCGACCAGTTGGTGCTGACGCCCGACCAGGAAGACGAGATTCTCAAGATCGTCAAGGCAATCGAACACCGGGACTACCTGGCCGACATCGGCCTGCGAGAGATCGGGAAACTGCTGTTCGTAGGGCCGCCGGGGACCGGGAAGACGAGCGTCGCCCGCGCGCTCGCCCAGGACCTGGACCTTCCGTTCGTCGAAGTGAAACTGTCGATGATCACCTCCCAGTATCTCGGCGAGACCGCCAAGAACGTCGAGAAGACCTTCGAGGTGGCAAAGCGCCTGGCACCGTGTATCCTCTTTATGGACGAGTTCGACTTCGTCGCGAAGACCCGCTCGTCGGACGAGCACGCGGCGATCAAGCGTGCGGTCAACACGCTTCTAAAATCCATCGACGAAGTGAGCCTGATCCAGGACGACGTGTTGCTGATCGGTGCGACCAACCACCCGGATCAACTCGATGCCGCCGCCTGGCGACGCTTCGACGAGATTGTCAATTTCCCCAAACCAGATCGGGATATGCGTGCAGACATCCTCCGCGTGGTCACCCAGGAGATGGACATCATCGATTTCGACCCGACCGAACTGGCCGAGATCACGGAGGGACTCACCGGCAGCGACCTGCGACTCGTGCTCCGGGAGGCCGTCCTCGATGCGCTGACCGAGGAGCGGACGACGCTCACCCAGCAGGATCTCAGGGACGCCGTTACCGACTTCGAGGAGCGTGACAACCTCAAGAACATGGACATGATCGAGGGCGACCACGACGCGCTCGTGGCCGGGGGCGACATCTCGGGGGCAGGCGACGCCGACACGGCGTCCGACGGCGGCCACGACCACGATCACTGACCTATGGGACCGATACAGAAGCTGCCAGTTTTTGCCGTAGCGATCAATCGCCAGTACCGACCGACAGTGTGCCATCCGTCTCGGCAACCCGTGAGCAGCGAGTGCCATCTCGAACGGGAATAAACAGTAGTCTTACTATTATCCTCTTCAGATATGATTCGGATACCGAGGGCAGAGCGACCGAAATCACGGAAGCGGGCAGGTTCCGTCGCGAACCGTCCTTCGTTCCCTCAATAGTTGTACAGCATCTTCAACGGCCGAGAGCCGGCGTTCGTCATTAATTAGTGAAAAGCGCCGGATACGGCGGCTGGTGGTCGGCCGAACACTCGTCGATCAGCGTCTTCGGCCCTATTTCAGACGTTTCAGCCGGTTGTGCTACACGTTTTCTGGTACTGGTCGTCGTCGGTTTCCGCAGTGGATACGGAGTGTCGATACCGGTTCTTAGAGTGCGCGTCGTTATGTCAGGTTTGTTTTCTTTTAGGGATGTGATATCTTTGTTTATACTTTTCGCCGCTCGCGGTCATGACGAACCGCCGGTCGGAGTGATGTCGACTGACCACCCCGTCAGAGACCAGTATTACTATCATAGAGGCGGTCATCGGGACCGATATGACAACAGCGATAGAACAAGTGAAGGAGGACCATCTTCGGGACCTCAAGGAGGTACTAACGGAGAACGTGCTAGGCTTCTGGTTCCCGCGATGTATCGACGACGAACACGGCGGCTTCATCACGAGTTACGACCGGCACGGCGAGTTCGCCGGGAACGGAAACAAGCAAATCGTCACGCAGGCGCGGATGGTGTGGCTGACGGCCCGTCTCGCACGCGAGGGCTACGGCGACGAGTATCGGGACATCGCCGACGACGGCTTTGACTTCCTCGTCGGCTCGATGTGGGACGAGGACAACGGCGGGTTCGTCTGGGAAGTCGAACGCGACGGGACCACCTCCAAGCCCAATAAACACCTCTATGGCCAGTCGTTCGCACTCTATGCGCTCTCGGAGTACTACCGCGCGACCGAAGACGACCAGGCGGCAGGGTACGCACACGAACTGGTCGAGGTGATGGACGAGCAGGCCAAAGACGACGAGCACGGTGGCTACGTCGAGTATTTTACTCCCGACTGGGAACCGATCACCGAGGGCCAGACTTATCTCGAGAACATCGAACCCGACTGGTCGCCCAAAGAGTCCGGGGAGACGGTACTCGATCCGACGCTGAAGTTGACCAACACCCACCTCCACCTGATGGAAGCGTTTACCACCTACCAGCGCGCGTTCGACACGGATCTGGGTCGCCAGCGCCTCCACGAACTGCTGAACATCGTCACGAACACGGTTTACCGGAAGCAGCGTGGCTTCTGTACGGACAAGCACGCGCCGGACTGGACGCCGAAACTCGACGACGAGGACTTTCGCATCGTCTCTTACGGCCACGACCTCGAAGGCGTCTGGCTTGCGATGGAGGCGGCCGATGCCCTCGATATCTCCTCGGACCTCTTTACCGACCTCTTCGAGACGCTGTGGGAGTACTCACTGGAGCACGGCTACGACGAGGAACGCGGTGGCTTCTACTTCTACGGTGGCTTCGACGAACCGGCGAGTTTCCGCATCAAGGCCTGGTGGGTCCAGGCCGAGTGCATGACGAGCGCACTGCGAACGTACGAGCACACCGGCGACGAGCAGTATCTCGACGTGTTCGCCGAAACGTGGGAGTTCATCCGTGAGTACCACGTCGACGAGAAGTACGGCGAGTGGCACTCGGGCGTCGACGGCACAGAACCCGTCGGCCGCAAGGGGGCCGTCTACAAGGCCGCCTACCACAACGGCCGTGCGTTGCTCGAGTGTATCGCTGCGCTCGAACGCCTGTGAGATACGGCCAGATGCTTGGTTCGCTGATCGCGTTCGACTCGGGGAGTTTTGACGAGGCGTACTACACTTCGAGATCATCCCCGCACACGCATGAGACCGACGCCAGCTCGGCCAGCCGAAGCGTCGGACTCCTCGACAGCGTCCGTGAGGAACTGGCCACACCTGTCCCGATTCTGGAGGTGATCACCGACAGACCACGGAATATTCGGCCGACACTGTGAAGAGTGCGCCCGTCGACCCGGCAGTCGGAGTGCCAGTTCGAGGTGCTTACGATTTTTCGAGAAGTTCGGTCCCGGTATCGCCGTTGGGGACGACACAAACGAACTCGCTTTCCTCGTCGCTCTCGTTGCGGAACCAGTGGACCGTTCCCGCAGGAATGAGCAGCGTATCGCCTTCGGAGACGGTGTGTTCCTCGTCACCGATACCGACGACGTACTCCCCGGAGACGTTGTAGACCTCGTGTTCGACTTCGTTCGTGTGTTTTGGTACTTCGGCGCTGGGTTCGAGTTTGTACTGGCGCATCCGGAAGTTCGGGGTGCCGTCGGACTCGTCCAGCATCACCGACCGTGTAACGCCGTCTGCGATATCGAGCGGTTCGTAATCCATCTCCTCGTCGTCTCTGATAACCGGTGCTGTTTGATGGTCGCTCATGGGACAAAGCGGGAATCGTATCAAAATAAATCCACCGATGTTTTTATATTGGTCGCAGGTAGTGGTATAACCATGCCGGAGCCGTGTTCGCGACTCGATAGTAGGTCTACCATCGTGACCGGAGCCGCATCGGGGATCGGGCGAGCCATCGCAGACAGGTTGGCCCGGGAAGGGGCGTCGGTCACCATCGCAGACATCGACGAGGAGAACGGACGGGCGGTTGCCGAGGCATTTCGCCGGGACGGACACGACGCTCGCTTCCACCGGACTGACGTCACTGACCCCGAGGACGTGCGAGACCTCGTTAACTCGACGGTCGAACAAAACGATGGAATCGACGTCTTCGTCAACAACGCTGGCAGCCACTTCGGGGGAGACAAGTTGCATACCGTCTCCCTGGAGGACTTTCAGCGCAACGTCGATCTGAACCTCCGTGGGACGTTCATCTGCTCGCAGGAGGCTGTTGCACACATGATCGAAGATGGTGGGGGCTCGCTGGTACATATCGCCTCCGTCGCCGGCCAGTTTGGCTGCTGGGCCCCGGCCTACTCGGCGGCCAAGGGCGGGGTGATCGCGCTCTCGCGGCTCATCGCCACACAGTGTGGCACCCACGGCATCCGCTCGAACGCGATCTGTCCGGGTATCGTCGAGACCGACGGCAAAGAAGAGTCGATGTCCGAACGCGGCGGCGACTCGCTCCGGGCAGAGTGGATCAAACAGTTCCCGCTGGGTCGGCTCGGCCGTCCCGAAGACGTGGCCGCGGCCGCCGCGTTCCTCGCGAGTGACGATGCTTCCTTCGTCTCCGGAACGGAGCTAGTCGTTGACGGTGGCTCCACTGCGGGATTCGACCACGATATCGAACAGATGGCCTTCGACATTGAAGCGGTCCCAGTTCCGAACCGATAACAGATACCGACGGTTCTCCCCCCAAATGCCGGATATTCGATTTCTATCTTGATTCAGTGAGAGAATCCCGGCCTTCAGGCCGGGCGTGGATCGCGTAAGCCCGGTGGCGCAACCGCAGGATTTAGGCCGCTCGGGGTCAAACATCCAGTAACTCAATCGCCGAAATCAATCCGGAAACAGTGGGGTCCTTCCCGCCGACACGCATCACACGATGCTTCCAGTACCCCTGCCCCTGCAACACGGGATGGGGTGACGGCACGACCAATCCAACCCCGCCGGCGTGGGAGTCTGTCCACCGTGGCTCAACGGACAGGCAGGCCGATGGCACGGCCCGTGTCCATCCGCGCTTCAACCGCGGATGGTCGCCCGATGCGGTATCGGGCGCTGTGCGAGCGGATACCGTGTCTCTGTCGGGGCACGCAACACGCCACACCCTGCAAAGGGCCGAAGTACCGAGCACAAACCGGAGTACGCCCACGCGGCGGAAGCTTGCCCCCGTCGGCCGGGGCGGACCCACGCACCGTTTTGCCGGGTGCGATGGCCGCCCCGACCCCGAGCGCGGGGAACCCCACGACTTCATTCGTGGGAGGATGTCAGTCTTCGAGGTCCTGTCGTTCGACGACGATGGGACAGTCGACGACGCGCACAGTGTCCATGTTCAGAAACTCGACGATCTCGGTCCCCTCGTTCGAGCAGTCGATCTCCGGTGGCTCCGAGAAGTACTCGCACTGCTCGCAGTAGCTGTGTTTCGACACCTCGGCGTACGCGCGCTCGGCCTCCTGCGTGACCGAGCCGCGGGCCTCGGCGCTGGTGAGACGCTGCCAGACCTCGGCGGCGTCGACGCCCTCTACGTCCATCTCGGAGAAAGCGTCGCCCATCGACTCGAACGGGTCGCCCTCGCGGTGCTGTCCGGTGTCGATCGTCGGCTCCTCCTGGATGCCGTCGGCGTGCTCGTCGACTACTGGCTCCTCCCCGAGTTCCGGCTGTTCGTCCTCGCTGTCCAGTGGCGAAGCGCCCCCCGCCCGGCTTTCTCTCACCTCGTCCGGGGTGTCCGGCTCCAGGGGTTCACCCCACGGTGACCGGGACTCCGCGTCGTCGTCGGCATCCTCACCGGCGTTCGAGTCGCCTTCCTTTGTTGGAACACCGGTCTCGTCATTGCCCGATTCCTCGCCCTCCGTCCCGTCGTCCGGATGCCCGAGGCTGTCGAACGGGTCGCCCTCGCGGCCCTCGACTGCCTCGTCCAGTTCCTCGAACGGGTCGTCGTCGCTCACCCGGACTCACCCGATTCGAGCTGTGAGGCGACCCGGAGCTTCGGTTTCCGGAACCACCCCGGGTCGGCCTCGACGTTGGTCACCGTCGCGTCGCAGTGCGGACAGGCCGGGTCGGTGAGCAGCGACAGCGTCACCCCGTTCCCGCAGTTCTCGCATTTCGCGCGGTCGATGTCGGCCTTCGCGGCGGCGCGTTTGATTCGTTCGACCGCCTCCAGGCCGTTCCCGGACTCGTGGGCCTCCCGGAGGTCGCTGACGACCCACGCGACGGTCTGGAGCCGGTCTTCCAGCTCCCCCAGGCGGGCGTCCAGCCCCTCGATCTGCTCGTCGTGTTCGGGCACCAGCGCGTCCACCTCCGACCGGATCTCCGACAGCTCCGTCTCCAGCGTCGCGACCTGCTGCTCGAGGTCCGCGACCCCCTCCAGCGCCTCGTGCGTGTGGTCCGCTGGGGCTTTCGCGTCGGTCTCCTTTTTGAGCTGGATGACCCGCTCGCGGACGTCTTCGAGTTTGGCCTGGAACTCCTCCTCGACGCCGTCGATCCGATCGCCGAGCTGGCGCTGGACGGCGTTGGTCGCCTCGGTGACCCGCTCGGTCACCAGCGGTTCGGCGTTCTCCTGGACGGCCGACGCGAGCTGGTCCTCCAGCGTCTCAGTGAGGATTGACTGGACCGTCGCCTCGATCTGCTCGTGGAGGTTCGACGCGAGCGCCTCCTCGACTGCAGCTGCGAGCTCCTCGATCGTCTCGTCGTCCAGATGTTCGCCGAGGGCGTCGTCCAGGTGGTCGTCGATCGCGTCCGGGAGGGTATCGTCGATCGCGTCGGCAACCTGTTCGTCGACCGCGTCGTCGAGGTGGTCGTCGAACTCGGCCGTCGTGCGGTACGCGCCGATTACCTGGACGAGCAGCTGCTCGCGGTCCACGCCGAGTTCGGCGGCCTGTTCATCGAGCCAGTCGCGCAACTCCGACGGAAGATCGACAGACACTGTTCCCCCCTCGGTCGACTCACTCGCCATTACCGGTCTTTTAGTGACTGGCTAGTTAAGCGTTTGCCGTCTATTTCAGTCTGCGATAGGGCTCACCGGATCTTGCGCACGTCGCTGATGTCGAACCCGGCGTCGCCGAGATCGGTCTCGAACTTCACGATATTCTCTGATTCGATCGTCGAGAGGACGCCACGGAAGTTCTTGACCACGAGCGTGCGAGCGCGGGTGCTGCCGCCGGTTTCCCACTCGAACCGGAGCGTCCCGCTGCAGCTGTCGACCAGCTGACCGAGCTGCGTTCCCGACAGCGTCTCGTGGTTGACCGGGATCAGGATCAGCCCGTCCCACTTGTGGGCGGCTTTCACAATGCCCTTGAGGAGGTAGTTGACGTCCGCCCAGGGGATCGTGTCGCCGGCGGCGCCCGCGAGGTCCGACAGCGAATCGACGATCACCAGGTTTCCCGGCGCCCGCTCGCTGAGCGTGTCGCCCAGCGCAGTCAACAGCCCTTCGCGATCCTCGTGGCGCTTGCGCAGGCTCGTGATGTCGGTCGTCTCCTCGGCGTACCAGGTGCGCGGTACTGGACTGATATGGAAGTAGTTCTTCGAGAGAGACTTGAACTGGACTTTCGACAGGCCCGACTCGGCGATGTCGTCGTCCATCGTCATCTTGATCTCCCGCCGCAGGTTGTCCTCGTCGGTCGTAAAGGAGATGTAGTGGATCTCCTCGGGTAGCGCTGCATCCCGCGCGAGGTCCCCGTAGTGGAGGTCGAACAGGTCGTGGCCGTCCTTCGCGAGGCCGTTCATCGTCGCCGCCGTGTAGACGAACTCGCGGGCGCCGGCCCCAGCCTCCCCCGACAGCAACACGACGCTCCCCCGTGGCGCCCCGCCACCGATGGTGGTGTCGAGCCGGCTGATCCCGAACGGTATCCGCTCCATACCCCCTACACTGGAGTGCAGCGTGTTAAGTTCGGGGGTGGATTGGACCCCATCGACGTTCCAGGAACTGGGTCACTGACCGTAGCGGCGCTGGCGTTCCTGGTAGTCGCGGAGAGCGCGCAGGTAGTCCCGGCGGCGGAAGTTGCGCCAGTTGACGTCGGTGAAGTACAGTTCGGAGTAGACGGACTGCCAGATCATGAAATCCGAGAGGCGCTCGGCGCCGGTCTTGATCACCAGGTCCGGCGCCGTCGGGAACACCAGCCGCTGCTCGACGTCCTCCTCGGTGATCATCTCCGGTTCGAGCGCGCCCGCGGCGACGTCCTCGGCGATCCCCTGGACGGCGTTCGCGAACTCGTGTTTGCCGCCGAGGCCGATGCCGATCTGGACCGGCGCGTCCGCGCGCTCGTCGTCCTCGGGCGACCGCACCGCGACCGGCCGCGGGGAGTCAAGCGACTCCAGTTCGCGCCGCAGCGTCGGGACCACCTCCGCGTCGAGCACGCTGACGTAGACGACGACGCGCTCGGCACCGAACCCGAACGCCCACCCGAGGAAGTCGGCTAGCGTGTCGTACGCTCCCGACGCCAGCAGGTCACGCTCCGTGATCACGACGGCGACCGTTTCGGGGAGGTCGGCCTCCGAGAGGCGGATCCGGGCAGCGAGGTACCGATCGTACAGGCCCACAGCGGGCGTTCCCGGCGACGGCCCTAAACGACTCTGGTTGCGGATAGAGCGCCACAGCCGCGGCCCAGCCACAGCCGGTGTTCGGAAACTGTAAGTATCGGTGGGGAAATACCGCCGATAGTGACAACTGCTGTCCGACGGGCAGGAGCGTTCGCTGCGGTGGCGTCGTTAGCCCTGGTGGCTCCGCTCGTCGTCTCGATCGAGGAGCCGGCGCTGGCGACGGTCGCGGCGATCGGTCCGTTTCTTCTCGTCGCCGTGTTCGCGCTGAGCGTCAACGAGGAGCACGCGCTGTTCGACCTGTTCGCCCGGCCGGGCGATCGGCGCGACGGGACGCTGTACAGCCTCGCCGGCTTCTCGCTGGCCGCCGCCGGGATGGCAATCCTCTCTGTCGGCTTCGGAATGCCAGCCCACGTCTACGTCGGCACCATCGTCCTGCTCGCGCTGGGGAACCTGGCGGGACAGTTCACCAGGACCGTCTCGATGGGAGCCGTCGTCGTCACCGCTGGGTTCGTCGCTGGTGGCGTGATCGCAGCGACCGCGGCACAGCTGTTTACCGTCGAACTGTCCGGGGCGTCGGTGTCGCTGCCCAGGATCGTCTTCCTCGCAGCGAGCGGCGGGCTGCTGGCCGCGCTGCTCCGGGAACTGCTGTTTGAGCGCGACCACGCGCTGGTGATGCTCTGCGTCGGCCTCGTTCTCTGGCTGTTTGCGGCCATCCCCGTCGAGATCACCGCGACGCGCATCGGCGTCGCGCTGACGGTCACCGTGTTGCTTGGGTACGCCTCCTACGCGCTGGAAACCGCCTCGCTGGCAGGCATGCTGACCGGCGTCCTGCTGAGCCTGCTGACTATTGTCCTCGGCGACTACGGCTGGTTTCTCATGCTCGTCGCCTTCTTCGGCATCGGCGGCCTCTCCTCGAAGTACCGGTACGATATCAAACGCGAGCGGGGGATCGCCGAGGAGAACGAGGGCGCACGCGGCACCGGGAACGTCCTCGCGAACTCACTCGTGGCGCTGGTGGCGGTGCTGGGCGCCGCCGCGAGCTCCCACGAGTTCGTCTCCGGACTCGGCCTCTCGGAAGCGCTGTTCTTCTACGCGTTCGCGGGCGCCGTCGGCGCCGCGCTGGCCGACACGCTGTCCAGCGAGATCGGCGGCTTCTACGACAACCCGCGGCTGATCACGACGTTCGAGGTAGTCGACCCCGGGACCGACGGCGCCGTCACCTGGCAGGGGGAACTCGCCGGCTTCGCTGGCGCGCTGACGGTTGCCGGCATCGCGTTCGTCGGGTTCGATGCCGTCGGCGCCCTCGGGGCTCTCTGCGTCGTCGCGGCCAGCGCCGTCGGCATGACCGTCGACAGCCTGCTGGGCGCGACGATCGAGGGACGGGTCACCGGCAACCAGGGCGTGAACTTCCTCGCGACGCTTGCCGCGGCGGTGATGGGTATCGCCCTCGCGGCTTCCGTCGGCCTCTCGATCTAGCTCCCATGCCCCTCGTCCGCCCCGCAGCACCGGCCACCTCGAACTCGCTGACAGTTACGTCGGGAGCGTGAGATCCTCGCCGGTCAGCAGCCGGACCGAGGTCGGCTGTTTGACGAACTCGTGCGCCTCGGTGCCGACGATCTGCCCGACACCGCGCTGGGCGGCCACGTCGAGGAGGCGCTGGGTCACGGTCCCGTCGATCGCGAGCACGTGCGGGACCGGCTCGGCGTCCACAACGGCGTCGAAGGCGTCGTCGGCGTCACACGCCTCGATCGTCTCGAAGGACTCGGAGAGCAGCCTCGCCTGACCGCTCCCCGCGCCGATGACTGCCTCGACGTGAGCCTGCAACGTCGTGGGCTGGCCGCCAGCATCGTTGTCGCCTGGTGGCGCGTCACCCTGTTCGGCAGCGTCCGGGGAGGCCTCACTCGCCCCCGCAGCCTCTGAGGAGGCCTCACTCGCCCCCGCAGCGTCCGGGGAGGCCTCACTCGCCCCCGCAGCGTCCGAGGAGGTGGCACTCGGTTCCGCAGCCTTCGAGGAGGGTTCATCTGCATTCCCAGTCTCCGACTGGTCCGCACCGTCCGTCTCGGCGTCCACGGAGTCCCCAGCCGTGGGCTCTCCGGGACTCGCCGGCTCCTCGGTCGTCGGGTCGGCCGCTGTGGCACCACCGTCTGCGGTCCGCGGCCCACCGGCCGCGGAGTCGTCCTCCTGCTCGTCGACCGGGCGGTCGGCAGGGTGTTCGGGCTCGGGGGCGTCCTCGTCTGACTGAGTGGGGCTCACTCCGTCAGGTCCGGACTCCGCCTCGCCGTCAGATGTGAGCCCGTCGGCGGGCTCGTCGCCACCGGCTGCCCGGGACTGGTCGGTCACTGCTCCGGAATCGGTTCGCGCGGCGTCGCCAGCCCTCTCGACGACGTCCTCGACCTGCTGGCGGGTGGCGGCATCGCTCGACGGTGCGAACGCGTCCCGCGGCGAGTCGGCCTCCATCGCCTGTTCGTAGGGGACTTTCTTCCGGAGTGCGGACATGATCGCCGAGCGGTCCAGGTCCTCCACGCAGTTGCCGGCGGGCGCGAACGCGACGTAGTCGACGCTCCCGATCTGGGTGAGTTCCTCGAGGATGAGGTCGCCGCCCCGGTCGCCGTCGAGCAGCACCGTCGTCGTGCGCTCCGTGGTGAGTCGCGCCACCGTCTCCGGGATGTCCGTCCCCTCGACCGCGACGGCGTTTTTGACGCCGAAGCGCAGCAGCCGGCGGACGTCCGCGCGACCCTCGACGACGATGATGGCGTCGCTGTCGGCCACTCGCGGGCCCGCAGGCACGCCCTCGAACTCGGTGATGTCCTCGACGCGGGACTGCTGGCGCACCGCCTCGACGAGGCTCTCGCTGGTCATCGTCGAGTCCTCGAGGTCGGTCAGCAGGTCTGTCGCCCTGTCGACAAGTTCGCGACGCTTCGCTGCGCGTGCGTCCTCGATCGCCGTCACTGTGCAGTCTGCTCGACACGGGCCGACGCGTTCGATCGTTTCGAGGGCGGCAGCCAGGACCGCCGTCTGTACCCGGTCGAGGCCGCTCCCGATGGTGATCGTCCCGAACGAGCGGCCGTCCTCCGACTCGATGTCGACGTCTATCCGGCCGATCTTCGAGGCTTCCTGCAGGCCGCGCAGGTCGAGTTCGTCGCCGAGCAGCCCCTCGGTCTGCCCGAAAATGGCGCCGACGACGTCACTCCGCTCGACCACCCCGCTCGTGCGGATCTCCGCGTGAATGAGGTACTTCGCTGAATGTAGCATTGGTGAACTGCCCCGTGAAGGGCGGTGATGATGATGTCATGAGTGTACTCACGACAGCCGATGCTACAAGCGGTGTCCGGAAATAGCTGGCGGGACGGCCAGCCTACAGCAGATCCCGGAACGCGTCTTCCGGATCCTCGAACTGGTCGACGACCTCGTCGAGTTCGGACTGCAGCTGTTCGCTGCGCTCCCTGAGCCGCTCGACGTCGTCGTGGGACTCCAGTTCCACCGTGGATTTCTCCCGTTCCAGCAGGCCGAGTTTCGTCGTCACCTCGATGTACTCGGTGACGCGCTGGTCGTACTCCGTGGCGGCGAGCTGCTGTTCGATGGCCGAAAACAGCTCCTCCCGGCTCGCGGGCTTCTGGAGGTAATCATCGAACGGCATGTCGACGATGTCGAAGTCCGGATCGACTGCCGTGACCATGACCACCCGACAGTCCAGACCCCGCTCGTGGATGATTTCCAGCACCTCGTCCCCGGACCGGTCGGGCATCCGCCGGTCGAGAAGGACGACGTCCACCCCGTCGTCGACCTTCTCCAGCGCCTCCTCGCCGCCGTAGGCCGTCCGGGTCTCGTACTCGCTGTCAAGCTGGGCGGTGTAGGCGCCAGCGACGGCCTCCTCGTCGTCGACCACCAGCACCGTTGCGTCCTGGGAGGTCGGTTCCATAGTTCTCGTTAACTGCCCGGCAGGTTCAATCTACTGGTCATACTATCGGCCGTGATTACCAGCGGCTGTATCAGCGTGTCTTCGTTACAACAGCCGGCTGGTTCGGACGACAGGCGCAAGTGACGACGATTTAAGTACGGGCTCGCCGGCAGTAGGGGTAGATGCTGGTCAGCCACTACTTCGAGTGGGAGCGACAGATTACGGGCGGGCACCGCCAGTCCGTCCAGAACCAGCGGACGATCCTCGATCGAGCTGGCATCGAGTACACGACGAGCCCGATTCTCGACGCCGATCTGCTGCATCTCAACAACATGGGTCCCCGGTCGGCCTACTACGCGAAACGGGCACGGGGGGCCGGCGTGCCAGTCCTGGTCCACGGCCACCAGACGGCTGCGGACCTCAGGGAGAGTTTCCGTGGGTTCGACGCGCTCGCCACCGTCGCAGAACCGTACCTCTCGTGGGCGTACTCGCTGGCGGACCACATCGTCTGCCCCTCCGAACACAATCGCGAGGTGCTGGACTCGTACGCCGACGTCCCCAAGACCGTCATCAGCAACGGGTTCGATCCCGCCAAGATCGAGGGGTTCGACGACGCTGGACTCCGCGAGGAGTATCTCGACCGCTACAATCTGGAGCCGCCGGTCGTGTTCATGGTGGGCCACGTCATCGAGCGCAAGGGGCTGAGCACGTTCGTCGAGACCGCCCGGCGGATGCCCGATACCGAGTTCGTCTGGTTCGGCTATCTCAACCCCAGCGGCGGGACGGTCGACCGCCTCCTCCGCAGCAGCGCGACCACCCGCCTCGTCAGGGCGGCGCCCGAGAACTGCACGTTCACCGGCTACGTGGAGGACATCCGGGGTGCGTTCGCCGCCGGCGACGTGTTCTTCTGGCCGCAAGCCGCCGGTCATCCGCGACATCCCCACCTACGAGTGGCTGGAAGACGGGACGCAGTGTCTCAAAAGCGACGACCAGTTCGTGGCCCCGCTCCGGCGGCTCTGTGACTCCCCCGGGGAGCGCGAGCGCCTGGGCGCGGCCGCTGTGGAGAAGGCCGAGGGGTTCACGCTCGACGCCGTCGGCGACGACCTCGTCGCGCTGTACGAGGACCTGGCTGCGTGATACTGTCGAACGTGAGTGCGTGGAAATTGCCTCATACTGACTGAGCGCCGTTGCTAGACGCGTTCTCCGGTCAACCGGTCTGCCTCCAGGAGTTCTTCTGACCGCTTTCGGCTCTGTGAACCGCCTCGGGGTCAAGCCCCGAGGCACTCGGCCTGCTCCGCCTGTAGAGACGGGTAGTGTTCAGATAAGCCGCCAGACTGAGAGCGATATTTCGAGACAGCGTGAAAGCCCCCGCTGGCTCCGGTCGAGGGGCTCGCTGCGCTCCTCACTGCGTTGCGGTGCTTACGTCGCCCGTCTTCCCGGAGCCAGCGG
>PXRO01000019.1 GCA_003021685.1 Halobacteriales archaeon QS_4_62_28
TTCGGCCTTCGGGAGTGGCGACCAGTCCCAGCAGACGGTGACGCCAGCCCCGGTCCCGGAGCCAACAGCACCGAACGCGTCACAGGGCGAGACTCGCCTATCCGGTGAGGAGGTGCCAGAGCCGGCACTGCTGGCGGACGCTCACGTGCAGGCCATCAGAGGCGAGTCCTACACGTGGCGTGACCGATACGTCGTCGTCCGTACCGGCGAGAACACCAGTAGCCGATCAGTGACCCGACGGCGCGCACGAGTCGAAACCGAAACGACCTACACCTATTGGACGAACCGCTGGCAAACGACGACCCGCAACCCGTTTCGGTTCTACGGCGAGTACTCTGAGTACGCCACCGAGCGGGCTCGCTACGCGCGCTACGTCGAGAGCGGCGTCCTGGTACACGAACGGTTTCCACCCAGGGCGGCCGCCACCCGAATCGGTGGGATGGCAAAGAGTTCGATCCGGCGCTACCTCGCCGTCGAAAACAGTAGTGCCAGGCCAGTCCAGATCCAGGGCGACGGCTACTACGAACTCACCGGTACGGGATACGCCGGGCCGGACGACAGCACGGTCCGGAACTACAGCGTCGAGGCGCTGGTCTCACACGATGGTTTCATCATCTCGCTCTCGGCTTCGTTCGTTCGCGTCCGAAACTACCAGCGCAAGGAAGTCACCTACGAGTACGAGTACGACCGGGTCGGATTCACGACTGTCGACCGACCGACGTGGGTCGAAGATCACTGGCAATCGACCGACAACGAGACCGCGACGCCCTGAACGTCTGCCAGTCGGCGATGAAACGTCTCTGGCTAGCTATCCCCACTGTTCTCGGTGATAGCCAGTGTTCGGCGATGAAACGCCTCACTGGCTAGCTATCACCGAGAACCCCCCGCTCGGTCATTTTCACCGGATCCAGCACCTCCTCGGCTTCCGCCTCGGAGAGATAGTCGCTCTCGACGACGACTTGTTTGACAGTCTTTCCTTCCTCAAGGGCCTGTTTTGCGGCTTTGCTGGCCTTGTCGTAGCCGATGTGAGGGTTGAGCGCGGTCGCCAGGGCCATCGATTGTTCGACCTGGTCGGCGCAGTGTTTTCGGTCGGCTTCGAGTTGGGCGACGAACTTCTCGGCGAACACCTCGCTCCCGTTGGCGATCAGGCGGGTCGACTGGAGGAAGTTGTTCGCAAGGATGGGCTTGTAGAGATTGAGGTCGATCTGGCCCTCGGCAGCGCCGGCCGAGACGGCGGCGTCATTGCCGACGACTTGCTTGTGGACCTGGTTGACCGCTTCGGCGACGACTGGGTTGATCTTCCCGGGCATGATCGAGGATCCGGGCTGGTTCTCCGGCTGGTCGATTTCACCGAGACCGTTACGCGGTCCCGAAGCCAGCAGTCGAAGGTCGTTTGCGATCTTGTTGAGACTGCCGGCGACAGTCCGGAGTGCGCCGTGGGCCTCGCTCATCGCGTCGTGAGCGGCCTGGGCTTCGAAGTGGTTGTCAGCCTCGCGAAAGTCGATGCCGGTCTCCTCGCTGATGTACTCGGCCGCTTTCGCGGGGAACTCCGGATGAGTGTTGAGACCGGTGCCGACTGCAGTGCCACCGAGGGCGAGTTCCGAGAGGTGCTCGTGAGTGTGTTTCACGCGAGTGATTCCCTTCTCGGTCTGTGCGCGGTAGCCCGAGAACTCCTGGCCGAGCGTAATCGGCGTGGCGTCCTGAAGGTGTGTGCGGCCCGTCTTGACCACGTCGTCGAACTCGGATTCTTTCGCAGCCAGTGCGTCGCGCAGTTCGGCCAGTGCCGGCAACACGTCTTTCTCGACGGCTTCCAGCGCAGCGACGTGCATGGCCGTCGGGATCACGTCGTTACTGGACTGCCCGAAGTTGACGTGGTCGTTGGGGTGGATATCGCGACTGCCGACCTCGCCGCCGGCGAGTTCTGTCGCCCGGTTCGAGATGACCTCGTTCGCGTTCATGTTCGAGGACGTCCCAGAACCGGTCTGGAACACGTCGACCGGGAACTGGCCGTCGTGGTCGCCAGCGATCACTTCGTCGGCGGCCGCGACGATGTGTGTTGCCGTCTCGTCGTCGAGTGTCCCGAGTTCACGGTTTGCCTGTGCGGCGGCCTTCTTGACGACGCCGAGGGCGCGCACGAATCGCCGCCCGAACTGTTCGTTCGAAATCGGGAAGTTCTCGACGGCGCGCTGGGTCTGGGCACCCCAGTACGCGTCGGCCGGTACCTGCATCTCACCGAGGCTGTCACGTTCGGTCCGGAACTCGTCGGTCATACAGGCGGTCGGTCGGATGCAACCGCCTAAAACCTCACCGGTTCTCTGATTGCTCTGGGGCTTATGATTCGGTCGGCGGTGCTGGCTTTCTTGTATCGTGGTGTCGACTCTCCAACTATGTCGGAGAACAATCCACTCACGACAGCATTCGAATTCCAGCGACGTGCGGTCGAGCAGAGTCACGAGGCGCTCACGCGGAGTATCGAGTTCCAGCAACAGGTCAACGAATCGCTCCTGAGCGGCATGGAGAGCCAGACCGAGATGAGCCAGCGCGGGGCAGAGGCGACGCGTCAGGCGCTCCACGACTCGCTCGATACCATCGAGGAATCCGTTCCCGGATCGGTCCAGGGAATCGAAGAAGTGCGATCAGCCATCGACGAGCAGTTCGACGCCTTCGAAGCGGCCGGTGACGAGGCCCTCGAAGCGACCGAAGCAGGCTTCGAGAGCGCAGACGACCTCTCCGAATCGTATATCGATTCCGTCGACCAGCAACTCGACGTGTTGCTGTCGGCCCACGAAGACCTCGAAGAACAGTCCGATCAGTTCCTCGAACAGACACAGGAACAGATCGAAGAACTCCAGAAAGCGGCCGACGGTGACCCCGCCGAACAACTCACCGAACTGCAGGAACGGGTGACCGAGATGCAGTCACGACTGCAGCCCTGACGGTTTCGGCGCTCATACTTTCGGTCGTACGAGCGGTGTCTTAGAGGGATTTATCACGACGGATGCCGTTTGATCGTGACAGATGCATACGACAAAGGAGCTGGATCGTACCTCGTTCGAATATCGGATCGACGGGGACGTAGTTTCCCGAGAGACGGTACTGCCATCCGTGACTCCTGATGACCGTGTAGGTATCGTAATGGGGACAGGGAGCGAGGGCATCGGCGCTGGTAATTTACTCCTCTCGTACGTCACTGCCTTTTACCGTCATCTCAGAGAAGTACGCGAAGGGGATTTCTTCGAGTATCCGGACTACTATACGTTTCAGACGACGAGCAATCCGGCGGATTACCGAATGCTCGACATTTATCCCGACCACAAAAATGTCAATGTTGAACCTATTGCAGAGCAAATCTTGCGAGCAGTAAACGACCGGGCGATAACGACTCTCCTAGTCCCGAATGTATCACCCACTTCGCCGGACGTGAATAGCATCACCCTACAAAGTGCTTCCCGACGGATAGACCATTGCTATCTGTATGCGCCAGATGGTTGCCCGAGTAATGCGGATTTCTCGATCCATCAGCCGCGCCAGCCAGCAAATGATTGGTTCGAAACAACTATCGAGTCGCTAAACGCTGACTCTGATGTAAGCATCCCATCGTTCGGCTCCGACGACAACCGGATAGCCCAACAGTTCCGGGAGATCTCGGTTAAACAGGCTCTTGAGCGTCTTCCTGTCTAGAATATTTCATAGGGACGGACTCTATACAGATTATTAAGTGTAGATGACTCACTCACCGCTCGCTTCGCTCGCGGTTCGTTCGTCATACCGCAGGGAGACGCGCTCGCGCGTCTCGAACAGCAATCTACAGTAATAGAAACTGCGAGCGAAGCGGGCAGTATCAGGTCCAGCGGTCCAGCCCCGACTGGACGACACTCTCCTCGATGCGCTCGAAGCCGCGGTTCACCTCGTCGGCAGCGACGCCCCACTCGCCAGTCACGAAGGCACGCGCCGAGTCGAGATCAGGTTCGACAGTCAGTTCGAGGTCGTAGTCGTCAGTGACTGTCGGGTCGAGGAACATATCGCGGATGCGGTCGGCGTGGTCGATGTGTTCGTCTCTGGCGTCGAGTGCTCCCCAGAGGTCGCCGTGTTCCGTGACCAGTTTGATCGACGTCTTCGGACCGATCCCACTGATACCGGGATTGAAATCCGTGCCCATCAGAATCGCCGCGTCGACCAGTTGCTCCCAGGTGATGCCGTGGTGGTCGAGCGTCGCCTCGAAATCCATCAGTTCGGGGTCGCCACTGCTGGTCAGCTGCCGGAGCGTTAGGGGCGCACCGAGCAAGAGTGCGTCGTAGTCCTCGGTCCCGACGTAGTCGACCGATCCCTGCCGGGCCATATAGGACGCCTGGGCCTCACCCTCTGCCGGCGCGTCGATGATCGGCACGTCCAGATGGCCCAGCAACTCCCGGGTCGTGGTGAGAATCGTCTCGGTCAGGCGCTGTGTCTGGGAATCCAGGCGGGCGATTTCGGCGGTGTCACCCCGCTGGCGGGCGGCTTCGAGTTTCTCTTCTCGCTTCTCGCGCGCCTCCCGGCGTTCGGCGACTTCTTTTTCTTTCAGGTCGATCACCGCGCCGTCGAAAACGAACACCGGCGTCAGGTCGTGTTCGAAGAACTTCGGCAGGCCCTGGGCGACCCCGATGAGGTTCGCCACTTCCTCGCCGTCGGCCGTCGTGTAGGCCTCGTCGCGGGTGAACTTGACCGTTGTCGTCAGGTAACGATACAGCCAGTTGTGCGCGTCGACGGCGATGACACTCCCACCGGTGTCCTCGAATGCGATGTCCTCGATTGCGGCCAGCGAGCGCAGATCAGCGTTTCCCATCGCCCGCTTTTTCGGACGAGTCCGGCTTGAATCTCCCGGCACGAGATTTTTTGTCCGGCCCGTCGTTACTCTATAGCATGGATTGGGACCCAATACAGCAGTACCAGGATCCGGCCTACACCGGTGAGATGCGTTGTCTACCCTGTACTGTCGTCAACAGTGCGATCGCGGTACTGTTGAGTGGCGGTGTTTTCGCGGCGGGAAGCGCGACGGTGGGATCGACCATCGGCGGGGTTGTCGCGGCGGGCGTGTTACTACTCTCTGCAGCGAGTATCTACTTCAAAGGGTATCTGGTTCCCGGAACGCCGGCGCTCACGAAACGCTACTTTCCGGACTGGCTCCTGTCGGCGTTCGGCAAGGACCCGTCCCCGACAGTGGGCGAGCCGGCGACGACGGATAAGGAAGCGGCGGCGTCCTCGGAGCAAGGGGCACAACCGCCGTCCGAGGAAAGGGAAGACCTCGACCTCGAAGAGTTTCTCGTGGACGCGGGCGCGCTCGAACCCTGCCAGGGCGGGGCAGACCTCTGTCTCACGGACGCGTTCCGGCGCGACTGGGAACGGCAGATCGAACGTGTCAACGAGTCGGACGTTGGACGTGACCGTCTCCCGGCGATCCTCAACATCTCGGCCGGCGAAGTGTCCGTCGAGGATCACGGCACCGCCTTCCGAGCGCGGGTCGACGGGCGGTACGTCGGTACCTGGGAATCACAGGCCGCCTTCGTCGCCGACATCGCGGCCGCAGACGTGCTCGCCGAGTGGGTCGAGGACTGGGACGAGGTCTCGATCGATCACCGGGGCCAGCTATTGAACGGTCTGCGACTGTTCCTGAAGACCTGTCCCGAGTGTGGGGGCGCACTTGCCTTCGGTACTGACACCGTGGAGTCCTGTTGTTCGACCCACGAGGTCGCAGCCGTCTCCTGTGAGGCCTGCGAGACGCGGGTCTTCGAGTCGAAAGCGGTCGCGTAGCCGGGGGTGACACAGTGTGCGATAGTCGCTGTTCGACGCGATCAGACGGTTTCTGGTGGCTCTTCGTTTCGGTGTCGGTCGAGAAACGACGATTCGGCCGGAGAGAGTTCGCGCTCGCGATATTGGTCCAGTCCCGCCTGGTAGGTCTGGCGTGATCGGTCGGCCGGCCACGCGAGCACGAGTTCGGCGATCCCAGTCGTGTCTCCGGTGAACCCGAAGCCAGCGCGATAGGCCGCCTGATATGCGAAGGGATTGTTGACGCCGATTGTTACTTGCTCGTAGCCGCGCTCGGCTGCACGGTCGAGTGCAAAGGAGAGCAACTCGGGACCGATACCCTCTCCGCGCCGGTCCTCGCGAACGGTGACGTACCGGAACCACAGCGTCGTCTCGTCCGTCCGGTCTTCGTTGAACGCCACCGCACCGACGATGTCGTCGTCCGACCGTGCGACAGCCTTCCCGGTGGTAGACATGACGAACTTCCCGGCGTAACTGAACGACCGGTGATCGAGGTCGAGCGTCGGGCCATCCGGTGGCCACCCGAGCACGGCGTACTCCATACTGGTGGTTGTCGCCTGGGCGAAAAGAAGCCCCCGAAACGAGAGAACAAAGAGACTGGAGAACCGAGTCACGCGCATGACAGTCGCGTCGTCGCTCCGGCGGCGAGTCGATCCAGTGCCTGCCGTGGTGGGACTCGCAGTCGGAGACCTGCTCGCAATCACGGTGTTTGTCGTCGTCGGCGAGATATCACACGGCGTCGACCCAGTGGGCCAGTTCGACCGCGTGCTCGGAACGCTGCTCCCGTTCCTGATTGGGCTCGGCATCGTCGGTATCGGTGGAAGTCTCTACACGATGCATTCTATCCGTTCGCCCGGGCACGCCGTCTCGGTGATTCTCCCAGCCTGGGTCGGTGCCGTCATTGTCGCACAGTTGCTCCGGGCGACTGCCGTGTTTCCTGGTGATGCGGCGACTACGTTCGCTGCTGTCTCGGTCGGTGTTGGCGGTGTGCTACTGATCTCTTGGCGAGCAATTGCCGCCGCCATCGTCTAAAAAGTGTGTTGCCGTCCCCATTGAAACGACCGGGCCGGTTTCCCAGGAATCAGCCATTTCAGTTCCGGTGGGGACGAACTGTATAGCGATGCCATGCCCGAGTGTGGAGGAGATGTGTGCCCCCCTGGCAGCCCGATGCCACTCACAGCGACAGATCTACTGGGGGTTTCCTACGTCGAGCGCCACTGTCGACTGGATCCATGCCTGATGATTCTCTCGGTCATAGATCACGAAGTCTTCGTCGCCGATGTTGAGCCCAGCGTACCGCTGAGACCGGTCCTCGCTCGTGGCGTCCGTCACGTCGTCCGTGGCATTCGTGCTCATAGGTGTTGGGGGCAGTAGAGTATGCCTCTGTCCCTCCATACACAGGTATAACTCGACAGGACTTAAGCACATCCCCTCCGTTATCACGCTGGATAATCACTTGCTACTGCCCTGTATGCAAGAGGTTACTGATTATCAGCAATGGAAACACCTCTATAATTATACTGCTTGCACGCACTCCTCAAGGTGTTGCTCCGATAGAGCCACGGTCGAGTAATACGTCCGCCAGGTGTCCGGATCGTATCGTGTTCCCAGGCAGAACAGAAAGCAGGCCGTAAAGAGCCCTACAGGGTTGTTGTACAGTAGTAGCCGCTCATAAGTTATAGGGAGTATTTTCATGGGTGACGGAACAACTACAAAGTACCCACATGGAACGTTATCTAGCTGTTATGGGAAACACTTATGTATCGATTCGACGTAGTGCAGAATATAATATGACGGGATACTACGACCTTGTTCTCGGGCTCATTCCGCTCGCACTGATCGGTATCACCGGCGTTCTCACAGTCTGTGGCCTGGGTCTGACGACGGCGGTCCCACTTGGATCGGTCGTCGCGGTTGGACTGATCGGTCACGCACTGTTCGTCCGTGCGCCCGTAGACGCGCCATCGACGCCGACGAACAGTTCGGAGTCGCTCCAAGCAGCCGACTAGAGCTTTCCTCTTGATACTGTCGGACGGAAGTCCGTGAAGTATTTCACCACCCGGGGTGGCGAGAATCCTCAGATAGGTACGTCCGACAGTATCAGTTCTCACACGACGTTTCTTAACAGAGCAGTCCCAATTCGCGGGCATGACAGCCAGCGACCAGACGGCACTGTTCCTGACCAGCGACGATGTCGACGGACTCGCGACGATGCCCGAGTACGTCGAGACCGTTCGAGACGGGTATCGTGACCGTGGCCACGGTGCGCCGGCCCGGCCCCGGACGAGGCTGTACGCCGAGGCACCTGCGGGTATACTCACTGGTTACACAGCCATCCTGCCAACAGTCGGTGCGATGGGCGGATACACCTACGCGGCCGGGTTCGGCAGCACGGACGCCCACTTCGTACTGGGGCTGTTCGACGCCGAGAGCGGCGACCCGCTGGCTATCCTCGATGGTGCCTCACTCAACCCGTTCAAAACTGGTGCGACCGGCGGCGTCGCCATCGACGAACTGGCACCGCCGCGGGCCGACGACCTGGCACTGTTTGGCAGCGGTCCACAGGCGCGGGCACAGTTGACGGCCGCGACAGCAGTCAGGGACATCGAGCGCGTGGAGGTGTACTCACCGACGCCGGAGCATCGTACCTCCTTTGCCGGAGAGATGAACGGACAGCTCGATGCGACGGTCGCGGCGGTTGCGACACCGTCGGCTGCCGTCGAAGGTGCAGACATCGTCGTCACGGCGACTGACGCGAGCGAACCGGTGTTCGACGGGTCGATGCTCGAACCCGGTATGCACGTCACCACGATGGGACAGTACCATCCGGACAAACGAGAAGTCGACGACACGACGGTCGAACGGGCCACGTACGTGCCAGACCTCAGCGAGCGAGTGATGAACGATGCGGGGGCTTTCATCCACGCCGTCGAGAGCGGCGTCGTCAGTGAGGACGACATCCACGCCGAACTCGGGGCTATCGTCGCCGGTACCGAGCGCGGCCGCACCAGTGAGGACGAAATCACGCTGTTCGATAGCGGTGGCACGGCAATCGAAACGGTCGCAGCGGGCCAGATGCTGTACGAACGTGCCCGCGAGCGTGGTCTCGGTCAGGAGATCGAGTTCGCGCCCGCCAGCGAAGCACTGACTGGTCGGTGACACCGAGCGTGTTACAGATACGGCCCGAGTCCCAGTGCGTCGATCAGCGTGATGCCGCTGGCGAGTGCGCCGACGAGATAGCCGGCGATTGTTCCACCGTTGAGTAGGGGGAGACCAGCGTGTGCGCGTCCCTTCAGGACCATCCGCATGAGGACTGCGAGGCCGGCGAACGTGCCGACGGCCGCCGTAACGGCCGGGAGTGGCGTGGAAAACACCGTCGGCGTTCCCTCGGCCGCGAAGTGGGCCGCACTCGCGACCAGCACTGTCGGGATGACAACGTCGCCCAGACCGATGAACAGCGCCTCGCGTTCGAGCGGGTCCTCCGCCGGATTCGCTGCTTTCCCCTCTGTCGCGCTGTCGTGTTCTCCGGTCTCCTCGTCGACAGCCACCGGGCCCTCACCGTCAGCGACCGCTGTCGTGTCCCCCTCGTCCTCGTCTACCGTGGGATCGGGCATCTCGGCGTCGAGAAAGGAGTACGAGAGCGACATCGGAAGAACGAGCACGACAGGGACTTTGAGGTCCATGACGCCGCTCGCGAGTGTGAGCATGTGTTCGGTGCCGTAGACGCTGACCGCGTCGTAGACGGCAAGCACCGAGAGCAAGACGAGCGCCGGGAGAACGCCGAAACTAATCCCGAACAGGCCGCCACCGGCAGCCCCCATCACCGCCCCGGCGATGTCGATGACGTACCACTCGGGGTAGGCATACAGCGCGATTCCGAGGGCGACAGCCCCAGCGAGCGCGACTGCATTGACCCCCAGGACCGTGGGGGCCGGCGGGACGAGAACGCTGAAGACGTACAGGCCAAGCCAGGCACCCGACCCGACGATGAGCAACCGGATCACTTCATCGCCGCCGAGTTTGAACGCCGCGAGCATAAGAACGGTCGCGACCAGGATCGCGCCGACGTACGCGAGGCTGTTGGTCGGGTCCTGTGGGTTCTCGACCGGTTCGTACACCTGATCGAACGGTTCGACGAGCGCGAGCGCACCGAGCTGGACGAACAGGAAGATGGCGACGACGATTCCCAGCGCAAGTGTGGCCCGCTGTCGCTGTTGCATAATCGGGGGTCCGTCGCCGCGGGTATCAGGGTTACGGAGCGGCGGTTGACTGCCTCCCCGGCCACGGGACAGACCGGCTACCGGGCGTAGAGGCGCTGGCCGACCAGGGTCGCGAGCCGACGACCCTCGTCAGGAGAGACGGCAACGTAGGGTCGGTCGACCGGCCCGAACACGTCGACGACCGAGCCAGCGGTCGTCAGGTCGTCGGTGACGACTTCCGTGCCGACGCCAGGGTGCTCCTCGTCGGGACACCTGACGATGGCCAATCCCTGTGCGATCCTGACGACTTCGCCGACGCGTTTCATGCCCGCAACGCCTGCATATAGGCGGCGACGGCACCGAGCAGGTCGCTCTTTGTCGCGTCGTCTGCGTCCTTGACGAGGACGCGACCGCGTGTCTCGTACTCGTGTGGGTATCGCTTGTCGCGCTCGATGACGGAGTCGTACCCCACCTGCTGGACGGCTTTCGCGATCTCGTCGACCGTGGGCTGGGAGACGGCCAGATCCCTCGGGACGCGGCGACCCTCGCTTCGGGTCAGGTCCGCGTCGAGTGCGGCCGGCCAGATGACGTTTTCGACCATACAGGGAGTGGCCACGCGGGCCTTATGTGCCTTTCCGACGGCCGGCGAGTGCGAGCGTCGCGACGAGGGCAACGAATGCACCGACCACGCCAAAGCCGGGACCGCTTCCCGCCGTCGGCGTCTCGGCCGTTTCACTCTCGGTCGCGGTGTCCGGTGTTTCGCTCTCGGTCACGGTGTCCGATGTCGCGCTCTCGGTCATGGTGTCCGGTGTTTCACTCTCGGTCACGGTGTTCGGTGTCGCGCTCTCGGTCGGCGACTGCTCGGCGAACGCTTCGGGGTGGAACGCCTCTGCCATCTGTTCGACTGCGATGAGGACCCGCGGTGCCGGCTGGCTGATGTAATTATCGTTGACTTTGAGCACCTGGTCTTGCTGTACTGCGGTCGTCCCGTTGTACGGGTCCCCGCTCGGTCTCGGAGACGAGGACGGGTAGACGATCCACTGTGGGTCCTGGTCGGCGACGATTTCGGGACTGATCTGGGCGTACCCGGTAATGCCGGCCTCGGCAGCGACGTTCTGGCCACCGGCCGTCTCGATGGCATCGTGGATGTGGGTCTCGTTACCGGTCGTAAAATCGAAGAAGTAGTAGAGGGCGCTGACCTCATCGCGGTCGCCGACCGCGTCTCGAACGTTCTGGATCCGGTCTTGCATCTCGGTGACAGTCTCGCTCGCCCCGTCACAGTTGCCGGTCAGTCGACCGATCGTCGTCGTCTGTTCGGCGATCCCGTCGAGGCTCTCGACGAGGCTGAAGTGATACACGGTCAGGCCGGCATCACGGAGTTGCTGGACGGTGTCGGCGCTGGTCGCGTTCGCGGCGAGCACGAGATCTGGCTCCGCCCCGACGACAGCCTCGACGTTGGTCGAGCCATCGTCGTTTGCGACGTTTGTTCGGTCACCGGTGTCGTTCAGGTAGTCAGTGTACTGGTTTAGTGGCATCCCGACGACCTGGTCACGCGCACCGATCTCCCACATCGTCTGGGCGTCACTCGGTTGTAGTGCAACGACGCGGTCGGGTGCGTCGGAAAGCGATACCTCCGTCCCCGTGGCGTCGGTCGCCGCATGCGGGAACTCACAGTTAGACTGCGTTGCATCTGTACTCGCGAGTGCCACGCCCGAACCGCCGATGGCAGCAACGAGGAGGAACGCAACGGACAGAACAGTCGGTAGTGTTCGCATCGTGTGTGGGGTCTGACCGTGCACAATAAATACTTGACTAACACAAGTTCATTGTAACTGTGTCGAGATCCCACTGGTTCTTCGTCGTCGCTGGTCTGCTCGCACTCCTGATCGCGACGATACTGGTCAGTGCAACGAGAGGTCCGGTAGCGGTCGATCTCCTCGTCGTGGCCAGGGCCGCCGCCAATGCAATCGGTGTCCCCGCTGGTCTCACACTCGCCGTCGAACCGTATCCAGTGCGTGAGACCTCACTCCCGGTCCCAGTGCTGTCGGTCAGGTACGTCTATCCGATCCAGTTCGACGTGCCAGCGACGAGCGAAACGATCGTCCGACAGATCAGGCTGCCGCGGATCGTGCTCGGGGCCACAGTCGGGTTCGCGCTCGCGGCCGCTGGGACCGTCATGCAGGGGTTCTTCCGGAATCCGCTGGCCGATCCGTCGATTATCGGCGTCTCTTCCGGCGCGGCCCTGGGCGCAGTCGCGGCAATCGTCTTCGCCGCGACAATTCCGTTGCCCGTAATGGCCTTTATTGGTGCCCTGCTCGCCGCCTTTGCCGTGTACGCGATTGCGACACGGAACGGTGAAACCCCGGTTGCGACGCTGTTACTCGCGGGCGTGGCCATCCAGACGTTCCTGGGTGCAGTAATCTCTTTCATGCTCGTGCAGGCGGGCGAAAGCCTGCGTGAAGCGGTGTTCTGGCTGATGGGCCATCTCCACAACAGCACCTGGGCCGAAGTCGAGGTGACGCTCCCGCTGGCCGTGCTCACTGTCGGTGTCCTGTATGCCTACGCACACGACCTGAACGTGCTGTTGCTGGGAGAGGCCGACGCCCACGCACTCGGTATCGAGGTCGAGCGGACGAAGCGAATCCTCCTCGCGCTGGCAAGTGTCGTCACGGCGGCCGCCGTCGCGGTCGCGGGCGTCATCGGATTCGTCGGTCTCGTCGTCCCCCACGTAATGCGGTTGCTGGTCGGCCCCGATCACCGGATACTACTCCCGACGAGTGCGCTCGCCGGTGCGAGCTTTCTCGTTACTGCGGATACGCTCGCCCGGAGTGGCACGGCAGAGGTCCCAGTGGGAATCGTCACGGCGGCCGTCGGTGCACCGTTCTTCCTCTATTTGCTTCGGCGGCGGGAGGTCCACACCGTATGATCGACGTTGAGAACGTCTCCGTTTCACTCGCGGGGGTCGATGTCCTCGAAGACGTATCACTAGCTGTCGACACTGGCGAGTTCGTCGGTCTCGTCGGGCCGAACGGTGCCGGGAAGACGACGCTGCTACGCACGGTCAACGGCGCGATCACGCCAGATCAGGGGGTCGTGCGTGTCGATGGCGAGTCGATAGCGGCGCTGTCCTCCCGTGCCGGCAGTCGACGCGTCGCCACGGTCCCACAGGACACAAGCGTCAGGTTCGCGTTCAGCGTCGAGGACATCGTTGCGATGGGGCGGACGCCCCACCGGGATCGGTTTCGTAACGGAGACGCCTCCCCGGACCAGCACTACGTCGAACGGGCGCTGGAACGCACCGCGACGACGGACCTCCGGGACCGTCGAGTCAGTACCCTCAGTGGTGGCGAGCGCCAGCGCGTGTTCGTTGCCCGCGCGCTCGCTCAGGACGCCCCTGCGCTCGTTCTCGATGAACCGACGGCGAGTCTCGATGTCAATCACGCGACCCGGACACTCTCGCTCGTCCGGGACCTCGTCGACGACGGGCGGGCCGTCCTCGGTGCGATTCACGACCTCGAAGCCGCGGCCCGCTTCTGTGATCGCCTCGTCCTGCTCACAGACGGTGGTGTGCTCGCCGCCGGATCACCCGACGAGGTACTGACGGCTGAAACGCTGGCCGCGACCTTCGATATCCAGGGTGTCGTCAGTACGAACCCTGTCACCGGGACGCCGTCAGTGACCACGCTGCCAGCAACGGCCGAAGAGAGTCGCCGAATCCACGTGCTGGGCGGCGGCAGTGTCGGCGCACAGATCATCGCACGTCTCTGTGCAGCAGGCCACGATGTGAGCGCCGGCCCGTACGCCGACGGCGACGCAGTGCTATCCGTGACGGCCCAGTTCGACGTGCCCACCGCGACCGTCCCGCCGTTGACCGATCCCAGCGAGCAGGTACTCGACGTGACTCGCGACCGGATCGAGGCGGCCGACGCAACCGTCCTCGCAGACATCTCGATCACGCCCTCGGGCCATCGACTCGACCTCGCGACCGAGGCCGACCGCCTCGTGGCCGTCGAGGAACAGCCGCTTTCCACCCGGAATTACGCCGGCGAGCAGGAACGCGAACGGTACGAAAAACTGGTACGTAATGGGTATCAAACTGACGTTCGATCAGCGATATCCCTGCTCGAAACGCGTCCGTCCGACCCAGTCAAACGCGTCAGCCGGCACGGAATATAGACTTACAAGGAGTGACTCACAATGGGTGTATCAATATGGTCAACAAGGCCATCGTTGGTATCCTCGTGTTAATCATCTTGACATCACTCGGTGTTGGTGTGCTGATCGGCACCCAACTCGGTGACAGCGGTGGGATACAACAGGACACCGCAGACGGTGCTTCGACTGGAGAGAGCGAGACGACACAAACGGCGACAGCAACGCCGACAACAGCAGCGACGGGGACGCCTGCCGAGACGACCACGCAGACCGCGACTGCAACGCCGACTGTAACGGCGGCCCCGACCGCAACTGCGACCCCGACGCCAGCGCCCGCAGCGAGCTTCGATCCTGCGACCATCGAACAGGAGATGCTCACCGCGATCAACGAGGGGCGAGCGGATCGCGGACTATACGAGTTCACCACGAGTGGAACGACGTTCGAACAAGTCCGCCAGATGGTGCGTGTCCACAGTCGAGGAATGGTCGATGAGGGACGAGCGTCATTCGTGATCGACGGCAACGACACTGAAGGGCGTTACCGGGGCGCAGAGTTGTTCAGAAAATGTGCCTACGAAGACCCGGACGGAGGCAATTTAGTCGATCCCGACCAGAACTCGTTCCAGGCGGTCGGAAGCGAAGACCTGAGTGCGTACGAAAGCGAAGCGGCGGTCGCACAGGCAATCGTCGACGACTGGTTTAGTTCGTCCACGTACAAGCGCCCGCTAGTCAACCGGGGAGCCAGTCGCATCGCGGTCGGCGTGACATTCACCGAAAACGGAGAAATGTACGCCGCCGCCGCGATCTGTGCGTGATCAGGAGGGTTCCACAGCACCAGTCCGGTCATCGGCAGAACCGTCTCGCCGGTTTGATCGAGCGTCGTGTGCCAGCCACTGGCGACGAGGCCGCCGAACATCGACTCGCGAGCGGCCGTCATGTCCTCGAAATGCGTATGCCGGACGGTCCCAGAGATGAAAAAGGGCCTCGCTAGGAGCCCTGTTGCTCGTCGATCCAGTTCTGGTACTCGTCCTCGGAGACGACCCGGACCTGCCCGAGCATCTGTGAGTGGCCGGAGCCACAGTATTCGGCACAGTATAGCTGGTAGGTGCCAGTCTCGGTGGCGCGCGTCTGGATGGTGTTGTGCTGGCCGGGCATCGCGTCCTGTTTCAGCCCCAGTGCCGGGACGTGGAACGCGTGGAGCCAGTCAGTCGACGTGATAGCGAATCTGACTGTCCTGTTTTCCGGTATGACGAGCGTATCACTCTGACTCAACGTGTTGTTCGGGCCGACAGCCTGAGAGGTGTTTGCGGCAGTACCGTTGTAGTTGAACGTCCAGTAGTACTTCTGAGCGACGACTTCGATCTCCACTGGTTCCTGATCCGTCGCCAGTTCCTGCGATGACTGGGCGGTGACCATCGGTTCGGCCAGCACCTGGTAGGTGGCGACACCGACGAACAGGAGGATGATGGCCGTCGCGATGGTCCAGCTAATTTCGAGACGACGGTTCTCCATCGTCGGTAGCGGCTCGTCGTTGTTGCGAAATCGCCACACCGTGTAGATCAGGATGCCTTCGACGAGCACCGTGATCGGGACGGCAGCGTACAGGAGGTTCAGATTGAGCCCCCAGATGAGTTCCGCGGTTTCGGACGCAGATGTCTGGGCCGCAGCAGGCTGCGTCAGGGCAACGAAGGCGAACGCCCCAAACAGCGCAACGGACCCGACTCGGTGTCGCTTCATGTGTATTCGGCGGTTAGGATTTCGAATGTAAATAGCTGCTGTCTTCGATTCGAACGAGACTGGCAGACAGCAGCGAAGCGCGAGGTCTAAGTGGGCCGCGACAAAGGTCTATACGAGAGGGATTCGTCCGATGGACCTGCGCCGCCCACGGTTCACCACACTGCTCGCCGCCAGCGCGCTCGGCGTCTACCTGCTGGTGGTCGCGGGCGCAACGGCGTCGATTGCAGACGCCGTCCACTCCTGCTCGACCTGGCCGACCTGTCAGGGCTCGCTGCTTGGCGACACCGGACTGGCCGTCGCCTGGACACACAGGCTGCTGGCGGCAGTTGTCGGCGCACTGGTCATTTCGGCCGCAGTCGCCGGCGTTCGTGCGAACGCGAACCGCCGCGTGCTCGGGGCACTCGCCGTTGCACTGGTGCTCTATCCTGCCCAGATTGCACTGGGCGCATTCGTCGCGACGAGCGAAGCGAGCGGGCAACTACCGGGCGCACACCTGGGGACCGGGATGGCGATTTTCAGCGCCCTCGTCGGCGCACTCGCCTGGCAACTCGAAGCCGAGACCGGGAGTGCCGACGAGACACCGGTCGGCGAGACTGTCGAGGTGCCCGAGATTACCGACCGGGGTGGTGGTGCGCCCGCTACCGGCACACTCTCGACCGGAGAGCGCCTCACTGCGACCGCGTACGCGTACTTCCGGTTGATGAAGCCACGGCTGATGTGGCTACTCTGTCTCGTTGCCGCGGCTGGCATGGCACTAGCTGCAGGTCCGGCCCTGACGACCCGGACTGTCGTGCTGACACTCGTGGGTGGCGTTCTCGCCATCGGTGCCTCCGGGACGTTCAACCACGTCCTCGAACGGGACATCGACAAGCGAATGGATCGAACGTCGGATCGACCGATTGCGACCCATCAACTTCCAGTCCGGAACGCGCTGGCGTTCGGCCTCACGCTCGCGGTCGGGTCGCTGGCTCTGTTCTGGCAAGTCAACGTACTGGCCGCCGCGCTCGGCCTGGCTGCAATCCTGTTTTACAGCGTCGTCTACACCCTCGTCCTCAAGCCAAACACCGTCCAGAACACGGTGATCGGTGGCTTCGCTGGCTCACTGCCCGCCCTGATTGGCTGGGTGGCGGTGACTGGTCGCTTCGACCTTCCGGGCCTGGCCCTGGCTGGCGTCATCTTCCTGTGGACGCCGGCCCACTTTTACAATCTCGCACTCGCGTACAAGGAAGACTACGCAAAGGGCGGGTTCCCGATGCTGCCGGTGGTTCGCGGTGAGACCGAGACCAGAAAGCACATCGTCTACTACCTCGGTGCGACACTCATCGCGGCCGGCGCGATGGTGTCGATCACCTCGCTCGGACCGCTGTACGCAGCGACGACGGCATTACTGGGGGCGGTGTTCCTGTGGGCGGTCGTCCGACTCCACCGTGAGCAAACCGAACAGGCCGCCTTCCGGGCGTTCCACGCCTCCAATGCCTATCTCGGACTACTCTTGCTCGCCATCGTCATTGATGCACTCGCCGTATGACCACGACAACCGACATCTTCGACCGATTCGAGATCCGTAAAGAGACGGTCGTGTGGGGTGTCTTGCTTGTCAATACGGAACTGCTCCTGTTGCTCGCCTACCAACTGCTGAGTAGTAGCTCGATCACACGGGTCCAGTCTGCACTGATCCCGTTCATCTGGATCAACATCGCCCTGTGGGTGGTCGCACGCAGGAAACGGCCCGCCGGGACGGAACGCCAGCGGGTGGTCGCGCTGACCGTCGCGACAGTGTATTTCGGATTGCTGACATACTTCGGTGGTCTCTGGGCACCCGGACCCTCGGAGTTCGGCTGGCGGTTTGCCGTCGACCTCGCCTCGCCGTCGCCGGGGTGGACCCCAATCGTTCACTTCGACAGTCCGGTCTTCCAGATCGACATCATCTTCTATCAGTTCGTGGGGTATCTCGCGTTAGCCTTCCTTGTTTTCGGGGCAGTGCTCGACGCGGCCAGTTCTGCAGTCGCTGGCGTCCTCGGAATGCTCTCGTGTGTGTCCTGTAACTGGCCGCTGTTTGCGAGCATCATCACGGGCGTGCTCGGTGGGTCGACGGCACTGACCGGGACGATACTCGAGTTTTCGTACTCGGTTTCGACGGTGGTGTTCGTCCTCACGGTGGCGTTGCTGTATTACCAACCCGGCTGGAGATGACACGACAAACGGACACTCTTTTTCACCCGCACGCCTACTGGATACGTATGAGCACTGTCGAAATCGAGTACTGTGTGCCGTGCGGATTCCGTGAGCGTGCCGTCGACCTCGCAAATACTATTCTCAACGGCTGTGAGAACGAACTCGAGGAACTGTCGCTGGTCACGGGCGACCACGGCGTCTTCCGGGTCACCGTCGACGAGGAGACGGTGTACGACAAAGACGAGGACGACGCCGAGGGAGACGACATCGTCCGGGCAGTTCGCAGGGCGCTGTAGTTCCCGAGTGCGCGGCTGGACGCAGCCGACGCCGATTCGAAGCGGCTTTCGGCACCCCGTCCCGAGCGTCCAGTATGGACGAGGTACTGGTTGCCGAAGACATCCGTCGACAGTACGGCGACACCGTCGCAGTCGACGGGGTGTCGCTGTCACTGTCGGCGGGGGAGGTGTTCGCGCTCGTCGGGCCAAACGGCGCGGGCAAGACGACGCTCGTGCGGGCGCTGACCGGCACCACCGACGTCGAGGGCCACGTGGCACTGTTCGGGGAGTCGCCGACGGCAGTCGACCGTGACCGGATCGGACTCCTGCCACAGGACTGTACGCCCCACGAGCGCCTGACGGCAGCGGAATTACTGGACTATTACGCGGGCCTCTACGACGAGGCACGGGCCATCGAGGCGGTGCTCGAAGACGTCGGGCTGGCCGACACCGCCGACACGTGGTACGAGAACCTCTCGGGTGGCCAGCAGCGCCGCGCCTGCGTGGCGACGGCACTGATCAACGACCCGGACCTGCTCGTACTCGACGAACCGACGACGGGCATCGACCCCGCGGGCCGGCGGTCACTGTGGCACCTGCTCTCGGGACTGGCCGACCGCGGCGTGACGATCCTGGTGACGACCCACTACATGGAAGAAGCCCACGAACTGGCCGACCGCGTCGGACTGCTCGCCGATGGTCACCTCGCCGCAGTCGACGCGCCCGACGCACTCGTCGCCGAATACGGCGGCCAGAGCAAACTCACCGTCACCGGCGAGTTCGGCGAGACGGTTGGCAGCGACCTCCCGTGGCCGGTCGAGCAGAGCACAGGACAGTTGACGGTCTACGAGGTCGAACCACGGGACATCGGTGCCGTCGTGGACCGGCTGGAACAGGTGGGTGCCGATTACGGCGGCCTGTCCTGGTCGGAACCGGACCTGGAGGACGCGTATCTCGAACTGACGGGACGGGACGTGACAGCGACCGCCCCACTGGCGACAGGAGGGCAACAGCGATGAGTCGCGTCGGTCGGATCGAATCGGAACTGACCGCGGCGCGGAAGGCCTTTCTCCGCCGTCGAACGGCGGTGTTTTTCACGTTCTTTTTCCCGCTGCTGATCGTCGTGATCTTCGGCGTCCTGATTCAGACCCGGCCGGGCGATGGCGGCCTCTTTACCGAGCCACCGGGCTACTACGTGGCCGGCTACCTGGCCGTCGTGGTGCTGTTCACGCCGCTGTCGCGCGTCGGGAGCGAGGTCGCGCGCCACCGGTCGGGCAACCGCTTCGAGAAACTCGCGACGACGCCGCTGACCCGTCCCGAATGGCTCGTCGGCCAGACGCTGGTCAACGTCGGCATCATCGGACTGGCCGGCCTGCTGGTACTCGCCGTGATGGGGGGGCTGACTGGCACGACGCTCGTCCTGACACCCGCGACGGTCGCGGTGCTGGCGCTCCTGGTCGCCGTCGGCGTCGCGCTGTTCTGTGGCGTGGGCGCACTGCTGGGGAGTTTCGCCGACTCGCAGGACGGCGTGATCGCCGCCTCGAACGGGATTGCGCTGCCGCTGCTCTTCCTCTCGGAGACCTTCGTGCCGACGACGCTCCTGCCGGAATGGCTGCCGACGTGGCTGTCGCCGCTGACGTACTTCTCGCGTGGCGTCCGGGCCGTCGCGACCAGCGGTGACGTGAGCGCGGGCGCGACGAACCTGGGTGTGCTAGCGGCGGTCGCTGTCGTCGTGTTCTTCGCTGGCGCGCTTGCGCTCCCCCGGACAGACTAATACTGCTGGCTGTCACTGATACGAGACAGCAGAAACTACCGCGGCGTCCACATGTAGACGTGGTTGAGCATGACGTACGTAACTAGCCCGAGAAAGAGGCTCAGCGACCAGGCCGCCGCCGCAATCTGGCCGACGCGAGCGTGGACCGTCTCGCGGAGTTCGGCGGGAGTGTGGGTCAGTCCCAGTACAACGGCGTGTAAGACGACGGGAACCGACACCGCCGACAGGAAGATGTGGATCGCGAGCATCGCGATGTAGGCCCCCCGCACGAGACCTGTCGCCTGGATCTCCTTCTCGAATCCACCGCCGACCTTCGTGAGATACAGCATCAGGAACAGTATGATCAGTGAGAAGGCGGTCAGCATCGCCGCCCTGTGCTTGCGGACCTGATCGGTCCTGATGAAGTAGACACCGGCGACGATTGCGAGCAGCGCCCAGAAGTTTACGACGGCGATGGCGTCACCGAGCAGGATCACCGCGTCTCGCGAGATGTCGGGTAACGGAAGAAGACCGGCGAACGCCCCCACGACGAGAACGTACCCGATCACCGAGAGGACGGCCGTGACGGCACGTGGTCGAGCACGAGCACGCGACTGGAACGTCTCTGGAACTGCCATTGACGACCGTCGGTGCTGGAGGGGGTTGCTACTTTCGGATCGGGATGCACTGGATCAGACCTCGACGGGCAGGTACGCTTTTCCCGTTACCGGGCGAGCGCGCAGGTATGCAGGAGACCCGCGAGCAGATAGTGAACGCCCTCGCCGACGGCCCCATCTCCGGCCCGGCGCTGGCTGACAGACTCGACATCTCCCGGACGGCGGTCTGGAAGCACGTCGAGCACCTTCGCGAGAAGGGGTTCGACATCGACAGCGGCGATGCCGGATACGAACTCGCTGGTGTCTCTGGCTTCGGGGGGATAGCAATCGAATACGGCCTCGACGCGCCCTTCACAATCGAGTATCACGACAGCATCGATAGCACAAACCAGCGCGCTCGCGAACTCGCGACTGCGGGCGAGTCGGACGTGGTCGTCCTCGCCGACGAGCAAACCGGCGGTCGAGGCCGTCTCGACCGCGAGTGGGCCTCCCCGAGCGGGGGCGTCTGGCTCAGTTTCGTCCTCCGACCCGAGATTCCCGTCGCCCACGCGCCCGTATTCACGCTCACTGCCGCCGTCGCCGTGACCCGCGCTGCGAGGGAAGCGGGCGTCGAGGCCGGTATCAAGTGGCCGAACGATGTCGTGATCGGCGACAGGGAAGCCAAACTTGCGGGTATCCTCACCGAAGTCGAGGGGGAGGCTGACCGCGTCGAGTGGGTCGTCGTCGGCATCGGGATCAACGCCAATATCGACGAGACAGACCTGCCGCCGAGTGTGAACGCGACGAGTATCCAGCGAGAAGTCGGCCCCGTCGACCGGCGGGTGTTTACCCAGCGCCTGGTCGAGGAATTCGACGAACTGCGATCAGACGTAGAGAGCGTGGTCGACGCCTGGCGCGAGCACGCAACGACGCTCGGACAGCGCGTGCGCGTCGAGACACCAGGAGACACCATCGAGGGGATGGCCGTCGGTGTCACGTTTCCCGGCGCGCTCGCCGTCGATACCGGCGAGGAGCGCGTGACGGTCACGGCCGGCGACTGCGAGCACTTGCGGCCCGTCTGATCAGGCGGTTGTCGGTCGCTCGTCGACCTGGACCGTCAACACCGGCACGTCGGATCGCCTGACGACCTGTTCTGCGACGCTCCCGAGCAGGAGACGGTCGATGCCGCCTCGTCCGTGGGTCCCCATTACGATGAGGTCACAGGCGTTCTCGGCGGCGTGATCGACGATTTCACGCTTGGGATTCCCCTCGACAATGGCGTGTTCGACATCGGTCTCGGGCGAGCAGATCCGCTCTGCGGCCTCGATTGCCATCTCGCCTCCCTCGTTGAGCAGGCCTCGAATGCCCTCGACAGACGCTTCCGTCGGCATCGGTGCCATCCTGAACGTGTTGATCACGTACAGGATGTCTATCGTAGCGTCGTGGCGTCGCGCAATCTCGTCTGCATGTTCGATGACCCGCTCCATGCCGGCGGAGCCATCTGTCGGCAGGAGCAAGCGGTCGTACATTATTATATGTTAATAATTCGTGCGGCGGGTGCTTAAGCGTTGGCTGTATAGTGGACCTGCTCAATGTCGGCGGAGTCATCTGTCGGCAGGAGCAATCGGTCACACATTACTACGTTTCAGACTCACGCGAAGCACGCTGTTGGTGAAGTCAGAGCACAGTTCATTCGTGTTGAACTGAAGTATCACGTAGTAGGCGAACAGGCGTTTCTCAAGAAAGGTGAGACGGTAGATCAGTGGTTTACATGCGAGGGACCTAAGCTAATGTATCAAAATTCCTTGGCGTAGCCCATCAATAACTATTCATTATGTTCCCAACGAGGGGAGTATGGCACGGACTTGCGAGAAGGATGGGACCGTAACTATCGAGGTTATTGGAGCTGGAACAGTTGGGAAGGCGACTGGTATGGTACTCGAAAAGTGGGGTAATAATGTCGTTTTCAAAGATGTCGACGAAAGCGTCCTCATTTCACTTCGAAATAGGGGGTACCGGGCAAAAAAACCGTCAGAAGAGGTTGATGCTGATCTCTCGCTCATATGTGTCCCCACACCGTTTAGTCAGGATGATGGTCTCTCAACGAATCACGTTGAAAACGCCGTACAGACGCTGGCTAAACAAGATCCCGAAGTCGTCGCTATCAGGAGCACCGTCCCTCCAGGTACGACAGAACGTCTAGCCGATATATACGGTATTGAGGACTACGCAGTGATACCCGAGTTCTTATTCGAAGACGACGCGCTAGAAGATATCAAGCGCTGCGAATTGATGGTTCTAGGTAGCAGCTCTACCAGAGCAACTGAAACAATTAAGCGGACGTTCAAACCGGATATCACGGGCCTTATCGAGATACGTCCAGTAGAGGCAGAAATAGTCAAATTAGTGGGAAACACTTTCGCTGCGACCAAAATTTCGTTTGCCAATGAAATGTGGCGGATCGCTAACAACATGTCTGGAGCGAATCCGAATACAGTTCTGTCTGCATTCAGGCACATCTCTCCGTGGATGGGCCCGGATATGGGGCTCGAAGGTGGTTGGGCGTATGGTGGTCATTGTCTTCCGAAAGACATCAAGGGATTCAAGCAGTGGGCAGAAGAACAGGTTAAGATCCCCACACCACAACTCAAGGGTACGATCAGAGAAAACAATCTGATGAAAGAGTTCAACGGCGTCTCGAAGACTGTAGAAGCCGGTTTGTCACAGTCAGTCCAAACTGACGATTGATATGGCATCAAGCGTGTTGACATATCTACCGATCGCTCTCGTTGGCATTTGGCGCTGGAGCGTCTGGCTGGGGAAACTTTGTACCGCTCTACTGTACTCGCCGTACACGGTGGCCGAGGAAGAGAAAATAAACGAGTTCAATGTCTCTATCGTCACACCAGTCTACCGGCCAGACGTTGACGCTTTCATGGCTGCGATTCACTCTTGGAATGCTACCGATCCGTACGAAATAATTGCCGTTATCGATGAAGGTGACGCTGAAGCCATACGGCGATTTCGCGGTTTCGCAGAGGGGCAAGATAACGTCTCTTGCGTAGTCACTCCGAAGCCAGGGAAACGGCCAGCCCTCGTAGATGGGGTGAAGCTGACGAGCGGGAATATCATCGCATTAGTGGACGACGACGTAAAGTGGCGTGCTAGCACGAAACGTGAATTTATAAAGCCGTTTCTAAAACCTAACGTCGGTGCTGTCAGTCCGAAACAAGAGGTCGACCGACAGATTACGATCCCACAAAAATTGTATGAAATCCAGATGCGTCTCCAGTTCGCTATCGACTATCCAGCGCTGTCTCATCTCTCTCAATCACTTTCGTGTGTTTCCGGACGGACTGCAGTCTATCGACGAGAGGCACTGCTGCCTATAATCGACGACCTAACAGAGGAAACGTTCCTCGGGAAAGAAGTGATTTCTGGTGACGATAAGTATCTCACAAGGGCGGTGCAGGCTTCCGGGTGGGGTGCTGTGTATCAGTCCACGAGTATCATCGATATCGGTGCTGTCCCGGATGCTGGACAGTTTTTCAATCAAACAATCCGATGGACGCGGAATACAATTCGCTCCGATATCAAAGCGTTCAGAGAGAGATGGATTTTCGAGCGGAAGTGGCTAGCATATCACACTGTGGATCGTTTTGTAGGTACTTTCGCCATCTTGATGGCCCCGCTGTACTTCTCGCTGTCACTCGTGCGATCTATGTTCTTTATTAGTAGTGCGATACTGGTCTGGTGGTTCATTTCTCGTTCGTTTAAGATGTTTCCGTTTCTCTACAAGTATCCGAAACGGATCTACTACGTTCCATTATATACGCTCAGTTCATTCATAAGTTCACCTATCTATCTTTACGCTCTCTACAGTGCAAATACCCAAGGCTGGCTGACTCGAGGTGACGACAGTCGCTTTGGTTTCAATCAATTTCGACAGAAGGCTGTTACGACCCTCTCCGTCGTGCTCGCTATAATGACTGTCATTGGATACATCTATTTACTGTTGCTAATAAAATACAGGACAGTGTAATCTAGAGAGTATGTGGCTGCTTATCAAATAGCTCTTTTTTGATGCTCGCGTAGTTTGTTTGTACGATTGTTGGTATCTTTATAGTTTATGTCAAAGACGTTCGCTTCAATATTCTCGGCCACGTTGTGAACGATTACAGTTAGGTCACTTATTATGCGCTCCTCAACAGCCCACTCTAAGGTATCCCGACATTCTATAATGTTTTCTGAGACCTGTGCTGATCGGCTATATTGTTCCCCATACCCCTTATTCTTAACTTCTATTTGGCAAAATTTGATGGGTTTTCGTGGAGTATGTTGTTGGTGACGATCATCCGGTTGGTTCAGAATAAGAAAACGATTCGGTCGGCATCGTGCCTCTTCCAACTCAAGGGGCTATTGAATTCAGAGACAATAAAAACCGGTGGGTAGCCCTCCATCGACAATGTCCTACACAAGAGCGATGTGTTAGCGATTCATGCAGCGGGTGCTTAAGCGTTGGCTGTACGGTGGACCCGCTCAATGTCGTCGATCCCGGCCCTGCGGACGACGGCACGCACCGGGTCGCGGGCACCACAGAGGTTGTCAGAATCGCCATCGAGGACGAGCAGGTCTGGGTCCCGTCCCTCAGCGACGAGTCCGTTGTTCAGCCCGGCAACGTCGGCCCCGTTGATTGTCGCCATCCGCAGTACCTCGGCCGCAGACACGTCTGCGAGTTTTGCGGCGAACTCCATCTCACGGAACATCGAGGGACTGTTGAGCATCACGTTATCGGTGCCCAGTGCGACGGTCGTTCGCTCGGTCAGTTCGGCGATAGGCGGGACGCCGACGTCCGTGACGACGTTCGAACGCGGGCAGACGACGACCGGCACCGAACTGTCGGCGACCCGGTCGAGGTGGAGGGACTCGGCGTGGACCATGTGGACGAGAAAGTCCGGTTCGAGATCCAGTGCCGGATTGATATCATTCGCATCGACCTCTCCGGCGTGGATGCCAAACAGTTTCTCTGCCCGCGCCGTCGCATTGCGTTCGCGGGTGAAATCACCGTCGTTGGCACCGCTGGCCCCAAACCCGTCGCTTTCCTCCATCGCTTCTATCGACTCCCGTCCCAGGACGACGCTTTCGACAGGTGAGCCATGCATCGCCGTCCGGATCGCCTCGATACCGTCCACGCCGCCCTCCCTGAACTCGACGAACGTCGCCGTCCCACCCCGTTCCATGAACGAGATGGTGCGTTTCATGGCTGCGACGAGTTCCGATTGGCTCACGTCAGCGAGCAACCGGTGCTTGAGTCCGTCGGGCGGCGCAACGAGTTCTTCGAGCGTGAGGCCGCCGCCGGCTTCCTTCGCGATGGAGTCGCCGATGTGGGTGTGTGCATTGACGAACGCCGGCAGGATCCACGACGACGGATCGACCGTCGCTTCCTCGATGGCGGTTATCTCCCCGTCCTCGATGATGACACGGCCCTCGGTCGGTTCGAACTCCCGACCGCGAAGAACCGTCCCCGAGAGGATCGTCTGGTCGCTCATGATCGGGCATTGGCGTCGTCCCCCATAGATGCTCCGTGTGTGTGTCGTCCCGCGGGACCGAAACCCCCTTTTTACTGACCGCGGTAGCTGATAGCATGCTCTCTATCGCGCTGGCAGGCAAGCCAAACGCCGGCAAGTCTACCTTCTACAAGGCTGCGACCGAATCCGATGTCGACATCGGGAACTACCCTTTCACGACCATCGATCCCAATCGCGGGGTGAGCTACGTCCGGACCGACTGTCCGTGTCTCGCTCGCGAGGAGCGCTGTGGCGACGAACACTGCCGGGCGAGCAAGCGCTACGTCCCCGTGGAACTGCTCGACGTGGCTGGACTCGTCCCGGGTGCCCACGAGGGCCGGGGCCTGGGCAACCAGTTTCTCGACGAACTCACCACCGCCGACGTGATCTTGAACGTGGTCGACGCCTCGGGCGGGACTGACGAAGAGGGTGAACCGGTCGAGACGGGGAGTCACGACCCCGTCGAGGACGTGGATTTCGTCGAGACAGAACTGGATCTGTGGCTGGCGAGTATCGTCGACCGCAACTGGGAATCTATCGAGCGAGCCTCCCGGTCGCCGGACTTCGACCTCGACGAGGAACTGACAGAGATGCTTACAGGTGTCGGTGCGACCGCCAGGGACGTGGCGACGGTGTTACGTGACATGGACTACCCGGCGGATCCGATTGCCTGGACCGACGACCACCGTGAAACGCTGGCCCGCGAGGTCCGCCTGCGCACCAAGCCAATCGTCGTCGTCGCCAACAAGGCCGACATCGCACCATCGGAGAACATCGAGCGACTCGACGCGGCCGCCGATCTGGTGATTCCAGCGACAGCGGACGGCGAACTCGGTCTTCGGCGGGCGGCCGACGCCGGTATCGTCGACTACGACCCCGGTGACGAGACGTTCGACATCGTCGGCGACAGCAGCGACGAACAGCGCCGGGGCCTCGAACGGATCCGCGAGGTGATGGCCGGTGGACGGGGGACTGGCGTCCAGCAGGCACTCGACCGCGCGGTGTACGACCTGCTCGACATGCTGACGGCCTATCCCGTTCAGAACGAGAGCAAGTGGACCGACGGCCAGGGCAACGTCCTACCCGATGCTCACCTGCTACCGACTGGTTCGACGCCGAAGGACCTCGCCTACGCCGTCCACTCGGACATCGGCGAGGGGTACATCCACGCAGTCGACGCTCGCGAGAAACGCCGGATCAGCGACGACCACGAACTCTCGGACGGTGACGTGATCAAAATCGTGAGTTCGAATTAAGCCAGCGGCCGGAGCCAGACCGCCCCGACGAGGACCGCGAGGAAGACGTACGAGCCACGGATCAGCAGTTTCGTGGCCAGTTCGGGGTCGGCATCACGAGCGGCGACCGCGACGACACCGAAGGCAACGGCGGCCAGCACACCAGTCGGCGGGACACCGGGCAACGTCAGTGCAGTGGCGACGACGACAGCCATGCCCGTTCCCATCAGTCCGAAAGCGACCTGATGGGCCCGAGCAGGGCCGAGAACGACGGCCACAGTGCGCTTCTGGATCGACCGGTCGTATTCGTAGTCGGTCGCATCGTCGACGACCTTGATCCCTGAGAGGACGATGAGGAAGACGGTCGCGAGCGTGAGAATCGTCGCCGTGAGCGTCCGGGACTGGACGTAGTAGCCCCCGAGCAACGCAAAGGCGATACCAGCCGGGTACCCTGCCGTTGCCGTGACCGGGTTCGTATCCAGTTGCGGAGCGTGATGAAACCCGATGAGCCATCCCGGCAGCGTGAGGAGTGCCGCCCAGCTGTCGACGAGCAAACCGACCGCGACTGTCGCTATCGCGAACCCGAGCGTCGAGAGCGCCATCGCGACGCGACACCCGCTTGCCGTCAGCGGATGGTCGTCGTCCTCCTCGCGACCGTAGAAGTCGACGTAGCCATCTTTGACGTGAGCGGTGTACAGCGCACAGAACACCGCAATCGCGTGGACTGTGGCCACGAGCAGCGAGAACCCCGGTCCGGACAATCCCCCGAACAGCGACGCCGCGACCGGCGGCAGCATGAAGACAGGGTGTATCTGTGACGCCAGCGCGCGCAGGGCCGCCCCCAATCCGCATCCGTCGGTGGCAATCGGCATACAGGAGCGTCGAACCGGATTGACAAAAATTCGTGGTCGGGGATGGCGCTACTGGTCCAAGATGAATCCGGAGATATGTGAGGCGAGGTCTCTGGCCGCCCGTTCGGTCCTCGCGTGCAGTTCCCCGGAAACGGGACCGGCCTCGCCACCGACGCCCTCGGACTCGGAGATCGGATCGGTTCCAGTCGGATACGACCGCTGTGACCGGACCCGGTCTCTGAGTGACTGGACAGTCGCAGCATCGAGTCGTCGTTGCAGATGTTGGAGGTCGTACCGCACGATGTAGCCCCGTTCGGCGTCTCGAACGGCCAGTACCGGCTGCCCGCGTTCCCGACAACGGTTCCATATCGTCCGTTGCTCGTCGCCGTCGTCGTACAACGGGACGTTCGACGGTGCAAGGTGATTCATGTGTGACGGGATTAGGTGTCGATGATAATGTCGCTGTCGTTGGTTTCACTGACACGAACGGTGGCAGGGAGAAAGCGCCGTCACTTCATCGTTACGTACGTCAGGACGGCAATCGCGACGAACTGGAGACTGCGGAGGACGAGCACCGCCTGCTGGACGTGGGGGTCGCCGGCGTAGAAACTGGCCATCGAAAAGAAAAAGTACACCGCCACGGCGTTCTCTGCAAACATCGCGAGCGCGAAGACGACGAGGCCAGCGACGAGGTTCGTCCGGAACGTCGAGTAGTTCCGGATCCAGACACCGATCAGTGGGAGCAAAATCAGTACGTTCAGGAGTGCAAGCCCCGACGCCGCCTGGATGAGTGGTCCCATCGCCATCAGTCGATCCGCTCCAGTATCTCTTCGAACGTGTCTCGGTGGTGCTCGAACGTATCCGTCAGGAAGTATAACTTCGCGTAGTCGCTGTCACCTGGTTCCACGACATCGTGCTCGGTGAGCAACTCCATGTGGTGTCGAATCGTCTTGTACCCCACGTCGAGTTCGTCAGCGAGTTCGTTTGCGTTCATCGGTCTGTCTGAGAGCTGATTGATGATTCGCGCGCGATTTTCCCCACCCCGGGTCGCCGTCAGTAGATACCAGAGGGCCTTCTCCATCGCACCATCTTGTCACGGCTGCGCGTGGATCTTATACATGGTTGTTCGTTGCGCGAACGGTGCACACACGACAATCGGGCACCCCGATACAAAACGGTTCTTCGAACTCTGTCCCCAGAGTGTGAACATTTCGTACCCCTCCCTGATTCGTGGACGCACGTCCGACAGTGTCACCGGACGGTCGCCAGTGCGTCGTTCATGATCGACAGGGCCTCCTCGAGCGTTTCCACGTCGACGGGATAGGAGATGCGGGCGTGGCCAGCCCCGTGTTCACCGAACGCCTCGCCGGGGACGACGACGACACCGCGCTCGATACACTTGTCGACGAACCCGTCGGGTACCTTCGGCATCGCGTAGAACGCGCCCTCTGGTCGCGGACACTCCAGGCCAATGTCGTCGAGGCCATCGACGAGCACGTCACGGCGCTCCTCGAACGCAGCGACCATCTCGTCGACGACACCCTGTGGCCCGGAGAGGGCAGCCTCGGCGGCGTACTGTGCGGGCGCACTCGCACAGGCCTGGCCGTACTGGTGAACGCGGAGCATGCGCTCGATGCGCTCGGTTTCGCCGGTCACCCACCCGAGTCGCCAGCCAGTCATCGAATACGTTTTCGAACAGGCGTTGACTACGACGACGTTGTCGCTCCGGGCGAACGCCGCCGGGGACCGGTGCTCGCCGTCGAAGACGATGTGCTCGTACACTTCATCAGAGATGCACAGCACGTCGTGTTCGTCTGCGATCCGTGCGAACGCACGCATATCGTCGGGCGACTGCACCGCACCAGTCGGGTTCGCCGGACTGTTCACGACGAACGCCGCCGTCTCGTCTGTCATCGCTTCCTCGACAGTTGTCGGATCCATCGTCAGGTCGTCCCGGAGCGGGACCGGTCGCGGCGTCCCTCCGGCCAGATGCGTCAGCGCTTCGTAGGAGACGAAGCCAGGGTCCGGATAGATGACCTCCTGACCTGGGTCGACGTGGGCCTCCAAGGCGATGTGGAGTGCCTCACTGCCGCCCGAGGTGGCGATGATGTCGCCGGGGTCCACGTCCAGTCCGTTGTCCCGGGCGTGTTTCTCGGCGATACTCTCGCGAAGCGCTCGGGTGCCCTTGTTGGAGGTGTAGCCGTCTGCCTTACCCGCGTGGATGGCGTCGACGGCGGCCTGCCGGGCGTGGTCCGGCGTCGGGAAGTCCGGCTGTCCGAGACCGAGATTGATCGCGTCCTCACCCGCGGCCTCGAAGACTTCGCGAATCCCCGAAATCGACACCTGCTCGACTCGACTGGAGAACCCTGTCATACCCTACTGAGAGAGGGCCGCCCCGTTAACTGTTGATGATCCGGGCCGTGCTGGCGTACTACCATCGCAACCGGCCCGCCTCCGACGGTCACTCCCGTCTCGCCGGGCTTTGTCGGCGTACTACCATCGCAACCGGCCCGCCTCCGACGGTCACTCCCGTCTCACCGTATTCCTGAACCAGAAGACAGGTTCTATACCGATACTCGATCAAAAATTTTTTATCTGTGAATGTTTCGATTATCCTCAATGGTTAGGAGGAGACGGCTACTCGAAGTCGGACTGGCAAGCGCTGCTGGGCTGGCGGGATGCTCGGACATCACTGAGAGCGACGCCGAAGGAACGGAGTCTACGACCGAAACGGACACACCGACGGAGACTGAGGCCGCAACGGCAACCGAGACGCCGACGCCGGAACCGGCCGTCGTCCACTCGCTTCCGTTCACCGACGAGGCGACTTCGATGGACACGCTCCACAGTCAGTCAGACGCCGGGTCCCTGTCTGTCAGCGATTCCCGCCCCCGGTCGTTCAAACGGCCATCGAGTGCCGAGGAGGACGCCGATTCGGCCCGCTTCGTCCGGAGCAGTACAGGGGAAACGGAACTCGTCTACGCGTTTTCGAAGCCGGTGGGCTGGCTGAACGCAGAGGTGCACAACGTCAACAACAAGGCCGGTTCCGTGTCGGTGTATACGTCGAGCGACGGCGCAGACTGGAACAAGATCTACGTCAGTACGGACAAGTACTCCGTCGTCGCACTCGATGGGGGCTGGAACAGCATGGAACTCAGTTACGGCGATTTCGACTCGGATATTCGGTACGTCAAATTTGTCCTTTCCGGATCCGACGTTGCCTGGAACCCCCAGATTGGCCACGTCGAAGTCAAGGCCGAGCGGCCGGGCGACAACAATGCCGCCAGTGAACCGATCAGCACGTCGCTGCAATCCGAACCAGTCGCCGGCGACCTCATCGATCCGGGTCGCACGGTGCTTGGCTATCTCCAGCACCTCCCGGGCGACGGCTGGCTCTCGGGTCAGCACGAGTACGATCCCAGTTCGAAGGGGCGACTCGACTACGTCCAGTCAGTGACCGGCAAACATCCCGGGCTGGTCGGCTACGACGTGGGTTTCGGTGGTCTCGAAGACCGTGCCGACACGATTACAACCACCTGGAACGACTCGAATCAGTTGACGACGATCAGCTGGCACGTCTCTGCGCCACCAGTCGAAAGCACGAACTTCGAGCGTAGCATGGACTCCTCGGACATCGACGCAGTGCTGACAGCGGGCACCGAGGAGAACACTGTGTACATGGAGAAACTGGCAGAGATTGCCGACTTCCTCGAAACGCTCGACGACAGCGGCGTTCCAATCCTCTGGCGGCCGTTCCACGAGGCAGACGGCGGCTGGTTCTGGTGGGGGAAAGAGGGTGCCGCCCAGTTCAAACGCCTCTGGGAGCACATGTTCGACTATCTCCACGCCGAGCGTGGCCTGACCAACCTCATCTGGGTCTGGAGTGGCTCGCACGGGAAACCAGACAGTGAGTGGTACCCCGGCGACGAGTACGTCGACATCGCTGGCATAGACACCTACAAGTCACACAAGTCACTGTCCTGGGAAGAGCAGTGGGACAGCATGAACGACTACGTTACTAACCGGCCGGTCGCGCTGACCGAGTCCGATTCGATCCCGCATCCACAGAAGGTTCGCTCGGAAACCCTTCCGTTCCTGTGGTTCCTCACGTGGCACGGCAAGCACGTCAAGGACATCGACAAAGGCTACCTGGAGTTCGTGTACAACCACCCGTTTACGATCAACCGCGAAGACCTGCCCGAGTTCTGACCGCCGGCCCCACCGTGGTTCGCCAGCGGTCGATCATTGTCGGAGTGTGTGGCCGCTACTCGGTCGCTTCGCGGAGTTCGTCGATGTGTGCTTCGAGACGACGGAGGATCGCGTCGGCGTCGTCGTACCCCTTGTCGTAGTCGGCATAACAGTCGTCGGCCGCTGCGAGGAACGTCTCGATTGGGTCTTCCGCGCCGGTCATACCAGCCATTCGCAGTCGAGACACGGAAAGGCTACGAAATCGGCCCGAACGCCAGACATTTGCCCGCCGACTACGGACGGTCCACCGATGGAACAGACCTACGACGACCGGGCCATCGTCGTCGCCGACACGCTCGTCTTGGCAGACCTCCACGTCGGCAAGGGGTCCTCGAACCTCGAATTGCCCATCGGTGATAGCACCGACACTATAGAGCGCCTCACCGGGTTGTTAGACCGCCACGATCCGTCGACGGTCGTCGTCGCTGGCGATCTGCTCCATTCCTTTTCGACAGTGCCCCATACGGTCGAAGACACCGTCGAGAGCATCCGCCAGCGCTGTCGCGAGCGGGGTGCGCGCCTCGTCGTCACGCCAGGGAATCACGACACGATGCTCGATGCGGTGTGGACTGGACCGACGACGGACGAATACACGGTCGGCGACACCGTCGTCTGTCACGGCCACGGAGCCCCGACAGCCGACGCAGATCGCTACATCGTCGGTCACGACCACCCGATAATCGAAATCGAAGGCCAGCGCCAGCCCTGCTATCTCGTCGCCGAGGACGCCTACCGGGGCGCAGATATCGTGATGCTTCCGGCGTTCAACCGACTCCTGGCCGGTGTCGAAGTCAACCAAATGAGCGCGACGGATTTCCAGTCACCGCTGGTCACCGATACGGACGAGTTCAGGCCACTCGTCTGGAACGACGCCGGCGAGGAGACGCTCGAATTCCCACCGCTGGGCGAGTTCAGAGGGATGCTGTGAACTGCAAACGGCAGATATTTGCCTCCCGCTGTTGCACGGTCGAGTATGGTTGCGACCGAGGCTGCACTAGTACTTATTGCCACGACGCTCGTCGTGCTGACACTGCTGACGCTCGCCACGATGTACTACGTGCCGAAGGTGCTGGCCAGTCACGACGAACACAGTCACGAGGAGCACGATAACGAGGGAAATGAGCACGCTGCCGGCAGTCGGCCAGCCTGAGCGACAACTGCTGTTTGTCCGTCTCTGACAGTCGCCACGAAGTGCCATCAGCGACTGTCGAGGACGGCCCCGGCCGCGGTGCGCCCGCTCTCGATTGCGCCCTGGAGAGAGGACCAGCGGGTGTAGTCCCCGGCGAGAGTGATCGGTCCCGCCGGTGTGTCGGGGTCTGGCAGTCCGGCCCGGAAGCCTGCCGACTGTTCGAACTGTGCGAACTCGATCCGGTCGGTCCCGACGAGTTCGAGCGCATTGAATCGAGCGCTGGGATACCAGGCCGAGAGGGCGTCCCGAACCTGCCCGAACAGTTCGTCGTCGTCGGCGTCCTGCCGGCCGAGGAAGGTCGCGCTGTAGAGCGCCTGTCCGTCCGGTGCGTACTCCGGTGCGACAGCCGACATCGGCGCGATCTGGTTGGGACGGTCGTTGTCGGCGTTGAGTACGATTCGCTTGCCGGTTTCCGGGCGGTTGCCGGCCGGTAACGCGACGTACTGGGTAACACAGCTACGGGCCGTCGTCGGAATCGATTCGACGCCAGTCAGTTCGCTCGCGGTGTTCGGATCGGTGGCGACGACTGCGGCGTCGACTTCGAGCGTCTCGCCGTCGGCTTCGACAGTCACCATCCGGTCGTCCGTGCCGACTGGCTCGACGGATTCGATCCGCGTTCCGGTCTCGATCTGCACGCCGACCGACCGAGCGTGATCGTGTAGTTCCTCGGCAATGGCCCTCATCCCGCCGGCCGGGACCGCTGTCTTGCCCTCCGACAGCATCTTGAACGTGTACTCGAAGAGTGCGCTGTCAGTCGAGAGCGACCGGTCGAGCGTGATCCCGCCGTAGAAGGGGGCCGCGAACGACGTGATGAACGACTCGGAGAACCCACGGTCGACGAGATACGTTTCGATAGTCGATCCGCCACGGCGCAGGATCTCTTCACCGGACAGACCGCGAAGTTCGCGTTGGAGACGATAGAGCCTGATCTTGTCTGCGGTCGTAATTTCGGTGTTAAACACTGTCTGTAGCGCTGCACCCGGGTCCCGGAGCGGGTCCGACAGGACCGACCGTTCACCGGGCCGTGCGATGGTCGCGCCGGGCGTGAACGAGCGAAGCGAGAGTGCGTCGAGGTCGAGTTCCCGGCGAACTGCCGGGTACGCGGTAAACAGCACCTGGAACCCCCGATCCAGCGTGTATCCATCGACTGTTCGAGACCGGACGCGGCCACCGACCGTCTCCCGTCGTTCGAACAACGTCACGGTAGCGCCCGAATCAGCGAGATGGCGGGCAGCGACGAGGCCAGCCAGCCCCCCACCAGCGACGACAACATCCATACGGGGCCGTTCGGCCCGGTCGGTAAAAACGCCACGGGGATCACATCGAGTGCTGCTCAAGTAAGCAATTATGCCGTGCAGACACTGAAAGCTCTCGCGGGCTGGCCTCGACCGGGACCACACAGCACAAGACCCGCCCGTCCTGAGGGTCGGTATGGAGACGACATCGGGCTTCCGGGAGTTCGAGTGCACTGCGTGTACCGCGACGTTCGACGCCGAGCGAGTCGAGACGCGCTGTCCGTCGTGTGCCGCCGTCCTCGTCGCCCGCTACGACCTATCAGTCGACGGGGACAAAGACCGTCCTGCAGCACCGCCACTTCCCGTTCCAGGTGACGCGCTGGTTTCGATCAATGAGGGGGAGACGCCAGCGACGGACTGTGAGACACTGGCCGAGGAGATCGGTATCGACCGACTTCGGATCAAAGACGAGGGGCGCAATCCGACGGGAGCAGTCACGGACCGTGGCATCGCAGTCGCGATCAGCGCCGCCACACAGCGCGGTGCCGACGACGTTGCCCTCCCGACGACCGGCAACGGTGGCCAGTCGGCAGCGGCCTACGCCGGTCGGGCAGGGCTCGGTTCACACAGCTACGTCCCCGCTCGGTGTCCGTTCGTCAACAAGGCGATGATCAACGTCCACGGCGGGGACATGAACGTCGTCGAGGGCCGCTACCCGGACGCCCTCGACGCTTACGAGTCGGGCCACGAAGACGGGTGGGCCGCCATCGGACCGGCCTCGCCGTACCGCCGCGAGGGTCTCAAGGGTCTCTACTACGAACTCGTTGGGGACGGCAGCCCTGTCCCCGACGCTATCGTCGTCCCCGCCGGGCACGGCATCGTGGTCGCCGCCATCCACAGCGCTATTGAGGAGTTGCAGGCCGCCGATGTCGTCGCCGAGACGCCCCGACTCTACGCTGTACAACCAACTGGCTGTGCACCAATCGCCACTGCCTGTGAGACGGGCAGCGACATCGAATCCGAATCCCAGCCTGACACCATCGTCGGCCCGCTGGAGGTGCCCGACCCCGCAGTCGGGACACTGGCCGTCGACGCTGTCGAGGCGACGGGTGGGACCGGCGTCACCGTCAGCGACGAGGACGCACTCCAGGCGGCCGTCGACGCCGCATCGACGACCGGTATCGAGATGAGCGCCACTGGCGGCGTTGCACTCGCCGGCGTACGCGAACGCACAGACGAGTTCGACTCCATGGAGAACGTAGTCGTCGTCAACCCCGTCGCCGGGTCGAAAGAGGACGACCTGCTTCGAAGCCACTTGATGAGCCAGGGGCTATGACGGCTCTGGCCGGACGCCCGTGCCCGGACCGACGGCGTCGCGTCATTCGGCGGCGTGTTGTTTCGCTCGTGTGTAGGCTTCCCGGACGCGTTTGAATTCGTCCTCGTCGCCGCCGTGGTCGGGGTGGACTTCCTTGACCCGGTGTCGATACGCGCCTTTGACTTCCGTCAGCGTCGCCGACGTGGACAGGCCGAGTTCGCGATAGGCCGCGACTGTCGGATGGTACTCCGCTCGCTCCGCCTCGGTCCCATCGTCCACAGCCTCGTTCACGTCTGGCGTTTCGAAGGGGAGGCGCGCGCCGAGGTGCCAGCCTGGCATCTCGTGTTCGACCAGCACCGGGAACGTCGGCGAGCGCTCGATGCGATAATATGCCCGCGCGTCGAACGTGATTGCCACGTTACGTTTCGGCAGGTAGAAGGCGACGTGCTGACCCTCGACGAAGTGGTTCTCGGCGAACGGCTCCTCGATTGCCTGCAGGTACGACCGCAGTTCTGCACGCCGCCGATGATCACCCGAACTGGTCGTCTGTGCGGACGGCGGCGGCGGGAACAGTCGCGCCGCGACGAAAAACAGTCCGGCAACTGCGAGACTACCAGCCGCGCCGACGCCGAGGCCGACGGCGAGCCACTCCGGCAACGTGATCAGCTCGGGAAACACAGTGTAGTATTCGAGGGCTGTGATAAAGAATGATTCGCTATCGGCCGACAGCGGCGTGAATCAGCCGATGTACCGCAGGTCCTCGTCCGAGGGCGTCGGCGTCCCCTGCTCCATCTCCTGGATTTTCCGGACGACCTCTTCCATCTCGTCTGCGCGGTCTTCGAGGGCATCGTACGCGACATCGAATCCGAGGAGTTCCTGCAGGATCTCGAGCACTGCCTGTGCGCTCTTGGGGTCGACCAGGTAGCCAGACGTCTCGCCCATGAGGCAGGCTGCATCGAAGCCACGTCGCTTGCTCAGGCCGAGCAGGAGTCCGGAGACACCGACGATACCGCCGGTCGGCTCGTTCTCACGGAACTCGACGCCGACGGCTTCGAGGTCTTCGATCAGCGATTCGGTGGTCGAGGCACCGAGCACATCGTACTCCTCGATCAACTCACCCGTGGGCACGCCGCCGAGGGCGTACACTCGTTCGACATCGTAGTTCGCGACGATGTCGAGGAACGTGTCGGTCAGGCCATAGTGGCCCTGGTTGTCCTGTGCCTGGTGGTCCCCCGTGAGGACGAGCATGTCCTGCCCGTCAGCGGGTGTGACAGCGTGAAACTCCGCAGATGCCAGTTGTGTCGTCCCATCCTCGACGGTGACCTGTGGCGGAAAGTGCTGGGAGTACACGCGGCATACGAGCGTGCTGTCGAGTTCTTCGAGCAGGTGCTCGGCAGCGAGTTTCCCGACGTGGCCAACACCGGGTAGCCCTTCGATCAGTACGGGATCGGTCAGTGAAACCTCCTCGATACGCTCGATTTCGAACTCGTCCATGGTCCCTACTCGCGGCGTCTGCGCTTAAGTGAGCGTCGATACTCGCCGTAGGGGTCCTCTGGATTGAACGGCGCAGGCACGCTGTTGACGGCCACTGCCCCGCAGTCGGGACACTGCTCGGACAAGGTATACACTGGCCGGTCGTGGGCCTGCTCCCACTCGGAACAGACGAGAAGGTCGGCCCGCATCGCCTTACTCTTCTTCCTGGTTTCGCTCGCGGTGGAACGTGGCGGTCCCACCGTGGTCTTCGACGACGGTACGCGCCCGCTTGGCGCTGGTTTCCAGTTCCGTTTCGGCGCGCTTGTAGTCGGGTGCTCGGACCGTGATCCGGTACTCGGGCGATCCGACGTAGGTCACTTCGAGTTCCACGTCGTCGGGTACTTGCCCGTCACCTTCTGCGGCATCGAGTGCCGCCTTGATGACCTCGACACCGTCGCTGTCGGAACAGGTCAGATCGACGTAGCCCGTGACGGTGACGTATGGCACCGAAACGTTCTCTCGGGCCGTCTCGACGATGGCCTCGATTTCGTCCTCGGAGAGGTCCGTGTCGTCGAGCGCTTCGGCCCCGTGGATGGCTGCGGCCTCGAAGCCGTCGTACAGCGACCCGAAGTCGGCGAGCAGTTCGTTTGCGACGGCGGCGTACTGCTCGTCGGACAGGCCCTCGCCGAAAGCCAGTTCCATCCAGTTGTCGGCCTTCTGCTCGTTTTTCCACTCCTGGATCTTCTCTTTGCGCTGGTGGTCGTTGACGTCCTTGATCGAGAGATTGATCTGCTGGGCGTCCTCGTCGACGTCGAGGACTTTGACGACGACCGTCTGACCCTCGTTGACGTGGTCGCGGACGTTCTTGATCCACCCGCTCGCAACCTCACTGATGTGACAGAGGCCACGTTTGTCCTCGTACTCTTCGAGGTCGACGAAGACGCCGAAGTCCTCGATCTCGTCGATCTTGCCGACGGCGAGTTCGCCGGGTTCGGGCCAGCCGCTGTATTTCATCGCTGTTCGACCGTTTCGAGGACCGTTCCTTCGATGGCCGCCTTGCCGCCAGTCGGTCCGGCGAGTGTGTGCCCACAGACCGCGCAGGCGACCTCGGTAGCGGCCTTGCTGAAGATCGTCTGTTCGTTCTCACAGTCCGGACACTCGATTGAAAGGAAGCTCCCTGCCATCGTTAGTCCTGAAACTCCAGTCGGCCAGCGCGCCATCCCTCGCGGAGGTGGGCCTTGCCACAGTCGCTGCAGCGGTACTTGAGATCCGTCTTCTTCGTGGGCTTGTCGCCACCGGGCACCTTCGAGAACTTTCCGGAGTTCCCGATGCCCTTGGAGTTGCGGTCTGCCTGTCGGCCGCCGATGTGGGTCATCCCCGACGAGCGACCCGAGCGGACCTTCTCGACTTCGTGTTCGTTGTGTTCGTTACAGTGCGGGCAGTACGTGTTAAATCGGCGTGGCATCTGCATAGATATCGACCTTACGGCGAGGTTACACAGCGGCGCTTAAAACCTCGACGGTTCGGCTCTGCCGGCGGGACACTCACGCGAACAGTCTGACGGGGATCACGAGCGGGGCTTCGAAGTCACTAAGTGCGCTGTCGGCAAACGGTCGCGTATGAAGAAGCTCATCATCCACGGGGAACCCGGGATCCGGAAGGGTGCCGTCATCGAGTACGACGGTGAAGAGTACATCTGCTTTGGTATCTCGCGACAGGGGGAGTGGCACGGTCCCGACCGGCCCCAGTTGTGGTGTACAATCGGGACCGAAGACGAGCGTGAGAGCTTCCAGCGCCGCGAGTTCGTCCCGATGCACCTCGACACGGAGGATGTCGACGCGGAAGCCATCGAGGTCATCGAAACAAAGGGAAGCGCATAGTCGAGCGCAATCAGTTACGTACTCACAGCCGGTAGTATCAGCCGTCGTCGTTGTCCGTCGAACGTCGCGGGAGCGTCGCTTGATCGACCTCGTAGATGATCACGTCCCCGGATCTATGGACCGGTTCGACTCCAGTCAGAGCGTCGACCGTAATCGTGCCGTACTTGCTGCGTTCGGCAGGCCCGACGTAGACGTACTGGACGTCGTATTTCATCAGCAACTCGACCTGTTCGTTCCCGGGACCGGCGTAGATGGTCTGTACGTGGCCCAGACGCTCCTGATATGGCTCGTCACCGCGGTACTGTGCCTCGTGAAACCAGCCAAGCACCGTTGGCAGTCCGGTCAGGCTTGCCGGCGCACTCGCTCCGTTGCCCTGTGGTGGTTCCCACCGGTAGCCACCGGGAGCGGCCGTCACGATGGTCGGGCGGCCCTGTCGGTCGTCGAGCCAGTGGATCGCCTCCGCTTCCTCCGGGTACTCCGTTTCGAGGTAGCCAAGTCCGTCCAGCGTCGGATCGCTGGCGTCGAAACTGGACGAAACCGCGAGTGGCGCGTACAGACCGGCCGAGAGGAGCACAACCGCGAGGGCAACACGCACGCCGGTCGAAGACAGGCGCGGGAGTTCGGGTCTCGGGAGGGGCCTGGCAAGTAGCCAGGCCAGTGCCGGCCCGAGCGCGACCCCCCAGAGGACCCACACCTGCATGTACACTTTGAAGACGGTGTTCATTCGGCCGACGTTCTCCTTCAGGTAGACGAATTCGACGAGCGTGACGAGTCCAGCACCGGCCACGAGGAGCACGGTCTCGAAGCCGACGAGGTCACTGCCCGCGAGGGTCCGTGTACCGCCGTCGGATCGCTGCCCGGACTGTGACTGGTCACCGCTGTCAGGCGACGAGGCACCGTATCGGTGTGCCACCGAGCGGTCCCGGGCCAGGAGCCAACTGGCACCGACGAGCGGGACGAAGAGACCGAGGGCTGCCAGATCGGCAAGTCCGAACAGCACGACGGCGAAGACGGCGGCGAGGGCGTACCACCGGGCACGCGCACCGATGATCTGGCGGGTCCGGCCATAGAGGTACGAACCGAAGACTCCAATGAAGAGGCCGTGCACCAGCAGGAGCTCGCCGAGCGAGGACCGGTCGGGCAGGATCGAGACCTCGCGGCCGCTCGCGGGACCCAGCCAGAAGGGCAGCGACCAGAGAATCCCGAGTGTGACGACGGCGACGGCGACGCCGAGCCCCGCGACCAGGTTCGAGCCATCCCGTCGCAGTCCGTCGTCGGGGAGTCGATTGCCGACAGCCCGGGGGAGCAGCGTGCGCCCGTCGGTCGGTGCGAGAACGACAGTCAGGAGTGCGAGTCCCGCGGGTGTGGGGAACGACCACGTGCTCATGACCGCGAGGACGCCGGTGACGGCGGGTAAAAAGCCGAACAGCAACAGTCGTCGTCGCGTAACGTCCCGCTCAGGTGTCCGGTAGTACGAGAGACAGACGGCGGCCCCAAGCAGGAGGAAGGCCGTACTCATCATGTGGGCGTGCATGTCACCGTTGAACCACGAAAAGAAGGGAAACTCGTTGATCGTCGGCGTCGTCCCCGTACCGTCGAACTGGAACGCGAACCCGGCCTTTTCGTCGCTGATGATCCGGCTCGCGTCGAAGTACCAGAAGTTCTCGACGCCGGTTGCCAGCCCATCGCGTTCGATGCCGAGCACGCCGGCAGTCCACTTCGAGAGACCCTCGGGAAGGATCGACAACAAGAACCGACCGGGCGTCGAGAGGTTGCTCGCGAGACCGACAGCGAAGACGCTCAGGCCACCTGCAAACCGTCGCGGAATCTGTCGGTCGGCCGCGACGTTGCTCGCGATACCGTAGACTGCTGTGACGAGCATCGCGTAGAAGCCGGCCAGCGCGAGGTTGTAGGCAAAGCGCCCGGTCGTGCCGGTGATCCGTGCGAGAATCGCCGCGACGAGATGACCACCATAGTAGTAGGCAATGGATTCGCCGGCAAACCACATGTCCTCTGGTGGCAGCGTCTCGGCCCGCACGAGCGATTTCAACAGGCCGAAATCGAGGAACTTCTCGCCGATTGCCAGTGGCAGGGCTGCGATGACGGGATCAGTGGCACCCAGCGGCACCGCGAACACCCGCATCCCGGTCCAGAAGAGGAAGGCAAGGGAGAAGACGACGCCCGTCTCGCCGACCCGCCGGTAGTCGAAGGCCACGTCGCGTGTGCCCGTGAACGCCGTGAGGACGACGAGTACAGCGACGCCGAGCCAGATACCGGCGGTGATCGATAGCCGACCGACGAAAAACGTGACGAGCCAGATGACCGTCAGCGACAGTGGAATGGCGACACCCGAGCCGTAATCTTCGAACCGTGGAAACAGTGCACTGGCGATGACGCTCCCGGCAACCAGGAGAACGAGATAGAACGCCAGCCACAGGGCGACGAGACCGTATTCCATTGTTCGACACAGCGGCACGGTCGATTATACTTCTTGTGAACCACGCGAGCGAGATGTCGAACGGTTTTTACTCGCCGCCACGGAGAGTCACAGCAATGGCTCAGTCGGTGGGAGTAGTCGTGCCCACGTTTCGGCCCGATGTCGACCGGTTGCGTTCGTACGTGATCGACATAGACGAGCGACTCGCACCAGACGCGATCCGGATCGAACTCGACGATCCGGCGGCCGATGTGCCTGCATCCCTCGCTGACCTCCCGGCGACCCTCAACGCGGTCCCGTACCGGCGCGGGAAGGGCGCAGCGATTACAGCCGGTTTCGAAGCACTCGATACAGACGTGCTCGCCTTCGTCGACGCCGACGGGTCGACCGCAATCGAGTCGTTCGCAGATATCGTCGGACGAGTCACGGACGGGAGTGCAGACCTGGCAGTTGGCTCCCGTCGCCACCCCGACGCGAACGTCCACAGCCACCAGACGCTGGCTCGACGCTTCCTCGGTGATGGGTTCGCATGGCTCGCTGGCCGCCTGCTAGAGGTGTCGCTGTACGACTACCAGTGCGGGGCGAAAGCAATCACCGACGAGGAGTGGGACCTCGTTCGTGGCCACCTCTACGATGCTGGCTTCGCCTGGGACGTGGAACTGGTTGCCATCGCTGGCGCACTCGGACTCGACATCATCGAGGTGCCAATCGACTGGGAGGATCAGCCGGGGTCGACTGTCTCACCGGTCCGGTCGTCACTGAACATGGCGACGGCGCTCGTGCGTGCCCGCCACCGCGCGAAACGACTCAGCGACAGTCGATTGCACACTGCGATTGCCGCGCGCCGCGAAGACGGACCAGCACTGGTGGAACAGGATGAGTAACGTCGAACAGCGCCTGCGCAAACTGGCCTCGGGCGCTCGCTTCGGCAAGTTCGCGTCGGTCGGCGTGATCGGTGCCGTGTTCGACACCACGACGCTGGTCATCCTGACGGAACTCGTCGGCCTGTCGGCCGCCATCGCGAACGTCCTCAGCATCGAGACGGCGATTCTGGTAATGTTCGTCGTCAACGACCGGTGGACCTTCGCAGAGGCTGGCGGCAACGACGCGCGCTCGCTGGGCCGACGACTCCTCAAATCACATCTCGTCCGGGCCGGTGGATCGTCGGTCCAGTACGCGATATTCGTCCTCGTCTTCTACAACGTCGCCGTCGACCTGTCACTGTTCGACCTCGATCTCTGGCTCGTCGTCGTGAAAGGCGGAAGCATCGCCTGTGCGATGGTGATCAACTACATCTTCGAGAGTCTCTTTACCTGGCGCATTCACGAGTGACTTCCCTGCGACAGAAGGTGACAGAGGCCACGCGAATCACAACCCTTAATC
>PXRO01000020.1:0-8923 GCA_003021685.1 Halobacteriales archaeon QS_4_62_28
TTCCTGGCGGTCTTACCGTCGGAGTTCACACTCGCGGACGCCATTTTCGAGGTGGCAACTGCCCAGGGGACCGTCGGTCTCTCCTCCGGCATCACTGGACCGGGAATGCCGATCATCGCCGAGGTCCTGTTCATCTTCCAGATGTGGATGGGACGGCTCGAAATCATCCCCGTGTTGGTGCTGATAAACACCATCTTCAGGCGGTGACCCCTATGCACAATTTGACCGTTTTCAGCACGCCCGTGCTCGACGTTCCTGGACCACCTCTCTGTTCTGGTCCAACTGATAGTATTGCCAGCTAACCAGCAGACATCCCCCACGAATACAAATGTACATCATCGTCGTCGGCGCAGGCCGCACCGGAAGCAAAGTCATCGAACTCGCAACCCAGGACGACCACGAAGTCGTCGTCGTCGAACGGAATCAGGAACTCGCCGAGGAAGTGAGCACGACCTACGACTGTATGGTCATTAACGCGGATGCGGCGTCCAAGGAGATCATGCTCGAAGCGGGTATACAGGAGGCTGATGCATTGATTTCCACCGCAGAGAACGATTCGGTGAACCTCATGATCCAGATGCTCGGCAAGCAGTACGGCGTCGAGACGCTCGTAAGTTCGATAAACGACCCACAACACATGGAACTGTTCGGGGATCTCGGCGTGAACATCGTCGAAAGCCCGCACGAACTCAACGGGCAGTATCTCTACCGTGCCGTGCAACGACCAGCGATTCAGGATTCCATGCAGGTCGGGGCCGGGGGCGAAATATTCGAATTGACGGTAGACGAGGACGCTCCAATCGTCGGACTCAGTCTGATCGACGCCGACGCCGACGGGCTCCTTCCAGAAGAGACAGTGATCGTGGCAATCGTTCGTGACGATGAACTACACATCCCGCGCGGAGAGTCCAACTTTCAGGCAGGTGATACGGTGACGATATTCGCAAAAGACGGGGGCAACGGCCGTATAACGGATGCGTTCACGAGGAGCTGACCATGTCAAACAGTAAAGAAACTACTGTTCCGATTACCGTTACGGAGGTGTCTTCTGAATCCGAGGCAGACTCGCACGGGTACGACGGGGAAGTCATCCACCAGCCGGATTACACTGTTGTCGTGCCAGTCGTCAGTGATCTGTTCGACGACGATACCGGAATCAACCCCCGTCGATTCCTTCAAACGGCGATAGCGCTGGCCGATGACAATGACGGACACGTAGTCATATTGGGAATCGCAGCGGTTGCTGATGAGACCACGGCCGAACAGGTGCGAGAGTACACGCGATCCGATAACGGAGACGAAAAAGAGCGATCAGTCCCTGAAATCGTCACCAAGCGACAGACTCAGTTGACGGAGATAGTGAACGTTGCAGAGGACATCGACCCAGAAGTGTCAGTCCAAGCGTTGGTACGAGTCGTGACCGACACGACGCAGGGAATCCTTGCTGCTCTCGACAATGGTAGTGGGACGGCTGTTCTTCTCCTTCGAGGAACCGGATTCGAGGAAAGCTGGTTGCTGGGGAAAAGTACGATCGATACAGTAATCGATGAGGCCGAGTGTGACGTGTTCGTGGAGAATGTCGGCGTTCGAGAGGGGGCAGATGCGCTGTACGTCCCGGATGTCGAAGGGCATACTGTCGCTTCGCTGGCTGAATCGGACGCAGAAACGATCGCATCGATACTCCTTCCAGTGGGGACAGGGCCGCATGCTGCACTCGCTTCGGAGGCGGCTCGAGCGGTCGCTGTCGCATTCGATGCATCGGTTACGGTGCTACACGTTATCTCACCGGACGCCTCCGGGAAGGAACGGAGTGATGCGAGAGACCTGCTGACGTTCGCGGAGTACGTCCTCGGGCCAGAAGTGGAATCAGAGACCGAACTCCATGAAGCCTCGGACCCGACTGCTGCCATCATTGAAGAGGCCCAGAATCACGACTTCACGTCGATTGGGTCGCCAGAACAGAAGTTCAGACTGCGCGATCTAGTGTTCAAGCCAGTACAGGAGACCCTTGTCGGGGAAAAAGACGTTACTGTCCTGATGGGACGTGAGGCCGACCGGACTATGCGCTCGCTCTATTATCGATATACGCGGGCAATGGAAAAATCGGACACAGACGAACAGCCCGAGTGATATACTATACTACGGAATGTTCGAGCCGAGTTCGATCAGCCGAGCCGGGTAGATGACAGTGCAACACCATCGATTCCCAGGCCGGTGCAATCCATCAGAATACTGACTGGAATCGAAACATCATATGTTTTCAGTGCACGGGTAAACGACTAATACAGAATGTATATAATCATCGTCGGAGCGGGTGATATCGGAACGCCTCTCATCGATATCGCGGCTCGGTCCGGAAACGAAGTCGTGGTGATCGAAAGGGACACACAGAAAGCCGACACCATCGCGAGCGAGCACGACTGTTTAGTGCTCAACGCCGACGCGACTACGAAAGAGACGCTCGCTGATGCCGGTGCCGAGCGGGCTGATGCGATCATTTCGACGACTGATCAGGATGCGACGAACGTCATGATCTGCCTCCTCGCCAAAGAACTCGACATTCCGACGATCACGTCCGTCGTTCACAGTGCGGAACACATGACTCTGTTTAAACAAATCGGTGTCAATACAATCGAAAACCCCCAACAACTCATTGCCGGGTATCTCTATCGGGCGGTCGCAAGGCCGGCTATCATCGATTATATGCGGATCGGTGAGGAAGCAGAGGTCTTCGAAATCACAGTGACGGAGGATGCGCCAGTCGCTGGTAAGACACTCACAGAAGCGGGCAAAGATAGCCTTCTTTCGGAGGACATCTTGATCGTCGCCATCGAGCGGGAAGGCGAAGAGAAGCCACTGACTCCGCGTGGAAACACCCGGATCGAGGCGAACGATTTGTTGACGGTTTATTCTGCAATCGGTGCGGATCCGGAACTCACAGACATTTTCGGCCACGACGAGGATCACGGAGCGTAATCAATAGAGATGAACGCTCCGTTCTCACCAGTTGTCATCGTGTTGGCACCGGCTGGTACTGTCGGACGTACCTATCTACAGATGCTCGCCACCCCGGGGTGGCGAGATCCGTCACGGACTTCTGTCCGACAGTATGAAAAACATCACTTACAATCTGGCACCCTTCTCAACGTCGCAACTGCGTGGCTATGATGCAGGTGAATACGAACGCAGTTGGCCGAGATGTCGGTCGGATCGTACAGGCTGTCTCGCTAATGATCGTCGTATCGATCATCGTTGCCGTCGTCAATCGAGAGTTCTACACGATTCCTGCCTTCGTGGGCTCTGCTGTAATCATGGCGGGTATTGGGACAGAGCTGGTTCGACGATATCAAGACGCAGCCCCCCCGGAGAAACGCGAAGCGATGGTCACCGCGGCGACGGCGTGGGGCGTCGTCGGCATCCTCGGGGGGCTTCCCTTCCTGCTCATAGCCTGGACGATCCAGATTGACCCGTTTCCGGTCTGGACGAACACGCCACCGATGGACTCGACCACAGCAGTGTTTCTCCATCCGCTCAATGCGGTGTTCGAGAGTATGAGTGGCTTTACTGGGACGGGCCTCACAATGGCCGCCGTAGAGGAGGAACTCCCGCGGGCGCTGCACTGGTGGCGATCATTCATCGAGTGGGTCGGCGGCGTCGGGGTGATCGTCCTGACTGTCGCCATCCTCCGGCGGGGCGGTGGAAGCAGTGGCTCGTACACTCTCTACGAGAGTGAAGCACGCTCGGAGAAGATCCACCCGAGCATCGTGACGACGGTGCGGGAGATCTGGAGGATCTTCGTCGGACTTACTCTCGGGTCAATCATCCTGTTCCTTCTCGTTGGCATGCCGCTGTGGGACGCGATCAATCACGGCATGACCGGGATCGCAACCGGGGGGTTTTCCGTCCACGCAGATTCCATTGGCCACTACGGTAGCCCGCTGATCGAGTACGCGACGGTCCCGATAATGGTCGCGGGGAGTATCGCCTTCCCGGTCCACTACCTGATTTTCAAAGGCGAAGTTCGGAACTTCTACGCGGATCTCCAGACGCGGTGGGTATTCATCTGGTTCACTGTCGGCTCGCTCGCGCTCACGGCGATCCTGTACGCGAACGGCCAGTACGCGACGCTCGAAGAGACGTTCCGGGTGAGTCTCTTCCAGTTCATTTCCGCGACGTCGAACACCGGCTTCGGGAGTGCGGCGATTGGCGGTGGGACGGAACGAGTCTGGAGTGCCGGCGCGACACTGTTGGCATGTCTGGGGATGCTCACAGGTGCAGCGGCCGGGTCAACGGTGAGCGGCCTCAAACTGATTCGTGTGATCACGCTCGTCAAAGGCACTGTTTGGCAGATTCAGGAAGTGTTCCGCCCGGACACTGCGATCTCGTATCTACAGATCGGGGACCGAAGCCTGAGCGAAGAACAGGCACAGCGGGAGTACACCGAGGCCACGGTCGTCTTCGTCCTCTGGATTACGTTCTTAGCCGTTGGTGTCGCCGTGCTCTTGCGTGTTCTCTCGCCCGCACATCCACTTGAGTACGTCATCTTTGACGTTATGAGTGCTCAGAGTAACGTCGGGTTGGACTCCGGTATTACCGGACCGACGATGCCTGATACCGCCAAGGCAATGTTGATCATCAATATGTGGGTGGGCCGTCTCGAGATCATCCCCATTGCGGTACTGCTTGGTGCGGTGTTCCAACGACTCAATCTCTATCGGTAGGACATTCGCCGCCTTGCTAGACTCTCAATTTTGAATACAGTTATGTTACTTGAGAGGTCGAGTGTCGAACGGGGCCGTGTCACGATCCACAACTGGGGACAGAAAGCGATTCAAATCGACGACGAACACTATTAGCTGCATGCCGCTGTCGATCCAGCAACGAACAGAATCCTCCGCTATTGGCTATTTCCAAGACATGATCCGGTCAGTCGTGAAATTTCCAACCGACATAATCCGATCAGTCGTGAATTTCTCACCGAAAAATACGACGTTTCCGACGTCATATTTCTCGTCGACGACACCGATGACTCGCCGGTACCCTCCACAAAGGAAACGACAGCTACCGTATCCAGCAACATGGCTCCGGACACTCGATCGAACGTGTCTTTCGCGAGGTACAACGACGTACCTCTTCGTTTTCGAACCGTTTCGATCATGTCGATCCGACAATCGCTGAAACGCGGCTCCAGGCCCACGGGGGCGGGACGCGCCACGCCGTGGGTGTCCATTGGCTTTCCACGTCTCCGAGCGAACGGGAGGTTGCTTATACCGGTAGACGTACGCAACGATGCGTTCAGCCTGGGGACCGTGACGATTACCGGTCGGTCGAGCGTCGCTCCACGACGTCGACACCCTGCTCGGCTAGTGACGCCGCCAGCTGCCCGTACGCAACCCTTGCGACGGCGTCGATAGGCGTGAGACATCCCCACTCGGGGACCGACTCCCCGCAGTCGTGACAGACTCGCACGACGCGGTCACGGTCGTGCTGGACGTCCCACTCGTCGAGTTCGGACTCCAGTGTCGTCTGCCCACACCGACACCGGTACTCTGTCTCGGTTCCACCGACCGCTACTGACGGTTCAATCGTCATCGGGTTCAAGCTCGGTCCGGCGGCTGAAATAGCTTCTGACGGCGACCGAGTGGTCGACGGACCGGGACGGGGCCGTCCGTGGCGGCCGGGTAGCGCCGTTTCGGTGTGTCGGTGGCCGGCAGTTACCGGTGGTCAGCGGCCCAGTCGGCGGTCCGGTGGGCGCTCCGGATGCGCCACTCACGAAGCTCCGCCAGCAGTTCCACCTTCTTGTCCACGGCGTCGGGATCGTCCCACAGGTTCTCCGTTTCGTCGGGGTCTGCCGACAGGTCGAACAGTTGCCCGTATTCCTCGTCCAGAAAGTGGACGAGCTTCCAGTTCTCGCTGCGTACCATCGTCATGAACTCTGTCTCCCGGAGGATGTCGGTCCCTGCGTGCTCGGCGTAGACGTAGTCGCGGCCGTCCCAGTCCTCGCCACGCAGGGTGGGCAGGAGTGACCGGGCCTCCATCGAATCAGGGGCGTCGACGCCAGCGAGATCCAGGACTGTCGGCCCCAGGTCGAACAGCTGACAAAGGTCGTCGATCCGTCGGTCCTCCTCGAACTCGTCGGGGTACCAGACCACGGTCGGCACACGGGTGACCTCCTCGTACATCGTCCACTTCTGGATGTGGCCGTGGTCGGCGAGCATCTCGCCGTGGTCGGAGGTGAAGATCACGACTGTATCCTCGCCGTACCCGTTGTGCTCGATAGCGTCCATGATGGCACCTACCTGCTCGTCGATCAGTTCGACGTTGGCGTAGTAGTAGGCCCGCAGGCGGTGGAGTTGCTCCTCAGTCGGGTCGAGGTCGAAACTGATCGAGTCGTGGTCGACCTCAGCGTGGTGTTCGCGCAAGGCCTGGAGCGGCGGGGGCTGGGAGTCGATATCGTCGGGGTCGATGTCCGGCAGCGGCAAGTCCCGCTCCATGTACTTCTCGGCCAGGTCCGGTGGCGGGTCGAAAGGCGGGTGAGGTCCGGGAAAGCCGATCTCCATGAACAGCGGCCGGTCGAGTTTCGGCATCCGGTCGAGCCAGTCGACGGCGAGCTGTCCGACGAAGACGTCCGGATGGGCGTCCCTGGGCAGCTCCCAGTCGACGGCCCCCATCCGGTCCTCGTAGTCGTCCCACTTGCGGTAAAACTCCCGCTGTTGCCGGAACAGGCCACGCGCACGCAGGGCTCTGTCCCAGTCGTCCATGTAGTAGCGCTCGGACGGCAGCGACGGGTCGTCGTCGGGAACGTCACTGAGATATCGGTCCTTGTTCTCGACGACGTGGCGCTCGTCGAACCCCATCGGCGTGTCGTATGGCGACGTGTGCATCTTCCCGACGTTGAGCGTGTAATAGCCCGCCTCGGAGAGGTCCTCCACCCAAGAGTGTCGCCACCGGTCGCCGTTCGCGTACACGCCGGTCGTATGAGGGTAATAACCCGTGAACAGGCTGGCGCGCGAGGGCGCACACGACGGGGCCGTGATGTGGCAATTCGTGAACGTCGTCCCCTCCTCGGCCAGGCAGTCGAGGTTGGGCGTATCCATGTGCGAGTGTCCCAGCGCCGCGATGGTGTCCATGCGCTGCTGGTCGGTGTTAACGAACAGGATGTTCGGCCGGGTCGAACTCATGGCGCGATACTACGGGCAACACCGACGAGAGCAAAAAGCGTGTCGGTCGCCGGGTCAAATGGGCGGAAATTGGGCACCCGGTGGGACCAGACGACGGGGACCGTCGAATCGGGAGAGCGGCCCGTCAGTCCGGTCCCGCACGGTCCGGCCAGGGTTCGTACTCTGGGTTCGGTTCCGGGAGGACCGTCCCGACCTCGTCGCGCCACTCCCTGAGGCGGGTATGAAGGCGCTGGGCTGTCTCCGGGTGGTCACCGGAGCGGTCGCGGTCCTCGGAGATGTCCGTGGCGAGGTCGTACAGTTCCACGTGCCCGGTCTCGAAGTACTCGACGAGTTTCCAGTTGCCCGAGCGCACGGCTCCGGCGGGCGTCGCCCCCTGGTTCCCGTAGTGGGGATAGTGCCAGAAGACGGCGTCCCGGTCGAGCGACTCGCCGACGAGCAAGGGTTCGAGCGAGACACCATCAACCGGATATTCCGAGGGTACTGAGCGATCAACCGCGGAAAGAAGCGTCGGGAACAGGTCCGGGGTCGTCACCGGCGTGTCGATCACGTCGGGGGCGTCGTCGGCGTCGGTAACGCTGGGCCAACGGACGAGCAGTGGCACGCGGTTGCCGCCCTCGTCCATCCAGCCCTTCCCCTCCGCGAGGGGGCGATTCGTCGTCGGCGACCCCTCCGCCGTTGCGAGGCCGCCGTTGTCGGAGGTAAACACGACGATGGTTTCTGAGGCCTGCCCGGTCTGCTCTAGGCCCTCGAGCAGGCGGGCGACGCTGCGGTCCAGCCACTCGACCATGGCCGCGTAGATCGGATCCGACTGAACGAGACGGCGTTCGATGCGCTCGTCGCACTTGGACTCGGTGGGCATCCGGTCGCCGACCTCGAACTCGCGTCGGTCGTCCAGTCCCAGCGCCGCCCGCTTTTGCTCGTAGTTCTCGACGAGGGCCGAGGGAGCCTGTATCGGCGTGTGGACCAGGTAAGGATTGTAGTTGAGGAAGAACGGCTCGTCCCGTCCAGCGTGGTCCTCGATGAGGCCGACTGCCGTCTCGCTGAGGCGGTCGGGAAGATAGCGGCCGTCCTCGTCGGGGCGGTCTGCCAGCGTCGGAATCTCCCAGGGCGCGAAGTAGCCGTCGGGGCCGTTGGGCTTGCCCCACTCACAGCCCCCGACGTTCACGTCGAACCCGTGGTCGCCGGGGAGCGAGTCCTCGCCGAGCCCGCCCAGGTGCCACTTCCCGACGTGCCAGGTCGCGTAGCCACCTTCGCGCAGTCTCTCCGGGAGCGTCGGCCGGTCGTCCGGCAGGCGGGTACAGTACTCCGCGTCGACGACTCGACCCCGCATGGGGTGGGTCGTGCCACTGCAGTCGATCCAGTCAGTGACGCCGACTCTGGCGGGGTACTGACCGGTCATGAGGCTCGCTCTCGTCGGCGAACAGACCGGTGCCGCGGCGTACGCGTCGGTGAATCGGGTCCCCTCACGTGCCAGCGCGTCGAGGGTCGGCGTCTCGTAGAACGGACTGCCATAACAGCCAAGGTCGCGCCAGCCCAGGTCATCCGCGACGATACACAGGACGTTCGGTCGCTCGGCAGACATACACACCGAATCCAGCGTCTCCCTGAAAACCTTTTCGCGGGTGGGGTCGAAGTCCCGGAGTCAGTTTCTGCAGCAGTGGTCAGATAAGAGATCAAGAGAAACGCTTACAAAACACCGAAAGCCCTTGTACAGTTGCGGTCCCGGGACCCACGCTGCGCTC
>PXRO01000020.1:8956-51780 GCA_003021685.1 Halobacteriales archaeon QS_4_62_28
TGGTTCGAAAGACCGGAGGTCTTTCGTCATCACGAGAGAGCTGGGCTCTCTCGGACGACAGCGAGCCCCGGAGCGGTCGAGCGCCGCGAGGGCTTTCGGCGTCTCCGATGTATTCGGCACGGTTGCTTATCTAGATAGTACCATGTCTGCCCCCCAGACGTTTTCGGCCGGCCCAGTCGACCACAGTCGCCGGGCGGCGGCTGTCCTGAGAGTCCGTTCCGTGCGTCTCGATGCCCGTATCGATGCCGTACCGGCCCGTGGTGGTCCCTGCCCTGAATGGGAGACACGTGAGGAGAGCGGGGACCGGTCGAGGGGCGCGAGGGACGGCCGACGTTGCCGCCGTGTTAGACCGTACCGCCATCGCCGATACCCCTGGCGAACTTGTCGCCGGCGACGATGAAGACGATGACGGTCGGCAGTGCCGTCAGGAGCGCCCCTGCCATACGGAGGCCGTAGTTGGTGCCCTCCAGGGACTGGCCGAGGCCACCGAGCACGAGCGTCGCGGGTGCCGCGGCGTGGCCTGACCCCGACATGATGATGAGTGGGAAGAGAAAACTGTTCCAGACCTGGGTGAAGTGGAAGATGAACACCACGGCGAACATCGGGATGGACATCGGCAGGATGATCCGCCGATAGATGCTGAAGACGTCGGCCCCGTCAACCCGGGCCGCCTCGATGAGTTCGTGGTTGATAGTCTGGTAGTACCCTCGGAAGAGGATAGTGACGATAGGGATGCCGTACGCGATGTCGGTGATGATCAGGGCGACGAGGTCACCGTGGTACGACTTCAGTAGCGGGAGCGACCACAGCGGCGTCAGGATGTCGGTGAGCGGGACGTAAACCGACCAAAACCGCGCGAGCGGGACGATAGCGGCCTGGGTCGGGAAGAACGTCGCCGCGACCAGCAACAGCAGGATGGGAACCTGGCCACGCCACTTGATCTGGGTGAGGCTGTACGCCGTGAAACTCCCCAGAATTGCGGTCAGCGTCGTCGCGGGCAGGGCCCTGAGCAGACTGTTCAGCAAACCGTTCTTGAGCACGCCGAACGCCTCGGCCCACTGGGCGATGGTAAACCCCTCCTGCCAGGGAAATATTGGCACGAACGGGAGTGTCTGCGTGACGGCTGTGCGCGTTTTGAACGACGTGATGATCGCGACGAACAGCGGAAACAGAAAGACGATAATGAGCGTGAACGCGACGGTGTACACCAGCAGTCGCCGCAGGTCCCACTCCTGGACGTTCGACATAACCGTGCCACTGATACGACTCGATGCGGATGCTGAACTCATATGTTGTCCACCTTGTACTGGTAGTAGATGTACGGGGAAATGATCCCCAGTGCCATCAGGAAGAGGACGACGGCGATGGAGGCGCCGTAGGCCCATTCGAGTTTCTGGAAGGCCTCTCGCACCATCATCGTGGCGAGGATGTCTGCGCCTTTCTGGGGGCGATACTGACCGAACATGGCAAAGAGAAAGTCGAACGTCTTCAGCGAGAACACCATGAGAATGACGGCTGCAGATGCCGCAGACGCCTTCAGCTGTGGGATTATCACCTTCAGGTAAATGCGGTGATCCTTCACCCCTCCCACACGGGCGGCCTCGAACTGGTCGTCGGGGATGCTCCGGAGGCCGGCCAGGTACACGACCATCGTGTAGCCGACGAACTGCCAAGCCAGTGCGACGATAACTGCGGCCAGAATGAGGTCCGGGTTCCCGATTATCTCGTACTGGCCGAGGCCGCTGGCGGTCGTGAATGTGTTGACGACGCCGTAGTTGTAATTGTACATCCACAGCCAAACTTGCCCGGTGACGATGAAGGCCAGACTGAACGGGAGAAGGTAGATGGTCCGGAGTTTCCCCCGGTGGCGGATGTCCCGGTCTAGCAGGATCGCCATCCCGAGACCGACCACCAGGCAAAGGACCGTGAACACGATCATGAGGGCGATGGTGTTCTGGGCCGCGAAGAGCAACTGCGGGTCCGAGAGCGCGCGCCCGTACATCTCGAAGTCGAGCTGGTCGAACGATGCGGTTACAAAGCCACTGAGGTCGGTCAGCGAGATGAGGAAGTTCCAGATGATCGCCCCGTAGATGAACAGGCTGACAAGCGATACGGGGAGAAGCCAGAACGGCAGGGACTTGACGAAGTTGAACCGAAACAGCTGCCGAAGCCGACTCCGCTCGGACGCTGGCTGGTCACCCGAAGTACCTGTGTTCGTTGCCATGTATTACGCGGGGTCTCCGTGCATCGAATGCATAGTCATCGTATAAATATACATCGGTACGAAAATCCCGGCTGGGGTCCTCAGATGGTCTCGATGATGCCCTGGGCGGTCGCTTCGACATCGTACGGACCCATGAAGTTATCGGAGAACACCCCTCTGAGGTTGACGAGTATATCCGGTGACACCGCGAGTCCGTGTGCGAGCGTCGGCGGGCGGTACTCGACGTTCTGGAAGGCCTCCATCGTCTCGGTGAGGAACGGTCCAAACTCCTCCATCGACGCGTCGGAACGGAGCGGAATCGCGCCTTTGTGCTTGTTGAATTTCTCTTGGGCCTCCGTCGACCCGACGTAACGGTGCCAGCGGATCGCCTTCTCCGGGGCCGGGTTGTCCGCGGGATGAACGAACGCGTCCATATGGAGGGTGTACATGTTCGAGGTGCCGGGGAAGGCGATCCAGCCCCAGTCTTCCTCGTAGGTCAGGTCATTGGCGTTGTACCCGCCGGCCATCCAGTTCCCCTGGTGGTAGAAGCCGGCCTCGCCGTTCATGATCTTCTGGTTGGCCGACGGCGGGTTGACCGTCGCGGCATCCTCGTTGAAGAACTCCGCGTACTGTGCCGTCATCTCGAGACTCTCGGAGACCGAGTCGATGTTACCGTCCCCGTTCATCAGGTCCATGTAAGACTGATAGCCGTGCATCCCCAGGTGGATGGCCGCCCAGAGCTGGAGTTGGGTGTTGGCGTTCGCCATCGACTGTGCCATTCCGACGGCGTCGGTGCTGGCCTCGACCTCCTCCATCAGCGGGATGAGGTCACCGGGCGACTCGACGTCTTCTGGCGAGGTGCCGGCGCTCTCGATGATGTCCACGTTGAAAAAGAGGTTGTTGAGCCGGTGTGAGCCGATGGGAACCGTGACGTAGCGGCCGTCGAACTGGCTGAGTTCCTTGGCTTCCTCGATAAATGCCTCTTCCATATTGTCGTGTTGCCACACCGACTCGGTGATGTCACCCAGCAGTTGCCGGTCGGACTCAGTGAACTGCGTGAGGTGTGCACCCGGCCACGCGTTGAACGACGCGGGCGGGTTCTGGTTTGCCAGCCGCTGGTTGGCCATCTGGTTCAGTTGGACGTTCGCAGTCGCGCCGACACCGCTGAAGTCGGTCTCGATGTCCGGGTACCGCTCGTTGAACCCCTCGATAACCGCGTTGATGGCGTTTTGCCCGCCACCGCCGGTCCAAGGGTGAAGGACCTCAAGCGCCGTGTCGTTGTACTCAGAGGTGTTCTGTTCTGTGCCGCCATCGCCACCGGCATCGCCATCGTCGCCACTGCAGCCTGCGAGGCCGGCCACGCCGAACACGCTGGTCGTCGCGACCGTTTTAAGATACCTTCTGCGGGGTTCGTCAGGTTCGTCGGGTTGATCACTCATGTAAACGCCTCCTCCGATACGAAGAGACTGACATTATTAATATTTGTGGTCATCCGATTCCGACGCCGTCACCTGACGGGCAATTCAGAGAAGAGAACCGGTGGTGCGGGCCACTACTGTAGGAAAATACATCTCTCGGAAGGAAGGGTCGTCGCGGCTGATAGGCGACGAGAATACGGTTCACCTGCGATCCGACGACCAGCCCGACGAGATGGAGGCGCTAACCGCAACTATCAGTGGGACGTGGTCGCTCACAGTCGGCGGGGTGCTTCGCAACCGCCAGCCGGAGCGTCGTCCCGTTTGTAGACGGTTACCAGCGTTCGGTCGGGCTGTTTGGATACGCAACTGTCTGGTATAGCGGTCCTACAGTAGCATTCGCGGATCTTCACTCACCTGATCGCACGACTGCACGTGATCGGATGAGAAATCAGTCGCAAATGCTACTATACCACAAACGGCATAGAACGACAGTTCTAAACTATAGAACGATTCACGAGGAAGGAACAGCCATATTAGCGGCCACTACTCTGCAGTTTTGCTTCGGTCTGCTGCCGATAAGATAATTCGACTATCGCTCGATCATAATATTTAATTTGACACAGTTCGAGCCAGCCCAACATTTCTACAGAATAGAAACGTCGGTTACAGTATTGACATAACAATAGTACATCCGTTATTTTGCGGTCGGACAGGCCGGCCTGAGTCCACTGTGGCATGGACAGCCAGCCCTCAGTCGCCGAGTGCAGGGTATTTTTCGTGCTAACGATACGTACACAAAATAAATTTCAGCTGATAATTGGGATACGACTGGGTGCTGGAACGTAGCGAATACCACGACTCCCGTCAGCAGCGGCCGGACGAGAAATATCCGGTGGTCGTCGATTCGGCAAGTACCGAGTATCGGCAGGTGAGCGAGCACACGCGGGAATCGGCGTCTCGGTCTCGACCGCACCTGTCGGACAGCGGCTTCTACATTGTAGAACCGTCTGTTGGGTCGGTGAACCACGGACGAGAAGGGGGTAAACCGACGAACGCGGGTCGTCGGCGGTATGATCTGGCTACCACTCCGTAGTTTGCCAGTCCTGGAGGTCTCGGAGCGATAGGCATAAGAGCGTCTCTCCGCATTGTTCGCTATGGAACATCCAGGCAAGATCCAGAGCGTGGATAACGCCTTCGAGATTGTCGACTTCATCCGCGAAGAGGAAGCGGTGAATCTGACAGCCATCGCGGACCATGTCGGACTGTCTGAGAGTACGGCCCACTACTATCTCGCGTCACTGGACTCGAACAACATCGTGCGCAGGGAGGGTAACCAGTACACGCTTGGCTACAAACTGCTGGAGTACGGTGGCATCGTCAAGGCCAGAAACGAATTGTACAACGACGCGAAACAGCACATGGATCGAATAGCGATGCAGACCGATCTGGCGGTGTATCTCGGAATCGAGGACCAGAAACAGGTCGTCCACATCGCCGCCATCGAAATAGAGGACACGTCCATTATCGGCGACCACGACGGAAAGCGGACCGATTTCCACTCCACGGCCCTGGGCAAAGCAATCCTCGCATACCTCCCGGAGGAGAAAATAGAGACGATACTGAGCTGGATCGACTATCCGGCGTTCACGGACAAAACCATCACCGACCCCGAGGACCTGCGCTCGTATCTCGATACGGTCGTCAAGCAGGGATACGCGATAAACGACGAGGAGGACTACCGCGGCTGGAAGGGTATCGCAGTGCCGCTCCTCTCGGATACCGGTGTCGAGGGGGCACTCAGCGTCGCGGGACCGAAATCGAAGATGGATCACCAGCAGGACAACATCATCCGCCTGTTACAGGAGGCAACAGACGAAATCGAACTGAAGGTATCCTCGAACGAGAAGCCGACACAAAAGGGGTAGAGGTTACCGTAACGGATTTTGGTATCAACCTACTTTTTTTCCCACAAGTTCACCGCATCTGAACCCAATCGAGGAAATCTGTGATTATATCAAACAGAAGATGAATCTAATTACCGGTGAGGACGAAGCCGAACTCAAAAATCATATCCAAGAACATTTGAGCAAATTACAGAATGTGCTAGTCTCGCAACATCGAACAACATCTCTATCGTCGGACCACCTTGCGGGGTCGCCGGACTCACTCCACCTTAGCGTTCACCCTGCTCTTTGGCACGTGAACCGTTCTGTGACACCCTCACAGCCTGCAGCCACGGTCGCGTTACGTTAGCGGATGAGGCAGACGAGTTCCGAGTATTTAGGTCAGAATTCGACTACCTCAGCGGATGTATCAAGTGAACTGACTTGTCGTTTGTAGAGCGCAGGCGGCCTTTCAGGTGGGCGATTCAAGTAAACGTCCAGTACTATCTCGTCGGTGTATCAATAACGAATGTAAGTCAGTTTCTCTAGAATTTGGGAGTCAAACGTAGTCACGTCGCCGTCTATCTCGGTTTAGCTCTTGCCGAGGATGGCTACCGACTATCACGCTCTACCCTTGAGGCCCTTCATCACGAGGAATTAAATAATCGGATATAGAATCCAGCCTATGGTTTCACCGAAACGAGTGACGGACACTCACAACGGCACAGGTGAGGGTCCTCTGTGGCATCCCGACGAGGATCGCCTCTACTGGGTAGATATCCCGGCCGGCCGGCTGTTCAGATACGCTCCGTCAGCCGACACCCACGAGATTGTTTACGAGACTGAGGGCCGGCCCATCGGCGGCTTCACCATCGAAGCTGATGGGTCGCTTCTTCTCTTTATGGAACGAGCGATTGAACGTCTGGTCCCCGACAATGACGAAACCACGGTCGTCACAGAAATCGACGCGGATACCCGGTTCAATGACGTGATCGCGGATCCGGACGGACGAGTATTTTGTGGGACGATGCCTGGAGACGAAGGCTTGGGCGACCTCTATCGACTCGACACTGATGGGACCGCGACCGTCGTACTTGAGGACGTCGACATCCCCAACGGGATGGGGTTCTCGTTGAATCTGGAGACGTTCTATTTTACCGAGTCCAAAGCACACCGTATTTACGCGTTTGATTACGACCGAGACACTGGTGAACTATCCAACCAGCAAACGTTTCGTAAGATGCCTGTCGACGACGGGATACCGGATGGACTGACGGTCGACGCCGATAACCACGTCTGGTCTGCACGCTGGAACGGCGGGAAGGTCGTGCGGTACGCGCCGGACGGCGAACCAGTTATCCAAATCGAACTCCCGGCGAGGAAGGTGTCGTCGGTCACGTTTGGCGGATCCGAGTACGACGAACTTTACCTGACGACGGCGCTTTCTGGAGGCGACCGTTCGACCGAGGGGGACGGGGCCGGCGCACTGTTCCGCCTCTCGGATGTCGGCGTCGGCGGGACTCCGCAGTTTCGTTCGCGGATCGCCTGATACTGTTTGTTGTTAGTCAGTACCGCTGGCTCGCCGACACAGTGTGGCGAATCAGCGGTAACAGTTACGACAAGCAGTATGAGGCACATCGGACACGTCACCCGATTCGCGTTCGGACGTAGCCGTTCTGATATCCAGAACACTTATGCTTTCGACGACCGGACGAAATCGCATGGGTGCCAAACACCCGGTCCGTACGACCGAGAAGACGCTCGCGCTGATCGAGGAGCTGATGCGGCGGGGGCCGTCTGGCGTCACGGAGTTGGCTCAGGACCTCGACATGGGAAAGAGCGCAGTCCACAATCACCTGACTACGCTGCAGGACCACGGGTACGTGCTGAAGACCGGCGACCAGTACCAGCCCGGGTTGAAGTTCCTGGAAGTCGGTGGGTCGATACGCAAGTCGATGAAGCTTTATCAGGTGGCAGAACCCGAAGTCAAGGCTCTCGCAGACGAGACAGGCGAACTCACCAACCTGCTCGTCGAAGAGCAGGGATTAGGCGTGTATCTGATGCGGTCGAAAGGGGAGGACGCGGTCGACCTCGACACGTACGCCGGCCTCAGGACTCACCTCCATACGACCGCTCTGGGGAAGGCGATCCTCGCTCACCTCCCGGAGCCACGGGTCGAGGATATAATCGAGCAACACGGTCTCGAACGGGAGACGCCGCGTAGTATCGGTTCCCGCGAGGAGCTGTTCGACGCGTTGGAGGCGGTACGGGACCGTGGATACGCGATCGACGACGGCGAACGCCTTGCGGGATTGCGGTGTATCGCGGCTCCGGTCAAGGACGCCTCTGACGACGTGCTCGGCGCGGTGAGCGTCTCCTCTCCTGCGACCCGCATCAGCGACGAGAGCCTTCACGGCGAACTCTCCGAACGGGTCCTCAGCGCGGCCAACGTCATCGAACTCAACATCAACTACTAGTACTGTTCTATTTTTCGGAACGCTCGGTTACTATCGCTCACGGTTCGTCTCGACTTAATCGTCGCGTTCGAACACCCCACTTGCGGCTCGCTTTACCCTAATAGACGTCCGTTACATACTTCCAATAATACTTTACCGCACAGCACCATAGTATCTCAGCTGATAAATTACAATCGTAAAGATGTAATCTTTGGACGCGGCACGACGAGTCGTGTTCTCTAAATAAGAATTCATTATCGTCGAGGCGGCCGCCGGAGGCCGAAATGGAACCGAACACCGGAGGCGAGAAGCGGAGCGGAAAGGTCGAGGAATGAAAAAGAGGGGAAGGGAGAAGAGAGAGCGAAAAAAGAAAACAGAGAGAGGAAGCGGCGGATTATCGCGACTGGACTTCGCGTTTCTCCCAGTCCTTCTCGAAGAGGTTGATCGTGTGGACGCTGTCCTCGGTGTAGGCGTGTTTCTCGACCACGTCGTGGTCGAGTTCGATCCCATAGCCGGGACCCTCGGGGATCTGGACGTATCCGTCCTCGACCTCAAGGGGGTCGACCAGCAGGTCGTCGACCCAGTCGACATCGTACGTCTGGAACATCTCCTGGATCCGGAAGTTCGAGATAGAGGTACAGAAGTGTGAGTAGACCGCGCCGGCGACCGGTCCCTGCGGATTGTGCGGGGCGATGTCGACGTGGTCTGCCTCCGCAAGGCCAGCAATCTTCTTCCCTTCGGTGATCCCGCCCGTGTTCATCAGGTCGGGCTGGAAGACGTCGATGTCGGTCCGGGTGACCAGCTCAAAGAAGTCGTGTTTCGTCACGTGGCGCTCGCCGGTCGCGACCGGGATCGGGGATTTGCGAGCCACCTCTGCGAGGCTGTTGATGGAGTCCGGCGGACACGGCTCCTCGAACCACGTCGGGTCGAACTCGTCCAGCTCACGGGCGATCTCGACGGCCTGTCCGGCCGAGAAGCGACCGTGGCACTCGATGAGCAGGTCGACATCGGGGCCGACGGCCTCGCGGACGGCGCGCACGATATCGACGGCGTGGTTCTGGTCTTTCCGGGACATCGACTGCCAGGCGGTGCCGAACGGGTCGAACTTCATGGCGTCATAACCGTCGTCAACGACGCGTTCAGCGGCGCGGGCGAACCCCTCCGGCTCGCCCCCGGTGTCGGTGTACCAGCCGTTGGCGTACGCGCGGAGTTCGTCGCCGTGAACCCGCCCGCCGAGCAGGTCGTAGACGGGCTTATCGAGGAGCTTGCCCTTGATGTCCCAACACGCCATGTCGACGGCCGAGCAGACGGTGGTGTTGATAATGTTCTTCGAGAACCATTCGTCGCGGTACATCTCGAGCCAGATCTGCTCGGTGTCGAAGGGATCTCTACCGATGAAGAAGTCGGACATTTCCTCGATCGCCGCCGCGACCGTTCGCGGCTTGTCGTGCGTGGTGGCCTCGGCCAGCCCGGTGACGCCGGCGTCCGTCTCCAGTTCGACAAACACCCACGGTTTCCACGGGTTCGCTACGAGGTACGTCTCTGCGCCGGTGATCTTCACGTCTGTCATACGGTTCATACCGCAGAAACTACACTATTAAACCTATTGGATCCGATCATACTGTGGTCCCGACCGCCGGGCCGGATTAAATAAATATATCAGGGAGGATATCTATGAAGGACTATGGCGAATCTCTCGTTACGAGACGCAACAAAGACGTTCGACGACGACGGCGACGAGATTATCGCGGTAGATGAATTGAACCTAGAGATCGAGGACGGCGAGTTCCTGGTTCTCGTCGGACCGTCGGGCTGTGGAAAATCGACCACGCTCCGGATGGTCGCGGGACTGGAGACGCCGACCAGCGGGTCGATAAACATCGGCGACGAACCGATCCACCACCAGACGCCACAGGAACGCGACATCGCGATGGTGTTCCAGTCGTACGCGTTGTATCCACACATGACAGTGTACGAGAACATGGCGTTCGGATTAGAGGAGTCAAGCGACCTCTCCGACGAGGAGACCGAGGAACAGGTCAACACGGCTGCGGAAATGCTCGGGATTACGGACCTCCTCGGCCGCAAACCCGGCGAACTCTCGGGCGGGCAACAACAGCGCGTCGCGCTGGGTCGCGCCATCGTCCGCGATCCGAAGGTGTTCCTGCTCGACGAGCCGCTGGCGAACCTGGACGCGAAACTGCGCGCGGAGATGCGGACGGAACTCCAACAGCTCCAGGAGGATCTAGGCACGACCACGATCTACGTCACCCACGACCAGACCGAAGCGATGACGATGTCCGACCGGATCGCGATTCTGGACGGGGGAATGCTCCAACAGGTGGGAACGCCGATGGAGTGTTATCACGAACCCGCGAACCTGTTCGTCGCCGGGTTCATCGGAGAGCCGTCGATGAACTTCTTCGACGTGACGCGTGCGGACGATGTCCTCGTGGGCGATGGTTTCGAGTACCCGCTCTCCGAGGAGATGAGCGCCAGCATCGACGGCACGACGGAGCTGGTATTGGGAATCCGCCCGGAGAACGTCGGGATCGTCGAGAGGTCGTCCGGGCCGACAGTGTTCCCGGGCGTCGTCGACGTGATAGAACCGCACGGAAACGAGAACGCCGTACATCTCCGTTTCGCCGAGTCGTCTACCGACGAAACGTTCACGTCGACAGTCGACGGCATGCGGCATCTCACCGGGGGGCAGCAGGTCGGCGTTTCCTTCCCCGAGGACGCGGTATACCTGTTCGATACAGCCACGGGCGACGCGCTCCGTCACCGCGTCGTCGAGGACATCGAGGAAGTTCAGGAGATCGGTACGAGATAGGGAGCGGACGGGACTGCCGGACGCGCCGACGAAGGCGCAGGGCGGTGCGTACTGATGATTCGGTCGTGCCGGTTCGATCAGCGATCAATGTGGAGACAGTCACGATATATCCGTATCAACAACAAAATCATTATATATAGGGGCATAGAGTTCTTTTGTATGCCTGAACGAGGCAGTACAGACGGTGACAACGAGTACCTAACGAGACGAAAGATGATCGGTACTGGAGCGGCCGGCGTCAGCATGATGCTGGCCGGCTGTGGCGGCGGGTCGGACGGTGACGGTTCCAGCAATGGTTCCGGTGACGGCTCCAGCGATGGTTCCGGTGATGGCTCCGAAGTGACGGACAATCCGGTGGAGGCGCTTCACGGATGGACCGGCGGCGACGGTGCCGAGGCCGCCGCGGAGATCGTCGCGATGTTCGAGGAGCGGCACCCGGACTACGAACACCAGATCGAGCCGATCGGCGGCGACGCGAACGAGAACCTCAACGCGACGGTCGCTCGGCGGCTCGCGAACCGAAACCCGCCGGACGCGTTCGCCGGTTGGCCCGGCCTCAACATGACCCAGTACGGCGGCATGCTGGACAGCCTGACGGACATCTACGAGGAAAACGGGTGGGAGGACGTGATGGCCCCCAAAGCACTCGAGGCCTGCCGGATGAACGATGAGTATCGTGCGGTTCCGCTCGGATCTCACCGGTTGAACAATCTCTTCTACAACGTCAACGTCCTAGAAGAGGCGGGCGTCAACCCCGACGACATCACTGACTGGGACTCGTTCACGAGCGCGCGCCAGACCATCGCCGACGAGACCGACTACATCCCGGTGACGACGACGAAGATCGCGCCGTGGACGGTCCTCCAGTACTGGGCACAGATCATGCTCGGCACCGAGGGACAGGAGCCGTACGAGGCGTGGCTCGCGGGGGACGGCGATATGGACGCACTCGTTCGCGCACTCGAGAAGACTCAAGACTTCGTTCAGACCCACACGAACGAGGACCGGGCGACGCTCAGCTTCCCCGAGGCCAACGACAAGCTCATCAACGGCGAGGCGGGCTTTTTTACGATGGGGAACTGGGCCGCCGGGATGTACCGGAACGCGGAGAACTTCGAGTTCGAGGAGGACTGGGGATGGCTCCCGTTCCCGGGCACCGAGGGTATGTACGTGTTCCACCTCGACTCGTTCATGTTTCCTCAGGACGGGGACGCACCGGTCAAGGCTCGGGCGCTCGCCGAGCTGATCGGCGACGCCGAACTCCAGGTCCGGTTCAACAACCTCAAAGGATCCATCCCGCTCCGGACCGACATCGACGACAGTGAATTGGGCGACTTCCTCTCGATGAACGTCGAGCATCTCAACAACAACAAACAGTTCCCGCGAACGCTCGCGCACGGTCTGGCGTGTACGCCCGAGGAGCTTGACGCGTGTAAAGACGCGATGGCCAACAACTTCAGCGACCCCTACGATCCGGAAGCCACTGCCGAAGCCCTGATGGCCGTATTCGAGTAATCGACGGCCGCCACCTCACCTTCCAACAATATATTTATGGCACGTTCAAAAGACACGGTTACCGGGTCCGGGTCGGTCTCCACGGGCGCGGTCCCGAACGACTGGCGGGACCGATTGAGACGGTTCTCGAAGAGCGACGTTGTCCGCAGTTTCCCCTACTGGTTCATCCCGTTTAGCATCATGGGACTCGGCGTCTACGGGGGGATCGGCTGGAACACGCTGATCTCCTTTACCGACTACGAGGGATTCAGGGAGCGGCCGGACATCACGAACCTCGATCTGGACATGTACATCCAGGCGCTCCAGGACCCGGCGGTGATCGTCACTACGAAGAACACGTTTATCCTGATGATCGTCTTCACGACGGTCACGATGGCGCTCGGGCTGTTCCTCGCGATACTGCTCGACCGAGAGATCCGATACAAGGAGAAGATACAGACCATATACCTGCTGCCGATGGCGCTATCGTTCGTCGTCACCGCGCAGTTCTGGCTCTGGATGTACAACGTCAACAACGGGCTTGTGAACGTCGTCTTGGGCGTGTTCGGATTAGGGCCGTACAACTGGATCGGCAGCCCCGACCTCGTCCTCTGGGCGGTGATATTCGCGCTCGTCTGGCAGTTCAGCGGCTACGCCATGGTCGTATTCCTGGCCGGGCTCCAGTCGCTTCCGGACGACCAGTTCGAGGCCGCGAGGGTCGACGGCGCGAGCGCGTTCAAGACCTACTGGCGCGTGATCATCCCCCAGTTGAAGTCGTCGTCGGTCAGCGCGGCGGTCATCCTGTTGATCTTCGCGCTCAAGGCGTTCACCTTCCTCTACTCGATGTTTGGACAGTACCGGGTGCCACAGGCCACGGACATCCTCGCGACGCTGATGGTTCGCGAGGCGTTCCAGCTACAAAACTGGGCGTACGCGGCCGCGATTGCGTCGATACTGCTCGTCATGTCGCTCGCCATCATCGCACCGTATCTCCACTACCAGCACAAACAGGGGAGCCTCTGATATGAGCAAACCAACCCGCTCACGAGCCGAAAGCATTGCACGGATACTGCCGGCACTCGATTACACCAAGATCGGGCTCTCGCTCGTGATCGTGTTCTTTTTTGCCTTCTTCATCTCGCCGATCTGGACCGGGTTCGTGACCGCCCTCAAGACCACCGGCGCGGTCACGGGGACGACCCCGTTCATCCCGCCAGGACCCGACGGCTTCACGTTGGAGAAGTGGTCCGTGGCATTCGACTACCTCTCGACGGGAATAGTGAACAGCCTCGTGATGTCGGTCCCATCGACGATAGCAAGCGTGTTCCTCGGGAGCATCGCGGCGTACGGGCTCACGCTTGTCGACTGGAACGAGCGGCTACAGTTCTCGATACTCGTGTTGTTCCTGGTCGGCATCTTCATCCCGTACCAGGCGGTGTTGGTTCCGCTCTCGGACTTCTGGATCAACATAGTCGGGGTTGACGACCTGATCGCACCGGTCGCGGCCCTTCCGTATTTCACCGCCCGGCACTCACGGTTGTTCGCGGTGACGGCCACGCACGTCGTCTACGCGATCCCGATCTGTATGCTGCTGTTCCGAGGGTACTACATGTCGCTGTCCGACGAACTCATCGAGGCCGCCAAGATCGACGGGGCGAGCATCACGACCATCTACCGCCGGATCGTGCTCCCGCTGTCGAAACCGATGATCGGCGTCGTGTTCATCTACCAGTTCACGATGATCTGGAACGAGTTCCTGTTCTCGTTGACGCTCATTGGGAGTTCAAGCAGTCCCGCCGCGACCGTGACGCTGGTGCTGTCCGGCCTGGGAAGCGACCTCTCGGGCGTCGACTTCGGCCTCCGGATGGCGGGGGCGTTCGTCGCCGCGCTGCCAACGCTCATCATCTACGTCCTGTTCGCGGAGCAGTTCGCGGAGGGGCTTGCCTCGGACAACTGACCCCACCCGGTTCCGTTATACCGGTGGACGGACGCACTGATACATTCAGCCCGGGGACCGTGACGGCTGAGACGTATCAAACGGTACGCCCACCGGTATATTGCTTCTCGCCGACGGGAGCCGGCCGCTCCCGAAAAGGTTAGACGGCTGCCGCCGATACGTTCGTATCATGCCGACCGATCAGAGCCGGCCCGACCGACCGACAAGCGACCCGGGAGCGGGGACGCGAGAACGATGAGCCGGAGCCTGTCGGCCTCGTGGGCCATCGGCCTCGGGCTGTTCACCGGCGCGGTCGCGGGAACGGTCGTTCCCTCGGAGACCGGTGCTCAGGAGGTGAGACAGATGGCGGGGTTCACGCTCGTCTTCGTTCCCGTCCTCTATGCGGTGGTCACGAGTCGCTGGAGCTACTGGCGGCAGACGAACCCGTACGTCCGGTTCGCCGTCTATCAGCTGTCGTTTCTCGTCGCCGTTGCCCTTCTCGTCCAGATCGCCGTTCTCGCCTTCGGCCCTGCCGGGACGCTCGCTCGGGTCGCGGAAGCGGTCGCGACGCTGGCGGCGTTCGCTGTCGCCGCGTGGATGACGTTCTACGGCGGTGCCGACCGGGCGTGGACGGAACTGATCGACCGAACCGACATCGAGTGGTGACGTCTCGGTTCCCGTAACCGGCGGATGTCGTCTAGCTCTTGTCGATGTCGGCGGCCAGAGACGACAGGTGTTCGGTAAACAGGCCGGCTTCGACGCCGAGTGTGACATATTGGACGCCGGCATCGATCCAGCGGTTCGCGATTGCGGGTGTGTCGGCGAACGCCCCGACCGCGACGTCGGCCTCGGCGGCGCGTTCACAGACGTCTTCCATCAGCGCTTCGACTCGCTCGTGGGTCACCTGTCCGGGGATCCCCAGTGACTGTGAGAGGTCGTAAGGACCGAGGAAGACGGAATCAATCCCGTCGACATCGAGGATCTCCTCGACGTTTTCAACCCCGCGTTTCCCCTCGACCTGGACGACGAGGACGACATCCTCGTTCTGGTCTGCGGTGTACGTGTCGCTACCCCAGTAGTCGCCAGCCCGGACGTATTGTGAGAGGCCCCGGCTCCCGAGCGGGTCGAACCGGGCGGCGTCAACGGCGGCCCTGGCGTCTGCTGCTGTTTCGACCTGCGGGACCTGGACGCCGGCCGAACCGATATCGAGTGCGCGCTGGATCTCGGCTTCCTCGTTCGCCCGGACGCGGACAATCGGTGCAGCACCGCGATTCTGTGCAGCGGCAGCGAGTCCGAGGGTGGTCTCGGCACCGAGCGGGCCGTGTTCCTGGTCGTACACGACAAAGTCCATACCCGCGATCCCGACCATCTCCGAGACCATCGCTGAGTCGATCAACTGGAAGGTTCCGACGACGGTCTCGCCGCCCAGGAGACGGTCACGGAAGCTCGTATTCGCCATGAATTGGCATGTTTGGGAGTGTACAAAACGTTTGTTGTCGTGTCATGGTCGATCAGGTCAGATCCGGATCGATGTCGGCCTCGGTGAGACAGATGTGGCTGATCGGACGATTGTATCCACTGTTGTTCCTCCCAACGATGGACAGAGTTAACTCATAAACCCTCGTTAGTCGCGGTCATGTCGATGAACAAGCTCGCTGAATCCGCTGCTCGCGTCGAGGTCTGCAACATCGGCGGTATCGACGAGGCAGAGGTGACGCTACCGCCCGGTGTCTCCGTTCTCACCGGGCGCAACGCGACGAATCGGACTTCCTTCCTCCAAGCGTTGATGATCAGCCTCGGTAGCAACCGCAGCGCGCTGAAGGGAGACGCAGACGAGGGGTCAGTCACGCTTGAGATCGGCGATGAGACGTATACGCGGACGCTGACCCGGCGCGACGGGTCGGTTGTGTTCGGCGGTGACCCGTACCTCGACGATCCGGATCTCGCCGACTTGTTCGCGTTCCTGCTGGAGAACAACGAGGCGCGGCGCGCGGTCGCCCGCGGCGATGATCTCCGCGAGATCATCATGCGGCCGATCGATACCGACCAGATCGACGCGGAGATCGAGACGTGTAGGCGCGAGCGCGCCGAACTCGAAGCTGAGATCGAACGACTCGAAGAACTCGAACGTGATCTGCCAAAACTGGAGACGGACCGGCGCGAGACGCAGGCCGAACTGAACTCCGCCCGTGAGGAGCTGGAATCTCTTCGGGACCAGCTCAATGAGCTTGATACCGGCGTCGAGGAGAGCTGCAGCCGGAAGCAAGAGCTTGAGGAAGCGTTCCAGCGCGTGCGTGACGCGCGGTCAGAATTAGAGGATCTGGAGTTCGACCTCGAGACCGAGCGCTCGACGCTCGCGGAACTCGAAGCCGAACGCGACGGCCTTGCGGAGACGATCGCAGAAGCCGACGAGCCCGACGGTAACCTCGACCGGCTCGCCGGCCGTATCGACGAACTGAGACGACGCAAACGCGCTCTCGACGACACGATCAGCGAACTCGGCAGCGTCATCAGCTTCAACGAAGAGATGCTGGAGGGAGAGGGGCTCGACATCGACGACCGCGTCGGCGGCGACGACCCTACAGAGGCGCTGACCGCCGGCGGTGAGACGGTTTGCTGGACATGTGGCTCCGAGGTCGACACCGACCAGATTCAATCGACGCTCGAACGGCTCCGTGAACTCCGGTCTGCGAAGCTTGACGAGCGCAGCGATGTCGGGTCGGAAATCAACGAACTCACCGATCAACAGTCCAAGATCCGTAATAAACAGCAGGAGTTGGAGCAGGCGGAACAGCACCTCTCGGAGGTCGAAGCGGAGATCGAGACGACGGCGAACCGAATAAGCGATCTCGAAGAACGAATCGCGGCGAAGGAAGTGGCAATAGAAGACCTGGAGGCGGAGGTCGAGGGAATCGACGTCGAGGATCACGACGAGGTGCTCGAGCTTCACCGCGAGGCGAACGGGATCGAACTCCGTGTCGGGCGACTGGAGAACGACCTCGCCGAGATCGACGAGGAGATTGTCGAGCACGAGGCGGCAATCGAGGACCTGGAGTCGCTTCGAGAAGAGCGGGAGGAACTCGCCGACCGCCTCACCGATCTGCGGACGCGCGTCGACCGTATCGAGGAAAACGCCGTAGAGGTGTTCAACGACCATATGGAGACCGTCCTCGACATCCTCGAGTACGACAACCTCGACCGCATCTGGATCGAGCGTCGCGAGACGGAGGTGAGGGAGGGTCGACGCAAGTTGACCCGCACGCGGTTTGATTTCCACATCGTCCGGTCGGCGGCTGACGGGACCGCCTACGAGGATACGGTCGACCACCTCTCCGAGAGCGAGCGCGAGGTGACTGGGCTGGTGTTCGCGCTCGCTGGCTACCTCGTCCACGACATCCACGAGGTTGTTCCGTTTGTCGTCCTCGACTCGTTGGAGGCGATTGACGCCGACCGCATCGCCCGTGTTGTCAATCACTTCCGCGACCATGCCGACTACCTCGTCACCGCCCTCCTTCCGGAGGACGCCGCCGCCCTCCCCGAACCGTACGCATACATCGAGAACATCGACTGACTGCATAAAGGGGTCACAGAACGGCTCGCAGTGGTAGCGTCACATTGTAACGACCCAGTAGTATCACACCGATGATTTTGTAACACTCAGGAGAGTATAACAGACCATGTCAGACCGATCGAGCGGTCGGAGAACAAAGGTAGCACGCGTCATCGAGGAGTACGATCTCGATGGCATGGGCGCGCAGCTGGAGGCCGCATGGACGGGCGAAACCGGCGAACGTACGAGTCTCCGCGATCTTGCCAACGAGTTCAACGAAGCGCTACTCGAGGCGGCACTCCGGGGAGCGGGTGTCTCTCCGCTCAACTTCGAGGTGAGCGGGACGTACGATGCGCTCAGGGGCGGGTCGGGTCCGGAGGCGACTCGCGCCGAGCGACGCCTCGAACGGGAGAGCGTCGACACCGACACGCTCGCTGCGGACTTCGTCACGCATCAGGCGATCCATACGTACCTGACGAAGGAGCGAGACGCGAGTCTCCCGGAAGACGAGGGAGACCCCGTCGAACGCAAGGTCGAAACAATCGAGAAACTCCAGGGACGCGTTGCTGCCGTCACCGAGTCCACAGTCTCATCGCTCGCGTCAGCAGACGAACTGAACGGGGACGAGTACGACGTGCTCGTCGACATCCGTGTCGTCTGTCCGGCGTGTGACTCGGATTACCCTGTCGGTGAACTCCTCCGGCGAGGCGGATGTGAGTGTTCGGTGGAGTGAAAGTCCCTATACTTTAATACGATATTTTACTTCTAATTCGACCATAGCATCAACAAAAAAATCAATACGGAACCAAAGTAGTAGTAGAGACAATCAATTTTCGCATTTTATTGACATAATTTGTGTTGCTGACGGCGTCGACTCTCGAAAAGAAATAACCGACGGACAAACTCGTTTTATCGAAGCGACTGTCTGTCCCAGTTCGGTCCGAGGAATAGCGTATTCGATCATGGTAGATTCGCCGACTCCGGCGATGAAACCACATTATCCGATCACACCGGCACCAAAAGGATGAAGATGGTGTCAGGCGGAGTACGAGTATGCATCATCCAGGACCGCCGAGGTTCATAGCTGCGGGAGATGAAGTTGAACTCGCGCCACGGAACCCAGATCCGACAGCATCGTACGAGTGGCAACTAGTAGAGCACCCAGAGGACTCGACGATCTCTCTCGGGGACGACCCGGTCGAACACCTCGTTCCCGACGAATCTGGCACCTATGTCGCGCGTCTCACTGCGCCCGATGGTGAACACGACGTCACGATCCGGGTGTACCCGGGATCGTACTCGCCCAGCGGCGGCCAGCGATCTGGTATGTCTGGCGCTCGAAGCGGGAGCGGATTCAGTGGCTGGAGCGGCCCACAGCGAAGTGGAAGCGGCTCTGGACGAACCGAGGGGAGCGAAGAGGGGACTGGCGGTCGGCCTCGCCTGACGCTGGAAGCCGCCATCGAGGATGACGAAGCCGTCATCCGCGCCAATCCAAAGTCACATCCAGGGAGCGCGGAAACTGCGAGCGATCTCGATGTCGATTTCCTGATCGACGACCGCGACGATGTCGACGAAGCAGCGATCACGACCAGTGACACCGAAATGCGGATTCCGGTCGACGCACTGCCAGAGCGTGCGCGCGTGTACGCGACAGCACTCGGCGAGCACGGATACAGCGTTCCCGACGCCGTGGAACTGACCCGGACGGACGGAACTGACTCCGAGGACCGGATCACGACGGCCGATCCGTACCATCCACCGACGTGGGCCGAAAACGCCGCAGTCTACGAGATTTACACTCGAACGTTTACAGACGACGAGGCGGGATCGACCTTTGATTCGATTGTCGACCGACTGGACTACATCGAGTCGCTGGGCACCGACATTATCTGGCTCACGCCGGTACTGGAGAACGATCACGCCCCCCACGGATACAATATTACGGACTTTTTCGACATCGCGTCTGACCTGGGCGAGCAGGAAGATTACGAGCGCTTCATCGAGGAAGCCCACGACCGCGACATACAGGTCCTCTTCGATCTGGTCTGTAACCACTCGGCCCGGACCCATCCGTACTTCCTGGATGCCGTCGAGAATCCGGATGGCGAGTACCGCGAATGGTACGAGTGGCGCACCGAGACCGAACCGGAGACGTACTTCGACTGGGAACACATCGCGAACTTCGACTTCGACCACTTGCCCGTCCGGCGGCACCTGCTCGACGCGGTCGACAAGTGGGCACCACTGGTTGACGGCTTCCGGTGTGACATGGCCTGGGCCGTCCCGAACACCTTCTGGCGCGAACTCCACGACCGAGTCAAGGCAATGGACAGCGAGTTCCTGTTGCTGGACGAGACGATTCCGTATATCCCAGATTTCCAGGCCGGCCTGTTCGATATGCATTTCGACTCGATGACCTACCACATCCTCCGGGAAATCGGACGGGGCCAACCGGCCGAACGGCTCGTCGACGCAATCGAGAACCGTGCCGAAATCGGATTCCCGGAGTACGCCGGCTTCCTGTTGTACACCGAAAACCACGACGAAACCCGGTATATCGTCGAATGCGGCCGTGACGCAGCCAAAGCCGCAGCGGCGGCAGCGTTCACCCTTCCCGGATCCCCGCTCGTCTACGCAGGCCAGGAGTTTGGCCAGCGTGGGAAGCGTGACACGCTGGCATGGGAACACGCAGACGGGACCCTCCGGGAGTACATCCGGTCGCTCGCGGCGGTTCGCCACGGCCAGCCCGCACTGTCGGGTACAGCCGACTTCGTCGAAGCCGAGCACGACGTGCTTGACGGCTGGTCAGACCGTATCGTCGCCTATGGACGGACGACCGGCGAGGATTCGGTCGTCGTTGTCCTGCACTTCGGCGAGGACACAGCAACGGTCGACATCCCCGCGGCCACAGGCCGCACCGACCTCGTCTCTGACGAATCAGTAGCTGTCGATAGTTCTGGGGGCGACACTACTGTCGAGATCGATAGTATCGCCGTCCTGCCGTCGTCAGCCGACGAACTCGGGCGGTAGCCTGCGGACTCGGTCGGGGAACTCCGTCCCTTTGATTCGCTGGCAGACGGAATGAATCGTATCATGTTGAGGGTTTATATACATAACCCCACATTTGCTATGCATGCGGCTTACGACAGCGCTCAACGACTACAAGTGTAGTCGTGACGAGCGCTATCCAGAAGAGTGCAGAACGGTATCCGGTTCGTTCTCCGGCCACGGGGATCGACTGGTACACGTCGACAGAAACGGGTCACTCCGTGACTACTCGCATTCGTTATCCGGACTCTGTGGCATCGACCGCTCCCGACTCGGCATTCTGACGGGAGACACCACACACTGGTTTCGCGACCTCGAGACGATCAGGCAGCACTACTATCGCGACACCCGCCTCGTCGAGACGGAGTACGATGCAGGATCGTTCACGGTTCACCAGTACGACCTCACGCTCGGTCGCGCCCACGTCACACACATCGAGCTGCGCGGTGCCGTCCCGAGTGATGCCAAACTCGTCGCCTTCGTCACGATGGCACCCGAGGCCAAAGACGGTGGCGTCGGTGCGCTCGCTCACACTGACGCGGGCCCGGACGAGTCGACTGTGCTGGAGGTGTATCACCGCTGCGAACACGATTACCTGGCCGCCTCGACGGGCCTCGACGGTGTCAACGGACAGCGGCCCGAGAGCTTCGAGGAGATTGCCAGTGACGATCCGATCTCGTTCCCACGCCGCCGGCCGATAGATCGCTACGATCAGACGCGACTGAAAGGTGATTTCGTCGTCACAGCACCCTTCGAACGCGCGGGCCGGAGCAACAACACGACGCTGGTCAGCCAGCTCGCCGACCACGAGGAAATCGACCGCGAGACGGCACTGGCTGATCTGCGGGCCTGTGCCACCGATCATACGCGTTCCGAGGACTTGCGACGGGCCGCGCGCAATCGGACGACGTTCGACCTGTCGCAGATCGACCAGCGAACTGAGGGGCTCTCGGCGGACCTCAGGGTCCTCGACCTTCTGTCAGCACCATCGGGTGGGCGGATTGCAGCCCCGGAGTTCGATCCGTTTTACGCGAACTCCGGTGGGTACGGCTACGTCTGGTTCCGCGACGATGCGTCCGTGTCACGACACCTGCTGGAAGCCGATAACCGACTCGGTCTAGACACGGGACCGATCCTCGCAAAAAGCGCGCGATTTCTCTGTCGCAATCAGCTCCCCGACGGTACCTGGCCACACCGCGTCTGGGCGAGTGACGGATCACTCGCTCCCGGGTGGGCCAACGCTCACTTCGAGGGTGACAGGGATTCGCCGGAGTATCAGGCCGACCAGACAGCGACTGTCACTGCTTTCCTCGCGACGTTGTTGCGCGAGCGCCGGATCGATCTCGAGGACGACGTGACGGTGATGATCCGCGATACCATCGCAGACGCCGTCCAGGCGCTCTCGGACCACATCGCGGACAATGACCTCCCCGGGACCTGCCAGAATCTCTGGGAGGACGGGACGGGACAGTTCGGCCACACCGCATCGACGTACATCGAGGCGTTCTCGGCGGTTGCACGCGCACCTGTCAGCGCGTCGTTGCAAGAGCGGAGCCTCGAAAGCGCAGAGCGTGTACTTGAGGGTCTGGAGACACTCTGGGATGCAGACAGGGAAGCCTACGTTATGCGCCTGGTCGATGGTGACCCTGACGACCGGATCGATGCCGCGACGCTCGAACTCGCCGGTGCGTTCCAGGAGTACGACGCCATCGAGGGTGTTTCTCTGGAGACTGAACAGGTCGACAGACTGGCCGACCACGTCAGTTCGGCGCTGGATACGCTGTTTCGCAATCCCCGAGCGAGTCGTGTTGCCGGCCTCGTCCGTTACGAGGGCGACCGCTGGCGTACCGACGGTCAGGACGCCGAGAAGGTCTGGTCGCTGACGACAGCCATGGGTGCGCTCGCGGCCGGACGGGTCGGCAAACTGCTGAACGAGCGGGACCGGAACGGCGACGCGTACCTCGACCGTGCGAGCGACCTCTACGATCTCGTCGACAACGACGGACCGTTCGCGAACGAGGCGGGACATCTCGCCGAACAGGCGTTCAACGACGGTACCCTCGACAGCGCGACCCCGCTCGGGTGGTCCCACGCTGTTCGACTCCACGCGACCGCACTGCTGGATGATCTCAACGCCTTGCCAACGTCTGCGGCAGAGATCGAAGGGCCGAGCGAACGGCCGACCTGGACGACGGGCGAAAAGTTCGGGATCGGAACGGTCGCAGACCACGACGCGGCGGATCCATCCCGTGTCTGGTACACTCTCACCGAAGGGGCACTGACTGAGGCGCGATTCCCGCAGGTCGACATGATGAATCTCCGAGCCTTCGACTTCCTCGTCAGATGTCGTGACGAAACGGATTATACCGCCCGGACCCACCGCGAGCGGGGACGAACTGACGACACGATCCAGCGCCGCGTCGAACCAGTCGACAACGAATCGTTGCTCTACCGCCACGTCATCACGGAGACTGGCGACGGCCAGGGCCACGAGTGGACGTTGACCGTCGAGTACACTGCTGATCCCGAACACGATGCCATCGTCACGGATGTCACGTTCACGTCTGACGACGACACGGCCTACGACGTGTTCGCTGTCGCAGACGTCGCGCTCACGACGACAGGTAGTGTCGACCGAGGTCTCAGACACGGGAGCGACGGGAACTACCACCTCGTCGCTCGCGAGCCTGACGCCTACACCGAATACACCGATAATCCGTTACTGGTCGACGAGAACGGTGAAGCCTACTCGATTTCGATGGCACTGGCAGCGGACGACGGGTTCGACTGGGCAACCGTCGGTGCTGCCGGAACGCATAGACTCGATGCCCTGTACACACAGGGCGACTTACCCGACGCGATCACTTCCGTCGACGACGACAACGTCGTCCTCGTCGGTCGGGTCGGTTCCGGGAAGCAGACGTCCGAGACACTCGCGCTCGGATTCGCTCGGCGCGCCGACACCGCCGCTGCACTCGGTGAGGCCGAAGGCGCGCTCGACCGTCCCTACGAGACGGTCAGTGCGGCCTATGCAGACACCTGGTCGGAGTTCCTCGCCGACAAACAACTGCCGGACGCAGTCGCCGACGACGAGAAACTCGCCGACCAGTACCGCGCCAGTCTCATGACGCTGATGGCTGTCGAGGACAAGACGTACCACGGTGCCTCGATCGCCTCTCCCTCGGTCCCCTGGGGCGAAGCGGTTACGGCAGACCAGCAGAAGGGCTATGGCTACAATTTCGTCTGGTCGCGCGACCTCTACCAGGTGTTTACCGCCTTCGAGACGATTGGCTCACTGGACATCGCGACCCAGCAACTGGAGTATATCTACGAGTATCAGCAAGACGAGGCTGGCTTCATCCCCCAGAATACCTATCTGAACGGCATGACACGCTGGGGCGGCGAACAGATGGACAACATCTCCTTCCCGCAGGTGATGGCCTATCACCTCGCAGAACAGGGAATCGGTTTCGAGGACACCAGCTATTCGTTCGAGAACGTGCGTCGCTCCGCAGACTACGTGGTCAGGAACGGCCCGGCCACCGCACAGGAGCGCTGGGAAGAGGAGGCGGGTTACTCGCCATCCTCGATAGCGGCCGAGATCGCTGGACTCGCGTGTGCAGCGAAACTCGCAATCGACAACGGTCACGAAGCAGAAGCGCTGGTGTGGATCGGACTCGCAGACCACTGGGCGAACAACGTCGACGTCTGGACAGCGACCGAAACCGGGACCGAGCGCCACACCGACACGCCGTATTACACCCGGGTGACCCGCCACGGTGACCCGGAGGCCGGCCACTACCGGACGCTCGCGAACGATGGGCCGACGCTCGACGAACGGAACATCATCGATGCCGGGTTCCTCGAACTGGCGCGACTGGGGATCAGGCCCAGCGACGATACGGTCATAGAGAACTCTGTCGAGACGGTCGACGACACGATTCGCGTCGACATGGGATCGGCTGCTGGCTTCTACCGATATAACGGGGACGGCTACGGGGAGCGCGCCCGCGGGGAACAGGGCGCACCCTGGACGGTCGAACACAAGGGCAAAGGTCGAATATGGCCCTTGCTCACCGGTGAACGTGCCGAGTACGAACTTCTCCGTGATGACCCGGACCTGCCGCCGGCCAACTGCCTCGAAATGATGCAGGAGGTCGCAAACTCCGGTCGCATGATCGCAGAGCAGGTCTGGGATCGCCAACACAGCACGGACTTCGACTGGACGTTCGGTGAGGGAACCGGCTCGGCGACGCCACTGGCGTGGGCAATGGCTCAGTACGTCAGGCTCGCTCACAGTATCAGTACCGGCGAACCCGTCGAAACGCCGGCCTTCGTCGAGGAACGGTATCGCAACCGCCAACTCCACCAACCGGCCCAGAGTCCGGCACTGCGCGTCGACACCCAGTTCCGTGGGAACGAACTGGTCATCTCAGGCGAAACGACTGGCGTCCGTGTCGGCATCAAGACCCCGATAGAAAGCACTGTCGTGAACGTCGAGAGTGGCGATTTCGAGGCGAAACTTGGCGTCGAACCTGGCGAGAACCGGATCGTCGTCTCCGCAGTCAACGGCACCGACCTCGAAACGTCCGAGACGACCGTTCGGCGACTCCGACTGTAGAACTGACACTCGACCACAAACGTTTTTATAATTTTGCTGTGCAGTATCCGTATGGACGCAATTGTGCTTGCCGGTGGTTACGCGACCCGGATGTGGCCGATCACGAAACACCAGCCGAAAATGCTCCTTCCGGTCGGTGAGACGACTGTTATCGACGGGACACTGGCGGAACTCGAGGCCGACGAGCGTGTCGATACGGTGTACCTGAGTACGAACGAAGCGTTCGCGAACGTCTTTGCGGACCACATCGAGAAGAACGGCTACGAGAAAGCCCAGCTATCGGTCGAGGACACGAGCGACGAGGACGAGAAGTTCGGCGTCGTCGGCGCGCTCGCGCAACTGTACGAGCGTGAGGATCTCGACGACGACCTGTTTGTCATCGCGGGCGACAACCTCATCGGCTTTGACCTCTCGGATTTCCTCGATCACTTCGAGAAGAAAGAAGCGCCAGTGCTCGCGGCCTACGACGTCGGCTCATTGGAGAAAGCCAAGTCCTACGGTCTCGTCGAACTCGACGGTGATCAAGTCGTCGACTTCCAGGAGAAACCAGAGGAGCCAAAGAGCACGCTCGTCTCCATCGCGTGTTACGCGTTCCCGGCCGACTCGGTGCGCTTCGCCGAGTATCTTCAGGGCGAGAACAACCCCGACGAACCAGGATGGTACATCGACTGGCTCCAGGATCAGGAACCGACGTATGCGTACACGTTCGACGACGTCTGGTTCGACATCGGCGAGGCAGATGCGTACTTCGACACAGTCGAGTGGAAGCTCGACGGTGGATCGCTCATCCATTCCGATGCGACGGTCGAAAACAGCGAGATCGGCAACACCGTCCACGTGATGGAAGGCGCGGAAGTGATCGACTCGCAACTCGACCGGACGCTCGTGTTCCCGAACGCAACAGTTCGCAACAGCGACCTCGACGAGACGATTCTCAACCACAACGTCGAGATCGCAGACAAGGACATCGCTGATGCACTGATCAGCCAGATCTCCCCAGAACAGTAACGGATTCGACCACCGATTCCAGAAACGGCCCGAAACAACCGCAGATCGTTCTTGTTTGACAATACCGACTAGACCAGCGGTTCGACGATGTCGTGGCCAGCAGCGAGAACCGTCTCGACCTGTTCGGCACTGTTTGCCTCGGCGTACACCCGCAGTTTCGGCTCTGTCCCCGATGGTCGTACGAGGAGCCACGAACCATCGGCCAGGAAGATTTTGAACCCGTCCTTGGTATCGACCCGTTCGACGGTAACGTCGTTGACCGTCTCGGGCAGTGACCCCTCAAGTTCCGAAAGTACTGCTTCTTTACGGTCGTCGGGACAGTCGACACTGATCCGATCCTGGTAAATGTCGCCGTGCTCGTCGGTGATGGCATCGACGCGGTCGTCGATTGGCTGCTTCGAGTGGGCCGCAGCAATCACCAGTGCGAGGAGCACGCCGTCCTTGTTTCGCAGGTGCTCGGTGATACCGAAGCCACCGGACTCTTCACCCCCACAGAGCGCATTCGCGTCCTGCATACCCTGGGCGACCCACTTGAATCCGACCGGGACCTCGACCGTCTCCTCGCCGTGGGCTTTCGCAATCTTGTCGATGAGGAACGTCGTCGAGACGGTCCTGACTGCCGACCCGCCACCGGATTCGAGCAGATACTCATAGAGCACGGCATACAGGAGGTTGGGGTCGAGAAACCCGCGGTCGGGCGTGACCACGGCGAGTCTGTCCGCGTCGCCGTCGTTGGCAAAGCCGATGTCGGCTCCACCCTCTGTGACGTGCTCGATCAGTGTTCCGAGTTTGCCTTCCGTCGGTTCTGGCGACCCACCGCCGAACGTCGGATCCAGTTCACATCTGAGTCTGTCGACGTCTGCTCCCGCTTCGGACAGCAACGCGTCTGTCACGTCGCGCCCGCTCCCGTACATCGCATCGTAGGCGACTGAGAGACCGTCGAGGTCGGTATCGGCAAAGTCGAGGGCGTGCCGGGTGTACGCGGGGACGAGGGGTTCCTCACTGACTGAACCGTGTTCTGCCTCGGGAAGCAAGTCCGGTCTGGCGAGTAGTTCTTCCAGACGGTCGGTGATTTCCTCGCCCGCAGGCGACCCGTCCGACTGGAGGAACTTCACGCCGTTGTACTCGGGTGGGTTGTGGCTCGCCGTTACGACGAGGCCGCCGTCGATCTCACGATTCTTTACTGACCATGCTAACACTGGTGTTGGACAGTCACGCTCGCTGCGGACGACGTCGAGACCGTTGCTCGCGAGGACCTCGGTCAACGCGTCGGCAAAGCCCGGCGACGTCTCTCTCGCGTCGTAGCCGATGCCGACTGTCTGTGCGCCCCGTTCGTCGAAATACTCGGCCGCGGCCTGTGCGACGATGCGCACCCGCTCTTCGGTGAACGTATCGAGCGTTGCGCGCCATCCGTCAGTGCCGAAGACTATTTCGTCCATACATAGGTCCCCGTAGCGGTGTACCAATATACTTGTCCTCTAGAACGGATCCTCCCTACTTGCAAGTTCACAAGAACTGGCATCTTTTGCACCGATACAGTTTCAGACGCTCTGACACAGGTCTTCTGATATAGTAGCGTTTTCTGGCACGTTTCAACGAGGAAACTAGCGGTGGTGACAAAACCCATAACTGATCAAAACTTACATTTTATTCATATTGGGCCACTTCCAGTAAAGAAATGGGCTATATAGGGCGAGAAACGACTTCGTTCCGCTATTTAGGAATAACAGCAATACTTCTGTTACACTTCAAATAGGAGATCGTGACAAATAGTTGTAACTGTCTCAACTGTAACAAGGGCTCTGATGAGACATGGTGACATCCGGTATCGATGACTCACTCTCGAGCGACAGTAGCATCTGCAACCGATTGCTCATCCGATCACACGTGGTCGCGTGATCAGGTGAGTGAAGACGTACAAATGCGACTATAACCGCCACCTGACTGCAATCATCGCCACCGCTAAGTATGTGTCCGTCGTCCCTTTCGTATGGACGACGATACCGATCGAGAGAGGACACAGGAGCCTGAAACAGTTAGTTTCGACATGGAGATCACCAACGAGCGGACCCAGATCACGGTTACTGGCGACCGAGACACCGCTGTCATCCTCGACACGCCGTCAGGTGAGGAGATTTATCTCCCGCCGGAGGATTTCGACCGCACGCCACAGGAAAAATCACCGTACGATAGTCCCTACCAGCCTAACAGCGGCGCAAAAGACAGTCCATACCAGACACATCCGGACGCCTCGTCCGTAACGGGCATGGAACCGACTGCACGAGGGTATCTCATCGTCCATCCGGAACCAGTTTCGGATGTCCGGTTCCTCCGCTGACGGACTCGTCTCGGGTTTTCATACGACCGGCTCCGTCTGTGAACGAGTGTACCACCCCGGGATGGCAGATGTCGCCACAGTGTGACAGCCGGTCGTATCAGTTCTCGCCGAGTACGCTGTTGTAGAACTCGACGTGCTCGTCGACGACCTCTTCCCAGGTTCGATCCTCGTACTCGATCACTGTATCCAGTTCGAGTGCGTGCTCGATTCCGTCGGCGATGGAGTCCGAATTCGGTTCGACTTCGATGACGCAATCTTCTGGCAGCAACTCTGCGGCACCACTGCGGCAGGCGACGACACGCGTGCCGACCGACAGCGATTCGACGATAGTGATCCCGAAGGGCTCTGCGAGCGACGGCGAGATGAACAGGTCGGCGTCGGCATAGTAGTCGCCGAGCTCGGCCTGTTCGAGATAGCCTACAAACTCGACTTTGTCATCGATCTCCAGCAGCTCCGCGAACCGCTTGAGTTGATCTGTGAGGTGACCCGATCCGCCAAGCACGAGCGTAACGTCGTCTCGCCGCAGTTTCGAGAACGCGTACAGCAGATACGACAGCCCCTTCTGGTCGGTGTGGCGACCGACGAAAAACAGCATCTTGCCGTCGATACCGAGCTCTCCTCTGATATCTTTGCCAGTCTCTGTCACTGACGAGAAGCCGTTGTAAATCACCGATGAATCGGCGTCGTACTCGGCCTGGATCCGTTCCTGGGTGAACTTGCTCACGGCGATGAGGTGATCCGATCTATCGGCGATACGCTGTTCGGTCTGGACCTCCCTGTCTGGCGGGTTGACGTTCCGGTCGACCGACAGCGAGTGGAACGTCGTCACCCACTCTACGTCGGTGCTTGATTTAGCGCGCGACCCCGGATTGTACCCGAACCAGTCGTTCGTATGGATGATGTCGGCATCGGCCGCGTAGTCAGCGAACTCCTCGGCCAGACGGCCGATCCGTGTGACGATGTCTCCTTTTCCTGTGGGGACGCCGTGGATGCCCGCTCGCCCCTCTGGGGCGTACTCCGCAGGGAGTACCAGTTCCATCTCGATACTGTCTCTCGAATCGAGTTCTTCGAACAGTTCGCCGACGACAGTGTCGAGGCCGCCCGTCACATTGGGTGGGTATCCCCACCCCAGCATGAGCACTTTTGGTGGCATCTCTGTAGTGTGTTTCTCCGACGAGAGATTCACCGTGGTCAGATATATAGGTTTGTGTGTCTCCACTGGTCGAGATGTTTGAACGACGGTTCCGGTTTCCAGTGCCCCCGGAGACCCATCATTTGAAATAGCTGTGCTGAAAACCGTGTCCTATGCGATTCGACCGTCAAAGTGGTGTTTTTCTTCACCAGACGTCTCTCCCGAGTCCGCACGGAATCGGCGACCTCGGTGCTGGCGCGAGAGCCTTCATCGACTTTCTGGACAGCGCTGACCAATCGCTCTGGCAGTTCTGCCCGCTGGGTCCGACTGAGAGCGTGCACGGCCACTCCCCGTACCAGGCCTCGTCGGCGTTCGCTGGCAATCCGCTACTCATCGATCTCCACGGTCTCGCCGAGCGGGGCTACCTCCCGGAGTCAGCACTCGAACCACCGGAGGATGTCTCGCCACACGAAATCCGATACGAGAGCGTCAGCGAGTTCAAGTGCTCCCGACTCCGGTCGGCACACGAGCAGTTCGCCGAGAGTGCAAGCGCAGACGACCGCGAGTCGTTCGAGGCGTTCGTCGCGCGCGAGTCGGGATGGCTCGACGATTACGCGCTGTTTGCTGCACTGAAAACAGAGTTCGATCAGGCGCTCTGGACCGAGTGGCCCGAGGAAATCAGGACACGCGACACGGATGCGATGGAACGCTATCGTGAGAACCTGTCGGACGAAATCCACTACCACGCGTTCGTCCAGTGGGTGTTCGACGAGCAGTGGGCAGACCTCTCGGCGTACGCGGCCGAGCGTGGCGTGCAACTGGTCGGCGACCTGCCGATCTACGTCGCTCTCGATTCCGCAGACGTCTGGGCGGATCCCGAGGTATTTCGTCTCGACGAGTCTCACAAGCCGACCGAAATAGCAGGTGTTCCCCCCTCGACTGGCGATGGCCAGACGTGGGGCAATCCCGTCTACGACTGGGACCGCCTGCGTGAGAACGATTACGACTGGTGGATAGACCGATTCCAGCGGCTTTTCGACCAGGTCGACATCGCTCGCATCGATCACTTCAAAGGGTTCGACGAGTTCTGGGCAATCCCTGCCGACGCCGACTCGGCAGGTGCGGGTCGGTGGCAGGAGGGTCCCGGTGCGGAGTTCTTCGAGCGGGTCGGAGACGAACTGGGCGAACTCCCGTTCCTGGTCGAGGATCTCGGATTTATGGACAAGAGCATGGTCTCGCTCCGTGATCGCTTCGAGTTCCCCGGGATGCGTGTCCCTCAATACACCGACTGGTGTGAGGAAGGGCACATGTACCAGCCGATGCACTATCCCGAACAGTCGGTAGGGTACACATCGACCCACGACACCGACACGTTCGCTGGCTACTACCAGAAGCTCTCGGATCGGCAGCGAGAGTGTCTGCATTACAATATCGGGACAGACGGGGAGGAGATCCACTGGGATATCATCGAGTCTGTCTGGAATTCGAGCGCCGTCATCGCGATGACGACGGTCCAGGACCTGCTGGGGCTTGACAGCGAGACGAGATTCAATGTGCCAGGCACGGCCGAAGGCAACTGGCGCTGGCGAGTGACTGAGGGTGCGCTCGACGCAGATATCGCCCGGGAACTCCGCCTCATCACCGACCGGACGATCAGGTGAGATACACAGTTCTAGAATTCGATAATGCCGTCTTCGGTGACGACCGAATCGAGCAAGCGCGTGGGCGTCGCGTCGTAGCCGGGGTTCTCTACATCGAACCCTTCCGGCGGTTCGAGCATCACCTCACTCGCGGAGCGAATGTTGTTCTCGAACGTGAAACCGCCGCCGATAAATTTTGACGACGAGCCGACAACGGTTACAGGTACGTCCCGATCCGCGGCCGTCGCGACAATCGGATATGTCCCGATACGGTTGTAGATCGTGTCCTCGATGAGGCAGTTCATGCCGATAAAGACGCGATCACATTCTGCGAGGTAATGACCGACAGCACCGTCGGCGATCAGCACTACGTCGACAGTATCTTCTCCCACCAACTGGCGGGCCGTCCGTCGACCGAGGAATCTGGGTCGGGATTCGGTGACGAACAACTCGAAGTGTTTGTCGTCCTCGATTGCGCTCTCGAACGTCGCCATCACCGTCGAGGAGTTTTCGTGTGTCAGGATCGTATCCCCCTCGTCGATCAGCGTGGCCGCCGTCTCGGCGGCGCTCCGTTTGCTCGATTCGACCATCGTCACCACCTCGTCGATGGCGGTTTCCAGTACCTCCTTTGCTTCCTCGACAGTGTCGGCATCGGTCTCTGCGACGCGTGTCACGATCCGCTGTTGCGTGGTGTATAACGGAGCATGAGAGCGATTGGCCCGCCGGAGTGCGCTGCTGTTTTGCTTGACCACCCGGACGAAGTCCTCGACAGTGTGGCACTCCCGGTCGGTCAACTCCCGCAACGCTTCGGCGGCCTTCACTGCGACGATAGAGGCGCTCTGTGTCTGCATTTCCTCTATCTGTCTCACGGTCTCGTCGATCATACACTAACCTGTGGCGGCCACCCATATTGATGTTTGCCTCGATCCGACAGTTCCCGTATCGCCATGTCGTGACGACCAGCAGTTTCAGGTCGATTGGGGAACGGTCTTCACAACGGAATTGATAGGTGCGATTGCCCCACAGCTGCGTGTTCGCGTCGATAGTGACTGCTGTCGAGAGGGGCTTTATATTGCTCGAAACGGAATCCTCGACTAGTGCATCAAAGTGACATTCCACGGTGGATCTGAACTTGCGGCGGTATACGAGGACGCACTCGATGAGGGATTCGGCCTGATCGCGAGTAATATTGCAGAGCCAAACACGATGATGGGGCTGATGGAAGGTGCCTCCCGTGTCGACTCCGATCTTCTGCTCCAGATGAGCAACGGTGCGTGCACGTTCGCCGGTAACGGTGATCCGATTGCCGGACTCAAAGCGATGGGTAACTACATCGATCTCATCGCCGCGCAGTACGATGTCGGCGTGTTCCTCAACATGGATCATCAGACAGATATGAAGACGATCCGTAAGCAGGTCGACCTGGGGATTCCATCCTCGATCATGATCGACGCTTCACACGAATCGTTCGAGGAGAACGTCCGCCAGAGCAAGAAAGTCGTCGACATGATCGACGAGGCCGGCGAGGACATCCTCGTCGAGGCGGAACTCGGCAAAATCAGGGGTGTCGAAGACGAAATCGTCTCGGAAGAAGCATTCTATACGGACCTCGAGCAGGCCGTCGAGTTCGTCGACCAGACTGGCTGTGACCTGCTTGCGATCTCCGTTGGCACGCAACACGGCCTCGATACGCCGCTGGTGCTGCACGGTTCATCGGGCGTCCAGCCCGAACAACTACGGAAGATGCTCGAACGCGGCATCTGCGAGGTCAACAAGGACACTCGCTACCAGTACGAGTACACCCGAACGGCGTTCGATCTCTACTGGAGTCACACTGACGAGATCGTTCCGCCAGACGGTGTCGAGGACGACCGCAACTCCTTTTTCAACGGTGTCGAGTGGTCGCCCAACAAGGATTACTTCGATCCTCGGGTCGCTGGCAGACAGATCAGAGAGCGCATTGCCGACGTGTACGCTGACCTGGCAAATGCCGCTGGTAGTGCCGGTCGCTCCAAATTCCGGTAGTGCTGCCGAACGTAATTATCTGACGATTCTCGCCATCTCGGGGTGGCGAAATCCGTCACGGACTTCCGTCTGACAGTATAACGACTCCTGGCTGTTCGACGATGCAACGAACCGGGGATGTCCGATTGCTACTCTGCCAGCGCCGCTTCTAGTCGCTCGATCAGTTCCCGATTCCCGAGGTAGGTCGGCGTTCGGGCGTGCATCGTGTCCGGGTCGACATCGAGTAGTGACTGTGTGCCATCCGAGGAAGCAGCGCCGATGGACTCGACGAGGTACGCGAGTGGCGCAGACTCGAAGTGAACCCTGAGCTTTCCGTCGGGGTAACTCTCCGTCGCCGGGTAGCCAAACAGGCCGCCGTACTCCAGTACCTGGGCCAGGTCAGCGACAGTTGCGCCGCCGTACCTGAGTTTCATCTCCCGTTCGAGTTCCTGTGCGAAGGCATTCAATTTTTCCGACCGTTCGCCCGTCTTACCCGCGAGTCCGACAACCGTTGCCTGCCTTGGAATCGTGAACTCGCCCCAGCGCTCGCTGAAGCCGTCCTGGAGGAGGTACTCCTGCACGATGTCTTTGTTTTCCCGGGCGACAGTCATCGTCGTGTACGGACCGTAGAGTACCATCATCGAGGCGACCATCTCGCGACCAGTGGCGGGCAATTCAGCATCGTAGACGCCGATGATGGTACCGACAGAGTTGTTCGACGCGAGGTTCGAAGACCCGTCGAGTGGGTCGATTGCGATAGTGTAGCCCTCGCCACAGTCTGTCGCTGTTTCGCGTTCCTCGCTCGCGTACGATCCGACGGATTCGAGTGAGGAAAGTTCGTCGTAGAACAATTGATCAGCCCAGATGTCAGCGTTTATTTGGTCTTCCCCGCTGGGATTTGTGCCAGCACCGGAGCCAGCGTGACTGGCGAGGTGACTGTTTACGTAATGCGCTGTCTCCTGTACCGTTCGAACGAGTGTATCTAACTGGTTCATCAATAGCACCTCGGCCGGTGGCTCCACTGTTTGCTCATTGTGCCTGATTATCACAGCGGAGATGATATTATGGTATCGATTGGTATATTATCTTATAGGACGGCCCGGCGATATCCTATGGCGGATTGTCAGATACTCCCGACGCGTCTGCCAACGAAAACGCGACGGCCACAGGAGCGTCACGCACTCGCGAGTCGGGCGACGTATTCAAGAAACAGGATAGTCAACAAAACGATTGGACGGAACCTTCAATCAGCAGCCTATCATTCATGACGCCTGGACGAGGTTCTACAGTAGCATTTGCAACCGATTGCTCATCCGATCAGACGCGGTCGCGCGATCAGGTGAGCGAAGACGTGCAAATGCTACCATAACTCCCGAGAACGGACCCGAATACGCCGATGATATCACCGACATCGTGAATATTCCTGTCGCCGTTCCTCCGCTGGATGTCCGGCTGTCGACCGACAATCCACGTTGTGATTCCCCCAAAGAAATCCAGACTGAAAGGTGACGACGAAGATCATCGGAACAAAAACATAAACTTTGATATGACACTTTCGTTAAACAAACACGACGCCCATTTCTGAGTGTCTACTATTGGGACCCTGTCAGTTTCTGGCAGTCGGTGAGCTGTCAACGACGTGATAGCGTCGATAGACGACCTCCACGAGTGCCCACACAAGTACGACGAGTGCGGTGACGACGAGGTAGACGAGCGACCACGGTGCCATCCACACGGGTCGTACCCACGGTGCCCCCGCCTGCCACGTGTCGGCGAGTGTCCGTGCGTGAGAACCAACAACCGGTGTCCCCCCAATATTTGTGCGAACCCACTCTGGGAAGGTCAAGCCGCCGCTCGCTGTGCTGGCTGTGAGACCGGCTGTCCCCGAAAGGTTGTACTGGCCCTGATAGCCCAGGTCCGACATTGTCGGGGAGCGAACGCCGTCGTTTCCGACAGCGACGCGTTCGGCACTGAACGGACCCCACGGAGCGTAGCCTTCCCAGACGATGTCACCAGTTGGAGTCACTTCGATGACGCGGTGATGCCGTGAATCCGTGATCAAGGTGTTCCCGTTCGGGAGCCGATTCGCGTCGCGCGGCCAGTTGAACTGGTCGGTCCCGACCTCCCACGTGCTGTTCCACCGACATTCCCCTGCAATACGTTCAGTGCAAGTGTACTCGACGACCCGGTTGTTCTCCGAGTCTGGAACCAGTATGACTGGGCGACCGTCGTCGGTTTCGAGGTACGCAGGGTTGTGTTGCTCGTGCATGATACTGTAATTGTCGTCCTCACCGAGCTGGTGTGTGATGTTCTTGGTTTCTCGGTCGATGACTATCACCTGATCGAAATTTCGTGGTGAGGCCATGTAGGTCCCCGGTGCAACCTTGTCAACGTCGTTTACGTGGGTCCAGTCCGGTTTCATACCTCCATCCATCGATGCTGGGTAGTGCGCCTTGAAAGACCACTCCCAGACGATTCGTTCCTCACTCAGGTCGTAAATAAACAGTCGGTCGTTGCTCGTCTCGTTGCTTTCGTCCCACTGGCGCATGTTCGCTACCAAGAGCTGGTCACCGTTGATCAAATCGACATCGTGGGTGTCGGTGATGTTGAATTTCACTTGCCACACCCGTTCTCTGGTTTCCGAATCGAGTTCGTAGACCAGTGTCTTGCCGACGCCATCCTCGCGGATGGTGTTCACTGCGAGGATATTCCCGTTTGCCAGTGGATCAGCATCGTAGAACCAGTTCGCTCCACGTTTTGACCCATTGTACTCCCAGGAGAGATTACCTGTCGAATCGAACGAAAGCAGTCTCGCCGGTTTCTTCTCGTTCCCCTCTCCGTCCACGTGCCATCCCTGGACCGCAACGAGTGTCGATCCGTTTGCTGCGTTCGTGACGTTCCCGGCCTCTATTTCCGGTGGTTCGTAGTTCAGTGTCGTTGCTGTTGCGCTACCGGACAGGATGACGATCAAAATGAGAACCATGCTGCGTGCGACCTGACGGCGGCGGTGGTCCGACCCTTTCATTTCTTTCTACCTGACTAACAGATCCCTCCCTTCTGTAGATACTTCTCGAAATAGTGTGCTTACTGTTTACTCACCTTCCAACTACCATGGCGTTAGTAGTTACTCGACTGTGTTCACGATATGTACGATGTCTTGATCGCTGACCCGCTGGCGAGCGCCGATATCAAGTTCCAAACCATCTACGCGACTCGACATCTCGTAATCCTGTTCGAGCCGAGCGGGAAAGGACACGAGTCCGGCCGGGGCCTGGACCAGCTCGTCGGCGGCCTCGAAGGGTATTGGGCGGAACACTGTACTGCATTTCGCTATATCGACGACCTCGTCACGACAGCCGAGTCCGACATCGGCGAGAACGTATGTACGATGTTCGCGAACCTGCGCTACAAAACCTTCCATAGACGTACGGCCGGCAGTGTGACAGGATCACCATATCTATAGGTAGTTACGAAGTAATATCGAATTACCGTACATTGCGTCCTCTGTACCCGTGAGGCACTGAGCCCATGCCCGCAACTGTAACGATATAGTTCGGCGTCTTAACGTCAAATCTGTACTGTAATATCGTCGCCCGGGCGGGGATAACCGAACGCTGCCGCCGCTGTCCCACCGCGCAAAAACAATTCGAGGTACGGATCGCTCCCACCCGCCGAGCCGGGAACGAGTGCCAGTTTCCCCTCTTCAATTGCCGTGACCCCGTCTGCGAACGCCACCTCCTCCGTCTCGGAGTTGATAGTGACTGTCAGCGAGTCGCCGTCCACGACGAGGTTCGACGAGCGTATCGAGGTCTTGACGTTTCCATAGCCGTCCACGTGACAGACTGTCTGCTCCGGTCTCGGTGGAATTTGGTCGCTCGACAGCGCCCGGCCGAGTGATACACGGTTCCCGTTGGCTAACTGCACGACGTGTTTGGGGAAGGTGTCTCTGGAACGAAACTGTTCGTCGGTTGATTCTGTCTCGACGACGCGGAACTCCTGGATGGCGTCTCTAACGAACGAGAGGTTGTATCCCGCATCGACGGCGACGACGGGTACCTCGTTCTCCAGTTCGAGATAACAGAGTCGCCCGCCTTTGTCAGCCCGGTCGGGCGTGGTCGCTTCTGTTCTGGGCGCGGTGTTTGAGTACAGGAACAAGTCCTCGAACGCGGGGTTGTGCAGCCCGAGTTGTTCGATCCAGAACCCCGTTGCGACGGTGGAAAACGGGGCGACTTCAGTCGTCTGGACCTCGATATCCCGCTGTTCGTGCTTCAGCCGGTGGATCACCTCCGAGAAGGCTGGATCCGACTCGCCGTAGTCTGCAATGAGATGAACGAATGCACTCATTCCGTCAGGTCACGGATCCAGCTCCGGGCAGCCATTCCCTGTGGGAACCCGAGCGTGGGAATCGCGAGTGTTGCCACCTGTTCCAGTTCTGCCGGTGAGACTCCCTCGTCGAGTCCACGACGAACGTGTGAGTGAACGGCACCCTCTGACTGCGCGCCGATGGCCAGCGCGAGTTTGACCAGTCGTTTCGTCTCGTCGCTCAACGGGCCTGCATCCGAACAGGCTGCTCCCAGGTCAGAGTACGCATTCCAGACGGCAGGCTGTTCCTCTGCGAACCGACCGGCGGTTGCGGGCAGTTCGTCCGTATCGGCTGGTTCGTCTGCCATAGCAACCAGTTTGTCTCCCATGATAAGATATCTTGCGTCGTGATGGCACTTGGTCGATGAGAAGCGCTAATCACAGCACAAGGTCCCGTGAAACTGCCTTCGTGGGCCGGGATACGACGCTTGTGGAAACCAGTGTATATAGGGAAAACAATTATGTTGTATCCTCTTGACCTTCAGCCTATATGTCACACGTTCCTCGGAAACTTCGAAATCCGACACTCGAGTGCAGCGAGTGCCACGGCGCTGTCGTCAAATCTCGAGACGACGGATACGTGTGTGTCGATTGTGGCAACCGACCGGCGTAGCTGCTACGAATACCGTAGAGGACGATAGTGACATGTAGACGAAGCGCAGGTAAGTATCAGGAGGTGGCCGAGCGGTGGGATATCAGTTATACGACAGATAACTCCGGGCTACGATCAGGCAGCAATCACCAATTGATGTATTCGCAGCGCACGCTCGAATGACAGTGCTGACCGGGTGATACTCGCACCAGCAGGAACTCAAGTACCCCGAGAACATACGCGCGGTTATGACAGAACCTACACCGACATCTGGTATTCATCACGTCACGTGTATCGCTGGGGATCCCCAGCAGAACATGAACTTCTGGACAGAGACACTGGGTCTGCGGTTGGTCAAGCGCTCGATCAATCAGGACGACCCCAGTACCTACCATTTCTTCTTTGCAGACGCCGAAGGAACGCCGGGGACCAGCATGACGTTCTTCCCCTGGGAGGATCTCACGCAGGGGAAAGTCGGCTCCGGACAGGTCTCACAGATCGCTTTTCGCGTACCCGCTCGAAGCCTCGACTACTGGGAGGACCGGTTTGACCAGCGTGGCGTCGATTACGACGACCGGGTCGAGCGGTTCGACGAGACTGTACTCCCGTTTCGCGATCCCGATGGTCTTCCGGTCGAACTGATCGCTGTCAATGTTCCCGAGGACGACCCGACAGTCCCCTGGACGGAGTTCGTCCCGGAGGAAGCCGCAATCCGTGGTTTTCACTCGGTCACACTCTGGTTGGCAGACCCAGATCCCACACAGGACTTGCTACAGACGATGGGATTCCGGAAAGTCGGGACAGAGCAGGCCAGGGGAGACACTCCGGGTGACAAACGAACCCGATTCGCCGCCACCGGATCCGTGGGAAAGTACGTCGATGTCCTCCCGACCATCGAAAGCGGACGACAGGGCCACGGGACCGTCCATCACGTCGCCTTCCAGACGCCGACTGACGCAGATCAGGAGGCGATGCGAAAGGCAATTCGGTCAGCAGGACTGCGACCGACGGCTCAGATCGACCGTCATTGGTTCCGGTCAGTGTACTTCCGTGAATTCGGTGGTGTGCTGTTCGAACTTGCGACGAGCGGTCCGGGATATACGAGCGACGAACCACTCGATGACCTCGGCAGTCGTCTCGTGCTCCCCGAGAAGTTCGAAGATCGTCGCGACGAAATCAAAGCACAATTGGCTGACGTATCGATACCGCTGTCGAAAGAAATTAATACCGGCGACTAACCGGGCGTTATTTGTTGTAGCTGTCAGGAATCAGCACGACACCGTGGAAACTGAAGAGGTCACTGACGACCTGTTCGACACGGTCGAACCGTGGCCCGGCAGACATTGCCGGGAGATACAATTCCTTTGACTCGGGTTCGCTTCGTGTTTCGTCGATGTTCTTTGTCTCGTTCATCTTATTTCTTCATAGAGTTCCCTGTGTAATACGTGTTAGCGTGTATAGCCACAGGTGTTTAAGTTACTGCTTTCTTCACGATTATTATTACTCTATATCCACGACAACAACTGGCACGGCAGTACATAATTATCGATCAGGACTGACTGAAATCCTCGATCAAAATGGATCTGACCGGGACTACCCGTAACAGCAAAAAATAGCCGTGCCGCTACAAACTCGCGCTCGACAATGAGCGACGCAAAAAACGTCGCGATGTGTACATATAAACACTATTGTGTCGCAAAACCGTATATTGGGTAACGACTAATGAACCTACATCGTACTGTGACTGACCGACTCTTTGCCGTCTCGGGCTGTCGAACCTGCAATACGGCGCAGGGTAAACGAAGATAACATGTCTATCATCGCCAAAGTCCATATCGAAAACGAGCGACTCGCACTGGTTCCGACGTTGCAGAACCTCGATGGGGTCGATATCAGCGTCGTTTCACAGGGGAATACTGATCCTGGTTCGACGGACTTTCCGTTCCTGATAGAGTACGGGGACCGTGGCGAACTCGAAACCATGCTTGAAACTGATCCGACAGTCGAGGACTACGAACTCGTCGACTGGACGGACCAGACGGGGATCTACTACATCGAACACACCCCGGAGACCAAGCTTATCAGCACTGTCGTAACGGATGTCAACGGATTCCTGATGCATACCACGACGGAGGGTAACGGGTGGCTCGTTCGCTTGCTACTGCCGGACCGGAATGCACTGAACACCATCTGGGAATACGCGAACGATCACGATATTACGCTCGATATCATCGAAATCTACGACAACGACGATACAGGTGGCGAGCGGTCCTACGGGTTGACCGACGAGCAACGAAACACGCTGAAACTCGCCTACGAGCGGGGATACTTCGGTGAACCGCGCGACACGTCACTGAGCGAAGTTGCAGCGGAACTCGACCTCTCCTCGACGGCTACTAGCGGACGGCTTCGCCGAGGGATGCGAAACCTCGTTGCCGCGACCCTCGATGGACACGACGAAGAGAATTGACGAGGCTGCTGATTCCACTCCCGCTGTAGTATCACTTGCAACCGATTGCTCATCCGATCGTACACAATCGCGCGATCAGATGAGCGAAGACGTGCAAATGCTACTGTAGAACAGTCAGCGCACGCTACTTCGAGTTCTTGCTGTGATACACCGGTCGTAACGATGTCTCGTCTTTGTCGTATCCGAGCCAGATGCTGAGCACTGTGGCGGCGAGTACGAGATAAATCGGGAACAGCACCACCAGTGTGTATCCGGCCAGGGCCGATGTCAGGATACCTGACCAGTACATCAGTCCGATTCCGGCAAGTCCGAGCAGGACAGCGGCCATAATACCGAGGCGAAACGCGTACCCGGCTGCCGGACCGGGCTTCATCCTGATTTCGTCCATGCCTGATCTACGGGCTGGAATCGATTAAATCACACGCGAATTGCGATACCAGTCGACAGTTCGGTGTGGGACTTACGTCCGATTGTCGAAATTCGCCACTACCGCTGCCATCGCTTCGTCTGCGTCCACCACTAACTCGTCTGATCGCTGTTCCATCTCTGCGACGAACTCTGCCTCGTCTATCATCCCGATATTCGCCCGGACCGTCGAGACGGCGGCCCTCAATGCACCCTCCGCGAGTAGTGCTCCGGTAACGGCGTCTGGAATGGCGACCGACGTTCCCTTCTCTGTGACTGTGACGGCGCTTTCGAGCACGTCGAGACACGTCTCGGCCATCGAGAGGGGGACCTCGGTCGACCGTTTCATCGCCGTCCGTCTCCGACTCACATCGTCCGTTTCGAACGCCGTCTGTACGTCGTCGACTGCGCTGGCATCCTCGTCAGCGAGTTCGAGGAGCCGGTTCCTGCGGTCACCGAGTGTCTCGCGGATGTCCACGAGTTCGGTCGATGCGTTGCCCTCCCCGTCGGGACCCACGGTATGGAGACACACCATTTCACAGAGCGCTGCGCCCATCGCGCCGCCCACTGCGGCGACAGTGCCGCCACTCGGTGTCACCTGCTGGGAGGCGACGTTTTCGAGAAACTCGCCGATAGATTGGTCAGCGACCGTCACGATTGTTTGCCTGCCCTTGCCTGTCGTTTGCTCGTCCGAATACTGGGCACCAGTTACAACAGTCACTATCAGTGGGAGTGCTACTGGCGTCGATACTCGCATACGAATCGGTGTGCTGCACAACTGATAATCCGGCGCAATGGCCTAATGGTTTTCCCGAACCGTTACTGCAAACTCTACCGAGTCTATCGAGGACCGCAGATGCTGCATGCAGCACAGTGGATTCGTAATACTGCCAACAAGATCTTTCCTCTTTTGAGCCAAAATGTACAGTATCTATGGATTTTGATCGGACACTCAACCAGTTGAGCGAGCGGGTTCACGGCGAGATACTCGAACCCGACGACGAGGGGTACGACGACGCTCGCACTGTGTGGAACGCGATGATCGACCGCAGACCAGCGGTCATCGTTCGATGTACCGGGACAGCTGACGTCATGGCTGCGGTGAACGCCGCCCGCAAGGACGACCTGCTTCTCTCCGTCAGGAGTGGCGGCCATCACGTCTCGGGGACCGCTGTCTGTGACGACGGTCTCATGATCGACCTCGCACCGATGAATGGGGTTCAGGTCGATCCTGACGGGCAGATAGCCCGCGTCCAAGCCGGAGCGACGTGGGGTGACGTCGACCACGAGACTCAGGCGTTCGGCCTTGCCACACCCGGTGGACAGGACCCCAATATCGGGGTCGCCGGGCTGACGCTCGGTGGGGGTGTCGGCTGGCTCAGTCGCAAGTACGGTCTCACCTGTGACAACCTTTTGGCTGCCGATGTCGTC
>PXRO01000021.1 GCA_003021685.1 Halobacteriales archaeon QS_4_62_28
GACGTGGAACCGCGACGACGAGCGCGTGAAGTACCGGGAGGCGCGGCTGGAGCCCGGCGACCCCGTCCACGTCGCGGGCGGCGCGGTCACGCACGTGCCCGACGAGTGGGGGGCCGAGGTCGACGCCACCGTCGGAGCCCCGGAAACCGATGACCGGTTTCTGATCAGTCAGGGAACCGAGTCCAGCGTCGTACGTAAGCACCTTGTCCAGTTCATCACCGGCGTCGTGGTCGGAACGATTCTGTTGGTGCTTGGAATCTCCGCGCTCGGCGTGGCGATTCCGGTTTGAGAGGGATGTTGGCTACGTATGTTCGATTCACCGGTGGGTCAGCCTCACCCCCTGCGACCTGTCGGAAGACGAGAGGTTCGAAATGGTCAAGAGACTCGTTAACGCCACCCACGACGACCTAAGGAAACCCTGAACGCGGGATCGAGCCCGTGCCAGCTACAGAATTTGTTCGCGTGGAGTATTGATTGCGGCATCTGACGTCCGATAATCCGGGGAATATCTCACTTGGTACAATAAAAAGGGTGCATACCGTGCACAGTTCCCGCCCGGTAGCATAATACGCTCATATTCATATCGATACGCTATGTCTGACGACCAACTACGACGGCACATTCGAAGACGGGAATTTGCGATCTTTTCAGGTATTTCACTCTCTACAGCGCTTGCCGGTTGTGCCGGGATATTAGATAGAGGGGATGCCGAGCCAAACAGCGAAACGACGGACGAAAGCGAGCTTACCAAGGTGACAAGTACAGAGACCCGAGAAGTGACAAGTACAGAGACCCGAGAAGTGACAACCCAGCAACCTGAAGCAGCAATCGAAATCACAGATGTGTCACTTCGTGAGGACACCATCACCGTCGGGGAGCACATCGAAGTCGAGATCTCGTTCAGTAACACGGGGGACGTGGACGGTACAACTACTGTCTCACTCGAAGTAGACGGTGAAGCGGTAGACACAGAACAGTATGAGATCCCTGCTGGCGAGGAGAGACAACGGACTCTGGCCAGTTCTGAACGGTCACGAGCTGGCACCGTGAGTGTCACACTCGACGACCGAACCGTCGGTGACGTTGTGATCGAAGCACCTGACGTGTTACACGTTGCACCGGATGGCGTGAACGACGGTACAGGAACACGGGACGACCCGCTTTCGTCCATCCAGGCAGCTATCGAAAAAGTCGGGCCAGGACAAACCGTGTCCGTCCAATCGGGAGAATACTTCGAGTACGTCGAGTTCAAAACTGCTGGCGAGTCCGATGCTCCGATCACGCTGACGGGCCCGCCGGACGCCGTGTTGAAACCACCGAAAGAAATCGACCACCAGGTGATTTCGGTCGGAGCGAGCCACGTCCACATCACGGGTCTCACCATCACCGGACTGTACGACCCGGACGAGCCCGAGAACCCGGAGTCCTATCACCCGGGAAAACTGATCGACCTCAACACGTTCGCCGAGCACGGCGACGATTACGTCGAGGGCTTGGTCGTCTCGCCACATCGGCTTGGGGGTGCGGGACAGTCCCTGATCAACAGTCAGATGATCAGAGACTCCGAAATCGGCGGATTCGAGGTCATCGGCCCTGCCGGGACCGAGTGGATTTTCGACGATGTACCGGGTCACAACGGAGAAATCCTCTATCTCGGGACGGCACCGAACAATCGAATCAAGAAGGGGTTCGACGGATACGACCGGACACGGAACATTCGCGTCCACCACATCGACAACAGTGACGGCCACCCCCACTCTGAACTCGTGGACATCAAGGCCGGAGTCGAGAACGTCACCATCGAGTACTGTACGGACGGCGGGAGCGCACAATCGAACGACAGCTACTTTTCGCGGTCGATTACGGTGGACGGGCATCGGTGTACAATCCGCTGGAACGTGATCCGGGACGCTGCTGGCTTCGGGGTCCGAATCGGCCCACAGTCCTTCATGAGTAGTTTCGACGACGAGGGCCAGTTGGTGGCGGAGAGTGTGCTGGATACGAAGCCGCAAACGGAGTTCGAGAGGCGGTTCGGCAAGGAACACGCGATCTACGGCAACGTGTTCGCGGGTAACTCACACGATGCTATCGGGTTCTACCGCGAAGGCAGACGGCCGGGCCGTGACAGCAATCCGCGCCCCGAGGACCAACGCGTCCTCTGTGGTAACCTGTTCGACGGTTACAGCGACGACGCACCCGGGAAGTCGTGTCACTCCGACATCTCGTCGGGAGACGGTGTCGGGCACCTCGGCGGTGACAGTCCGTGGAACGGAGACACCCCTACGAAAGAAGACGTTTTCTCACGGTACGCGATGGCGAAACACCTCGACGTGACGGTTGCGGCAAGCAATGTTCCTACGAACACGGATATCGCAGCGACGATTACGCTCACGAACGAAGGTGACAGCCACGAAGAGGTAGTGTTGCGCTTCCGAGTACGTGAGCACGTGCTGACGACCGAAACAGTCTCCGTGCCAGTCGGTGAAACGCGAGAGGCTCAGCTCACGGAGGGCGGCTTACCGAACCCGGAAGAGGTGTCGATAACGCGAAACGGCCAGAAAGTCGGGTTCGTGAGAGTCACAGACGATGGCTAAGTAAAACCGTCGCACTTCGATATCTCGAACGACGTACTCTGTCGCGGTTTCGGTGATTTGATAGTGGGCGGCGGCGGGATACGTTGTATATATGCACGAGTGTTGTCTGCCGTGAGGTGGCGGATCGACTGGCGGGCGAGCATGAGTCTCGTCGGGACCGTCATCAAGTATCTGTCACTGACGATGGTAGTCCCGCTCGTCGTCGCTCTCATCTATCGTGAGGACATTTTGATCTTCCTCCTTTCGATAGCTCTCACTGCCGCACTCGGTCTGGCACTAGAGCAGCTCGACTCGGACCCGGACGTTGGGCCACGAGAGGCGCTGTTGCTGGTTTCGGTGGCGTGGATGGCCGCGGCTCTCGTCGGTACGATTCCCTATCTGCTGGCCGGCAACGGCGTACCGTTCGTGTTTCTCGCGAGCGCGCCCGAGTCGACGCTCGCCAACCCCGTCAACGCTCTCTTCGAGTCGATGAGCGGGTTCACGACGACGGGGGCGACCGTCTTGGGCGCGATCAGCCTCGACCGTCACTCGCATGCCATCATGATGTGGCGGCAACTCACCCAGTGGCTCGGTGGGATGGGGATCATCGTGCTCATGATCGCAATCTTGCCGGAACTGGCGGTCAACGGTGCGCAGTTGATGCAATCGGAAGCGCCGGGGCCGGAACTCCAGAAACTCACTCCGAAAATCGTCGAGACGGCACGGGCGCTGTGGTTGATCTACTTCGGCTTTACCCTCCTCTACATCCTGATACTGTACGGTCTCCATCTGGGTGGTTTCGCACCGAACATGGGACTGTACAACGCAATCGCTCACGGGTTCACGACACTGCCGACTGGCGGTTTCTCACCCGAGGCCGATAGTATCGCTGCCTTCTCGGCGGTCGTCCAGTGGGTGGTTATCCCGTTCGTGATGATCGCTGGCGTGAACTTCGCGCTGTTCTGGCACGTGATCCGTGGCGAGGTCCGTGTCCTCATAGAGGATACGGAGTTTCGTGCCTACGCCGGTGCGACTGCGGTTGCGATTGCGATTCTGTCGTTCCTGTTGTTCCGCGGTGGGGCCCCCGTCCTCGAACTCGGTGGTGCTACCCGGGGCGTCACCGAGAATTCGCTCCGACAGGCTGCCTTCCAGATCACGTCGCTGTTGAATTCGACGGGGTATGCGACAAGTGACTTCGCACAGTGGGACACGCACGCCCAGGTCTTCCTCCTGTTCGTCATGTTCATCGGCGGTTCCGCTGGTTCGACCGGTGGTGGCGTCAAGGTCGTTCGGTGGCTGGTGGTGTTCAAGTCCGTCCATCGGGAACTGTTTACGACTTCGAATCCCAACACCGTCCGCCCGGTGCGGCTTGCCGGTCAGGTCGTTGACGAGGAGGCGATCCGGGGCATCATGGCTTTTACACTCCTATACTTGCTCCTGTTCGGGGCCAGCGCGGTATTTATCGGTCTCGATTCGGCCCGGATCGGCTACGAACTGAGTGTCCTCGAAGCGGTCAGCGCGTCCCTGGCGACGCTGGGGAACATCGGTCCGGGTTTCGGTTCGCTGGGTCCGTTCGGAAGCTACCTGCAGTTTTCCGCCCCGTCGAAGCTTCTAATGATCTTCTTGATGTGGTTCGGCCGACTGGAGATCGTCCCCGTCTTGGCGCTCGTCGTCGGTGGTTTCGACCGGTCCTGACCAACTCCTGACTTTCCGTCTCGGTTGGATCGTCATTGTGGTCCGTAATGCACTTACCGGGACCTCCAGAACGTTGATTCAATATGATCGCGAAGTGGGTTTCATGCGAGTGATTATCGTCGGGGCCGGTGAAGTCGGCCGTTCGATTGCCGCAAATCTCGCCGAAGGCCACGATGTCATCCTCATCGAACGTGACGAGGATATCGTCGAGGAACTCACGTACTCGCTCGATGTCCTGTTGCTCCAGGGCGACGGGACCGATCTCTCGGTCCTGCGAGAAGCGGGCATCGAGAACGCTGATATGTTGATCGCTAGCACCGATATCGACGAGACCAACATCGTCACCTGCGGTGCGGCCAAGACCGTTTCGGACGTCTTTACGATTGCACGCGTCAAACGTCGGGATCTGTTGTCCACCTGGAAGAACTCCCGTAAGGCGTTCAACATCGACTTCATGGTCTGTTCTGATCTGCTGACGGCGGAGGCGATCTTCCGGATTTCGGGTATTCCCGGTGCACAGGATGTCGACGCCTTCGCTGGTGGCCTCGTCCGGATGGCCGAGTTCGGCATCGGCGGCGACAGCCCCGTCACCGGCCAGACCGTCAGCGAGGCCGACCGCTACTCGTCGCTGACGTTCGCAGCCATTTTCCGCGGGGACGAGGTCGTCATCCCTCGCGGGAACACCGTCCTCGAACCGGGTGACCGCGTCGTTGTCATCGGAAGCCCGGACTCGATTGGCGACTTCGCGATGGACACCGTCCGTGACGAGGACAGCAGCACCGAGTCGGTCGTCATCGTCGGTGGTGGGGAACTGGGCTTTCAGACTGCACGGCTCTTCGAGGAACACGGCTACCGGCCAAAGTTGATCGAACAGAACGAGGGACGCGCTCGCGAACTCGCCGAAGCACTCCCGAACACGACTGTCCTCCAGAGCGACGCGACGAATACTGAGTTTCTCGCCCATGAGGACATCGACAGAGCCGACGTGGTCGTCGCGGCCCTGGAGAGCGACGAGAAGAACTTGCTCGTCTCGCTGCTTGCCGACCGGATCGGCGTCGATCGGACGATTGCTGTCGTCAACGCTGTCGAGTACGCAGACCTGTTCGAGACCGTCGGCGTCGACACCGCGGTCAATCCCCGTGAAAAGACGGCAGAAGAGATCATCCGCTTCACTCGGCACAACCGGACCGAAAAGATCGCGATACTGGAACACGACCTGGCAGAGGTCCTGGAGATCGAAATCTCCCGGGACAGCGTTCTCGCGAATCGTCGGATCGTCGACGCTGTCGGTGATCTCCCGGACAGCGTCGTCATTGGGGCGATCTCCCGCTCGGGTGAACTCGTGACGCCACGTGGTGAGACCGAAATCCGAGTTGGCGACCACGTCGTGGTGTTCGCCGAAACGGCCGTCCTCGACAAACTGACCGACAAGATCTGATCGACCGACGGAGTCACGTGCGCGGTGAGCAGCCGTCTGATAGTGACTGTTGTAAGCCGGTACTGGACAACACCGACTCCGGGTCGGTGTCTACCGGTACGTAGTGACAACGATTCCTGTGAGGTGTGAGAACCTGTCGCTGTGTACGGGCACGAAACGACTGTTACTCACTGAATATGTCGAGTGTACCACTGGAGACTCCCTCCCGAGAGAACACTGAGACCAGATCCCCGGCCCGGATTTCGGTGTTTCCTTTCGGTGTGATGATCTGATCCTCGCGTTCGATGGCGATTATCAGTAACTGGTCGTCCAGGAGGTCCTTTTCGTTGGCTCCGCGGAGCGTTTCGTTTACAATCTGTGCCCCCTCGCTCACAGTCACTTCGACGACCGTTGCACCGCCTGCCAGGTTCACGACATCGGTCATGACCCCACGCTGGGCACCGTCTCCAGGGCCGAAGGGCTGATAGGGTGCGAAGTATTCGCGCTGGACGAGATCTTCGTCTTCGATTTCGAGTCCCATCTTGTTGAGTTGCTGTGCGATACGAGTGAGATCGCTCATATCTTCACCGACGGCCTTGATCTGTAAGTTTCCCCGTCCAGTCCGGAGTTCGCGAACGTTCACAACCCCTGGGATCGTCAGGACCTGTCTGGCGAGGTCGTCCCGGTCGCCGATGGGCGCATCACAGACGAAGAGATCGGTCATTCGCCCCTCACATCGCTCGAAGTCGATGTCCGCATGGTATCCCCTGATGATACCTGCCTCTTCGAGTTGCTGTATCCGATTGCGGATGGTCGCAGCAGAGACATCGACTTCTTCGGCGACCTGTGGTGCAGAGATTTTACGTGCGTCTTTGGCCAGCTCGTAGAGAATTCGTTTGTCGATCTCGTCGAGACGACGACTCATACCTGAACTGTGGCGGGCGTCGCCAATTGCTCTTTCCATTCGCTGGACCTGCCTCTGGTTTCGTCGGTCGTGGAACGTGGCATGGTCCTGTAGTCTGTCCGGTGTCGTACCCGCGACTGGCTCAGCAGATATACAAGAAATTTGATAGTTCTTTCGACACTCTAAGAATATAGATCTATACTTTCTATTCGGTACTACAAGACAGATTTATTGTGCCTCACGGTTTTGGTGGTGGCATGGAACCCGACCGTGGGAGTTCGACCGATGACACTGCTGGCGGGCCTGTCGATACCACCCCCCAGCAATTCGTTCTCTATCCGGTGTTTGACTCTCACGATAGCCGCACGTTCGAAATTGCCCGTGATGTCGCCGAAGGTGCCGGAATGACGCTGTTCGTTCTCGACCTCATCGGGACGAGCGACGAGCCTATCGACGAGTCCCGGAGCGTCTTCAGGGAATTGCTCGACGAGCATCTGGACGACCAGCACGACGTTTCCGTCGAGACGCGCTTCGAGCAGACGGACGATCCGGTCGGCGAAACCATCTCTGTCGCCCGGAGCGAGGACACAGCGCTGATCGTTTTCGACGACCACTCGCCGGATTCGCTCGTCGGTGGCAACGTCACGAACCGCATCAGCGACGAGGTGCCCTGTGACATCGTCACCGTCGAGCGAACCAGAGGGAATCGGCTCGCGTCGATTCTCGTCCCGGTGGCCGGTGGCCCTCACTCCCAACTCATCGTCACCGTTGCCGGTGCCATCGCGCGCAGTGCCGATGCGGTCGTCGACCTGTTTCACGTGGTTACGCCAGACGCGAGGGACGATCAGTCCGGCGCACTCTTCGAAACCGCCCGCAAGCAGTTGCCGGCTGACATCACGGTCGACACCTGGCGTCTCGAACGCCCGGACGTGAGCGACGCGATCATCGAACAGTCCGACCGGTACGATCTCACCATCCTCGGGGAACCGGACTGTGGACGACTCCGTAGATACCTGTCCGGGTCTGTCACTGATAGCGTGAGTACAGATGCGTCCAACACGGTACTCGTGAGTCGCCGAAGTAATGTATCGTCGTTCGGACTATGACTCATGTACATCGTCATCGTCGGCGCTGGTGATATCGGCACTCCGCTGATCGAGATCGCCTCGACGAACAGCAACGAGGTCGTCGTGATCGAGCGCAACGAGCAGCGTGCAGAGCGGGCCGCATCGCAGTACGACTGTCTCGTCATTAACGACGATGCAACGGTCAAGGAGACGCTAGTGGACGCGGGCGTCGACAGGGCCGACGCTCTCATCAGCACGACCGACGAGGACGCGACGAACGTGATGGTCTGTCTTCTCGGTCAGGAACTTGACGTGCACAACGTCGTCTCCGTGGTCCACAGCCCCCAGCACATGGACCTGTTTCGTCAGATCGGCGTCAACACTATCGAGAACCCCCAGCGTCTCATCGCCGACTACCTCTACAGGGCGGTCGAGCGGCCATCTATCGTCGACTTCATGCGAATCGGCGACGAGGCGGAAGTGTTCGAAATCACGATCAAAGAGGGGGCACCGATTGCTGGCCGAACGCTTATGGAAGCGGGCGAGGAGGGTCTGCTCCCGGTAGACGTCCTCGTCGTCGCCATCGAGCGCAACGGAACAGGTGATCCGATCACCCCGCGGGGGGCCACTCGCCTCGAAGTCGACGACCTCCTGACTGTCTACTCTGCCTCGGGAGCGACGCCCGAAGTGACTGATCTGTTCGGTCATACTGGGGACCACGATCAGTATGTCTGATCGGGTTCTCACTGCCGTTCCAGACGGCCTGGCGACCATTGGGAGGGACGTCGGTTCGTTGCTCCTGATCGAAGCGCTCCTGATGACTGTGAGTGTCGTCGTCGCACTCGCCTTCGGGGAGGTGTATCCTGCACTGGGATTTCTCATCGCCGGCGGACTCACGGCGGGCGTTGGCGGGCTGGCGAACAGATCGTTCAAGGACGCGCCCACCCCCCGGATGAAACATGGGATGGTGATCGCGGCCAGCGGTTGGCTCATGGTCGCTCTCTTCGGTTCGTTGCCGTTCTTCCTGAGTGCCTGGTTGACCCCACCCGAGGTCATGGCGACGTTCGTCCCGGCAGGTGCCGAGACCGGGGACTGGCGGCCAGTCACCGTCGGTTCGACGACCACGCTGTCGAGTCTCGCGTACTTTCGTGACCCGATCCACGCCCTGTTCGAGAGCATGAGTGGCTGGACCGGGAGCGGGCTGACGATGGCCGTCCGCGAACCGTCGCTGCCCCGCTCGATCCAGTGGTGGCGGTCGCTGATCCAGTGGGTCGGCGGTGTGGGCGTGATCGTCCTGACCGTCTCGATCCTGGCCCGGCCCGGCAGTGGGAGCTACGCACTGTATCGCAGTGAGGCCCGCGAGAAGAAGATCCACCCGAGCATTATCTCGACAGTTCGGACGGTCTGGAAACTCGTCCTCGGGTACACTGGTGGGGCCTTTCTCCTGCTCTTTCTGGCGATCCGGGCCAGTGACTTCGGGAGCACGCTCCCCCTCTGGGAGATCGGCTGGCAGGCCCTCAATCACGCGATGACAGGGCTGACGACGGGCGGATTCAGCGTCACCGACAACTCGATTGCAACGTACGAATCGCCGCTCGTCGAGGCGACGCTGCTCCCGATCATGATCGCCGGGGCGGTCGCGTTCCCGGTTCACTACGCCGTTCTCCACGACTTCGAGTTCAGTGAACTCGTTTCCGATATTCAGACGCGGTGGTTGTTCATCCTGTTCGCTCTCGGTGTCATCGGACTCTCACTCCAGAACGCACTCTCGATTTCGGCAACGACGGACGCCTTCGCCACGCAGTCGACTCTCGGCGGGGCGGTCCCACTGGACGCCCAGCAGACCGACGCGGTCAGGGACGCCACGTTCCAGTGGATCAGCGCGCTCAGTTGCACCGGGTTCCAGTCGGCACCGATCGGTCGGTGGGTCGCCGGCGGAAAGGTCATGATCGTCAGTGCGATGGTTGTCGGCGGGGCCGCCGGTTCGACCGTCGGCGGCATCAAGATCATTCGTGCCTACACCGTCGTCCGGGGGATCGTCTGGCAGTTCTCGCGTGTCTTCCTGCCGAAAAACGCCGTCGTCATCGCCAGGATGGGCGACCGAACACTCGACCGGACGACGATGGAGCGGGAGTTCAGCGAAGCGGCGATTGTCTCACTGCTGTGGATCATCCTGCTCGTGGCCAGCAGTCTCGTCCTCGTCAATCTTTCCGGACCGGACTTCGGGTACGCCGACGCGCTCTTCGAGACAGCGAGCGCACAGAGCAATGTCGGCCTCTCGGCGGGTATCACTGGTCCAACTATGTCGCCGATTGCCGAAGCAATGTTCGTCCTGAATATGTGGATCGGCCGCCTGGAGATCATTCCAGTGCTGGTGTTCGTCCGGTCGGCGATATACGGGCTGAATCCGTAACGTCGACGTTCACGCGTTACAAAAGGCCAGTGCCTCGCGGACGGCCTCTTTCCGACCGATAAAGGTGAGGTGATCGCCCAGTTCGATGGTATCGCTGGGATGGGGAAGCCGATTGACCTCGTTTCGGCTGATGAGCGCGAGGTGGCAATCGTCGGGCAACTCCGCGCGCAGCTTTGCGACCGTCTCGCCTGCCATCTCGTCGGTCGTCACCTCCACTTCCTGTACGTCGCCTTCGCGGTCGAGTTCGGTCATCCAGCGGGCGATTGCCGGTCGCTCGATGACGTTATCCATCGACCAGGCGATAGACATACCACTCGAAATAGCCTCGATGTCGAGATTCTCGAACGCCTCGATATTGTCCGGTTCGTTGACCCGTGCGACAATCGTTTCGACGTCGAAGGTGTTCCTCGCGAGTTGCCCGATGAGCAGGTTCACGTCGTCGTCGGCAGTTGCGGCCGCGACGACCTTGGCGTTGTCAGCGCCTGCGTTTTCCAGTACGTCCCGTTTCGTTCCGTCGCCAGCGTGAACCGAAAACCCGTCCTGACGGAGGCTTTCGACGACAGCCTCGTCAGTCTCGATCAACAGGACTTCCTCACCGCGGTCCTCCAGGCGCTCGGCGAGTGCTCTGCCGACCCGGCCGCCGCCGACGACGATTGCTCGCATCGGTATCACGTTCAGGCCCTGTGCGATATGACGGGCTAGCCCTCCTTCAAGGACGACGGTCACGACGATGACGAGAAACACTGTCCCGACGAGAGTCGCTGCTGCGTCCGGGTTCCGTGGCCGCAGTTCGAGGGCAAACAGCGTCGCGACGCTGGCCGGAATGATACCTCGTGGTCCGATTGCACTGATAAATGCCCGCTCTCCGATAGTCAACCGGTCGCCGACGGTACAGAGAAAGACGAGTGCGGGACGAACGAGGCCGGCGATTGCGACGACGGCGGCGATACCGCCGGGACCGAGGGCCGTGAGGTCATCAAGCGAGAGCAACGACGCGAGCGTGACGAATACGAACGTGAGGACGAGCAACGTGATGTCACCCTTGAACTGCTCGATTTCGTCACGGTACGGGAGATCGACGTTGCCGAGGACGAATCCGGCGATTGCGACCGCGGCGATCCCAGATTCCGAGCCCAGTTCGCCGCCGATTCCGACTGCAGTCGCGACTACTTCGGCGACGCCGTAGGCACCGAGTGCGGCGATCAGGACGATAAACCGGGCGTTCTGGGGGGCGTTCTCGACGGAGAGACTGACGTGATTGAGGAGATACCACACGACGGCGGCAACGACACCGCCGACGGCGATACCCAGTCCCAGCCGAGTTGCGAACTTCTGGACGAGCGTCGGGAGGCCACGCGACCCGAGCAGGACGTACTCGAACATCACGAGCGCGAGAATGGCCGCGGTCACGTCGTTGACGACCCCCTCCGTTTCGAGCGTCGTGGCGACTCGCTCGCGCACGGGGACAACGTTCATGATCGGTGTGATTACGGTCGGCCCAGTGGCGACAAGGAGCGCACCGATCAACAGCGACACGTCCCAGGATGGCCCGATCACGAACCGGACCACTGCTGCTGTCCCGACCAGCGAGACGAGTGCACCGACCGTGACGAGTCGAAGCGTCTCTCTGGGTGCCTCGCGGAGTCGGTCGACGTGGAGGTGAAACGCCCCCTCAAAGACGATAATCGCGACGCTGAGGCCGACGATTGCGGGGAGCGCGTCACCGAAGATCTCCGGTCGAATCAGGCCAACCCCTTCCGGACCGACGACGATTCCCGCGAGAACGAGAAACAACACGCTGGGAATACGAAGCCGATCAGCGAGCACCTGCGCGGCGACGCCAACCCCCATGATCGTTACGACGATCTGGATGATTGTGGTCGCACTGCTCATTGCTGGGACTCGTGATCCTGTCCACTCAACGGTATCACTCCCATTCGGACTCTCAACTATCTAGTGACATGTGACTAAGCAAAACGATTGTCGGTTGTGTCGCCACTGCCTATCGGCGGTCGCCTTCTCCGGCTATATGGACCGTTGTTGGCCAGTGCCACTGGTGACGGTGTGGTTGATCCTGATGCTGCCGGTAGTACGAAAACAGCGACAAAAACTCGTATCAGACGTTCTGTAGCCGCTGTTTCGCGACTTCGGCGATGCCGGCGTTGGCTGCACAGTCCGGGCAAGCCTGCAGTTTGCCGCGGCCGTCGGCGAAGACGCGGGCGAAGCGATCCGAGACGTGACTTCCGCAGTGATCACAGGTGGGCATGGGTTGGGTGGGGCGGCCGTGGGCCGCTCACGTATCTTGACAGCGGGTGGCCTATGTAAAGAAGGTTTTCCGGGATCTCACCCAAATTCGATCCAAATTGGCTTCAGAGGCGATCTAACGCTGATTACTGGCGTTGGTCGCCACGCTCACGCAAGCGTGGTATCGATGCCGTACACCCTCGCCGGCGTTTCGACGTGAGCGCGCCTGACGGCCTCGTCGTATCCCTCGTCAAGTAGCCATCGGACGCGTCGTGGTACCGTCTTCGGTCCGAGAACCGCGCCGGGACGGTCCGGATCGTCGATGTAGTCGGTCTCCATCAGGAACGGATCTCCGGTCTCGATAGCGTCCCGAAGGTCGTCCGTGTTGGCGATAACGCTCTTGATCGGCCCGCAGACGTTGCCGCCGGAGAAGTGCTTGACGACCTGTTGGCGCGGGAGGCCCTCGGCCTCGGCCCACTCGGCGACTTCGGTGAAGTCCTCGCCGCCCTCTGTGTGCAGCTGGACAGCACAGCCGACTTCGGCGGCGACATCGAACGCATACCGCATCACCTCGTTCGAAGCGTCCCAGATAGCATCGTCGACCTCGTAGTGGGGTCGGCCCGACTTGATCGCGAGTGCGGGACCCTCGGCGACGTACTCTGTGGCCACGTCCAGCCCGGTCTGCATAATGTCGCGGGCCTGTGCTGGCGTGTAGCCGTCGTCGACGAGTTGGCTGATTAGTGCTGGATGGACACCGAGCACTGGCCACGCACGCCCCGAGAGTCTCTCGCTGGCCGCTTCGGTGACCTCGACGGTCAGGTCGAAACACTCCCGGAAGATGCCCTCGTCGGTGGCCACCTCGACGAGGTCCCAGGATGGCTTGTTGAGGACGTTCAGGTGTGTGCCTCCGTGGTCGGCGAACGCCTCGGCGGCCTCGACGCCGCGGCCGTTGACGGGGTCGAGATGTAAGTGATTGTCCAGTATCGGCGTATCGAGTTCATCCATAATCGAATCTCGGGCCCGCGGTGAAAAAGGAGTGTCCCTCTGCTGTGATACTGTCCAGGTATGCAATCGTATTGAACACCACTTTGCCGTCGTTGCCGTTTTACTCGTCGAGAGTCGTCGCGTTCTGTGCGGCGTTGCGCAGTGCGTCAGAGCGGCCGTGCTCGCCAGGTGCAATCGCCAGCGTCTCGACACCACGTTCGCCGGCGCTCTCGATGGTGGGCTTGAAGTCGGTATCTCGGGAGACGATGGCCAGCAAGTCGATCTCGCCGTCGACGGACGCAGCGGTAGCGTCCACCGCGAGTTTCACGTCCACGTCGCCGCTCGTGATGACGACTTCGAACCCGCGGGCTTCGGCGGCCTGGATCAGGCCCGGCGTGGCGTGTTCATCGAGATAGAGGCGCGTCATAACGAGTCGGCCCCACTTGTCGACTTCTTTACGAACGTCATCCAGGTCGACATCGAACTCACTGCGCAACACGTTTGGTCCGTCGACGAAGAGGCCGACCCGTGGCTCACCCTGTTTTTCATCAGCACCGAACCAGCGACTCAGCCACGCCATACGTGCCGTCTCGGGCCGGTACGTAAAGTCCTTGCCGCTTACGTGACGCCGCCCGTCACGACCCTCCCCACCGAGACACCACTGGTACCGAAACAATCATGACGAATATTTATGTAATATTCGCACAAAGTCTCGGGTGATGCGAGCAGCCAGATTGCACGAGTATACGGACGACATGTCCGGTGGACTCTCGATTGACGAGGTAGACGCACCACAGGTCGCCACCAGCCACGACGTTATCGTAGAGGTCGAGGGCGCTGGCTGGTGTCAGACTGACAACCACATAATCGAAGGGATGTGGGAACCGTACGTCCCACAGCCCTTGCCGATGACACTGGGCCACGAGAACGCCGGGACGGTCGTCGACACGGGCGAGGCGGTCGATATCGTCTCGGCGGGTGATCAGGTCATCTGTCATCCGGTCCAGACCTGTGGGACCTGTCGGCCCTGTCGGCAGGGCGAGACGATGTACTGCGAGAACGATACGTTCAACGGACTGACCACCGATGGCGGCTTCGCCGACCAGTTACTCACCAGCGACAGGTCGGTCATTCCCCTGCCCGACGGGGTCGACCCTGCGGACATTGCACCCCACGCCGACGCCGGGATCACGGCCTATCACGCTACCAAGAAAGCCGTCGACGGTCTCGTTCCCGGCGATGCCGCCGTCGTCGTCGGCGTCGGCGGTCTGGGCCACATCGGCCTCCAGTGTCTGGACGCGATGAGTGCCGCCGACATCGTCGCGGTCGATATCAAACAGTCGGCCCGCGACTTGGCGAGTGACCTCGGTGCTCAGTACACGCTGGACCCCGAAAGCGAGGACATCCCCGGTGAAGTCGAGGACATCACCGACGGCGTCGGTGCCACACAGGTACTTGACTTCGTCGGGGCCGACGAGACGACTGCACTGGCACCCGACATCTGTGGGGCCGGGGGTGACTACCACATCATCGGTTACGGCGGTCACATCCACGAACCCGCACAGGCACTGGTCAACGGTGAATTCGCCTACCAGGGAAACATCGTCGGGCAGTACACCGAACTGCAGGAACTGATGGCTCTGGTCGAGCGCGGCGAAGTCGACCTGCACACGACCCGCCACGACCTCGACGAAGTCAACGAGGTCGCGGAGAAACTCGAACACCGCGAAATTGACGGTCGAGCCGTCATCACGCCCTGACCGTCGCCTCGCGGTATGTCTTCAATTATTCGATTTCGAGGGAACCGCCCGAGCCGCTGGCTGCAGCGTTCTCGGGCCACTCCAGTTCGAACTCGATACTGAGTTCGCCGTCGCCACTGGCTGGACCTTCACGCTCGGCTTTGACCTCGAATTCGACGCGGTCGGGGGGCGTCATTGTTACCGACTGACCACCCGCTTTGAGAGCGATTGCGTCACCGGCATCGAGGTTGTCGGCCACTCGACGGAGGTAGTCGGCGACTTCGCCCGTACTGTGCATCGCTTCGGACTCGAAGAGGACTTCTTCGGACATGCCTCTGCTACGTCATCGACACGGATATAGCCACCCCTCGTGACAATCATTAGCACGGTACGACGACCACTATCAGTCACGGTTCCGCGACGGACCGTTCCTCGGTCGAACCGTATTCGCTCCCCAGGAAGACGAGGACGAACACCGCCAGGCCGACGGAACAGCCAAACGCAAGTCCGAGCATCGGCTGGCCGGCAAGCAGGTAGAAGCCGGACCCCGACGCGACGCCCGGCGGGACCGAGAGCAGCAACCCGTACAGTAACGTCTGTCGCATAGACAAACACTCGGCGGCCAGACTTTTATACACCCGGACGTGGCTGGTACTACCGGCTCTCCGTCGTTCGTTCTCGAAAAAAGATGTTCCCCGTACCGCCGGCTACTCGTCGAAACTGAACGACTGGACGCGCCGTGCCTCGTAATCGTATTCGAGGACGCCGAGTTCGTCCATCTGTGGTAAATGGATGTGATGGAGGGTGACTGCGACCTGCCGCTGCTCGTCTGACTCCTCACGCGCAGTTTCCAGTTCTCTGACTGCTGCCGTGAGGCAGGTCAGCGAGAGTGGGCAGTCGTTCTCGCTGAGCACTTCGATGACCCGCTGTCGCCGCCCGGACGATAGCAAGTGGTGGTACGCGCCCGTCGGTAGTTCTGTCCCCTCTGCCGTTGCACTCACCGTATGTAGCGTTGGTTGTGGCATTGTGGTCTAACACCGCCCCCTTTCAGGTATCCACCCGTCTCAAAGCCCCGTTCGAGCGTAAAGTCTCTGCATAAGCTATTAGGTTTGTCAGTATAATTAGTAGTTACTGATTCTTACCAACTGACAAAAAATACGAAGTTGTTATATTCTCTTACTTGCGGTCTGCTGGCCGTAGAGGGACTCTCCCCCACTTCCGCCGGCGGAGGATTCATACGTGTCAGCGACCAGTATGTTACAATGACTGTCGATTCGCTGACTGCGGGACTCCAAGAAACGTTCGAGTGCTTCGACGGGAGTGGAACGCCCCAGACGACGACCGAGGTCGCCGAACAACTCGATCTCGGCCGGCGCAGTACGTACGACCGTCTGGAGCGACTGGTCGAGACAGGCCGACTCGAAACGAAAAAAGTCGGCGCGAGCGCGCGCGTCTGGTGGCGTTCAGTCCGGAAGACGGCCGATTCAGTCGAACCGAGCGGTACAATCGACCGCGAGCACCGTCACGACGTGTTCGACCGCATCGACGACGGAGTCTTCGGTCTCGACAACGATTGGCGAATCACGTATGTGAACGACCGTGCGGCGACGCTACTGGGCCAATCCAGAGACGAATTACTCGGCGACCGATTCGACGGCATCTTCCCGGAGAACGAAGACATGCGATTCCAGCGTGAGGCCCACAGGGCCAGAGAGCGAGACGAATCACTCACGTTCGAAACCCACTGCGAGCCACTGGACACGTGGTTCGAAGCGACAGTGTATCCCTCCGAAACCGGCTTTTCGGTCTACTTTCGGGACGTGTCCGACCGTCAGGAGCGCAATCGCCAGTTGCAACAGCGCCTGGCACAACTCGAAGCGATCTCCGAACTCGGCCATCGCGCGCTCGAAACGCACGACCTGGATGAACTGATGGCCGATGCGGCCACACTCGTGGCCGAGACGCTGGGGACCGACTACTGCAAGGTGCTGGATCTGGACCAGTCTGCCGACGAACTCCTGCTTCGACAGGGCGTTGGCTGGGACGACGGCATCGTCGGCACGGCGACTGTCTCGGCTGTCGAGGACGACTCACAGGCCGCATACACGCTCAAGAGCGACGAGCCAGTCAGAGTCGAAGACCTCACGGCCGAAACTCGTTTCAGCGGTCCTGCCCTCCTCACGGACCACGGGGTTCAAAGCGGCATCAGCGTGATCATCGGCCCGCCCGACGATCCCTGGGGCATTCTGGGCACGCACGACAGGGACCGCCGGTCGTTTGCCGACCACGACGTGAACTTCGTCCGGTCGGTCGCGAACGTGCTGGCGACTGCTATCAACCGCCACGACCACGAGCAGATGCTCGTCCGGCAACGCCAGCAACTCTCCGCGATCAACAGCCTGAACCGGACCGTCAGCGATATCGCGAGCGCCGTCATCGACCAGTCGACGCGCTCGGAGATCGAAGCGGCTGTATGTGAACGTCTCGCCGCCAGCGACTCCTACGAGTTCGCCTGGATCGGCGAGACAGATCCGACTGCTCAGGAGGTCAGGCTTCGGACCGAGGCGGGCGTCGAGGGATATCTCGACGGCCGAACGATCTCCGTCGATCCCGACGAGGAGTACAGCCAGGGACCGACCGGCCAGGCGCTCCGGACCGGTGCGGTACAGACCGCTCGCGGGCTACGGACTAACCAGAGACACGACCAGTGGCGCGGTGACATCGAAGCACACGGCGTCACGTCTTCGGCAGCGGTCCCAATCGTGTGCGAGGACAGCGTCTACGGTGTTCTCAACGTGTACACGCAACGAGACGATGCCTTCGAAGGACAGGAACAGGTGGTGATCGCCCGTATCGGCGAAATCGTGGGTCACGCCATCGCCGCGAGCGACCGAAAGCGGGCACTACTCAGCGACGAACTCGTCGAACTCGAATTTTGTATCCGCGACTTTTTCGACGCGGTCGGTATCGACGGGCAACCCGACGCCCGGATCGCCTTCGAGAATATCGTGCCGATAGACGACGAATGTCTCGTCTACGGGACCTCGACGCCCGGCGTCTTCGGGTTCCTGCAGCGTATCGTCGACGACCGCTCACACTGGAAAAGCGTTCGCATCATCGAGAACGACGGCGAGCAGGCGACCTTCGAACTCCGCCTCGCACAGTCATCGATGATCTCGGCCGTGGCCTCGCTTGGCGGCCGTATCGAGCGAGCAGTCATCGACGACGATTTCCGGATGACGGTGTCACTGTCGGCCGACAGCGACGCGCGACCGGTGATAGACGCTATACAGACGCTCTACCCCTCGGCCGAACTGCTGAAACGCCGGCAGATCACGCGGGAGGGCAACACCGAAGACCGAATCGAACGGATGCTGGCGGAGGGACTTACCGACCGACAGCGCACGGCACTGGAGACTGCCTACCACGCTGGCTTCTTCGAGTGGCCCCGGGTGACTGCTGGCGACGAACTCGCAGCATCACTCGATGTCTCGCCGCCGACCTTCCACCAGCACCTCCGCAAAGCCGAGCAGAAACTCGTGGCTGCCGTTCTCTCGTCGCCGTCTTCGGACGCGTGAGGCCGCACTCGCCGTTGCAGGGGTCGACCGGTCGCGTGCAATCGTTCGCTTCTCGGCCACATCTCGGACCGTCCGGAGAGCTTGCGGTCGTCATCTACTTTTCCTCGACACTGGCGCGGTCCCAGACGAGTTCACTAGCTACCGGTCATTTCATTAGATTATAATGGTTCTTCAGGCAGCGCAGGCGTTTTGTATGTCAACATAGTAGTGGGTATTAGGTGATTTGAAATGGGTAATGATTCGGTCGAGGTGGTTTCCAGGGAAGAAATCACGCTGAAAGTCGATGATAGAGGAAGAGTCACGCTTCCAAAAGAGGTTCGAGACCAACTCGGAATCGAGTTCAACGACGAGATTCCTGCACGGCTGATTGGCTCGGTTTTAGAGGTCAATCCAAAGCCGAGTTCGAAGTTACAGACGGCAACAGCGGGCCGCGGTTCGTGGGAGAACACGACTCCGGCTGACGCTGGTGAAAGCCTCTTCGGACCGATGGAAGACAACGAATGACCAGCCGAGTGGACTCGCTTCCAACTGAGGTGACGGTCCTCACAGATGTCAACATCCTCGCTATTGGACTCACTGACGACCATCCGGCGTACGATGAGGTCTACCCGTGGATTGAAGATGCACTCGATGGGCCGAATGCGTTGCTCGTGTTCGACTACTACCCCCTTCAAGCACAGTATATTATGACTCAACAATTCGGTGTCGAACCGGTAGACGCCCGAAACGCTGTTCAGTCACTGGTTCAGAGTCCGACTCGGATAATCAATGCCAATGACACCACAGTGCTCGATGCATACGATATCAGTGCCGAGAAGAACCACGACGTGTACGACGCATTTCTTCTCGCGCTTGCCCGGTCGTACGATGCTGACTATCTGCTCACCACTGATACTGACTTTGAAGAACTCTGTGAGGCGGAAGATGTGACGTATCAGAACCCGATTCCGGCAGAGAAACGCAACGTTTTGACTGTCACTGAGGGATAAATATGACTGGATCTACATCTAAAGAGTTGCTTTCAGAGTTTGCTGAGGCCACTGAAGAAGATGCTGAGAAGACCGGTCGAATGTTCGGTGATCTTCCTGATGAAATCCGCGAAGAGGAGGAAGAGCGGGATCTGTTCGGAAACGATGACGATACGCAGTTGTACATACTATTCGAGACTAATCACCCCGATCTAGAACTACCAGATGAAGGGAGTGACGAGGGTGAAAATTCTGAGATTGAGAACGTGCATATGGTGAGTCGGCTTATTCGGCAGTATAGCAATCGGTAGGGGATTGAGAACGGGTTCAAGCAGATCAAACGCTTCCGCGTTCGGACTACCTCGATGAAGTTCGGGTATCGGTTCTTTAATTTCCTGTACGCCTGCATAATGTACAACGTTTGGCGGTTAGTCGATCTACTCGTGAAGTTGGAGCTGCTGGCCGAGTCGGAGTTCCGTCACAAGCCGCTCGTGACAGCTGATCTCTTCTTGACGATAGCGAAGGAGTACGCTGGTTCGGACCCGCCTGACTGAAGCACACCTCTTCTCGGGCCTGTTTTCGGTAAGTGGCAACACTCATTGAAACGGCGTATTTTCACCGTTTTCGCGAAGATTCCGTCTCCGATTGGTACTGTGGAATCACTCACTATAAATTTCATTAGATAAGGATCTGTAACTAAGTGGGGTGGGCGCTCTTTCGACCGTGTCATGAAACTAGTGATTGCCAGCAGGTCCCACATTTGCTATCGCGGTATACAGTTTACGCGCGCTGCTCGACTCGGCCTCAAGCACCGATGTATAAGCCAGCGCCGGGCGAGAGAGGACGCATGGGCCTTCGCACACCACCGCTCGGGCCGGTCCACGAGGATGCCGGGGCCACCTTCACTGATTTCGGGGGCTGGGAGATGCCCGTCGAGTTCGACTCGATCCGGACAGAACACGCCGCAGTCCGGGAGTCAGTCGGCAAGTTCGACGTCTCACACATGGGTGAAATCGTCGTGTCCGGGCCGGACGCGACGCAACTCATGCAACGCCTGACGACTAACGACGTGACAGTGCTCGACCCGGGCGAGTCTCACTACTCGGCGATGACGCGTGAGGACGGCGTCATGCTCGACGATACCATGGTCTATCGATTGCCAACGTCCGTCGACGACGACTTCCTCTTTATCCCCAACGCGGGCCACGACGAGCAGATGGAACGTCGCTGGCGCGACCACGCCGACGGACTCGATGTCACGGTCGACAACCGGACGGCAGCGTACGGCCTGATCGCACTCCAGGGCCCCGACGCGAAGGGCCTGCTGGCTCCCGAGACCGACCTCGACCTCGACGCTGTCCCCGCATTCGCCATCGTCGAGGGGACCACCGCTGGCGTCGAGACGCTCGTCGCAACGACTGGTTACACCGGTGAGCGGGGGTACGAACTGCTCTGTCCGGCCGAGGAGATCGAGACGGTCTGGGACACGCTGAACTGTCAGCCCTGCGGGCTGGGCGCTCGTGATACACTGCGCCTGGAAATGGGCTTTCTCCTCGCTGGCCAGGACTTCCACCCCGACGAGGAGCCACGAAATCCCTACGAGGCGGGAATTGGCTCCGTCGTCGAACTCGATACCGAGTTCATCGGCCGCGATGCACTGGAGCAGATCGCCGTGGAAGGGCCAGACGAGAAACTCACCGGCCTCTCGTTGATCGACCGGGGTATCCCGCGTGACGGATACGACGTGACGACGCCAGACGGCACGCACCTCGGAACGATCACCAGCGGGACGATGAGTCCGACGCTTGGCACACCAATCGCGCTCGCGTATCTCCCGATGGAGTATCGAAACGCCGGCACGACACTCCGCGTCGTCGTCCGGGACGAACCGAAGAAAGCACGTGTCAGGGCCACCCCATTCCTCGATAGATGAGTTTCAACGTTCCCGACGACCTTCGATACCTCGACACCCACGAGTGGGTACGACAGGACGACGACACAGCGACGGTCGGTATCTCCGACTTCGCCCAGGACGAACTCGGCGACGTGGTCTTCGTCGAACTCCCAGACGAGGGCGACGAACTGACTGCCGGCACAGACTTCGGTGTCGTCGAATCGATCAAGGCCGTTTCGGACGTCTACGCGCCCGTCTCCGGCACGGTGACGGCTGTCAACGACGACCTGATCGACCGGCCGGAACTGCTCAACGAGGACCCCTACGGCGACGGCTGGTTACTCGAACTCGAATTGGCCGACGAGAGCGAACTCGACGGCCTGCTCTCGCCCGACGAGTACAGCGACCAGATCGCATAGCGGTCCCGTCCCTCTCTGATCGGCGTTGCGCTCGCCAGCACGTCACAGCCACACATGGCGTGGAGAGAAAGCGCACACTAATATATACAGCGCCGTAAGCCCCGATATCATGTCCGGATGCCGGACGACCCTGGAATATGAGCGATAACCATTCTCGCGGTAGCCCATACGCACCGCACACGGAGGCGATGACGATGGCGATGCTGGATGCCGTCGATGCCGAGAGCGAGGCGGCACTGTTCGACATCCCCGACACCGTTACCTTCGACGGCAAATTCGATATCCCGGAGCGATCGGAGCGCGCAACGCGCCGGCACGTCGAGGGAATACTCGGGCGAAACGACGACCTGACGGCGTTCATGGGTCGGGGCCACTACGACCACTACGTCCCGTCGGTCGTCGAAGACCTGGCGGGTCGGTCGGAGTTCTTGACGTCTTACACACAGTACCAGCCAGAGGTCGCCCAGGGGTTCCTGCAGGCGCTCTTCGAGTACCAGTCGATGCTGGTAGCGTTGACCGGCCTCGACGTGGCCAACTGCTCGATGTACGACGGGGCGACGGCACTCGGCGAAGCGGTAACCCTCTCCCAGCGAGTCCGGAGTATCTCGGGTGACCGCGTGCTGGTGCCCGACCTGCTGCGGGACGGCAAACGTGAGGTCCTCGAAAACTACGCCGCTGGACCCGGTGTCATCGTCGACACCTACTCGACGGCGGATGGCAACGTCGATACGGCGGCGCTCGAAGAGACATTCGACGACGACGTGGCGATGGTGTACGCCGAGAATCCGACTGTCCGTGGGACCATCGAGGAACACCTCTCGGCCGTCGGTGACCTCGCCGACGCCCACGACGCGCTGTTCTGTCTGGGGAGCGATCCGGTCGCGCTCGCCCTGCTCGAAGCGCCAGCCAGCGTCGGCACGGATATCGTCGTCGGTGATGCGAGTTCGCTGGGCATCGGCACGGCCTACGGCTTCGGTCTGGGTCTGTTTGTCACTCGCGAAGAATACCTCCGGCAAGTGCCTGGCCGACTCGTCGGGGCGGCGACCGACGAGAGCGACCGCCGAACGTACACGCTGACGCTGCAGACACGAGAACAGCACATCCGCCGGGAGCGAGCGACCTCGAACATCTGCACGAACCAGGCCTGGGTCGCCCTGCGGACGGCGATACACGCTGTGTGGCTTGGCCCGGATGGGCTGCTCGATCTGGCCGAATCCTGCGTGACACGCGCCACTGACCTCGCGGCGCGGGTCGACGAGATTCGCGGCGTCAAAGCGCCGGTCCACGACCGGCATCACTTCAGGGAGTTCGTCGCTCACACCGACCAGCCAGCGGGGGCCGTGCGCGCTGGTCTGGCCGACAACGGCTACGGTGTCCACGCGGTCGGCGACCACGAGATACAGATCTGTGTCACCGAGACGACCGAGCGGGCGGTCGAGGAGTTCATCGAGACGCTCGCGGAGGTGGCAGTATGAAACACCGCCTGACGCGTCGCGCCCGACGAATCTCGTGCTGCCATGAGAGGTGGCCCGCGTGAGATACGACCAGGCTCGTTGGACTAACGACGAGGCGCGGTACGAACCACTGCTTTCGGAGAAATCGACGACCGAAGTGTCGACCGACGACAGTCCGCTCCCAGACGACCTGACCCGGGACTCGCTTGCACTGCCCGACCTGAGCGAACCCGAACTGGCGCGCCACTACACGCGCCTCTCCCAGATGAACTACGGCGTCGAGAGCGGCCCCTTCCCACTTGGGTCGTGTACGATGAAATACAACCCATCGTTCACCGAGGACCTCGCCGCTCACCCCGCGGCAGCGGTCCATCCCGACCAGCCAACACGGACCACGCAGGGGACCCTCGAACTCCTCTTTGGCCTCCAGGACTACCTGGGCCGGATCGGCGGGATGGACGCTGTCTCGCTTCAGCCACCGGCCGGCGCGGCCGGGGAGTTCGCGGGAATCCTCGTCGCGAAGGCCTCCCACGAGCACAGCGGAGAGGGCCAGCGTAGTGAGGTCATCGTCCCCGAATCGGCCCACGGGACCAACTTCGCCAGCGCGGCGATGGCGGGTTACGACGTGGTATCGCTGGCGAGCGACGACGACGGCCGGGTCGACCTTGACGCTCTCGAAGCGGCCGTCGGCGAGGAGACGGCGGCGCTGATGCTCACCAACCCCAACACGCTGGGACTGTTCGAGCGCGACATCGAGGCAATCGCGGACATCGTCCACGACGCCGGCGGTCTGCTGTACTACGACGGCGCGAATCTCAACGCTCTGCTCGGACAGGCCCGACCGGGCGACATGGGCTTTGACGTGATGCACTACAACGTCCACAAGACCTTCGCGACGCCCCACGGCGGCGGCGGTCCCGGTGCCGGACCAATCGGCGTCACTGCCGAACTCGCACCGTTTCTCCCGTCGCCACAGGTCGAGCGGTCCGACAGCGGCTACGAGTTCGTCGAACCCGACCACTCTATCGGCAAGGTCCACGGGTTCTACGGCAACTGGCTCGTTCTCGTGAAAGCCTACGCCTACATCGCTCGACTGGGTGACGGCGGCCTCGAAGACGCCAGTGCGAAGGCCGTCCTCAACGCCAACTACCTCGCCGAACAGATGGACTTCGAGGTCCCCTTCGAACCGTTCCACCACGAGTTCGTGGCCAGTGCTGGCGACCGAGACGCCGCAGACGTGGCAAAGCGGATGCTCGACCACGGCGTTCACCCGCCGACGACCAAGTGGCCAGAAATCGTCAGCGAGGCACTGATGACCGAACCGACGGAAGTCGAGTCCAGGCGCACACTCGAGCACCTCGCCGAGGCGTTCAATGCCGTTGCTGACGAGGACGACGAGACGCTGGCGGCGGCACCCGAATCGACGGCGGCTCGCCGGATCGACCAGGTTCGGGCCGCCCGTGAACCGCGACTGTCCTGGCAATCGCTGGGCGAATATACCGGTGGACGTACGCACTGATACATTCAGCCCGGGGACCGTGACGGCTGAGACGTATCAAATCGACAGGTGTCACCGAGTGCGTTCCCCCACGACAGTGACGTGATCGTCGACGACCGTATCCGCGCTGTCACCGACGACAGTATTAGATAGCTGCCCTGATGTGTTCGGCCAGTTCTTCGTACTGCTCGGTCCCCGTACTTTTCGTGACGAACGCTGTCGGGCAGGACGTGGCCGCCCTGTCGATGTTGCTCTCGTTTCGCCCGGTAAAGACGAGAAACGGGAGGCCGGGTCGAGATTTCCTGATCGCTTCACACAGTTCGAGCCCGTCGAGTTCTGGCATCGTCATGTCGCTCACGACGGCATCGAACGCGCCGCTTTCGAGTCGTTCGAGCGCTCGTTCGGGATCGTTCTCGGTAGATACGTCGATCCCATCCTGTCGCCCCAGAAACGCCTCGGTGATATTGAGCACGTCGTCGTCCTCGTCGACTATCAGGACCTCAATTGCCATCGTCGTCATGAATGGCGCACACCGGGTTAAACCTCTCGGGTATCACCGCATCGAATCGAGGGGTTCGAAGGCACTCCGGTCGGCACTGAGCCACGTCGACATCCGGTCGATATCGTCGGTGCTCGTCGGAAACATCGTCGCGCGGTCGGGTTTGTCGGGGTAACGGACGACGGTCAACTGGAGGTCGATGAAGCATCGGTTCGCGTCCTCGGCTCCCGTACCCGCCCGGTCTTCGTTGCATGCCATACGTGGTAGACAACTCTGATGGCCTTCAAAACGGCTGCTAAGACCTCTATTGAGAGCTATACTGCAGTGGATAGACTGCTGTCCGTTCCCAGTCGTTGCGGGCGGATGTTTTTGCAACGTCTCGCGAACGCTGGATTTCATTTCACAGGACAGTTTTTATTTGACACTCTGGACCGACTCTCGCTATCGAGGCCCCTCGACGAGATCTATTTTCCGGACGAGAGAACCCAGAACACGCATTTTTCCGATTCCATCGTCCTCGCCGCGTTCACAGTGATAAATCTATAAACGCTATATCAAAATCACCTCCTGATTCCGACGAAGTAGCACATCAATCGGTAGGATTTCGATATTTTCACCGGTACCAGGAGGTGACGAAAAGAGAACAGTCTTCTCGGGGATTGTAACCTACCAGAACGAGAAAACGTTTCCGCGGGAATCGACAGCGCTGACGAGAGCCGTGGCTACCGAGTCAGCAAACCCGAAGAAGGAACGGCGTTAGTCCGGCGGTGGCTTTGCCTCAAGGCCGAACATGCCCTCGGTAACCGCGAGGAAGCGGCTCGCAGTCACGAGCGGTGTGTACTCGGGGTCGTCCTCGACGGACAGGTTCACGAGGAGATTGACCAGCCGCCAGCAGTTGTAGAGCGTCGCCGCGAACGCGAATTCGAAGAACCGCAGACGTGGTCCTTGCTCCCCGACCGGGGGAGGAAATGGCCGAGCTTCTTGTAGCCGTTCTCGATGCCCCAGCGATGGCCGTACTTCCGTACCATCCGCGCGGCCGCGTGGCGCTGCTCGCTCTTCGGGATCGAGTCCCGACCGGCGGCACTGCGCTTGTCGGCCAGCGGGTCGTTCGTCTCGAAGACGACGTACTTCTCAGAGCCGTCCACGTCCTCCTTGGCCCGCTCTTCCTCCTCGTGCGTGTCGTCGAGGAGCGACTCAAACGGCGACTCCTCGGCCATCTCGGCACCACCAGCGTCCGAGAAGTCCGAGAGGAGTTCTTGCCGAAGGCCGTCGTCTTGGTCGTCGTCCTCCTTGTCGTCTTCGTCATCGACGGCGATGTGCGGGACGTAGATTTTCTTCCGCGTCGGCATCCCGTGGCGGTCCTCTTCTTCGACGATGCGGACGGCCTCGTCGTTCTTCCACATCTGCCGCATTCGCCGCTTGTCCTCTTTGTCGCGGCTCTTCCGGTTGGTGTAGAGAACGCCGTGCTTCTCGGCGGCGTTCTTTACGGCCGCCGAGTCGTAGTCGGCGTTCATGTAGACGCACTCGATGTCGTCCACCATCTCGGTCGCTGTTTCGAGGAGACCGTCCACGATGTCACCGCGAGCGTACTCACGGTGGACCGGAACGTCAAGGCCGACGATCTGGACCGAGGCCCACTGGAAGTAGTATCTCGCCCTCGAACCTGAGTGCGCCAGCGAGATAGTCGATGTCCGGCGCGTCGGTCGCCTTCACTTCCTTCTGGAGCTGGACCTCGACGGGACCGGTCTCCAGGTGGACGTCGTACGTCCAGTCAAGTTCGCACTCGAAGAGTTCGAATCCCGAGGAGTCGTCGGCGGTCTGCACACCACCGTCGGGCAGGAGTTTCGGCGGTTGTTCACCAGAATCAGCCCGGTCGTGTGTGCCACCGCGACCTGTCACAAGTGACTAGAAAGCTAACCGCTCTACTTAAACGATTGGATAATGGACTTCGAAAGATGGCGAGAGGTTCGACGTTATTGGGCGGCCTCTGAGAGTTTCAGTTGCTCCGTCTCGTAACAGTAGTCGGTAATACGGTTTTTTATTCAAAACGCGGGATGAAACATCCGATACAGATAGGGCAGGGACTTACTCTGGGATAATCGCAACCGCCTCAATCTCAACGAGTAATTCCGGATCGATGAGGCGATTCACCTCCACCATGCTGGTGGCTGGGCGAACGTCACGAAATACTTCACCATGGGACTCACCGATCGCCTCCCACTCATCTATATCGGTGACGAACATTCGAGTTCTGACCACGTCCTCAAGTGATGCACCAGTCTCTCGAAGGGCGTCTTCGATGTTCTGGAGTGCTTTTTTCGTCTGTTTGTACGCGTCGTCTTTGCCGACTATATCACCATCATCGCTAGTCGCTGTCGTCCCAGAAACGTGTACTTGAGAGCCCGTTTGAACGGCCCTAGAGTACCCGACTTTCGACTCCCATTCGGTTCCGGACGATATTCGTTTCCGTTCCATAGTTCAGGCTCATAGCCGTTATTGAAAGAAGTTCGGTCGGTGATACGCCTATCAGTTCGAGCGAATTGCTTATTTCTTGCCTATGCAAATTCCCTCCAGAGAATAGAGTAGCTCTAGTCGAAGATAGTCATAATTGTGTCATTATTATGGAATAGCCTTGGCGGATAGTGAATTGCACTTCACCGGTTAAACGGGTCTGCAATTCTATCTGTTAGCTTGTTCCAGCGCCTCAAACGTTTCTTTGGTGAGGGTCATCACAAGCTCATCTGCTGGTTCTACTTCACGTGTCAGTCCGGCACTCTGGCCTGCATAGAGAGGTAATTCCTCTACGTCTCCACTCATATCTGGTACTGCAAGTGAATCTTCGTACCGCCGTACCGGAGTACCATCATCTGTTTTGGCGACGATGTCGCCTTCTCCCGGTCGTTCCATTGAGGGGTGTTCTGCTGCCCTCCATTCTTTGACAGTCCCATTTTCGATTACCCGATGTGGCACATCTGGCCATCCTTCGTTGAAAAGCGTCGAGTAAACTGTATCAGTCTCTTCCGCGTCAATTACCCGCTGTCGATACAGCCGGTGGACGTAGGCTTCTTCCGTTGCGAGAAATCGCGTGCCGAGCCACGCGCCTGCCGCGCCAAGAGTGAGCACCGCAGCAATTCCGCGTCCATCTGCGATACCACCAGCGGCGATGACTGGTGTGTCGGGTACGGCATCAACGATACGGGGTACTAGCGGGAGTGTGGCGACTTCACTCTGCACGTGCCCACCTGCTTCCCATCCCTGTGCAACGAGAATATCTACATCTGCATCGACAGCATCCTTCGCCTCTTTAGCACTCGCTACCGACTGGAGAACGATCCCATCGCGCGAATGAATCTGCTCGGTATACGGTGCGGCCTCCCCAAATGAAAAGGAGAAGATGTCAATTCCTTCGTCAAGACAGACTTCAACGTGGGTCTCTGTTGGGACGTTTTTCGCGTCTGAATCCGCGACAATATTGACGCCGAAAACACCCTCTGTCCGCTGTTTGGTTTCGGTGATAACCTTACGGGTCGCTTCAGCGTCACGCCATGTAACGGCCAGCATTCCGAGTGCGCCAGCGTCAGCAACGGTGGCTGCCAAAGCGGGACAGGTCGCACTCCCGACCGGTGCTTGAACGATGGGAATATCAAGACTGAGGGCATCAGTGAGGGCCGTCGTCAGCTGGGGCATAGCGAATCAAGTAGAGATTTGATGTATGGGTTCTTGGTTCTAGTGATGTATGCACCCTCTGTATCTGTCGGTGGGGTTGGTAATCATATCCCCCCTCAAGGATTTCAACAGAGCCACTACATCATATTCCTGAATATTAGGACAGCTGCAACACCACAGAGGAGTGCGAGAAGCACGTTCTCGGTCCGCCACATCACGAGAAGGACGACAGCGGCAGAACTCCATTCCGCAGGACCAGCACTGATTAGTTCAGGGCCGAGAATGGAGATAATAATTGCACCGGGTAGCATCTTAAGCCCAGATTCGACCCGATCTGAGACATTGATGCGGCTGAGAAGCCACAATCCCCCTGCTTTCGTCGCATAGGTCACAACGCTCATTCCAACAATAACTGCAATGACAAGCGGGTTGAGTTGAAAGCTACTCATCAATGCGAATCACCTCAACGAGACTACCGGCGACTCCTCCGAGGAGGATATACCAACGTCCGGGTAGAAACTGCGCGCTAAGAGTGGCGATTCCGAAGGCCGTTAGCCACGGCAGCAGACTCGACTTACCTTCCCAGAGCCCGACTGCAATCGCTATAAAGACGGCTGTGAGAACGAAATCAAGCCCGTACTGTGACGGTTCACCAATCACATCTCCAGCTATTGCACCGATAACTGTCGCAACAATCCAGAACAACCAGATAGCAAGCCCGCTCCCGAGAAGATATGCCCCTTGTTGACTCCCGGATTTGAGCTGTCCCATGGTGAGCGCCCAATTCTCGTCTGCGGTGAAGAAGACGCTTCCATACGCTTTGAGGGGGGAGAGCTGGCTGAACCAAGGACGTAGCGCAGCGCCCATCAGCACGTAGCGAAGATTAACGATAAACGTCGTACCGATGACCGCAACCACAGGAATCGGAGTTTCCCATAACTTGATTGCGATCAGCTGAGCTGCCCCCGTGAGAACAGTTGCGCTCATGAACGCTGCTTCAGCGACACTTAATCCAGCTTGTCGAGCAAGGACACCGAAAACGATCCCATATCCGGCTACGCCGAGGGCGAGAGGCACACACTCAATGAAGCTGTCTCGCACATCTTCAATGGAGAATCGCACAGACGCCTCTCCTGATGCCTCCGATTGCCGTGGCGTATCAGCAGTCTCAGCACCCATCTTTCCTACTTCTTAACAAATTCCTCTGGTTGTTAGTCGAAGTCGACACGGTCACAACTCTGGTAGAAGATGAAATCGCCTAAATGCTCGGAGAAATTGATTTCTCCTCGACTGAATACCTACTCGTACTGAATAATCTGGTCTTCAGAAAGAACAACCTGTATTAGTTCTTCACCATGCTCGGTCAGTGTATATTTTCCATCCTGATTCCGAACGAACTGTTCTAGCTGACGAAGATGATAGTTGAATCGTCCTTTATCATCAACTGATGTCGATTCTCGAAGCTCTGTGTAGGAGATTGGGTCCGATCGGCTGTGGAGTGAGGCGAGAATCTCAAGACGATTCGTATTCGACAGGACCTCAAATACACTGGTCATACTTTCAATTTCAGACGTTTCGGGAAATGCGCTAGAGGACTGGACCTTCCCATTCTTGACGCTATTATCAGGCCAGAGCCATCCGGGTATTGCCATTATTAAGCTGTTCTGTATGATCTCCCATAAATCATGGTCGAAGTTTACCTGATTGCGGTACTATCTGTAATGGCAAGGCCGAGTAACCAATACGCACTCTCTACTTACCAAATCGATGGATTCGGTTTCGACCCCGAGGTTAAATAAAGAAACCATATTACCGACTACTGTTACACTCGTTCTCGCCCACGGACGGTAGTCACACACTCATTAGGAATCGTGGTAGTCCAAGCGATACGAAACTACTTCGTTGGAATCAGTACCTCGATTGTCATAGTGGCATTTGCAAGTCTTCACGCCAAAATTCCATCTGTTCGACGGACTTTCGCTGTCGACGATCGCGACAGGGATGTCACGTGGTCGCGGCGGTGTCGACTTCGCCGTCGATCCGGACGAACCCGTGGTCACATTCCTCGCAGTGCCACTTGGTTTTCGTTCCCAGGTGCATCGTCGTGCTGGCGACTTTCCAGAAGGTGCGGTACTCCTCGCACTCGACACAGTAGTGTTCCAGATCCATTGCCATGTACTGCTCTTTCTACGCGGTCCAGTTGAAGTTCCCGGTTTCCAACCGGCTGATCGCTGTCCCGGATGGCTGGTCGAGAGCCATAAAAGCAAAATACATCGAATAGAAACCCTACGTGCTGTGGCGTATCGACGGCTGCTCCTCGCTTCCATCGTCGTCGTCGGCTTGTTCGGGAGCGCAGTAATCAGTCCGAGTTCGCCCGACCGAGACGGGACACCGTCCAGTAATCAGCTGGTCGTGCCGGACGAGAAGACGACTGCCCTCTGGCCGTACACCAGTCGAAGCCCCTTCGTCAATGACCGCACCCTCGCACTCAACGTCATCATCTATGGCCAGCCAGACCGCATCAAGCGAGCGTTCCTCCAGCGGTCGGACGCCAACTGGACCACGGTCGACGGTGACGCTGCTGTCGGAGAGTCGGACTGGCAATCCGCTCGCGGGGCGACCCGGTACACGTACATCAGGACGGCCGATGGTGACGGCCGCTGGATCAGATCGGCCTATCAGTTGGGGACCGGAACGTACCTCGGTAGCCGTGTTCACGTGCGCGCTTATCCCGCACCGTCTGGTAACTGGACGGCACTGCAGGCCCACACGGAGTACTGGGACTGGTTCAGGTTGCGCCACACGGTGACGGGTGCCCGCTCCGGTTCCCGGTTTGTCGAACGTGACCTGCGCGAGGAACCCTTCGTCGAGGGTGTCAGCCGCGAATATCACGGCCTCAACGGCGGTAACAGTGATGGCTGGCTGACCGTCATCGAATTCTGGTCGGCTCCGGCGGCGCTGGTGGCTGGTATCGGACTGCCCCTGGCCAGTCGTCGCCGGCAGGACCTGCTCGACGCTGTACTTCCGATCAGTCTTGCCACACTCGTCGTCGGCGTCCGCGGAGCGGGTATCGCCGCCGAGCAGGCGTTTCCGGCGTTCTCCCCGAAACTGTTCGCAGCGGTGCTGTATCCGCTGTTGCTGACTGGGCCCCTCGCGCTGTCGTTTACGTTCGCACGCGACCGACCGGCGACCCGGAGCGCGCTGCTCGCCGTGTGCGGTCTCGGTACAGGTGTCGTGGTAGACATGGGCAGTGTCGGTGTCAACACTGTCCCGATCAGTCTCGCACTCCACCGGGTCGCACTGGTCAGCACCCTGGCCCTGTTCACGCTCGGTGTCGCTCGCGGCGACCGCCGGACGATGGGCGTCGGTATCGCCGCGTGGCTCGCAGTCCTCGCAGCACCTCTGCTCGGTGTCGTCTGATACTATCGGACGGGAGTCCACGAAGGATTTCGCTACCCCAGGGTGACAAGAATCTCCAGATAGGTACGTCCGACAGGATGGCTACGACCGGCCGTCTGTGAACGATCTCGACATCCGTGCGTGTCGAGTGTCGCCGCGTTGTTACAGCCGGCAGTACAGTAGTTGACAACCGAATGCCACGACGTGCGTCCCTGATCAGCCCATTACGATCCCTGTTTTCTCATCGATCTATTATCACTTTCGTAGCGCTTCTGACGGCCGTTGGAAAGCCCCAAGTGACCGTACATAGCAATATATACCAATGGGAACCCCGCCGCAGTCGCTGATGGCCGCCACCGTCGACAGGCGTGCCGTCCTCGCGACGCTCGCAACTGGTGGGGCTACAGTCACTGGCGGTTGTATGGGGCGGTTACGGACCATCGCTGGCTGGGAGTCCGCTTCTCAGATCTCTCTGGAAATCAAGACGCTGCCGGCCGACGCCGATCCGTACGCGATCAGGATCGCTCGACAACTGGCGCTCTGGCTCACCGAGGCGGGAATCGACACCACTGTCACACCGATGGATGGCGAGGAACTCCTTCGGCAGGTACTGTTACGCAACGAGTACGATCTCTTCGTTACCCGAATCCCCGACCGGTTTCGGTCTCCTGAGACCCTCTACTCGCTGTTACACTCCAGATACTCCGAATCTCCAGGCTGGCAGAACCCGTTTGGCTATACGAACCTCGACGTGGACGATCAGTTAGAATCACAGCGGCGTGTGACCGGTGACACTCGGTGGCGTGCGGTCAGTCGTCTCCAGCAAACGGTCGCCCGCACACAGCCCTTTACCGTCATTGCGTTTCCCGACGACATCCGTGCAGCCCGGACGAACAACTACGCGAACTGGCGCGAGGTCGATATGCGCTCACCGTTCGGGTACCTGCGACTATCGAACGACACCGGACGTGATCGAGAGACCGGTTCGACCACTGCGACGCCGGGACCGGAACTTCGGGTGGTCTCGACAGACCACCGACCGACCGAGAACCTGAATCCGCTCTCGGTCGAATTCCGCCGCGACGGTCTCGTTACCGGTCTGCTGTACGACTCGCTCGGTTTCGAGCGAACGAGCGAGTCGATCGAACCGTGGCTGGCGGCATCCTGGTCGTTCGAGACCAGCGTCGAGGGGATCTATGCGACGGTTCGACTTCGTGACGACCTGACGTGGCACGACGGGACTGCGATCACTGCAGACGACGTCGCGTTCACGTACCCTTTCCTCGCGGATACGTCCATGGGGTCGATAGACACGCCTGGCAGTGACGAGGATCGGGACAGTCCCGTCCCGGCACCGCGATTCCAGGGGCCAGTCAGCCTCGTCGAGACGGTTCGTGCCACCGGTCCCCGGACGGTCGAGTTCGATTTCGTCGACTGCACGCGCCGTATCGCCAGGCGCGCTTTTACCGTGCCGGTCCTGCCCAAACACGTCTGGCGGGAGCGTACCGGTTCCGCGTCGGTCGGCGGCATCGAAGTCGGCTCGGCGACAGAAGCGCTGGTAACGACGAACATTCCACCGGTCGGGAGTGGCGCGCTCAAGTTCGAAGAGCACACGGCTGGTGACAAACTCGTCTTGGAGCAGTACGAAGACCACTTCCTCTCGGCAGCTACCGAGGAGTCACTGCCTGCCGGGTTCGCCGGAAAGCCCACCTACGAACGGCTCTCGGTGAACGTTGCTGGCTCTGACACGACGGCCGTCGAGATGGTCAGGCGCGACGAGGCAGACGTGACCGGGACGGCAGTCGGTGCCGAGACGGTGCCTCGCATTGGTCGGGCAAGCGACCTCGAACTGCTTGTCAGGCGCTCTGAATCGCCATTTCTGGTCGGGTACAACACCCGGCGACCGCCACTGACAAACCCGCGCTTCCGCAATACGATTGCACGGTTGATCGACCAGTCCCACCTCACCCAGGAGGCGTTCGAGGGGTATGCCGCGCCAGCGGTCAGTCCGCTCGCAGCGACTCGTTGGCTCCCGGAGGATCTCGAATGGACCGGCGAGAGCCCCGTCGCTCCGTTCCTCGGAACCGACGGTGAACTTGACATCGACCGCGTCCGCGATGCCTTCCGTGACGCTGGCTACCAGTACAACGACGATAAACTCGTGGAGACCAACTGATGGCGCTGTTCGATATCGCTGTCCAGATACTCGTCGTTATCGCCGTTGCGAACTGTGTCGCGACACTCGTTTTCGTCGGCCCGGACCGAATCCGGGCCGGTCGCCGATATCTCCGGGACAACGTCGTCGCAACCTGGCCGTCACTGGTTGCGCTCGTTCTCTTTCTGGTTGCAAACAGCATCATCCGCGACGCCGGTGTCGACCTCTCGTGGCTGATCGGACTGAATATCACGGGCTACATCTACGCCATCGAGGGACAGTTCGTCGACTTCCTCCAGTCGATGGCGACGCCGCCAGTGACAGCGTATTTCAGTGCCATCTACATCTACGGCTACATCTTTCTGCTGACGTTTCCAGTGATCGCTTACGCGCTCCACGACGACTCGCGACCGCTTCGGATCGTCGTACTGACCTACATTCTGAACTACGGCATCGGGTTGGTCTGCTACGTGGTCTTTATCGCCTACGGGCCGCGAAACCTCCTACCAGCAGTGGAATCGATCCTCTACACTAACTGGCCCCAGTCACAGCTGCTGACGAGCACGATCAACTCGAACACGAACGCCTTTCCCTCGCTGCACGCCTCGCTGTCGGCCAGCGTTGTCCTCATCGCCTATCGATTCCGTGCAGTATACCCCCGCTGGACGCCGATTGCCACCTTTCTCGCCATCTCGGTGGCCGTCTCGACGATGTACCTGGGCATCCACTGGGCGACCGACGTGCTCTTTGGCGTCCCGCTTGGCGTCTTCGCTGCCGTTGGGGCTGTCCGGATCGCGACCCCAGAGCGACAGGGCTGGTTCTGGCGACTGCGGTCCCGCTTTTCCGAGACGGGCTACCGTCGGAACCACTGATAGGGATCGCTGTCAGTCGCCTTGCCCGGGTTCACCGCTGTCGATACGCCGACCGTCGGTATACCGGTGGACGTACGCTCACCGGTATATAAGTCGTTCCCGTTCTCATTGTCTCCTATGACAATCTATACCGGACGCGGTGACGCCGGCCAGACCGACCTCAGGAACATGGAGCGTGTCTCGAAAGACAGCAAGCGCATCGAGGCATACGGCACTGTCGATGAGGCCAATGCCCTCATTGGCGTCGTGCGCCCGACCGGCCACGACGATGTCGACGAGAAGCTGCGCGCCATCCAGAACCACCTCCACGTCGTTCAGGCCGACTTCGCCAACCCGAACCCCGACGAGGGCGACCCACAGATCACCGAGGACCACGTCGACGAACTGGAGGCCATCGTCGACGAGGCCGACGAGGAACTCGACCCCCTCCAGGAATTCGTCCTCCCATCTGGCTCTGCGCCCGGCGCAAAACTCCACCACGCCCGCGCCGTCTGCCGACGCGCTGAACGCCGCGCCGTGTCGTTCTCGGCCGAAGAACCCGTCAACGAGACCGCCATCGTCTACCTCAATCGCCTCTCTGACGCCCTCTTTACGTTGGCGCGTCTCGTCAACAAACGCGAAGGCGTGCGCGAAGAGAATCCGGAGTACTGACTTTGTCCGGAGTACTGACTCTGGATAGAAACGCTCTTGGCCCGGACGGACACACGAGAAAACATGAGCAACGGGGACGACGACGGCGACGATGCCGAGAGTCCGGTCGTCACTCTCGAAAGTCGCCTCGACGACGCGGCAGCAAGTCTCGAGGCCGCCGAGACGGAGGCGGATCTGGACGATGTCGAAGCCACACTCGACGAAATCGAATCGGACCTCGAAGACGCGAACCTGCCCGAACCGGACGAGGACGACGAAGAGGCCGAGGATCCACGCGAGGAACTGGAATCGCGCCTCTCGGACCTTCGTGCAGACCTCGAAGCACGGCGCGGGCCGTACATCGAGGACGTCGTCGACATCGTCGAGAACGCACAGTCGACCGTGGCCGACAGCGAGTGGACCGACGACGGCGAGAGCGAGGCGGTCGCGGCCGTCGAGGACTTCATCGACGCCGCGGGCGAACAGTACGACCTCGACGAGTCGGTCGGTTCGACGCCGAAAAAAGCCGCGAAGACACTCGGCGACGTTGCCGAGACACTGGCCGAGTCGGGACTCGATCCGGACGAGGACGCAGAGACCATCGCGGGGCTGCTCGAAGCCGCCGAAGCGCTCGAAGACGACCTCGAAGCGGCTGAGACGTGGGACGACCTCACCGTCCAGGCGCAACTCGACGCCCGCGGGTTCTACGACGTACTGGACGACGAGAACCGCAAGGACTTCCCGCCCGAATGGACCGCACTCAAAATCTATGCCAGGCGTGGTGAGGTCGAACCGATGGCGTTCGCCCTGGAGAAACTGGGCGACTCGGAGTTCATGGAGGAGTACGTCCTCGATCAGTTCCTCTACATGGGCAGCGAGGCCGCCGAAGCCTTCGACGTGCTCCACCAGCGCGCCCAGAAGCGCAACAAACTCCCGATCCGGATCCTCGGGAAGATCGGCGACGAGCGAGCCGCGGAGACGCTGCAGGACTTCATCGACGGCGACGGCGACCACCAGCTCCAGAAGGTCACCCTGCGTGCGCTCGGTGAGATCGGGAGCGAGGAGTCGACCCAGCCAGTCGCCAACCGACTGGCGGCCGAAGAGTCGGAGGTCCGGTCGGTCGCGGCCCGTGCCCTGGGTCTCATCGGAGACACGCGGGCTATCGAACCGCTCTCGGACGCACTGAGCGAGGACGAAGACGATTCGGTGCGGGCATCCGCCGCGTGGTCGCTCCGACAGATCGGTACCGAGCGCGCGCTTGATGTCGCCAGCGAGTACACCGACGACGACGCCTACCTCGTCCAGGCCGAAGCCGAAAAGGCCGCTGGTGTTTGAGATACAATGCCGTCCTCCGAACCACGAGTTCGCTGGTCCCCGGTTTTAAACGAGAGGACGGGACCACTCGTCACCGATGGTTCGTGGTCCCCGACCGGTGGCGTTTGCACTCTGTCTCCTGCTCGTGGCGACTGTGCCGCCAGCGGCGGGTGGTATCGACTCCCAGCCACGCCAGCCCCGACAGGTCGAAGCGGTCCAGCCGGCGAGCCAGAACGGGTCTGGCGACCACCCGGGCATCGCCGCCGTCTACCCTGATCCCGTCGCCGACGGCGATGCCGGCGAGTTCGTCGTTCTCGACCTGCCGAGGGGGACCTCGCTCGCGGGCACCGTGTTCACTGACGGCACGACGACGATTCCCCTCGCGAACGTGAGCGCGCGCGGGCGGGTCGCACTTACTTCCGAGCCGAACCGCACACGCAATCGAACGGACGCCACGGTCGTCGCTGTCGACCGCCTCACACTGGCAAACAGCGGTGAGCACCTCCGGATCCGTCAGGACGACACCGTCGTCGATCAGGCAGTGTACCGCGACGCCGAGGAGGCCCATCTCGCGACGTGGAACGGGAGCCGAATCGACTGGCGACCGATCGGTGCGACAGACCGGCCACCGATCCGCGCCAATGGTGGAGATGTCCGAGCATTTGTACTCCCCGATTCCCCGTCTGTTGGGATATCGACGATCCGAAACACCGAGGACCGACTGTTACTGGCGGGTTACACGCTGACTGCCGAGCGGGTCGCCGACGCGCTCGTGGCCGCCCACGAGCGCAACGTCACTGTCCGGGTTCTGCTCGAAGGCGAGCCCGTCGGCGGCCGGACGCGACGGGGCGCGCGCCTGCTCGACCGTCTCGTCGAGAGCGGCATCGAAGTTCGAGTCATCGGTGGCCCGCACGCCCGTTACGACTACCACCACGCGAAGTACGCCGTCGCCGACGACCGCGCTATCGTCCTGACGGAGAACTGGAAGCCGTCCGGGACCGGCGGTCACAGTAGCCGCGGGTGGGGAGCCGTCACCGACCAGTCGGCGGTCGTCGATGGTCTCGCAGCGACGTTCCGTGCCGATGCCGGCTGGGACGACGCGGTTCCCTGGTCACGCTTTCGCCGGGGGCGTTCCTTCGAGAGCGGCGAGGTATCCACAGCCACCTACGACACGCACTTTGGGTCACAGACAGTCCCGGTCGACAGCACCACGCTGCTGGTCACGCCCGACAACGCTCAGAGTGTGCTCGTCGACACGCTCGACCGGGCCGACGACTCCGTCGACGTGATCCAGGTGACCGTCGACTGGGAGAGTCAAACCGCGACCGCGCTCCGTCGAGCAGCAAAACGCGGCGTTCGGGTTCGACTGCTCCTTTCCAGTGCATGGTACGTCCGGGAGGACAACCGGAAACTCCGCAAGCGGTTCGACGAGTGGGCCGAGACGAACGACGCGTCACTGTCTGTGCGCCTCGCTGATCCGGACGGTCGCTACGGAAAGGTCCACGCGAAGGGCGCAATCGTCGACGACGACACGGTCGTCCTCGGGAGTCTCAACTGGAACGAACAGGCGGCGACGAGCAACCGCGAGGTCCTGCTCGCACTGCGCGGGCAGGCCGTCGCCGACTACTACGGCGCGGTGTTCGACGCCGACTGGCAGGGCGGGCGCGACCGGATTCCCTACAGTCTGGTAGCGGCACTGCTTGGCTGTCTGGGTCTGGTCGTTATCGTCGGCGGGAAGATACGGTTCGAGAATCGATAGCGTCGCAGACGCCGACGGACTGCTCGGCGCTAGTCGTCGCTCAGCGCGCCGGTACTCTGGAGGCCTTCGTCGATTTCGGCGTCGGCCATCTTCTCGACGAGAGCGTCGAGGACCTGCTCGCGCATTCCCTTGACGAACTTGATCGATCCGACGACGAGGTGACCGCCGCCGCTGACGCCGCCGCCGTCGATCTCGTCGGTCAATTCAGAGACGTACTCGGGGATGTCGAGCCGAACACCATCGGAGCGCAGGACGGCGAAGTCCGGGCCGTAGCCGATTGTGATCACAGGGTCACCAGTCGACTCGACCTTCCGGTCGTGGATCTTGCCGGTGGTCTTGCCCGGAGCGGGGTAGGTAAAGCGGTGGGCGTAGTTCTCCACGTCGATCCGGTAGAGGTGTGCGCCGTTGTTCAGTTCCTCGTGTTCGAGGTGGTCCATTGCGGCGTCGAGTTGCTCCTCGACGTCGCGTTCGGCCCGCGTCGAGAGAAATTCGACGACCGCCTCGTGTTGCTTGCGGTCGTTGCAGTTGACGTTCAGTGCGTCGTCGATCAGCTCTCGGCCATCGTCGTACTTGAGCCAGAACGTGGCGTAGTCGAGGGCTTCCCCGATATCGCGAAGGTCCTGTTCGTCGTACCCCTCCTCGCTGGCCATCTCGACGTAGTCGGGCATGGCTTCGCCCTCCGAGCGGTCGGAGATGCCGGCGACGGCTGGGACGTGGCGGAGTTCGTCAGTCAGTGACGGATCGATCATGCGCGCGAGTTCGACACACATCATGCCCGTCGTGATGCGGTAGTCCTCGTCGTGGAGGTAGGGATTGACGTGGGCGTCGATCAGTGGCTCGACGGCCTCGGGGTCGGGGTGGTGGTGATCGAGGACGACCACGGGAATGTCGTAGTGACGGAGGTTCCGGTAAGCCGGCGTGTCCTCTTCGGTCGAGCCGTTGTCGAGCATCAGGAGGAGTGGGAGCTTCTGGCCGTGGCGCTCGCGGTTCTCCAGCGCGAAGTTGAGGTCACGCGTCACGTCTTCGAGTTCGTAGTACGGTGCCTTGCTCGGCAGTCGCTTGAGCATGTGGCGGCCCGCTTCCTCGTCTTGGTAGTGGTCGGCGATGAAGCGCTCCAGTGCGAACTGGAGGGGGACGCTGGCACAGAGTCCGTCACCGTCGGCGTGGTGGCGCATCCGGATCGGACGCCCTTCGAGCACCGTGCGGCGAAGCTGGCGGGCGACCTCGCGAAGGTCGTCCCAGAGCTTCTCGAAGGCGGTCCAGTCGACGAGCGGGTCAATATCGGCTGGGTCGGCGGCCTCATCGAGTGCCTCGTCGAGTGCTTCGCGAACGCGGTCCTCGGCTTCGCTGGTGAGGACGGTCAGTTCCTCGACTTCGAGCTGGACCCCACCGTTACGGCTCTCGACGCGGCCTGTTAGCTGGACGATATCACCCAGTCCGACGGCGGGATAGGCACGGACGCCCGCTTCGTCGAAGGCGGCACACGGCACGACGCCGCTTCGGTCGCGTAGCTGGAAGATGGTCGGACCGCCGGTCTGCTTGATCTGGAGGACCTCGCCATTGACGGTGACGGTTTCGCCCGTCGCGTCGGCCAGGTCGTCGACGACCTGCTCGCTACCGCGCCCGACTTGCTGGAGCGTGAAGTCAGCGACCCGGACTTCCTCGAAACTCACGTCGCCGTTCTCGCGGACATCGGCGAGTTCGACGAGTACCTCGTCGCCAACGTCGTAATCGCCGATCAGGTTCGAGTCGTGGACCAGTCCGGACAGTTCGTCCGAGAGGTCGACGAAGACGCCGTACTCGACGACGCCATTGATCGTGCCGCGGTAGTACTGGCCCGCTTCGACATCGTCGAGCGTGCAGCTATCTGCGAGTTCGTAAACGACGGTTCCCTCCTCGGGAACCTGGGCACCGTCACCGGTGCCGGTTTGCGGAGACATTTGCCCATCCTTGGACGCTACCGGCTTTTTATGCTTCGGTATCGTTTTCTGGACTGACCGTCCCGCCGCATCCTCGGAAGTTTTAGAAGGCGCGGTCACTCAGGGTCGAACATGGGTTTGTTCCGCTCGAGTGGTATTCTCGGGATCGCCGAGCCGGCACTCGAGTTCGCACTCGCGGCGTCCGAAGAGAGCCACCCCAACGAGTACATGGGCCTCCTGCGGGAGGAAGACGCGCGCAAGCTCGGACTCGACGAGGACGGCACTGTACTCTCTGACGTGCTCGTGATCCCGGGAACAGAGTCGAACCCGGTGAGTGCGACGCTCGACACGAACATGGTGCCAAACGACGTGCGCGCTGCAGGGTCGATCCACTCCCATCCCAACGGCGTTTTGCGACCGAGCGACGCCGACCTGCAGACGTTCGGCCGCGGTGACGTCCACATTATCGTCGGCGCACCCTACGGCTGGGACGACTGGCAGGCCTTCGACAACGAGGGTGAACCGATCACACTGGACGTGCTCGACGTGGATCCGCCCGAAGAGACGTTTTTCGACTTCGATCAGGCCGACATCGACGCAGAGTTGCGGGAGGACGAGTGGTGACGGTTGACGTCGTCGCACAGGGGACCTTCGACGTTCTCCATCCCGGGCATCTCCACTATCTCCGGGAAGCCGCGTCGATGGGTGATCGACTGCACGTGATCGTCGCGCGAAGCCAGAACGTCACCCACAAGCCGAAACCGATAGTGCCCGACACGCAGCGCCGCGAGATGGTCGGTGCACTCGACCCCGTGGATGTCGCCCGGCTGGGTCACCCCGACGATATCTTCGTGCCAATCGAAGCGATCAGGCCCGACCTGATCGTGCTGGGCTACGATCAGCACCACGACGCCGACGGGATCAGGGCGGCACTGGCCGACCGCGGTATCGACTGTGCCGTCGAGTACGCCTCCCCCCGCGACCAGTCGGACGACGAACTCCTCTCGACGGGCGATATTATCGAACGGATTCTGGCCGAACGCGACGATTGATTTCTCTCTTGGGCGCTCACGCGGGCAGAAGCACACTCGGAAAAACAGGAGTCAGTCGCCCCTACAGGAGGCCGGCGTCATCGAGTCGGTCGATTGCTTCCTGAAGTCGTTCCTTGTTGTTGGCGTAGGAGATCCGGGCGTAGCCGGGCGTCCCGA
>PXRO01000022.1 GCA_003021685.1 Halobacteriales archaeon QS_4_62_28
GACGCTCTCGTCGTGGTAGGTGTAGTCGTGCGAGACCTCCGTCTCGCAGGTGGTCTCGTTACCCTCGTCCTCACAGACCTCCCGCTCGGTGCGAACGTGCTCCTTGACGCGAACGGAGACGTTCGCCTCCAGCGCGAGCGTGTGCGAGCCGGCATCCAGGTCCTCGAACGAGAACTCCGGAGTGTGGCTCCCACCGCCCGTCGCGACCTCCTCGCCGTCCACCAGCAATCGCGTCTCCTCGAAGCGGTGCTCCTCAAGGCTCCAGTACACCTGCCGGCTCCCGTTGGGGTCGTCCTCCGGAAGTTCGATCCGGTAGTCGACCGTTCCCAGTACCGTGCTGTCACTGTCGACGTACAGCGGCTGGCTCGACTCCGAGAGCCGGGCGCGCGTCGACGGCTGGACGGCAAAGATCGTGGCGTGTGCGTCCCGCACGAACCGGCCGCTCTCGGTGTCGGCCCCGCTCGGCCGGATCGAGACGCTCCGGTTCGTCGACGGGAACTCGTCGATTTCGCCGTCGTTCCAAGCCGCGACGTCAGCCGGCGGTGCGTTGAACGGGACGTCCGTCCCGTTCGCAAGCTGGCGCATCGCGACGGTGTCGTTGTCGCCGTCGCCGCCGCTACTCACGTTCCCGTCCACGTCGCCCGACCAGAGGGCGGGGAACGTCGTCTCGTTCACGCCGTGGTCGGGCTCGTCGGGCGGGTCCGCAGTCGCTAGGCCGGCGGCCGTGGTGGCCAGCAGGGCGAACGCGAGCGCGACGGCGAGGGACGTGCGTCCCTCAGAAGCCACAGCTGCTGCCTCCGGCGACGACGTTGTTCAGGATGAAGGCGATGATCTGGGTGCCCAGCGGCGCGACGATGACGCCCCAGAGCAGGCCCTGGTTGCGGATCTCCTTCATCTCCTTCTTCCAGTCCGACCGCCGGACGAACGGCAGAGTGACGGTCGCGCCCAGCGCGAGGACGCCGCCCAGCAGCGGCCCCCCGAACTGGATCAGGGTGAAGATGTTCTGGATGGTCTGGGCCATGTCCGTCTCGCAGAACGCCTCTCCCGGGGATTGTGCTGCCGCCGGTCCGACGAACAGGACCAGGACGACGAGCGCCAGCGCGACCCCGCGAATCGGAAGCGCGCGAACGAGCCGGGTGCTGATCGAGGGCGATGCGTCTGTAGAGGTGTCGGTGTTCTCCGTCATCGGTTGCTGGTCAAGGCCGCGTTCGTCTCGCCGGGGGACCGGGCACTGTACTCGCGACGCGCGCGAAGATAGGTCTCGTCGAGCGGGCCGTCGAGTCCCGCAGCATGCTCGACGTCCGCCCACTGGATCGGGTCGGTGAATCGCGACGGATGCCGCTCGAAGCTGGAGTCCTCGGGACCGATCGGCTCCGGCTCAGCGTCACAGGGACAGGCCTGAAGCTCTCCCGCGACGAGGGTGCTGATGGGCACCAACATGACAGGCTCGCCGCAGTGCGGGCAATGGCCCGTCACGCCCCACACCTCCGGCTACCGGGTGCGGATTCCGGAACACACCCCACCCCTTTCAAGTGGGAATGTGTAATATCAGTAACATGCCGCCTCCCGGATTTGAACCGGGGACAGCCCGATCTTCAGTCGAGTGCTCTCCCAGTCTGAGCTAAGGCGGCGCGCATCCGTGACGAAGCCGAGGGTATCAAAAAGGATTTCGATAGCCGGCGGCGGGTCAGATCGCGTCCTCGTAGATGACCTCGTCGGCGTGCTGTCCCGCAAGGGTCACCCGGTCGCGCTCGGTCACCGAGAAGCCGTGGCGTTCGTAGAACTGTCGGCCACGGTCGTTCTCGGCGAGGACGTAGATCCGGAGTTGGTCGAAGCCTCGTTCTTGTAGGCGCTTCAAGACGGCCTCAAAGAGGCGACTCCCGATGCCGTCGTCCCAGTGGTCGGGCAGGACGTAGATGGCGTGAAGCGTGGCTGCGTCGGCGTCGTCGGTGGGGCCGGCCGACGCGTAGCCGGTCACGCGCTCGTCGACAGTCGCCACCAGATAGACGGTTCGGTCGTCGTCGATGCTGCCGGTGATGACGTCGTCGGCGTACCACTCGTTGACCTGTGCATCGACCGTCTGGGAGCCGAGGATATCGTCGTATGTCGCGTGCCAGGTGGTTCGGGCGACGCGCTGGATGCCGGCTACGTCCCCGTCGCTGGCGGGTCGGATCACTGCCATCGTCTTCCTATAGAGTGTCACTGAAGATAAATTCCCACCCGGGTGCGCTGTTGTCGTGCGATCAGTGTCCGTCGCCCGCTACGGTAAGAAGAGGTCGGCAGAGTCGAACTCGGTGCCGCAGTTGTCACACTCGTAGTCCGTGCCGTTGGTCGTCGAGACGTGCCCGCTGCAGTGGGGGCACTCTGAGCCGTCGATCATCACCCGTGGTATCGCACAGCGAGATATAGCTCTTTCGGCCGGATCACTCGACGGCGACCAGGGGATCGTGCCCGCCCAGCAGCACTGCCCGTAACAGGAGAAAGTACGTCAGGAGCCCCCAGCACAGCATCGCGGCGACTGGTGGGCCGACGGTGGCGTACATCCAGCGACCTCCAATCAGTCGTTGGTTGAGTCAGGCCCGCGTTATTCACCGTGAGCACACATCGCTTTCAAAAACCTGCTCTATAGGGCCCTCTGTAATTATTTTTCGTGTCCACTCTTCGCACAATCATGGACCCTGGCGGATTGTGAACCTCGGTCAGAGCAAAGCTCTTCTCTGCTTCAAATCCGCAGGCAACACGATTTACTCGTCGTGTCCACTCCTCGCACAATCATGGGCCCTGGCGGATTTGAACCACCGCTCAATCGGTTATGAGCCGATCGCTTTGAACCAGACTAAGCTAAGGGCCCCTTCGCTTGTGAGTATCTGATCGGTTGACTAAATTCTACCGTCTTGGCGGGACGAGTCTGTGCTATCCCGAGACTCGTCTCGCGGGCCGAAGATTTCGGAAAAACGACGCCACCGCCAGGGCTCGAACCTGGGACAACCACGTTAACAGCGTGGTGCTCTACCAACTGAGCTACGGCGGCTCGCATCCCTTGGTAGCCCGAGTTGTCAAATAGGGCTTTCGCTTTCGGTCGTCCATCGACACGCTTTCACGCGCTCCTCGCGAACCGCGGGGTATGAGCGACGAGGTCGACGCAGTCATCGAGCGGGTCCGTGAGCGGGTCACGCCCGACGCGGCCGAGCAGGCGGAGTTACAGGCCGTCGCGGCGCGGTTGATCGGGCGGGCCAACGCGGCCATCGAGCCGTTGCCGGTCGGTGCCAGCGTCGTGCAGGTCGGATCGACGGCCCGGGGGACCTGGACGGCAGGAGACCGGGACGTAGACATCTTCGTCTGCTTTCCGCCCGACATCGAGCGCGAGCGGTTAGCGGAGTACGGGCTGGCAGTCGGCCACGAGGTCCTTCCCGGCGGTCACGAGGAGTACGCAGAGCATCCCTACGTCACGGGGGTGGTCGACGGCTACGAGGTGGATTTGGTGCCGTGTTACGACGTGGCCGACACGACAGCGATCCAGTCGGCCGTCGACCGGACGCCGTTTCACACGCGCTATCTCGTCGAGCGACTGGACGACGACCTGGCCGGCGAGGTCCGGGTCTGCAAGCAGTTCATGAAAGGAGTCGGCGTCTACGGCAGTGACCTCAAGACGGAGGGGTTCTCGGGGTATCTAACCGAACTGCTCGTGCTCGAACACGGGGGGTTCCGGGCGCTTGTCGAGGCCGCCGCGTCGTGGACACCGCCAGTGCGGTTCGATCCGGCCGAGCACGGGCAGGTCGAGTTCGACGACCCGCTGGTGGTCGTCGATCCGACGGATCCCGAGCGTAACGTCGCGGCGGTGCTGTCGGCCGACCAATTGGCGACCTTCCAGCACTACGCTCGTGCCTTGCTGGCCGAGCCACGCGAGTCGTCGTTCGAACGGAGCGACCCCGATCCAATCGATGTCGAGGCGGTTCGACAGCGGATTGTAGCGCGCGACACGACGCCGATTGCGGTCCGGTTCGACGCGCCCGACATCGTCGCCGATCAGCTCTGGCCCCAGTTGGTCCGGTCGCTCGATGGCATCACCGACGAACTCGACCGTCGGGGGTTCGACGTGTTGCGTTCGCGGGCCTTTGCCGACGGGACGGCCGTTCTCTTCGTCGAACTCGAAGTGTCCGAACGACCGGCCGTCGAGCGCCATGTTGGGCCGCCAGTCCACGTCGAGGACCATGCCAGGGGGTTCTACGAAAAGTACGTCGATAGCGACGCGACGGGGCCGTTTATCGAGGACGACCGGTACGTCGTCGAACGGGAGCGCGAGTACACGACTGCGGCGGCGTTCGTCGAGAGCGAGGCGCTCCTCGATGTCGCATTGGGGACTCACGTCGCGTCGGCGCTCGAATCCGACTACGCGGTGCTTGTCGGGACAGCGGTCACAGAACTGGCCGGAGAGTTCGGTGTCGAACTGGCGCGTTACTTCGATCCGAAGCCCTGATCGGCGACGTTGGCAAGCACCTCGCGAGCTCCCTCGCTCACGTCGCCGTCCAGTGTCGAGGGTTCGTAGCCGTCGAACACCTCGTGGACCGTCGTGATACTGTCGGTCAGCGTATCGAGGTTGTAGCCGCCTTCGAGGACGAAACCGAGACCGGCATCACAGCGATCGGCGATGGCGCGCACCTGCTGGGTGAGCAGCCCGTAGCCTTCCGAGGAGACCCGCATTCGTGAAATCGGGTCGTGCTGGTGTGCATCGAAGCCGGCACTCACCAGCAGGAGGTCGGGATCGAAGGACTCGATTGACGGGCCGATACATTCCTCGACGGCGGTCAGATAGTCGACGGTGTCACAACCGGGCGGGAACGGGAGGTTCAGGTTCGTCATCGCCCCGTCACCAGCGCCCGTCTCCTCGATGTCGCCGGTGGCCGGGAACAGCCCCTCTTCGTGGATCGACGCGTAGAAGACGTCGCCGCGGTCGTAGCAGATGTTCTGCGTTCCGTTGCCGTGGTGGACGTCCCAGTCGAAGATCGCGACCCGGTCGGCGCTGGCGTTGAGAGCGCCCTGTGCGGCGACGACGGCGGTATTGATGAAGCAAAACCCCATCGCGTCGTCCTCGACGGCGTGATGGCCCGGTGGGCGACCGAGTGCGAATGGCGTCTCGCGCCCGTCGTCGCCCCCCAGCGCGGCCAGCCCTGCCCACTTTGCGAGGCCGGCGCTGGCGAGGGCGGCCTGCCAGGTGGCCTCGACGGCGACGGTGTCTGCGTCCCAGTTGCCGCCGCCGCCGGCACAGAACGATTTGATCTCGTCGACGTAGTCGGTGTCGTGGACCTCACGAACGAGGCTCTCGTCGACAGTGCTGGCGGCGACGTACTCGACGCCGTGGTACTCCGAGAGGCCGCGTCGAATGGCCCGCAGTCGGTCGGCACTCTCGGGATGGCGCGGTCCGGTGTCGTGGTCAAGGCAGACCTCGCGATAACCGAAGTTCATTCAGTAGTGTAACCGCAGTTCGAAGTACGTCCGGACGTCTGCGGCCTTGATGGTCCGTCGATCAGCGTGACGAGCGAGGATGGCGGCGGCCGCGGCGACGTCGTCGGCGTACGCTTCGAGAACGTCCGCGAGTGCGACGCGTGCGTCCATTGCCACTCGATAGTTGCTGTCGATCTTCAGACGAGCGATCCGGTCGACCGGTGCGACTGGTAACTCGAGGTCGTCCTTGTCGCGGCTACCGTCGACGTCGAAATCGTCCGGCATCAGCGTCTTCCGTCCGTCTGCTGTTGCCTTCTCTGCGGCGTCAACGGCCAGGGCAGCACCGTGGTTCTGGATCCGGCGGGCCAGTTCTTCTGCTGCCTCGGCGCTTACCCGCAATCCGCCCGCGTTCCGGCGGATCACCGTATCGACTGGCGCAAACGGTAACTCGACGCTCATGTACAAAATCGGGGCCGTCGCGGTCTTAAGAGTTTCCGTAGCGTCGCTTCGCCGATCAGAACACGTCCTCGGCGTCGATCCGGTCCTCGTGCAGCGTTCCGCGCACGGTGATCTCCTGGCCCAGTTGGACGCGTTCCGTCGTTTCGACGCTCATCGTCTGCCCGCCGTCGTCCAGTACGACCGGCTCGCCAGTCTGGACGACCGTCCCCGTGAACTCGATCTCCTCGCCGTCGGCTGTGGCATCGTCGTCGCTCGCCGTCGAGCCCGCATCGCCCGTGCTCGCTTGTTGGCTCTCGCCGCCACCATCGCCCTCGGCGAATGCATCCAGCCCTGCCGCCTCGCTTCCGCCGTCAGCACTGGTCGCCTGCTGTTCACCGGTGGCTGCACTCGCCGCGCCGTCTAGCACGACGACCGTCGACTGCCAGCCAGCGGAGGCCTCTTTATCGTCCTGCCAGCCGTCGTCTATCTCGACATCGGCGGCCAGGATCTCGTCGCCCGGTGCGATCTCCTTGTCGGCTTTTTCGCCCCAGAGCGCGACGCGGATGTCGCCAGTGGCGTCCTGGATTCGGACGTTCCTGACCTGCCCCTCGCTGCCGTCGTCCCGGTCGAAGGTCCGCTTGGGGTCGGCCGAGCGCACGACGCCGGCGATGTCGACGGTCTCGCCGATCTCGATGGCATCGATGGCGTCGGCGTCCGGTTCGAAGCCCACGTCGTCGTCGATTTCGTCGACGGCACCCTGGTCGCCGACGTGTAGCTCCAGGCTCCCCTCGCGCTCACGAACGTAGCCGTCGACCACTTCGACGGCGGTCCCGGAGTCGATTTCGTCGGCCCGGTCGGCCCGGTCGTCCCACAGCGTCACGCGGATCCGTCCGGTCTCATCGCCGATAGTCAGGTTCGCGACCCGCCCTTCGCTGCCGTCGTCCCGGTCGAACGTCCGCACCGAATCGGTGTTGAGGGCGACGCCGCGCACGTCCACGTCCGACTGGCCCATCGTGAGCGACTCGATAGTCGAGCCACCGCCGGGTTCGACATCGACCGTCGCGTCCTCGTCGGGTTCGGCCTTGTCGACGGATACTTCCAGCCCGTTGTATCCTTCTTTCGGTCGGCCCCTGACCCGGAGCACGTCGCCTTTGTCGAGTTGGCCGTCGGCAATCGACTGTGCTTCCGAGTCCCAGAAGGCGAGCCTGATCGACCCGGTCTCGTCGGCCGCATCGACGTTGATCACTCTGCCCTCGTCCGGTTCGTCCTCGCCGCCGCTGTCGCGCTCGAAGGTTCGCAACTCGCCGACCGACATCACCTTCGCGAGGAACTTCACCTCGTTCATGCCCGGTTCGATATCGGTGATCGCGTTGACCTCGTTCTCGTTGAGTTCGTGGGCGAGCAACATCGCGGCGGTCTCCTCGTCTGCGAGTCCGCCCATCTGCTCGACCTTCTCTGCGACGGCGTCACGGAACTCCTCCTCGGAGACCTCGTCCGTGTCGAGGTCCCCGTAGATGTCCTCTATCGCACCCATTATTGATGTACGCAAGGCACGGCTGGCCCGCGCTTAAGCGTTGCTGTTGCGCGAACGGGCCGTTCCCGTCCGGCGATTCGTCCTCGGAATTTCGCTGTCATACCTGAACGTGGGTCTGCTTCCCGGATAAAATCTCGGCCCCCACTTCACAGTACTATTCAGGTAATCAGCTACTTTGTCGCAGAGAACAGCGGTGTTCAGAATCGAGCGAAACGCCTACAAAGCACTGAAAGCCCTCGGCGCGCTCGCGGCCGCTGCGTGACATACCCTCGCTTCGCTCGGGTAGGGGCCACGCAGCGACTCTCCGCTGGCGCGAGCGCGCCTCGCCCTTTCATCCACCAGGCATCGGCTGGTTCACCGACTGGACCCTGGCGGATGAAAGAGCGAGCGGCGGTCGGTCCCTCCCGGGCGACGCCAAGCACCGCAGCCGAAGGCGAGGAGCACAGCAAGCCCCGGAGCGGTCGAGTGGGCGGTCGGTTCCACCGACTGTTGAGCACGGTTTCTTCTTTGACCGATACCGCAGTTTCACTCTCTGTCTGCGGTCGCGACCGACTCGGATCCGTCGTTGGTCTCGTGGGTGACCGTCACCGTGCCCGGGACGGCGCTCTCGAACGTCGCCGTCACTTCGTAGTCGACTTCGGCGATACACTGGGCAACCATCCCGTCCTCGTCGGACTCCTCGACGCCGACGGTCACGTCCAGTTTGTCGGCCTCGTGCTTGGAGGCCGCGTCGACGAGCGTCGCCGTCCACCCGGGGTCGGGTGCCCAGATGGTTCCCGTGATCACGACGCGGTCGCTCTCGAACGCGACCGTCGCCTCGCTGACCTGCTGGCCGCAGTCGACGTTCTGTACTGCAATGGTCGAATCTGTGAGCCTCGGCGGCATCTCTGTCGGTGGTTCCGTGTTCGTTGCCGTTTGTTCGTCCGTCTCGTCGCCGCTGCCACCGCCGCCCGTGTCGTCGCCGTTGGAGACACAGCCAGCGAGGGCCACTCCGCTCAGGCCCGCGACCTGGGTCAGTACTGCTCGTCGGTTCATATTCGTTCTGTCGCGGTGTGAAAGTAATGTTCTTGTGTTCGCTTGGATCCGGTTTTGAGCGATCCACCGCGCCGCTCGTGGCACTCTCTTGCAGTGCCCGACCGAACCGTAACCCCTTTACAACGCTCCCACATCCGTTAGAACGAGTCCGGGTAGGGTAGTGGACTATCCTCTTGGCTTGCGGAGCCAGGGACCAGCGTTCAAATCGCTGTCCGGACGTTTTCCGTTCCAACAGACGACGAGTGACAGCGAGGAGTCTGTGGAACGTGAAAGACGACAGACAGCGATTTGAGCAGACGAGAAAGGCGCAGCGAAGCGAGCATTTCTCGGCGAGTTCAAATCGCTGTCCGGACGTTCACTTCGTTCACGTCCGACATGCCCAGCGCTCGCACTGCTCGCGCTGGACGCTGTCCGGACGTTCACTTCGTTCACGTCTGACATGCCCAGCGCTCGCACTGCTCGCGCTGGACGCTGTCCGGACGTTCACACGCAGCCAGGGAACGATTCACCCTGGATGTGGACGGAGTCGACCCAGTCGGGTCGTTCGTCGCCGGATTTCGTGAAGCGCGAGCGCGAGCGCATGTAGGACATGATGAGTGCGCGCCGCCAGGTTTCGGTCGTGTTCGGTGCAGTGTAGTGGGGCATCAGACAGTGGGTAAACAGGGCGTCGCCGGCGTCCATCGGAACCGGGACGGCGTCGGACTTGTCGAAGTCCCGGTCTGCGATGACGATGTCGGTGTCGTACTCGACGGCCTCGTGGCCCATGATACCGTTTTTGTGTGCGCCGGGGACGACGTTCATACAGCCGTTCGCTGTGGTGGCCTCGTCGAGCGCGATCCAGACGGTGACGTGGTCCATCGGCTGGATCGGGTAGTAGGCGGCGTCCTGGTGAAAGCCCTTCTCGCTGCCGACTTCGGGTGGCTTGAACATCGCGGCACTGCGCAGCAGTTTCAAATTCGGGCCGAGCAACTGCGTGGCGGCGGCGACGAGCGTCTCGTCCTCGGCGACGGCACGGAACACGTCGTCTTCCTGCACCATGCCCAACCCCTCGAACTTCCGGACTGCGTCGCCCTCGTCCTCGATTTCGATTTCGCCCCGTTGGACTGCGGGTTCGATCTGGTGCTGGAACGGTTCTGGTTCGCGGTCCCCGTGCGTGTACTCGCGTAGTCGCGTCTTCACGCGGTCGACTGTCTCGGGTGACAGTGCGTTCTCGACGACGAGATACCCCTCGGACTGGTACTGTCGAAACTGCTCGTCTGTGCAGTCCATGTCTGTTACTCGGTTGTACCAGCGCCTAATAGTTGCGATCACGATAGGGGGCAGAAAGCACTTATCGCCCCGAAAGCAGCGGGTCCTCGTCGAGGAGTAGCGGAGTCGTTTTGCGCCGTGACCACGAAGGAAACGTATGCGCGACCACCTCCGGGCCGGGATCGCGATCTACAACGAAGGTCGGTACCACGCGGCCCACGACGCCTGGGAGGACCACTGGCTCGACCTGAAGCGCGGAACCGACGACGAGCGCCTGCTCCACGGGTTGATCCAGTTCACGGCCGTCGTCTATCACGCCGCCGAGGAGAACTGGTCCGGTGCCACCGGCCTGGCCGAGAGCGCCGACGAGTATCTCGCCGACCTGCCGGCCACCTGCCGCGGCGTCGACCTGCGCGAGATTCGACCGTTTCTCGAACGGATAGCGGCCGATCCCGAGGGGTTCGATCCCGACGACGCACCGCTGTTGATCCACGAGGGCGAGACGCTCGGTACCGACGACCTCGCTTTTGAGGCGACGGCAATCGCTGCACAGGTCGTTGCCGAGGAGGACGGGTACGACGAAGACGCTATCGAACGAGCCATCGAGTACGCTCGTGAGGAGATCGATGCCGACGGGAGCGGCCCCTTCACCGGTCTCGTGTTCTCGTTCGTTCGTGACCCGGACCACCGCCCCGTCGTCGCCCAGCGACTGATTGAGCACGTCCAGCGGCGGGCGAACCGGGAGTCCGATGTCGAGGGATTGTTCGACTGATCGGGACTCCTGTGGACAGTGATACGGCGGCGCAGGCAGTCGCCGACGGCGTCTGTCACTCCGCCGTTGGACAGCGAAGTGACACGTCGAGGCCGTACCGGGTCGTACTCCGGATATCGGTCGCATCGTCTGTCGCAGTTTGCATGACTGTCTCACCGGGCGGGATTGTCCCCGTGAGCATGTCTCGTCCGGTTCGGGCTTCCTTCCCGAGTGAGGTCCGCTGCTGGAAGACGACGCGTATCTCGTAGCCGACCGGCACATCACCCCCGTTGTGCAGGGCCAGTTCCACCACCGGGATCTGTTCGTTACCGATGTCGACCTCGGCTTCCGTTATCCGAAACCCCTCCGCACACGGTGGGCGGTCGAAATCGTTTAGTCCGTCCTGGCCTTCGGTGGTCGTCGAACACCCCGATACCACGGCGGCCACAGCAGTCGAGAGTCCCGCGAGGTACGTGCGCCGATCCCACGGTCTCCGTGTATTCATCAGACTATCGCACGGATAGGACTCCGGAAGCAAAAACCCGCGCCGGCCAGCGGAGACACTCCTTCGACCTCCTGCACCGTCAGGTAGTGGAACGGCGAAAACGACAGCAGGCTCTCTCATAGTGACTGTTGTAACCGATTACCGGGTCGATCACACGGCGGCGTGGGATCGATCCCGTAAAGACTTCCAACAGTTATTATCAGGCGTCCGGTTCGACGACTCGCTTCTCGCCCTCGAAGTGCGCGGAGTTGTCCTGTGGTTCGTAGCCAAGCACCTCTTTGGCGCGTTCGATGGAGTAGTACTTGCGGTCGTTGTCGGAGATGCCGTAGACGATTTCGAAGTCGTAGTCGGCTTCGAGCGCACACTCGTGGATGTGCGCACAGTCGCGGTAAGAGAGCCACATCGCCTGGCCGCGCTCGTAGTCGATTGGTGGGTGGCCCTTGGTGAGGTTGCCGATGCGGATGTTGCACACGTCGATGTCGTGCGTGTCGTGGTAGTAGCGACCGAGGACCTCCCCCGCGGCCTTCGAGACGCCATAGAGGTTGCTCGGGCGTGGGAGTTCGGTCCCGTCGAGTTGGTACTCGTCGTGGGGCCGATACAGGTCGGGTTTGCGTTCGTCTTCGTAGGCACCGACGGCGTGGTTCGAGGAGGCGTAGATGAACCGGTCGACGCCCTCATCGAGTGCGGCCTCGTACATCCGCTGGGTGCCGTCGATGTTGTTGGTCAGCACCGAACTCCAGGGTGCTTCCGGACGTGGATCGCCCGCGAGGTGGATCACTGCGCCGACGCCGTCCATCGCTTCTGCGACATCCTCGTCGTTGGCCACGTCGCCGACGACGTACTCGTGGTTGGGGTTTTCGACGGGTGGGCTGTGGAACATGAGCCTCCAGTAGTACTCCGTTCCGATCCCGTTCAGGATCGCCTCCCCGACTGCCCCGCCAGCGCCCGTGAGTAGAACTGGCTCGTCCATTCAGATGCATACAGGACCCAGGGCGATACGTAGCTTGCGATTTCGGCTGTGACTCGACAGTCTTTCGTCACGACACGCCAATATGGCGGTATGGACCCCAACGATTCGGAAACCGCCTGTTTCGAGGCCGGCGTCAAATTCGGTTCGCTGTACCACCAGTTCGCGGGCACCCCCATCAGTCCAGAGAGTGCTGACTCGCTTGCGACGGCGATGGCCGAGGCCATCGAGAACCAGCCACACTGCCGGGACGTGACCGTCCGGATTCGCGAGGACGCGCTCCGTGCGGCAATCGACCAGCAGTCGGCCGACTACACGGAATTTACCGGCCGCTTTGCCGACGTCGAGATGGTTATCGACTACGAGGACGTCACCGTCGAGACCAGTATGCAGACGGACGGCGACTACCCGCTGATGGCCGTCGAGGAGGTCATCCACAGCGAGACATGACAACCGGCATCGCCGGGACGACTAATCGCGTCGAATCGGTGCCAACGTGGTGAGTGCTGCTTTGCGATCCAGTGTCACGGGACCGGTAATTTTAATTTTCCGGTCGGTTTGCGTTCAGGTATGTCCTACGCTGCCCTGGACAATATCGACGATGCAATCGACGCGACGAAGCGGTTCCTCCTCCCCTTCGACCTCGCGACGTGGCTCCGGCTCGCTGTGGTCATGTTCTTCGTCGCCGGTGGTGGTGGTGGTGCAGCCAGTTACGCCCAGAACGCCCCGCAGTTCGCCGACGGGTTCGGGGATTCGGGTGGTGGACCGGGCGGTGGCTTGGACGGTGTCTCGGGCGGCGAGATTGTGAGTGGGCTCCCTGACGCGTCCGTCGGAGTGGCAATTGTCGTCCTCCTCGCGCTGGTACTCCTCGTGGCGCTCGCACTGTTTTTCCTCTCACCGATCATGGAGTTCGTGTTCGTCCAGTCGCTGTTCGAGGAACAGGTGCACGTCCGACGGTATTTTTCCCAGAACGTCGGCAACGGCCTGCGACTCCTCGCGTTTCAGCTCGTTATCACCCTCGTCGGACTAGTGCTGTTCGGCGGCCTCTTCCTGCTGGTAGTGTTGCTCCTCGGATCCGGCACTGACCTGGGAGCGGCGGCCGCCGGCCTGTTCGTGTTCGCGATTCCGCTCTTTTTCCTCTATGCCATCGTCGCGGGCACGATCCAGGGCTTTACGCGGGTGTTCGTCGTCCCGATCATGCTCGCCGAGGACCGCGGTCTCCTGTCGGCCTGGGGGCGACTCTGGAACGCACTGACCGGCAACATCGGGGAATTCCTGGTCTATCTGGTCGTCAGCGTCGTTCTGGGAATCGGCATCGGGATCGTCGGCTCGTTCGCGTCGCTGTTCGCACTGTTGATCATCGGCATCCCTCTCGGCGCGGTCGCCTTCGGCGTCTTCGCAATCGCCGGTGGCGGTGTCGTCTCCATCGCCGCCATTGCCGTTCTCGGACTCCTGTTTCTCGCTCTCTTCTTGCTCGTCGTCAACCTCGTCCAGGCCCCACTCCAGTCGTTCCTGCGCTACTACGCCATGCTCGTCCTGGGTGCTATCGATCCGGACCTCGACCCCATCCCCGAGATCCGCGCGTCGGTCGAGTCCTGATACGACCGGTCGTCTGCACCGCCGACACTCGTCACGCTCTTCCCTTTCGATTTCACTCGTCTCCTTCCACTCACGTCTGTCGATTACACTTTCACTTTCAGGCGGGATTTTAACCCTCCCCCTCACGAACGTGGTAGCATGAGTCAATCGACGCTCGACGACGACGAACTGTTCGGTGAGGCGGCATCGGAGATGCGCGAGGATGTCGAAGCATCGCTCTCGGAAGCCCGGAGCGTCCTCCCGGCGGCCGACGACATCTGGGATGTCGAGGCCGACAACACGCTGGGCGTGCTCAACGCTCTGAAGGGTGCACTCGACGTCGAGGACGCCGAAGCACACCTCCGCGACGCCAAGAAGTGGTACACGATGGGCGAACGCGCCGACGCCTTCGAGGACGCCGACGACCTCGAAGCGGCCATCGAAGAGATCGAGGAACTGATCGAAGACGTCGAAGCGGCTCGCGAGCAGGTGAGCGACCTGACGGCGACGATTCCGCAACTCCGGGGGACACTCGAAGAGTTCGCCGAGGCCGACGAGGAAAGCGAGAACGATGCGGATGCCGACGCCGACGCAGACGCCGAGGCAGAGGCCTAGCGCTCTCGCTCCCGGACCGTCGCCAGCAAGTCAGCCAGCCCGTTGCTCGCCGCGTCGAGCAGTTCCTCGCCGCGCTCCGTGCTCGCGTCCCGTGGATCACCGACGGTGCCGTTTTCGCTGAACTCGACGACATCGTAGGCGAGGTTCACGCCGTGTTCGAACTCACCCCAGCCGTCTGCGCCGTTCGCTGTGGCGTCGTCGAGGCGGTTCGCATGGACTAACTCGCCGTCTGTCGCCTGCAGGAGACTCGTCTCGACGGGGCCACCGTGGCCCATGTCGGGGGCGTCGACGGCGTCGAACCAGGTGAAGGCAACGGCGTAGGCCGGTCCCCGCCGACTCACCTGCCCGCACACCTCTCGCAGGGCCGAGACGTTGCCACCGTGGCCGTTGACGACGATGACCCGGTTCCAGCCGTGACTGGCGAGACTCGCGATCGTCTCGCGCACGTAGTCCCGAAACGTGTCCTCGCTGACCCACAGCGTTCCGTTGAAGTGGCGGTGTTCCTCGGCGACGCCGACCGGGATGGCCGGCGCGACGACGACCTCGCCGTCGTACGCTTCGGCCCCGCTCTCGGCGACAGCCTCGGCGGTGAGGATATCAGTCCCGAGTGGTGCGTGCGGACCGTGCTGTTCGGTGCTGCCGACGGGGAGGAGCGCGAGATCCGTCTCGGCGTCCTCGGCGTCGGTCCAGGTTGATTCTGTGAGGTGCACACCGGGCCCGACGGAAGCGAGCAGTACAAGCGTACCGCTCGCTTCTCTCTTGCCACGGAGTTGTCGCGACTCCACCACCTACCGCCACGGGTTCGGGACGAGATCAGCCTGCACGCTCGCGCCCACTTCGAGGTGACAGTCGATCTCGGGGACCGCGATGCAGGGGAGGACGTAGTCCCGTTCCCGGTGGCGGTCTTTCAGTGCTCGCGTCGGTCGCTGGTGGCACACCTCGCCCGTCAGGAGCTTCGCGGTACAGGTGCCACAGGCACCGGTCCGACAGCCAAAGGGCAGTCCGAGACCGGCGTCTTCGGCAGCCGAGAGCACCGTCTGGTCGGCCGCCACCTCGATCCGTTCGGCCGGGCCGTCGCGCCACGACAGAGTTACCTCCATCACTGCCAGACGTCGCTCGTGCAGTCGCCGTCCGGCCAGCGAATCTCGTGTGCGCGGGCCGGTCCCTCCGGGAGGTCGCCGAAATCGACGAGAAAGTCCTCGTCCAGTGAGAGGGTTCCCCGGCGGGGATCGACATCCGCCTTGAGCATCACCGATCCGTTCTCGCCTTCTTCGGGGAAGAACTGGTTGTCCCACGAGGAGAACAGCGACGTCGTCCAGTAGAGTCGTTCGCCGTCCAGCGATAGCTGGAGCATCTGCGGGCCGGCCACGAGTTTCCGGCCCTGGACCGTCTGGATGTCGCCGAAGTAGCCACCGATAGAGATGGAATCCGCTTTGCGCGGGTTCGACGGGTCGGAGATATCGTACATCCAGACCTCACCGTGGAGCCAGTTCGACCCGAAGAGATAGCGGTCGTCCATCGAGACGAGGATGTCTGTCAGCAGGGCCGGCACTGGCATGTCCCAGTCCTCGTGTTCGCGGTCCTCGAACTCGATCACCGGTTCGGCGTGGTACTGGCCGTCTCGTTCCGCGAAATGGATGATGTTCGAGGACAGCGTCGCGCCGACGTAGCCGTGCGTGCTCTCTGGCGTGTGGAGGAACCGGGCCTCCAGTGGGATCAGGCCGTCCTCGCCGAGATCGATCGTCTGCTCGACTTCGCCGGCCGCCCAGTCCCAGAAGTGGAGTCGCTGGCCGTAGTTGCCCGCTTCGACGTCTTCGAGGTCGAACCCGGGATAGTAGGTCTTCGGGGCGGCCCACTCCGTCGAGAGCATCACGTTCTGGCGTGGCTGATACCAGAAGTCGTAGTTCATCTCGATTTCGCCTGGCGGGTCCCATCGACCCTCGATCTCGAACGAATCGTCGAGTTCCAGAAACCCTCCCGGCAGGTCGCCCTCGGCGTCGCCGAGCATCGAGATCAGGATCTCGCCGTCGGGGATGCAGTGGACGGTGTGGGGCGCAGAGAGGTCGTACTCGTACACTTCCTCCGGTTCGATCACTTTCGTGATCTCCGGGTCCCGGCGGTCTTTCGTGTCGACGATGTGGATACGCGAGGAACGCTGGCCCGGGATGACGAGGTGACGCCGCTCCAGGCCGCCGACGTGACACGACGACGAGCAGGCGTTCCACCCGAAGTGGTGGAGTTCGTCGCCCCGGTTTGGCATCTGGACGCGCTCGACGATTTCACCGTACGTCTCCGAGTCGGGGTCGACGTCGACGACCGCGAGGAAATCCGGTGCGTCCACGTCCTGACCGACGTGAAGCCCCATTACGTACGCGGTTTGCTCGGGCTCGCTCTCCTCGATGGCGGCCTGGGGCGTGGCATAGCCCGGCCCTTCGTGATCGGGGTCGCGGTGGGCGTGCCGTTCGTGGGTGTCGGTATCGGTGGGCTGCTCAGCGTCGCTCATACTACCTGTATGACTGCTGTTGTCCTGTACAGTCGGCTCTCAGCCGTCTCTGCCGCTACGTGTGAGACATTGGCACACAGAGACTGTCGCCGAACGGATACTCACCGTGTCGCCGGTGTCTGGCGGGCACCGCCGCAATTGACAACTAAAAACAATATTCTTGCTCGACGACACGCGCACATCGCACGTTTCAACGCTTCTATGGCGTGTTCTCTCGAATACGTGTTGTCAGAGAATAACGAAAGTATTGCCGCTTTCACGCTCGGTGACGGCAGTTCGTCCCGCAGAACAGTGACGACCGTCCCTATCTTCAAACAGCGAGAGAATCCCGTCCTTTAGGACAGGCGTGAATCGCGTGCGCTTGGTTGAGCGACCGCAGGATTTAGGCCGTTCGGGGTTGAGCATTCGGTAACTCAATCGCCGAAACCAATCCGGAAACAGTGGGGTCCTTCCCGCCGAGACGCACCACACGGTGCTCACAGTACCCCTGCCCCTGCAACACGGGATGGGGTGACGGCACGACTAATCCAACCCTGTCGGCGTGCGAGCCTGTCCACCGTGGTCGTTCGAAAATCTCCGATTTTCGTGATGACGAGAATCTTTGATTCTCGAACCACAGAAAGGACAGGCAGGCCGATGGCACGGCCCGTGTCCGGCCGCCGTCAAATGGCGGGCGGTCGTCCGATGCAGTGTCGGGCGCTGTGCGAGCGGATACCGCGTCCGAATGGATGCGCAATACGCCACACCCTGCAAAGGGCCGAAGTACCGAGCACAGACCAGAGTACGCCCATGCGGCGGAATCTTGCCTCCGTCGATGTCGGGACCGGCCCGACCCCGAGCGTGGG
>PXRO01000023.1:0-46793 GCA_003021685.1 Halobacteriales archaeon QS_4_62_28
AGGAACACGTCCACTCCCACGATTGGCAGGCGTCCATCTCGATTCCGATGACCCGCTGGACCGAGCGAGAGTACCGGACGGCCTTTCGGGACGCCGGGTTTGCCGTCGCCGCCCAAGACCGGATTCCCGACACCGAGACGGAAATTCCACCCGCCGACGCGTTCCCGACCGAGGAGTGGGAAACGCGCGAGGCGATGGTCGAACGCTACCGGGAGTTCGGGACGCTCCTGACAGTCGGCGTTCGATTGTAGTAAAATGGTGTCATAGAACGTTTCCTACTGTGTCTATTTCATCCAACTCGATAGTGAACACACTGATAAATAGGTGTGCGTAGTTATCAGGCGGGATCTGTCTTACTTCGCTGTCTGTATCTGATGCTCGTCTACATTCGCCGTAGATACGTCTGTAGTTCCGCGTACGCAGCGTCGTATTCGTCCTGAAACACGTAGTGTCCAGCGTCCGGGATATGTACCAATCGGCCATCGGGAAGTGAGTCTGCAACATTGAGGTCCATAACTCGTCTCTCAATATCGGCATCGTGGCGGAGTATCAGTGTCTGACAAGCTATATCAGAAAATACGTCGGCAAGTGCTGATGGGTATCCATTTCGAGCGATTTCGGCGGCTTCTGGACGCAGATTAAGAGAAGCGGTTGCCAGCCGTTGCGCCTGATCTGGCTTAAAATCTCGGTATTCTGCTTCGATGATCTCCTGGATACTGAGATCGGACATTTCCTCGATTTGCTCCCGAACAGACTCGACACGCTCGTCAGGGTCATCTTCAGGAATAGCATGTACCCCAACGGGGTCCTCAAGTACCACTCCCCAGGCGAGATTCTGATGTCTCGCGGCTGCCCGTGCGACCGTGGCAGCTCCCATCGAGTGGCCAAGCAAGATTGGATCATCGAGTTCGAAATCCCGCAGAACTGCTTTGAGATCTGCAATTCGATCATCGAGACCGTATCCGGTCTTTGGAGCATCCGACCGTCCGTGCCCACGGGCATCGTACGCGACTATTTCATAGTCCTCAGCAAGGTCCTCGACGAGTGGAACCCACCGGAGTGAACTATCGGACCAGGCGTGAGCCAGCAGTATCGATGGTCCGGTACCAGTACGGTAACACTGGAGATCGGCATCTCTTGAGTGAACCGTGTATCTGTCCCAACTATCCGGCGGGTCCATCGGTACGAGTGATAGAAACTGATTTTGATAAATGTGTTGGAGATACGGGAAGATATGTCGTTGAATACATACTCTGTACTTATTGTTCGCCCGGGGTAGTTACAGAAGGTGTGCGAACCGTTCTCTGACACCCTCTATAGTAACGCAAAAATGGCGGCGGAGACGCGGCCGTCACCGTGCACAGGCCGGGGCCTACGACTCCGGTGACTTTGTCGGCGTTTCGTCTCCGGATGTTCCGGTGGGTGTTTCTTCGCCTGGCGTTCCGGTGGGCGTTTCTTCGCCCGGCGTTCCGGTGGGTGTTTCTTCGCCTGGCGTTCCGGTTGGCGTTTCTTCTGGCGGTTCCGGTTCTGGCACTTCGAGTGTGAGGTCGGCCCACGCGATCTCGCCCGCCTCGACGATGTTGGCGGGGTCGAGTTCCGGCGCGTTCAGGACCGCCTGGGCGTTTGGCGGCCCCTCACTGAGCGGTTCGACGCTGAACGCCTCGTCCTCGATGCTGTCTTCTTCGGGGTCGAACACGACCACTCGCATCACCATCCCGAAGAAGTAGTGGGGGAGACAGAGGATGTCGTACACGCCTGGCGTGGCAAACTGGTAGAGCCACGACTCACCGTCGACAATCGGCGGCGAGGTGAATCCCGGTGATTCTTCGGGAACCCGCGTCGGAACGGCCAGTTGCGGGTTGGCGTACTTCTCGTCGAAGGCCGTAATGGTGTGCTCGCCGACGACACTCGGGAAGTGGACGACCTGGTCCGGCGTGACCTGTAGTCCGACCGGATCATAGATGAACTCGACCGGAAACTCCCCGCCCTCCGGACTGGGTTGCAGGGGGAATCCTTCGTGCGCACCGTCTTCGCCCTCTAATTGGTTTGACTCGACGACAGTGTCGATGTCTACACTGCCTGTCTCGTCCGCTGCGAGGGGATAGCCGAACGTAGGATCGATCAGGTCGTTGACGAACGCGCTGTCGTCGGCGGTTTCTGTCGCTGTTTCTGTTTCGGTTCCAGTTTCTGTCTGTGTCTCCGTTCCAGTCTCCTCGTCGTCTTCCTGCCCTGTCCCGACCATACTCATCCCGCCGAGGGCGGCGATACTGGTACCGGCCCCGGTGATTTTCAGTACGTTGCGCCGCGACCAGTCTAAACCGTCTCCGTCGTTATCTTGTGTATTGTTGTCTTGTGCCATGCACTACTGCGTTTGGCCTTACGATGTCAATGTAATAATGATAGTATATCTGGTATGGTGGTCGTGCCGACAGTCGGTTCACAGGTAATATATACTATCTGTCACTTGCAGGGTATGAATGGTTACTCCCGGTGGAGGGGTCGACTACACTACGTCCGTGATTGGCGCTCTCAGACCATTCTACGTCGTCTGAAAGCCGCTATTACTAATATCTATCACTCATTTTTTGATGTTGAAGTATTTATATGTCTGCTGAATAATCCCGTACGCACGCCGCTTGGTCACTCGTTCGAAGCCCGGCGCGCTTCGCACTCCCCCGTTCACCACAATCGAGACTTCGCTCCGCTCAGTCTCGCGGCTCGCGGTTCACGGCTTTGCCGTTCACCAATTCGAGGCGCGGAGCGCCTCGTACTCACCGCTCGCAGTACCGAGAACTCCCTTCGGTCGTTCTCACAGTTCACGGGTCGTTCCTCCCCGTTCACCACAATCGAGACTTCACTCCGCTCAGTCTCGCGGCTCGCGGTTGTACCGCTCGCAGTACCGAGAACTCCCTTCGGTCGTTCTCGCACTCTTTAAGACCGCCCCCACCCACCCTCTATTCATGAGCGAGGCCGAGCGCGCGGGTCGGGAGGAGGTCTGGATCGAGAAATATCGCCCGCAGACACTCAGCGAGGTGGTCGGCCACGAGACCATCGTCGAGCGCCTGCAAAGCTACGTCGACAGAAACGATCTGAGCCATATGCTGTTTTCAGGACCCGCAGGCACGGGAAAAACCACGAGCGCCACGGCCATCGCCCGCGAACTGTACGGCGAGGACTGGCAAGAACATTTCCTCGAACTGAATGCCTCGGACGAACGGGGTATCGACGTGGTCAGAGACCGAATCAAGAGCTTCGCCCGCACCTCCTTTGGCGGCGTCGACTACCGGATCATTTTCCTCGACGAGGCCGACGCGCTGACGTCCGAGGCGCAGGCGGCACTCCGCCGGACGATGGAGCAGTTCTCGAACAACGTTCGGTTCATCCTCTCGTGTAACTACTCCAGCCAGATCATCGACCCCATCCAGTCGCGGTGTGCCGTGTTTCGCTTCTCGCCACTCGGCGACGAAGCCGTCGAGGCGGAGATTCGCCACATCGCCAGCGAGGAGAGCATCGAACTCACCGAGGACGGCGTCGACGCACTCGTCTACGCCGCTGGCGGCGACATGCGCAAGGCGATCAACGGCCTGCAAGCGGCCTCTGTCTCGGGGGACGTGGTCGACGAGGAAGCGGTCTTCGCCATCACCTCGACAGCCCGCCCCGAGGTCATACACGGGATGGTCCAGAACGCACTGGACGGCGACTTCACCGCCGCGCGCGCCCAACTGGACGAACTCATCACCGAAGAGGGAATCGCTGGCGGCGACATCATCGATCAGCTACACCGCTCTATCTGGGAGTTCGACGTGGCAGACGAAGAGGCCGTTCGCATCCTCGACCGGGTCGGCGAGACCGACTACCGCATCACCGAGGGCGCGAACGAGCGGATTCAGTTGGAGGCGATGCTGGCGTCGCTGAGCCTCGACGAGTAACGCTACGCCTGGTTTTTCGCCACGGCGGCGACGAGCCCGAGCACCAGTCCGTACACGACGTGCCACAGCAGCGACGGCGGCGCGAAGTTCGGGAGCGGCGGCGAGGCCGGCGAACCCACGACGTCGAGCCAGACGGGCATCAGGAGTGCTGCGAGGCCAATCCATATCACGACGCCCCACGCGACGCCGAGTCCGACGAGGCGGTTCGTCTCCCTGATCGACAGTGCCTGTGCGAGGCCGGCGAAGGCGACGCCCAGTACCGCGCCGTGCGAGACGTGGACGAACAGCCCGAGGCCGGGGTTCGCCGGCGGTGCGAGTCCGTACAGCGACGGAATTGCGACCGCAAGCACCGCGTCGTTCATTACGAGCATCAATCCTCCCATCACGAGTGCGCCAGCGATGCCGCCGAGGACGCCGGCTTTCCAGTCGGTCGTCCCCGTCGCGGTTCGCTGTGCACTGACGTTTTCTGTTGACATGCAGTCGAAGGATTGGGAGTCGACAAGATATGCGTGCGGCGCTCGTGACTCACTGACACACGAGAGGGGAACAGTTATATCCTGAGGCCGAACCAGCGGACAGCACCTTCGAACAGATCTTTCCGAGACGGGCCTTCGGAACTGTTTTACCCGCTGGTTGGCCAACAATAGCTCAATGAGCGACCTCGCCGACGAATACCGACTCGACTACTTCGAGGAGGAGGGGTTCCAGCGTCTGGAGTGTGACTCCTGTGGTGATCTGTTCTGGACGCGCGATGCTTCCCGCGACACCTGCGGTGAGCCGCCGTGTGCGGAGTACGGGTTCATCGACGACCCGGGCTTCGAGGAGACCCTCTCGCTCGAAGAGATGCGCGAGACGTTCCTCTCGTTTTTCGAGGGACGGGACCACGGCCGGATCGATCCGTATCCGGTCGCCGCCAATCGCTGGCGTGACGACGTGTTGCTGACACAGGCATCGATCTACGACTTCCAGCCCCACGTCACCTCGGGCGAGTCCCCGCCGCCGTCGAACCCGCTCGTGGTCTCCCAGCCCTGCATCCGGATGCAGGACATCGACAACGTCGGCAAGACGGGCCGGCACACGATGGCCTTCGAGATGGGCGGCCATCACGCCTTTAACGCCGACGAGGGATCGGAGTACGCCTACGAGGGCAAGGTCTACTGGAAAGAGGAGTGTGTCGAGTACTGCGAGGACTTTTTTGCGTCGCTGGGCATCGATCTGGAGGAGGTCACGTTCATCGAGGACCCGTGGGTCGGCGGTGGCAACGCCGGCCCGGCCTTCGAGGTCATCTACCGCGGGCTCGAATTGGCGACGCTCGTGTTCATGTGTTTCGAGCAGGACCCCGACGGCGACTACGAGATGAAAGACGGGAACACCTACTCCCGGATGGACCGTCAGGTCATCGACACCGGCTACGGCATCGAGCGCTGGACCTGGATGAGCCAGGGGACGCCAACGGTGTACGAGGCCATCTACCCCGACATGATCGACTTTCTCAGATCGAACGCCGGCCTCGATTACGACGACGAGGAAGACGACATCGTCCACCGCGCGGCCACACTCGCCGGCCACATGGACATCGACGAGGCCGAGGACATCGAGGCTGCACGCGACAACATGGCCGACCAGCTGGGCGTCTCGACGACTCGACTCGTCGAGTTGATGGAACCGCTGGAGCACATCTACGCCATCGCCGACCACTGCCGGACGCTCGCGTACATGCTCGGCGACGGCATCGTGCCCTCGAACGTCGGCACGGGCTATCTCGCCCGGATGGTCCTCCGGCGCACGAAGCGCCTCGTGGATACGGTCGGCGTCGATGCGCCACTGGACGAACTCGTCGACATGCAGGCCGACCGCCTGGGCTACACCAACCGGGACACGATCCGTGACGTCGTCCGCACCGAGGTCGAGAAGTACCGCGAAACCCTCGACCGCGGGGGCCGGAAAGTGCGCCAGCTCGCTGACGACTACGCACAGACGGGCGAGCCGATTCCGGTCCGTGAGCTGATCGAACTGTACGACTCCCATGGCATCCAGCCCGACATGGTCGAGGAAATCGCCGCCGAGAAGGGCGTCGACGTGGACGTTCCCGACGACTTCTATGGCCTCGTCGCCGAGCGCCACGGCGGCGGCCAGGCCTTCGAGGACGACGACGAGATACCCTACGAGGACCGCCTCGCGGAACTACCAAACACCGACCGACTCTACTACGAGGACCAGCAGCGCGTGGAGTTCGAGGCAGTCGTCCTGGATGTGTTCGAGCGCGAGAACGGGGACTTCGACGTGGTGCTGGACCAGACGATGTTCTACCCCGAGGGCGGTGGCCAGCCCCCGGACCACGGGACGATTTCGACTGACGACGTCACCGGCAATATCACCGACGTGCAGATCCACGACGGCGTCATCCTCCACACTTGCGACGCCGATCCGGGGACCGGCGAGTTCGTGCGCGGGCAGGTCGACGCCGCCCGCCGTCGTCGCCTGATGCGCCACCACACCGCGACCCACGTCGTTATCCACAGCGCCCGCCAGGTACTGGGCGAGCACGTCCGACAGGCCGGCGCGCAGAAAGGCGTCGACTCCTCGCGGATCGACATCAGCCACTACGAGTCGATCACGCGCGAGCAGGTCAAGGCAATCGAGCGCCGCGCCAACGAGATCGTGACGAACAACGTTCCGGTCACACAGGAGTGGCCCGACCGCCACGAGGCAGAGGCCCGGCACGGCTTCGACCTCTACCAGGGCGGGATTCCGACGGGCGAGCAGATCCGCCTGATCCACGTCGCCGAGGACGTACAGGCCTGTGGCGGCACCCACGTCGCCCGGACCGGTGACATGGGGACGATCAAGTTACTGAACACCGAGCGTATCCAGGACGGCGTGATCCGGCTTACCTTCGCCGCCGGCGATGCCGCCATCGAGGCGACTCACGAGGTCGAGGACGCGTTGTACGAGACCGCTGCGGAACTCGACGTGTCCCCGGCAGACGTACCCGAGACGGCCACTCGTTTCTTCGACGAGTGGAAGGCCCGCGGCAAGGAAATCGAGGACCTCAAGGAGCAACTCGCACAGGCCCGCGCCAGCGGTGGCGGGAACAGCGAGGAAGCCGAGGTGGCCGGCACGACCGCCGTCGTCCAGCGCATCGACGCCGACATGGCGGAACTCCGCGCGCAGGCCAACGCCATCGTCGAGCAGGGGTCGATTGCCGTCCTCGGGTCCGGCCAGGACGGTGCCCAGTTCGTCGTTGCCGTCCCCGACGAGACCGATGTCGACGCTGGCGAAGTGGTCGGCGAACTCGCCAGTCGCGTCGGCGGTGGCGGCGGCGGGCCACCGGACTTCGCACAGGGTGGCGGGCCCGATACCGAGAAACTCGACGGGGTGCTCGCCGAGGCCCCCGACATCCTCCGCCGCGTGGCGAACGCGTAGGGAACACTGCGATACACTTCGCGACGCTGGCCCCGATACTACCGGCTGTACGTCTGTAACGAATTTCGCGATCTCGGGGTCGCGAATACTGTGACACGGTGATAGCCGGCAGTATGCCGGTGGACGTACCGTTCGATACGTCTCAGCCGCCACGGTCCCTGGGTTGAATGTGTCATTGCGCACGTCCACCGGTATATGTGCACCGAACTACTTTTATTCCGCCACGGAAAGAGTGAGTGATGCCGTATTGCCTGGCGTGTGGGACGAAGACTGACTTCGAGGTGACGGACTGTCCGTCCTGTGGCGAGGCGATCAGCCAGCGGATCGACCTGCCCGCCGACGACGCACCAGCGACCGAGAGCGACTCGGTCGACGACCTGACAGTGGCCGGCGAGGAGACCGGCGAGACGGCGACGGACGCATCCGAAGTGGGTACAGAGCCAGACGGCCCGTCACCGTTTTCGGACATGCTGGCGGTCGCTTTCGCGATCACGTATCCGGTGCGTGGGGGCTACAGTCCAGTCGTTATCGGCGGCGTCCTGCAGTTTTTCGCGACCGTGTTCCTGTTTCCCGCGCTCTTGACCGCCGGCTACGCGTTCCGTCTCGCCGGGGCCGCCGCACGCGGCCAGACGGAGCGGCCCGCCCTCGATAACTACGGCCAGTTGCTCGCTGACGGGCTGAAGACGCTTCTTGTGAGTGGGTTGTACGGGGTCGTCCTGCTCGTGGGTGGCCTCGTCGCGGCAGTCGCCAGCGTGGTCAACGAACCGGTCGGTCTCGCGGTCGGCATTCTGGTCGTCCCGATCAGCCTCTATCCAGTGCCGGCCTCGCTGGCAGTGTACGCCGCGACCGACGACGCACAGGCGGCGTTCTCGCGCCGGTACACTGGTCGGCTCTGTGCGTCCCGAGCGTACCTGCAGACGTGGCTCCTGATGGTCGCCTGTCTCGTCGTCATCTCGATTGTGGGGGCCCTCTCTGTAATCACGATTGTCGGCCCATTCGTCGTCCAGGCCTGGGGAGTCTACGCACTGGGGGCGCTGTGGGGCTCTCACTATCGGTCGGCCGTCGCGGCCGGTACTGTCCCGCCCGCGTCCGACGATCCGGTCCCGTGAACCGAAGCAAAGAACCGCGTGCAGTGCCACTATTCAGGTATGCCGACGGTCAACAACGACGGCGTTCGACTCCACTACGAGACTGACGGATCCGGGTCGACGGTGGCATTCGTCAACGATGTCGGTGCCGGTGCGTGGCTCTGGGGCTGGCAACACGGCGTCGTCGCCGGCCCTCGGGAGAGTCTGGTGTGGGACCTTCGGGGATCGGGCCGGTCGGACGCGCCGCCGGGACCGTACAGCGTCGAGGCCCTCGCCAGCGATCTGGAGGGGGTGCTGTCGGACGCAGCGGTCGGGAACGTCCATCTCGTCGGCGCGGGCCTCGGTGGGATGATCGCGCTCGCCTACGCTCACCGCTACAATCGCGCATCCTCGCTCACGCTGCTGGGGACGGCTGCGAGCGGCGAAGCCGTTACTGACCGACTGGACCACCTGCGTGCGCCCCTCTCGGATCCCGCGGCACTCGCCGAATCGCTGCAGACCGCCTTCGCGTCGGACCTGCTCGCCCATCCACAGATCCGCGAGGACATGGTGAACTGGCGTCAGGCCGACGACGCCGATATCGAAGCCTGGGACGCTCAGGCGACCGCAATGCGGACCTTCGAAGCACCGCCGCTGTACGAGATTACGATCCCTGCGCTGGTGATCCACGGCGTCGACGACGTGATCGTTCCGGCCAGTGCCGGCGAGTCTCTGGCTGGGGACCTGCCCCGAGGGGAGTATCTGGCTGTCGAGGGCGGCCACTGGGCTTTCATCGAGGAGAGCGCCGCCGTCACCGACCAACTGGTGACCTGGCTCGACGAGCAGGAAACCGAGTAGCACGAACACCGGATTCGGTCACGGTACTCATATGGACGGCAAATACAGCCGGAGATCTGTACGTTTTTGAGGCTCCGGCAACTCCTACAGGATGATGAGTCTCAGGATCGCCCTGCTGAACGCTGCCCACGACGGGGACCAGAACCGCCGGAACTTCCGGCGGGAACTCGATGCGGACCTCGTCGAGTACGACGTGACCGAGCGCGAACTGCCAGACACCTTCGCGTTCGATGCGTGTGTCGTCACGGGCTCGCGTGCCTCCGTCTACTGGGCGGAGCCGTGGATCGCGGACCTCGAGTCGTGGGTCCGGGATGCAATCGAGCACGACGTGGCGTTCCTGGGCGTCTGTTTTGGCCACCAGTTGCTCGCCCACGCCCTGGGCGGCGAAGTCGCGGCCATGGACGACTACGAAATCGGCTATCGGACCGTCGAACACGACGGCGAGACACCCCTCCTGGATGGGGTCGACGACGAGTTCACCGTCTTTACGACCCACTCCGATAGCGTCGTCGAACTCCCGCCGGGGGCCGAGCAGTTCGCCGAGAACGACTACGGCGTCCACGGCTTCCGCGCGGGGGACGTGTTCTCGGTGCAGTTCCACCCCGAGTACGACCCCGAGACTGCCAGCGAGGTCACCCGGGGGAAAGCCGACCAGCTCTCCGAGGACCGGATCGAACAGGTGCTCGACGGCATTACCGCCGACAACTACGAGGCGGCCTGTGAAGCCAAGCGGTTGTTCGACAATTTCACGGACTACGTGCGACGAACGCGAACCGAGACCGACACCAGCAGTGGGGCAGCGGCCGACGACTGACGAGAAACGAGTGTCGCTTTTGTCGACGAACGGACGCTCTCGCTCGGAACGATAGTGCGAATCTGGAGAGGCGTGGTGGTCACGTCGCGAACGCGTGCCGGAGAGCGAGTTCCGGCCCCGCTGATCGACCGCGAGCGGCCCGCCTGCGGGAGCCACAGTCTCCGTTGGGACAGTGTTGTCATAGTGGCGAAGTATCAACCTGTCCACTAGCGGTCGGCGTCTCCGGACGGGTCGAGATTAGCAGGGACGAGACGGACCGTCAGGCCATGTCCCGCCAACGCCACTCGGGTGTCCAGTCCAACAGTCGCTCGGCCTTCGAGGTGTCGACCAGGGCCGCGTACTCGTCGGCAAACTCGCTCCGGATGTCGGCGTCGGGGAACAGGTCGGCGACGATGTCTCGCGTCGCCGTCTCGGCGCTGGTGTCGGGGGCCGACACCCACACTCGCTCGTGACCGTCGAAGTCGGCCTCGACGGTGCGCTGGACCAGGTCGACGGCGTCGGACATGTGTATGTATGTAAAGAGCGTGTTGCGCTGGGTATGGAAGTTGTCCGACGCACGCATCCCGTCGAGCGTCCGGTCGGCCTCGACGAACGTCTCGCGGGCCAGTTCGTCGTCGACGACCCACGGGAACCGCAGTGAGGTGATGGTGCTTGGCCGGTCTGCAGGCTTGCGTGCGAACCCGTCGGCAGCGATTTCGAGCGACTGCTTGCCGATACCATAGGAAGTCGACGGCGTCAGGCGGTGGCCTTCGTCGATGGGGAGGTAGTCGACGGCGATGGGTTCGGGTTTGAACCCGCCGCCGATGGCGCTGAAACTCGACGCCAGCGCGACCCTGTCGATGCCGAGTTCCGCTGTGGCCTCCAGGACGTGATACGTCGATAGCACGTTACTCTCGTAAGTCCGGTACCCCGGTGCCTGGTCCGGCGTCGGAAGCATGCCAAGATGCACGACGGCGTCGGCGTCGCTTTTGGCCAGCGATCCGTACACCTCGCCTGCCTCGATCAGATCCGTCGTGAGATAGGCGTCGGAGTGGCCCTCCTCGCGCTTGCCCCGCGAGAGGTTGACGGTCCGGTACCCCTCGTCGTTCAGGTGTGCGAGGACGTTCCGTCCGATACGACCGTTCCCGCCAGTGACGGCGACCGTTTCGCTCATACTTGCCGTACCAGTGCCGGCCACATGAACGGTCGGTCCCGTCGCGGCGAGGCATACTTTTGCCGGTCGGTACCTAATCACATGCCATGCTGGATTATCTGGATCTCGAAGCCGACCTCGATGGGGAGGCGCGGTTGATCCGAGACACGGCCCGCGAGTTCGTCGCCGAGCACGTCCGGCCCGACGTCGGCGAGTGGTTCGAAGACGGGTCGTTCCCGCGTCATCTCGTCGGCGAGATGGGCGACCTCGATTTCTACGGGCCGACGCTCTCCTGGGGCGACCTCCCTGGCGTCGACCCACGATCCTACGGCCTGCTGTTGCAGGAACTGGAGGCCGGCGACTCGGGCATCCGGTCGATGGCCAGTGTTCAAGGCGCGCTGGTGATGTTCCCCATCCACGAGTACGGCAGCGAGGCCCAGCGCGAACGGTGGCTCCCGGCGCTGGCCGCAGGCGACGCTATCGGCTGTTTCGGTCTGACAGAGCCAGAACATGGCTCTGACCCGGCGAGCATGGAGACCAGCGCGCACGAAGACGGCGACGGCTACCGGCTCTCGGGAACGAAGACGTGGATCACGAACGCGCCCATCGCCGATGTAGCCGTCGTCTGGGCCAAAACCGACGGCGGCGACGGCCCGGTCCGTGGCTTCCTGGTCGAACTCGACGCCGACGGGATCGAAATCAACGACATCGACGGCAAACTCTCGATGCGGGCCTCCTCGACGGGCGAGATCCGCCTGCGCGACGCCCGAGTCCCCGAGGACGCCGTCCTGCCGGGCGTCGAGGGGATGAAAGGCCCGCTCTCCTGTCTCACGGAGGCCCGCTACGGCATCGCGTGGGGCGCGGTCGGGGCGGCCCGGGACTGTTTCGAGACGGCCCGCGAGTACGCTACCGACCGCGAACAGTTCGGCGGCCCAATCGCCCGCTTCCAGCTCCAGCAGGAGAAACTGGCCGAGATGGCGACCCGGATTACGACTGCACAGCTGCTCGTAGATCGGCTCGCAGACCTCAAAGCTCGCGGTGAGCTACGCCCCCAGCAGGTGTCGATGGCCAAGCGCAACAACGTCCGAATGGCCCGCGACGTGGCCCGGACTGCCCGCGAGATGCTCGGTGGTAACGGGATCACGACCGACTACCCGCCGATGCGCCACGCCGCCAACATGGAGACCGTCTACACCTACGAGGGCACGCACGATATCCACACGTTGATTTTGGGGGCAGATCTGACGGGCATTCCCGCCTTCGAGTGAGAGTAGACCGGGAACACCAGCTAGTCGAACCGACCGGTTTCCGTCCCGCAGTCGACACACAGCGTCACCAGGGCGTCGGCGTCGTCTGTTCGCTCGATTTGCTGTTCCGTGCGCTGGCCACACGCGGGACAGGCCCGGACCATCTCGGTGTCGCCGCTGTCTGCCGGCGCACCGAGCGCGAGCGCAATGACCCGGCCGTCGCCCTCGTTGCGGCCCAACTGCCACTCGCCAGGGGCGAAGCGAATCGACTCGTTCGGGCCGACGGATACTTCGCCGTCCTCGGTTTCGAAGGTGGCCGTCCCCTGCTCGATATAGAACACTTCCTCCTGGTCGTCGTGGTGGTGATAGCCAAAGCCGAAACTGTCGCCGGGGGCGAGTTCGTAGTAGTTGATGGCCATCTCGGTCGTTTCCAGTGCTCGTCCGAGCAGACGCTTCTCGTCGGCGGGACCCATGCGGGACTGCACGTCGTCGATGCTGACCTTCTCCATAAACTGCATCGTGCGGCCAGTGAAAAAAGCGTGCGGCGATCACTCTGTCCGGTCGATATCGAGTTCGTCGTCGAGGTCGCCGAGCCAGTCCGTCTCTTCGAGCTGCTCGAGTTGTTCGCGGAAGTGAGTCTGACAGACGCCGACCGAGAGGCCGTCTTTTTCGACCGAGATGTCCGCTTCACTCTCACAGTAGTGACACTGCATACGCGACGCTTGGGTCCCGACGACATTGAAAGCTCCGTTTGCCGGTCAGTTGGCCGGTATAGTGACTGTTGGAAGTCTTTACGGGATCGATCCCACGCCGTCGTGTGATCGACCCGGCAATCAGTTACAACAGTCACTATATATTCGCTCTGACGCGGTCCCACTCTGTGGCATCCAGGCCGTCCAGACCGAGGCGCTTGCCGTGTGCGTCACTGCCGCCGGTCGGGACGAGGTCGAAGCGCTCGATGGCCGCGTCGACGGACGCACGGTCGACACTGCGGCCGTAGGGGTAGGCCCGTTCGACGGCATCGAGCGTCTCACAGCGCGCGAGTGCGGCCGCCGGGTCGTCGTATCTGAGCGGGTGGGCCAGGCCGACGAGTCCACAGGCGTCTATGAGTACGTCGCGGCCCTGTTCGAAGGAGGGGATCTCGCGAGGGACGTAACACGGCCCGTCGTCGCCGATGAGATGCTCGAAGGCCCCCTGGAAATCGTACTCGCTCACGTCGGCGATGGCGCGTGCGATGTGTGGCCGGCCAAGTCCCGCGTGCGGTTCGACGGGGAGCGAGACGCCGAGGCGCTCTTCGACCCGTTCGATCATCGCTCTCCCTCGCTCGATCCTGTTTTGCTGGATCCGCTCACACGTCTCGACGAGCGCGTCGGTCGGTTCGACGCCGTAGCCAAGCAAGTCGAGGCGTTGCTCGCCAGCATCGACGCGCAACTCGATACCGTGAACGAGGATCACCCCGTCGTGGACGGACACCACATCGTCGAGGGCTGGTTGGAGTCGGTCGTGGTCCGTCAGGGCCACTGCCTCGACGCCCGCTTGCCTGGCCGCTCGGGGCACGTCCTCGAACGCCAGCGTCCCGTCCGATCTCGTCGTGTGGACGTGGAGGTCAGCGACAACCATGTCGGGCCATCGTCACGCCAGTGAAAAGCCGCTTCGGGTCGTGTTCCTTAAACACACTAAGGTGTATATGTATTATTAATAATGAAGGTTTATCAACGACCATTATCTTTGCCTGTATATGCGATTGTTCGACAACGCGACGGAGATGTTCACCACACAGGAGTATCCGGCGACGACGACAGACCTGATCGATTCACACGGTCACTTGACGCTGGAACTGCCAAACGGCAGCGAAACCATCGCTGACGTTCTGGGCCGCATGACCGAGGAAACCTACGACAACGCCGAGGAGGCCCGACTGGCAACCTACAGCGCCGTCAGCCAGAAAGCCATCGGCCGCAAAGGCTATTCCGACCGGGACCCCATCTGCATGGGCGAAGACGGTCCCGACGAAGTGTCCTTCTGATACTGCCGGCTGTAAGTCCGTGAAGAATTTCGCGAGCCCGGGGCCGCGAATCTCTTGAAACAGTTACAGCCGGTAGTATGAACCACCTTTTTCCGGCTCGGGTGAGCACACAGTGCTCACTGCTCGTCGTAACAACGTGGGCGAAAAACATCTCGCCCTCACTTCGTTCGGTCGAGTGAACCGGCGGCAAGCCGCCGGATGCGACCGCACGGTTGGTTCTGTTACCAGTCTGCTCGCTGACCGAGTCGAGCGCCGGTACACGATCAGAAACCTGTGAGATCTGTCTGCGTGCCCGACTCCTCCTCTTTGCCGTACTTGTTTGCGATGGCTCTTGCCCCGCTCATCCCCCTTGAGAGCGAGGCGCGTTTGGCAATATCTTCCTCGGCAAGTCGGGCCGCAGCGGCCGCCTTTCGGTCCTCGTACCGTTGCCAGAACCGTTCTTTTGCTGCCTCGTATTCGACGACTGGGCGGGGATAATCTGCATCTGGGCTGTCACCGATCCTGACGCCGCACTCGTCCTGTACGACCGGTGGTGTCTTCTCCGGCTGTGGCACGTGTTCCGTCGGGAGTCCCTGCAGTTCCGGCACCCAGCGTCGAATCCACTCTCCCTCCGGATCCTGGTCCCGTACCTGTTTTCGGGGGTTGTACAGCCTGAGGGTCGGTTTCCCGATCAGTCCGGCCTGTGACTGCCATTGCGTGTAGTTGATCGCTGCGTCCGAGTCGATGAGATGGTAGTGATACCAGTCGGCACCGATCTGCCAGGGTTGCTGGAGCAAGTGGAAATAGGCACTGGCGGCCATCGCCCGCATTCGGAAGTTGAGCCATCCCGTCTCGCGGAGACACCGCATCGCTGCATCGACCATCGGATAGCCCGTTCGCCCCTCCTTCCAGGCCGCTATCAACTCCGGGTCGTGTGCTTCGCGGTTGAAGCCCTCCAGTTCCGGATTCACTGCCGTATCTAGCCACCCGGGCCAGTCTTCGAGCTTCTGGTTGTAGTGACGATTCCAGAACAGACGCGAGATGAACATGTCCCGACATCGGCCCGCCGGGGCATGTTCCTGAACGTACTGGTAGACCTGCCGCGTCGAGAGACAGCCAAATCGGATGTACGGAGAGAGGCCGCTGCAGCCATCGCGGGCATCCAGCGGAGACGAGATATTCTCCGGGTAGTCGGGGAGTCGTCTGATGAACGCCGCTAGCTTCTCTCGGGCGACGGTCGTGCCCCCCTCTGGAATCCGCGATTTTGTCGGGCTGGTGTCATACCAGGTTTCGATATCTTCGATGGTCACTCCCGTGTCAATACTGGTCAGAACTGTCTCTTCGAGTGACGGCTGGTACTGATCGTCCTCGAACCACGCTTCGATATGGTCGCTCCACCCATCCCGAGTCCGTTCGACACCCCGACGAAGACCGTCTCCCGAGACAAACCGGACGCCGCGGTCGGACGCTGCCTCGTCGCGTTCGAGTCCGTAGCGCCCGGTCGGGGTCTGGGAGGCGAGCACCGTCCACCCAGCGTCGATGAAACTGCCCACGATTGGAATCGGGTTACCATGTCCGTAGGTGAGGTCAGCGTGACCGCCACTCGCGATATCGTAGCGACTGCCCACGTCCCTGAGACACTCGTGGAGAAATCGAATGCGAGCGTCACAGGCCAGCCCGTCATCGCTGTAGAACCTGGGGTCAAACACGAACAGCGGAAGCACGACATCGGCATCCGCAGTCGCTGTGGTGACGGCTAAGTGATCGCGGATCCGGAGCTGTTCGCGATGCCAGACAACAGCGCCCGATACGTCGCCGTCCGCGACGTGCTCCGCCGTTCTGCCATCGTCTCCGACGCACTCTTCGGGCGGGGGAACGGCCACCGGAATCGGCGAGTCTGCTTGGCTGTCGGTCACGGACTAGTATATCCGGTCTACGAACAAAAACCGTCGTACTCCTCCGGCGTGTAGAAACTGGATCGCGTCCGACTGCATCGCCCGGCCGAACCTGCACTCGTAGCCGGCCGTGTTCTGCATCAGTTCGTCGAACCCCGGGACACCACTCTCGATCCGCGTACTATAACAAAACCAAATCACATAGTAGACGCTCTTGCTCCGTTTTCAGACCTGTTGACATCCTCCCCGCCCTGAAGGGCGAGGATTCCCGAATGTTGGGATATTAGGGTTCGCAACCTACCTGTTCCCTCGGGTGGAACGACCCGGAGGTTTGGTCGAACAGGTAGGCTACTGGCCGTGCCAAACGACCGTTACTCATATCCCCCGTCGGGGGACTCTGAGTTATCTTTCTGCGAATGTTCACTGCACCATTCACATCCGCGTTCATCGTCGCACCGCACGACTCACAGACGTACAAGCCACGCTCCACACGGTTCGCGTCACGCTTGCGCCCGCAACACGAACACGTCTTACTCGTATCCCGCTCACTCTTTCGGTCTACGAGGATGCCGTGTTCTTCGGCCTTGTATTCAAGCAGGTTCGTGAAGCGGTTGAACTCCCACCCGTGGAGTTTCTTGTTTCCACGTTTGCCCCAGTTTCGAGAGTCACCGTTTTCGTCCTCCCGAATCTCGCTTAAATCACCGATAGCGATGCGACCGACCTCGTGGTTGATGCACTGTTCAATGATGTGCTTGGCAAGTGTGTGTAGGAAATGGTCTTTCCGACGCGAGCGTGTCTGTCGAACGCGGAGCGCACGGCGTGATGGGCCGTTCTCGCCTTCGGTGGCGTACTCGTCGCGGGTGAAGTAGTGCTTGTCCTGTTTCAGCACGTTCCCCGGATACAACTCGGTGTCCCCGTTGTCGTAGGCGATGGCGAGATAGTTCTTGATGCCGAGGTCGATACCCGCCGTGTTGTCGCCGGGTGCGTCTTCGACGGGGATTTCGACCGTGCAGACGAGGTGAAGTTCCCAGCGGTCGCCGTTCCAGACGGCTCGCACCTGTTGGATGTTTTCCACGGTCACGTCCGGTCGTGTCTCGTACTCTGCGAGGATGAAGTCTGAGCGGTGGTTCTTCAGGTTGAATCCTTTGCTCAGACGGAGTTTGTTGTGTCTTGAATCGTGGCGGATGCCTTTCTGCTTCCACGTCACGGTGGAGCGCGGATGGTTGTCGCCGTGTTTGCGGTAGCCGGGTGGGTTGGCGTCCTCATCTCCGCGTTGGCGTGCTTTGTGCCAACTGGTGAACGACTCAGCAAGCTCTTCGAGAACTCGCTGACTTGACTGTGAATGAAGGTCACTGTATCGTTCGTGTTCCTTGAGTTCGGATTTGAGTTCACCATCATCGGGGATTTCCCCGTCGTCGTCCCACCGACCTTGCGTATAGTATCGGGCGACGTTCCACAGTTTCGACGCGGAGAACCCGCACTGGTCGAGGTCGTCTTGTACCTGTTGGTGGTTGATGATTTTCGCTCGATAGGTGCGAGTCGTCTCCAACATCGGGCTGTGTTCATAACCAGTTATGGGAGATTGTATATTAAAAGTAACGATCGAGCGTGGAATATCCGGCAATGCCATCGAGCGTGGTTAGTGGCGGAGTCGTCGGCTGTATCCCCGCCCCGAAGGGCGGAGTTTTAGCCTTGTTACTTCCATAACTACCCGAACGTGTCCGGTCCCTCCAGCAAACATGGTCGGGGCCGCCAGTGATGGGACGACTACCGCAATCTGGTCGCACACTCACAGCAGTAGACGAACATCGAGTCGTTCTGGTTGTCCGCGCCACACTCCTGACAACGGATCCCGTTTTCGGCCTCAGTCGGCGTTTCGAACGCGACCGGTTCGGCTCCCTCGATGGGGGTCGGCGTCGTCTCCGGCGAGGGGTCGTCACGCTGGACGTATCGGTACAGCGCTAACTGTAACAGACCGAATCCAACGATGTAAGCAACGAGCCATGCCAGAATTCCCATATCATGGTAGTAGTTAGCATCCTACTTGATCGTTGTGGCGCAAAATCACCTTCGATAATCACATCGTGTGTTGAACGAACTCTGAACGGTCGGGAGACACCGCCTCGACTCCGAACCAGCGGGTGTGACTACTGGTCGGGTGATGTCAGGTTCCGCCCGAACTCGTCGAACTGGTCGAGGTCTGCGGGCAGATCGTAATCGAGTTTTCGTTCCGCACGCCGGTCAGCGTTGGCGTCCTCGAGCGGTTCTGCGACCGACGCCCAGTCGTCCTTGATCGCGATGCTCTTTGCGGGTGTGCCCGCCGCGATGTGGTGGGCCGGCACGTCCCTGCTGATCGAGGACTTCGCGGCCAGGATCGAGTTCTCGCCCAGTCGGACGCCAGCCCGGACCATCGAGTCGTAGGTGACGCGCACGTCGTCCTCGATGATCGTGTGATAGTTGTCGACGTGGGTCTGGTCGACCAGGTCGTGGTCGTGGGTGTAGACGTGCGAGTCGTCGGAAATCGACACCCGGTCGCCGATGGTTAGCTTCCCCCGGTCGTCGAGATGGACATCGTCGTGGATCACGACGTTGTCCCCGACCGTGATGTTGTGGCCGTAGGTCACGGAGATACCCTTGAAAAACCGGCAGTTGTCGCCACACTCTTCGAAGAGGTGGTTGGCCATCATCTGGCGGAAGCGAAGCGCGAACTCGACGTTGTCGGCCATCGGCGTCGCGTCGAACTGTCGCCAGAGCCACTGGAGGTACTTCGACTCTTTGAACTTCTCTTCGTCCTTCTCGGCGTAGTATTCGCTTTCGAGTGTCGCGTTGCACGGATCGTACCCCTGGAGACGGACGCGTTCGGCCGGCGAGATATCCGCTCCGGACTGCCACCGCTCGTATGCCTGGCGGTCGCCGTGGAGGTCGATCAACACGTCCTCGACAACTTCACACGTGTCTTCGTCGCCCGAAAGCCGCTCGTCGACTGTCCTGATGAACTCTCTGAGCCCTTCTTCGGCCAGCGGTGGCAACGAGACGTGGCGCTTCGTCATAGAGCCACAACGCACGCTGCGCTGATATGGGTTTCCGTTACGTCGCCATTACCGGCCGGTAACCGCCCGACAGCACGCTTCCATAGAGTGACAGATCCGCGGTACTTTGCGGTCTGACTGCCCGGCCACCGGCGTCTTTCGAAGCGCAACGAGCCACAGTTAAGCCGCACCGGCCCAACTGGCCGCCAATGCCCCGGTCGGACCTCATCATGGAAGTGCGCCGTGTTCTCGTCAACCAGCGCGAACGCCGACTGCGTGCTGGCTGGCGATTGCTCGTCGGCCTGCCGGTGTTTGGCTTCGTCGCAATCGTCGCCAGCGTCATCCAGTTCGAGATCACGCAGACGGCCGTGACGGCTCCGATCCTCGCCGGCGCGGTGGCCCTGCTCGCGCGCCTTTTCAGGTACGGGGTCCTGACTGGTTGTCTCGTCGCGCTCTCGTGGCTTCTGGATCTACGAACGCTGGTGGGCATGGGCCTCAGTGGTGACGGCTGGTGGCGCAATCTCGGCTTCGGACTCGTACTCGGTGTCGTCATGACGACGGCGGTGTTCGTCGTCGAACTCGCACTCGGCTTCGTCGCTATCGACGGCGTCCTCGTCACTCGACCAGAGAACCAGTTTGGCGTCGTCGTTCCCCCGCTCGTCGCCATCCCGGGCAGTTTCCTCTTTTTCATCGGCGTCGGCGTTTTCGAGGAGATGCTGAGTCGCGGCTACCTGCTCAACAACATCGCGGAGGGAATCGACGGGCTCGGGCCGTTCGACGCCCGGAGCGCTATCGCAACCGCGGCCGTCGTGACCAGTCTGGTCTTTGGCCTGCTTCACTTTGCTAACCCCGGCACGACGCTGTTCTCGACATTCAACATCACCGTCGTCGGTCTCTTTTTCGCGGCGACCTACGTTCTGACAAACGATCTGGGCGTTCCGATTGGGATCCACATCACGTGGAACTTCTCGCTGTCCTCGCTGTATGGCTTCCCCGTTAGCGGCCTCACGACGCCGGCGACGGTCCTGTCGGTTCGCCAGACTGGCCCCCCGCTGGTGACTGGCGGGCAGTTCGGACCCGAGGGTGGCCTGGTGGTGTACCTGGCACTCGCGGTCGGCGTTGCCCTCACCTGGTGGTGGGTCGAGCGCGAGGAGAGCGGGGTCCGGTTCCGGACCGAGATCACCAGACCCGAACTGCGCAAGCCACGCAAGCACGACCGAAAGTAGGAACGTTCGTGCCTGAACCGGTCGCACAAACCGCCGAACCACGAGTGCTAAGTGGACTGATCCGTAAGACCCGCACATGAACGAGCGGACACTCGGAACGTCCGGCGTCACGGTCTCGGAGGTCGGGTTCGGGGCCTGGGTCGTCGGCACGGACTGGTGGGGCGACCGTACCCGCGAGCAGGCCATCGAGATGGTTCGCCACGCCATCGACGCCGGCGTTACGTACGTCGACACCGGCGACGTATACGGTCACGGGGACAGCGAGAAACTGATCGGCGAGGCCCTCGCCGAACACCGCGCCGACGTCACCGTCTCGACGAAAGTCGGCTACGACTTCTACAACAATCCACAGGCCGGCCACGGCGAGTTGCCAAAGCGGATCGACGGCGAGTGGATCCGGGAATCCCTGGATCGCTCACTGGACCGCCTCGACATGGAGTACGTCGACATGCTACTGTTGCACAACGCCAACGTCGACGAGGTCGATGCCGACGTGCTGGCGACGCTCGACCAGTTGCGCGACGAGGGGAAAATCGAGGCCATCGGCTGGGCGCTTGGCCCCTCGATTGGGTGGCTTGCCGACGGTGACGCCGCCATTCACAACGAGTTCGACGCCGTCCAGACCGTCTTCAACATGTTCGAGCAGGTGCCCGGCCAGCACTTCATCGACACCATCCGCGAACTCGACGCCGACACCTCGATCATCGCGCGCGTGCCCCATTCCTCGGGCCTGCTGAACGAGCAGGTCACGCCCGACACGGAACTCGGGGAGGGTGATCACCGCGCTCACCGCCCCGAGGAGTGGTACGAGACTGGCTGGGAGAAAGTCGACAGCGTTCGGTTCCTGGAGCGCGCGGAACGGAGTTCCGCGGACGGCGCGAGCGGTGACGAACCGCGAAAGCGAGACGGCGGGCGAACTATGGCCCAGGCAGCCCTCCAGTGGCTGCTGGCCCACGACGAGGTGGCGAGTGTCACCCCGACCTTCCGGACGACTGCCGACATCGACGAGTGGGCGGCCGCCCCCGACACGCCGCCACTGAGCGACGAGGAGTACGAGCGAGTTCAGGACCTGTATCGGGATACCTTCGGTGTCGACCGTGACGACGGCATGGACGCGCTTCGTTCGTCGGTCGGTGGCGAGGACCTCGACGACACCGAGACGCAACCCGCCGACGACTGATCGACGGCATGTCCCGTTGTTGCGGTACTCGTCGTCCGATTCGACACCCGTTTATCCGTTCGACCCAGACCGTCTTCCCATGCGCGTGACGTTTCTCGGGACGAGCGGCGCGGTGCCGACGACGGAGCGCAACCCCAGTGCCGTCTTCGTCAACCGCGACGGCGACAAGTTGCTCTTCGACTGTGGCGAGGGGACCCAGCGCCAGATGATGCGCTTTGGCACCGGCTTTGCGGTCGAGCACGTCTTCGTCACGCACACCCACGGCGACCACGTGCTGGGTCTGCCGGGCCTGCTCCAGACGTGGGATTTCAACGAGCGCGACGCGCCGGTCGCGATTCACGCTCCCGCCGGTACCCGGGGCGTCATCGAGAACCTCGTCTCGGTGACCGGCGAGCACCCGTCCTATCCGGTGCGGATCAACCAGGTCTCGCCGGGCGATGTCGTCCTGGACGGCGACGGATACGAGGTGCGCGCGATCCGCACCGAGCATCGCTGTGTCGCCGTGGGCTACACGCTCGTCGAGGCCGACCGGAAGGGTCGCTTCGACCGCGAGACGGCCGAGAACGAACTCGGCATCCCACCGGGGCCGAAGTACTCGAAACTCCATCGGGGCGAACCGGTCGAACACGATGGCCGGACGGTCCAGCCATCGGAAGTCGTCGGCCCGGACCGACCCGGTCGGACGCTCGTCTACACCGGCGACACTCGCCCCGTCGACGCCGTGGTCGAGGCCAGCGAGGGCGCTGACCTGCTGATCCACGACGCCACCTTCGCCGAGGACTGGGCAGACCGGGCCAGACAGACCGCCCATTCCACCGCTCGCGAGGCCGCCACGGTCGCACGCGAGGCCGGCGTGGCACAGCTCGCGCTCACCCACGTCTCGACGCGCTACGGCGGCGACGCCTCGCCGTTGCTTACCGATGCCCGAGACGTGTTCGACGGGGAGTGCTTCGTCGCCGAAGACGGCCAGCGTCTCGACGTACCGTTCCCGGACGAGGAGTCGTAGGGACCGTTTCTCGCTCGTCGTTGGGCCAACAGTTACGGCGGCGCGTCCCTGCACTGTTACTATGCGCGTGTTAGTCACCGGGGCAACTGGCTTCGTCGGGAGTAACCTCGTGCCGGCACTGCTGGAGCGGGGCCACGAGGTCCGGGTGCTGGTCCGGGACCCTTCCCGGTACGACGGTCCCGAGACTGTCGAAGTCGCGACGGGCGACCTGCTGGAACCGGACAGTTTCGATGGTGCCCTCGACGGTATCGAAGTAGCGTATTACCTCGTTCACTCGATGCACGCGGGCAAGAACTTCGAGGCGAAGGACAGGCAGGCCGCGAGGAACTTCGCGGTTGCCGCCGGGTCGGCCGGCGTCGACCGGGTGATCTACCTGGGCGGCCTCGGCGAAGAGAACACGGAACTGTCGCCCCACCTCAAATCCCGGCGGGAGGTCGAGCACATCCTTCGAGACAGCGAGTACGACCTGACAACGTTACGGGCGGCGATCATCATCGGCGACGGGAGCGCGAGTTTCGAGATGATCAGGCAGATGGATCGCAAGCTTCCGGTGATGCTCACGCCACAGTGGGTCGAGACGCCCTCGCACCCGATCGCCATCGACGACGTGGTCGCCTATCTCGCTGGCGTCCTGGACCTGCCAGAGACGGCGGCCAACACCTACGACATCGGTGGGCCGGAGGTACTGTCCTACGCCGAGATTCTCCGACGGACCGGGAGAGTGATCGGCACAGGTGAGCCCCACATCATCCCGGTGCCGGTGCTGTCACCGCGACTGTCGTCGTACTGGATCGGACTGGTGACCGACGTGCCTACGAGCGTCGCACGGCCGCTGATCGAGGGGCTGAAAAACCCCGTCGTCGCCGACGACGGTCCGATCCGAGAGTTGTTATCTATCGAGTTGACGCCCTTCGAGACGGCTGTCGAGCGAGCACTCGGAGAGCGAGACAGACGGCTCGCAGTCGAGAAGCTACCCGTGGAGGCCACGAGCTAATGAGCAACGATCCGGGCCCGCTTCGCTACGGCGAGACGTGGGTGTACGAAAGTATCGTCGGCGCGCTCCCGGGCATCGAAGTCCCGGCGTGGGCGGCCGTTGCCATCCAACTATTCGTCTTCGAGATCGGTCTCCTCGCGTTGGCAGGGTTCTACAGCCTCTGGGCGGCGGCGCTTGCCGGGACGGTCGCAGTCGTAGTCGCGGCTATCGGGAGCGTCGAGATGCTCCGGATCGGGACGCTGGTCCGACGGATCGACGTGCCGGAGGACTACCGGGACCTCCTCTTTAGCTCTAACGTCGAGGTTGTCCTGTCGGTCCTCGCTTACATCGCGTTGATCACACACCTGTTCATCTTCGATCCCCAGCAGGGCGGCGCGACGCTCGTCGAGCGCCTGTTCGGGCCAGACCAGCCAGTACTCGCGGTGTATCTCATGTTGCTCGTGCTCTGGGACGTGTGTTACCGGATCGGGACTGGCTGGTGGGCCAGCATCACCTCGCTGTGGCGGTCGGCCCGGTATCGCTTCGATCCCGAGACGGCCGCCGTGCTCCGGCGGGCCGACCTGGAAATACTTGGCTTTGGACTTCTTCAGCTGGTACTCGTGCCCTTTATTCTGGAGTTTCCGGTCCTGCTCGCGGCCGTCATCGCCCACGTCGCCGCCGTCACTGTCGTCATGACACTGTCGGTGATACTGCTCGATTGGCGCACGGGACCAGTTTAGGAGGATTTGATCTGCTCGAACTGGTCGAGTAGCTCCTCGGTCGAATCGCCCGAGTCGTACTCGACTTCGCCGTGGTACGCTGTCCGATCGTCGTCTTCACTCAGGTCGACTTCGTTGTTCTTGCGCTCACGGCGTTCGTGTTCGTCTTCGTCATATGCGCCCATCGACATTGCTATTCACGTATTATATTGTATGGTAGTCGTTATCAATGTAACGGTCGACACGTGACGAAATACCATACAGCACGGACAGTCAGAACGCTCAAACCGCCTGGGTGCATACCAACGGCCGTGGCAGGACCGGTTCGATTCCGCTACTCGCCCGACCGCTGGACCGCCGGACGAGTACACGATGCACTCTACCAACCGCTCGACGCGAAATTCGGCGCGGCGCTGTCCGGGCCGTGGTTTCGCCCGCCCGGTGGGTACGAAGCCAGACGCCTCTCGATGGATAACGGCGACCTGGCGCTGTTTTGCTGGTCGGACGACGACGCCTACTGGATCGGCAACACCGAAACGCCGGAGGCACTGTGGCGAACGGACAAGCGGACCTTCGAGGAAGCCCCCCACGAGATGTCCCGGTGGGCAACACGTGAACTGCTCGCCCAGCTCGACGAAGAAGACACGTGGCTCGCCGAGTACGAGCACCTCTCGTGGTTTTTCCTGCCAGTCTTCTTCTCGAAGGACGGCCGCGAGTCGACCCGCTCTTTCTTCCGTGACCACGCTGGTGGCTTCCCCGATGCCGACCGGGACGAGGCACTGGCGTTCTACGAGGCCCTGCTCTCGACGGGCGTGCTCGACGAGCACCGGTACACGATGGCCAGCAAACTCGGTACCAGCGACGGCGTCGACCTGACCCGGATGCAGGCGACGATGGGCGAGTTCAATACCGCGAAGTTACTGGCCGACGCCGGCCACGACTTCGAACCCGAAGTCGAACTCGGGTCGGGCCACGCGCTCGATTTTCAGGTCGACGACATCCTCGTCGAGGTGACCCGCCCTCAGCCCCCGCGCCGGCGCTCGATCAATTCACCGATCGGCGCGCTCAAGGCCACTGGTGACGCGAAGACGCGCGACCAGATCGCGATCCACGGCAACGCCGCCCTCTTTGTCGACTGCTCGTCGTTTCCCGACGACGACTGGGCCAGGATTCTGGGTGAGCGCCCCGACGTGGGCCACGAACCCGCCGTCGTCTTCCGGATGCGCCCCGACGGCACGACCGAGGGCTACGTCAAGGGGACGCTCCGTCTCGATGTCGAGCGCGTCCTCGACCAGCCCGCCACGTAACTCGTTTCCGACGTAGGCACCGGCCGCCACCGCAGGAGTGTTCCGGCGTCGAAGTCGCTTCGCTCGGCAAACGTCCGCCAACCGCACGATCACTTCCTGCTTTTCCTTTTGCTGGGCCGCTTCTTCGAGACTCGCTCTTGCGAAGTAGATTATTGGTCAGATAGAGCTGGCGCTGTGAAAGCGTAGCGGGCAAGGGTGACGCGAGAGCGTCACTCGAATGTAATGTTCCCGTTTGAGCTGTTGATCGCGGCAGCGATCGGAGATACGTCGTTCCCGCGAAATCTGCTGACGAATCGACCGTGCGACTCCTCTTCGATACCCACGGGGAGGAGTCGCTGACTGTCTACACTGATGGATTTCGAGCGTACGATCCACTCGAAGATGACGAGAATCACCAGCGAGAAGCGGTCATCACACCGTATCTACGAGTCTTCCAGCTTCGCTGTCGAATCCTACGCAAACCCGGTCGAGAAGCTCTCAAAGAAATCGTTCGAACTGTGCTCTAACTCACCAACAACGCGCTTCCCAAGAGCGAACGGGAAGTGATTTCGCCTACTCCTCGATCGGGATGGACTTCCCTTTGGTTGTGGCGTCCTCGATGGATGGGAGGTATACATCAAGGATCCCGTTTTGATATCGGGCCCTGATGTTGTCGTCATCAATCTCCTTTGGCATCCGGAAGGACCGACGGTAGGTCCGCGTTTGATCACGGCGGTTGTCCTCGTGTTCAGCCGCGACCGTTAGACGTCCTTCGTACCAACCAACCTCGATGTCATCGCGCTCGAACCCTGGCATTTCGACGCTGAGGACGAACTCGCCGTCCTGTTCGTAGAGTTCGTAGTCGTCCGAACCGGTGCCAAACAGACGTGATTGACTGCCGGTGCCGGAAAGCCATGAGCTGGCTGAGTTAGTTGGTAACGCCATCATACATCACCTCAGCGTAGGATTGGTCGTAATTCGTAATCAATTTTTCGTGAGAGTCTGTGATTTACTAACGAATGAGATCTTAAGGGCGCTGAGTGCGATCCTCTTTTGTGACAGATATATGCCATACATGTTGAACGGTTTTTTCAAATAGCTGTATCCGTCGACCTCGTTCGGGTTTTCCCCGATGTTGAGCAGTCAATCGGCCAGTTCGCGGCGGTGTTCCCAGTACGCCATCTCCTGTTTGGGGTCCAGATATGCGTGGGAATCCTCAGTTACGAGGACGATCCCGTCAACTTTGTTCTCGTCGCTGTGCGTCATGATTCGTCATTTCTCCACCCAGATCTTAGCACTAGCAACCAGCAACGTTTAAATTTCTTTGCACATATGCCTGACTGTTCCTCGGAATCGCATGGCAGCGCCGGGGTACCGACTTTCCACCCGGCCACTCGTTCTTTCACACCGGTTATGGGTACACCGACGGAGAAAGGCTGAAACGCCCGAAAACAGGGGAAAGAGAGCCTAGGCCGGGATTTGAACCCGGGCTCTCGTCCTTACCAAGGACGCGCAGGGCCGCTACCCCAAATCAAGCGTTTAGCGGGGGATCTCGCCGGCATTCTTCCCAGGCCAACTGCTCTTACGAGGTCATACTAACGCCACTTATAAAGAATACGGGGGTAGACCCACGTATGCTGAACCAAGACCAGTCTGTTTCGCTAATTAAAGTGGCGAAACGAAGGCTCCACGCGATGAGGCGGGGAGTGGTGTTTCCTCAAGAGCATCGGGAAACCACATATATACTCTTCGGGCGGTAGTTCTTCCTGAGTAATGACAGACGGAGAGGGTGAGTCCGAGGAAAAGCAAGAGGATTCTGAATCAAGTGATACTACGGAGATTCCCGATTCAGCCTTAACAATAGCGGCGTTTAATTCCACAGAAAATTCGGGCTTGTTTTCCGCTCTCAAGGCGATGGAATCCTTGAACAACTCGGAGATGTTCTCAGCGTTGAATCAGATGAATTCGTTAGAGAACTCCGGGGTGTCCTCGGCTCTTAGGGCGATGGATTCTCTGGATAATTCAAGCGTTCTCTCAGCAATGAACGGAATGGATGCGCTCAGGAATCCCGCGATGTATTCGGCCATTGGTTCGCTGAATGGCCTCGATTCCTCAATATCATCTACCCTGCGTGTGATGAGTGAGTACGATTCGCTTCAATCTCCTATGATGGGTCAATTGGATTCTGGACTCCTCTCTACAATAAACGCTATAGGGAACTTGGATTCTGCCGTTTATCGTGTAGGCCACCTGGATTCAACACTATTCTCAGCAATGAGGGCGATGGAGAATCTGGAAACCACACTCCCTACACTCATTGCGGCAAGTCAGTTTGATTCATCTCTCTTTTCGGGGCTTGACGCAATCGACGATCTTGATCATACTCTCCAAACTGGTTCGCTGATTAGTCCTGAAGTATCTGGTACAGTTGGAACCCGCTCACAGTCTCCAGTTTTATCTACAACTGATGTTCAAGAGCCGTTTGAGGATTCGACCTACATAGCATCTGAGATTGAGGATTACCTGTACGAGATAAGAACCCAACTCGCATTCCGGCGTACGTATCAGGCTTTGGAGGTTTTCGGAAATAAAATTGATAGAAGCAATTTGCTGTTTATTTCCTTTCAGTTATTGAATTCATTGCCCGCATTCATTGGCGGGACGGAGGGAAAGGCCGCGACAGTAGTTGGCTCAGTTCTTGGTATCATCGTCTTTGAGAGAACGCGGGAATAATCCCCTACAGTTTGAAAACGTTAGAATACGACTGTACTGATGGATGGATTCTGAGCATCCGGCTAAGAAAATCATCTTGGTTGACACGAGTTCTTTCATCACCCTTGTTGAAGCCGGTGCAGAGAATCTTCTCTATGGGAGGAGTGAATCGGTCAAAGTACCAGAACACGTTGTCTCAGAAGTCACCGATGAACCCGTGATGAGTGAACTGCACCGCGCAATTCATTCATACGACCTGACGGTGTCACAGACCGACCATATCGCTCGAAGACACTTTCCTTACTACCGAGCGGCGGCTTTTCATCTCGATGAAACCACACCGTTCATTAGAGGGGAATTACATTGGAGCGGCGATGCGGCATTAGTCGGAACGGCATTACATACGAGTAACGTGGAAATAGTGACCGATGACGGTTATCTTCGGCGGCGCTGTAGGGACTTGACCATCCCGGTAACTGGCTCCCTCGGTATCCTTCTTGACGCGGTTGATGAGAGCCAGATTTCTACTACTGAAGCACTTGAAATTCTTCAACAGATACAGCGGAGTTCAGCGTGGCTCGGAGACGACCTGATTGAACGAGTAGAGCGCGAAATCAAGGAGTCGAAACGCGATGAGGCGGCGAGCAGTCAGAACACTTCGAGGTAGTCCTCCACGACCTCGCGCTCGTCCTCGGTCAGGTCGAATAGGTCATACACAGCATCGTCAATTTCGCCTTCGAGGTCTTCGATATTCACGCTCTCCACCTCATCGCGGTCGGCCTCAAGGCGGCCAAGCAGTTCCTCAACGCCGTCGTCGCTTCGAGGGATAGGAATGGTCGTCTCCTCTTCACTCTTGACGTTGCGACCATCCACGGCGGCGTGAACATACTCGGCGCGGCGCATCCGGGCGTCGCGGTCGTCGGAGTACATCGCGGGGTCGTTGATTACGTCCGACCGTCCCGCCTGTACCGTGAAGTCGCCCTCCACGTCTCCCTGTACTTCGGCGCTGACCGGATACCGGCGCGTCTGCCACTCGTAGGTAATGTAGTCGAGTTCCCCGTCGTAATCGCCAAGGTACGCTTCGGGGAAGCGGTCGGTCTTGCTGTCGAGGTCGATAGAGTCCACGATCTCCTCTGCTCGCTCGCGCATCACTCCGAAGACGCCCGCGCTGTCTTCTGTTACACAGGGGATTGGGTTGACATACTGAGCGCGATATTCGTAGTAACCACCGGCTTTGACAGTCGCAATGTGCTTAAAGTAGTATTCCAGTACTTTTGAGTTGAGTTGACAGGTAATTTCTTCGGTGAGCGTTTGCCAATCTTCTCCGAGCAGGGCCGCGTATGCTGTCTTGAAGTACCAAGTTCCCTCCTCATCTAGCATAAATGAGGGTTCATCTGTTATGTGGGCGAATACCGTTTTTGGGCGCTCAAACCGCTCAAGATTCCGCGGATACGCAAATTCCCACCAATTCTCGCTATCCTCCCACCTTCCACTTTGCCTACTACGCAACTCCGATTCGTGGGCTTGGAAATACTCCCAAGTTAGCGGGTATTCTTCTTCCAATCTGTCTACTGAGATTAGTTGGTCATCCCGGCTTCCCTCGCCCAACGATTCGTATGGGAGGATGACGTGGTTTCCCGACCACTCACAGCGCCAGCGTTGTACGTCACTCCCGCTAAGCCACGGGCGTAAGAGGTCTGTCTCAATTTCAAATTCTCTGGTTCCTCCACTTGGAACAACTGTTACTGTATCCCCTCCATCACCAGAACGTATCTGATGGGCGTCCATCACCTCCACTACGTAGATCTTGTTAGAGCCTGTAGTTGGGCCGGGGAAGTTAGCATCTGTAATCTCTTCCATCCGCTTATCACCGTTCGATTCAATCTTGTCGAAGATTTTCTGCTCTCGGGGTGGCATCAGCGCCCAATAATCGGTGCCAAGTTCTGACTGAGGGTAATCGAAAACGTCAATTAGATTGTCAGAATAGCCGGGTTCTCGGCGGTGTGTACGCACCGACTCAATAATCTCCTCGTCCAACTCTCGGTCGGAATCTTCGTCTGTGTCTGCTCGAACACGGACGCATCGAATTGAATTGGAACTCCGAGACTCCTCAGAAGATTCATCCTCTAAGATAACGACAGCCGGATAGTTTGTAGCGTCCTCAAAGACCCTAGAATCACGGAAGTCATATACTTCACTAATTGTGGTATTTTCGAGGATTATTTGGCGTGTTTTCTCGCCATAGTCTGTAACGATAAACTGATTTGGAGTGATGAACCCGAGTTTTCCACTATCATCGACTAACCAATCAAGGCCTCGCTCGTAGAATGGACAGTACAGGTCAAACTGACCCACAGCAGTCTCATAGAGACTCTGAATCATCTCTTTCTGCTCATCCCTGATATTCTGAATATTCACATACGGTGGATTCCCGACGACGTAGTCGTAATCTAAGTAATTCTTCACGACGAGCGCCAGCACGGTGTCCTCGAACATCTTGAACAGCCGCCCGTCGTTGTGTTCCTCTTTGAGATACCGAACGTTCTCAAGCATATCGTCCACGTAAGGCGCGAAAAACTCCTCTACGCCGGAATACTCCTGTTCGGTGTGGTGGTGGATTCGTTCCTCAAGGCCGCTCTGATACGTCCAGTCGAAGTCGTCGCCGAACTCCTCGGCGAGTGCCATATGGTCTTTGACGGTGTCCAGAACGCCTTGTAGCGCCGCGAAATACTCGCCGAAGTTCCCCACGCCCGTCTCCAATTGAATGGTGTCGAACAGCGGCATCCGAACGCGACGAACGAGGAACCCGTCTTCCGTCTCGGCTACCTCGTCCTCGTCAACTTCGACGGGAAGGGGAACGGGAATCCGCACGTCCTGCTCGTCCTCGGTCATCGCGTCGAACGTCATCTGTCGGGAGCCGTCGTCGCCGAGGTCGGCCCCGGTCAGTTCACGCTCGTTGCGTAAGGTGTCCGTCCGGTAGATGGGGAGCCGTCGAATGGTGTAGTCGGGATGGGACTGTTTCGCTTCGCGGTACGCGGGGAGAATGGCGACGACGAAGCGAATCTGTGCCATCAGGACGGCGAATGGATGAATGTCGAGTCCGACGACGCGGGGGCGCGTACAGAGGTCTTGAAGGTGTTCCTTCCAGTCCGGGTCGTCCTCGTAGCGTTCCACGTCGGCGAGATACCGCTCGACGGCTTCGACAAGGAACGTCCCCGAACCACACGCCGGGTCGATGAGGCGTTCACCGGAGACGCCACGCTCGTAACCGACGCCGTCCATAATGTAGTCGATGACCGGCTGAGGCGTGTAGAACTCACCGAGGGCTTTGCGCGTCTCCGGGTCGAAGTATCGCTGGTAGAGGTCGCCGAGGAGGTCGCCCTCTACGTCGCCGAAGTCGAAACGGAGGACGTTGAAGAAGACCTCGGCGACGGCGCGGCTGAAACGGTTTCGCGTGGCTTCACTAATCCGCTCTACTCCACCGGACTCCCGTGCGACGGCCTCGAACTGGTTAGGGCCGGTTTCGTGACCGCGCGACAGTTCCTCCTCGTAGCCATCAGTCCACCAAACAAAAATGTCATCTTGGAACAAACCTTCAACCAACTGCTCTTGCATATCGTCGATGAGGTTGTCGGCGGCGATGGGGAAGGCGTCGAGGTTGATGCTCTGACCGAAGCCCTGTAAACCCCGGAAGTAGTCGTCCATCCCGTCGTACCCGGTTCCTGTGAAGAAGTCGTGGTCTTCCGTGGCCTTCGCAAGGAGTAGGCGCGCGAGGAGGGCGTGACCGCTTTCGAGACAGAAGATAAAGTCCCGTAGCGACTGGTTCCCGTCGATGAAGGGTTCCCACGAGTCCGGTACCTCGTCCGGCTCGCTCGCGTAAGTCGCTTCCCAAAAGTCGTACGCGCCCTTGACGAACTTCGCCTCCTGCTCGTCGCGGAGTTCTTCAAGTAAGTCCATCATCCCAGTCACGAGGTCGGCGAACGGACTCCCTTCTTCGAGCCGGAAGGTATCGAAGAAGTGTTCTTGTCCGAGTTCGGCTTGCTCGTCCAGCGGGATGGGGTCGAGGTCTTCGAGGAATTGATTCACGTCGTCGGGATTCGTGAGGTTGAACTCCCGCTTCTGGAGCGCGCTGACGATGTCGCGGGCATCACTCTCAGTAATCGACGCCGTCGATACCGCGATGAGGGGGTTATCGACGCCCCGTCGATACAGCCGCAACTCCTCGCCGTTGGTCAGAACACCGTACTCAGCTCGCAGGAATTCCATATATCCGAACAGTTGCGATTCGTGGGGTGGGAGGTCACGCCCCGTAGTCTTGAACTCGTACACCGCAGTTACGGCTTCGTTCGAGTCGAGCGTGATATAGTCGGGGCGTCGGTCGTCGGGAAGGGTGAACTCGCTCCGGAGGTCGGTGCCTGTTCCCTCGTAGTCGAGCGCATCGTAGAATCCGCGTTCCAGAAACAGATTCTCCACGTCGCGCTCGCTCATATCGTCGTCCGTTTGTTTGGCAATCGAACGAATGGAATCGTGGAGGGCAGAGACGTCCGGCATTAATCAGTTCCATTCGTTCACCAATTAAAAAGGTGAGTGAGAGAGATATGGAGTAGATTGAGTGTCTGTTACATATTTTATTTGATTAGTTATTTATTATATGACAAATTAGAAACAAATAGGAACGTTCCTGAGTACCATTGGTTTCTCTAATAAGAGAAGCGTAAAATGGTGAGAAAACCGCGAAATGACCACTAAGCCCCGGGGGGATATGAACCAAAGGTTCAATAGCCTACTAACTTGCTCAAGTCCGAATACGCCGACGTGCGACACCGCGACTTGTTGGGTCGGTGTACCCGAATCGCCGAAAACGTCGGAGGGCTTGCCGACGCCCTTGAAGACCGGGACGCTACCGAAGATATTGTCCGGTGGATTAACCGGGAGTACGATAACGAATGGACGAACGCCGATTACCGGGACGCCCTTCGGGTCTTCGCCGGGCACGTCACCGACGGCGACGTCGAAGATAAGCCCGACAGTATCGCATGGGTGCCGTCGGGGACAAGTAACAGCCACGACCCCCGACCGAACCCCGCCAATATGCTGTCGTGGGAAGACGACGTCAAACCCATGATAGACGAAACGAAGAACGCCCGGGACGCCGCCCTGATAGCCGTCGCGTTCGATTCCGGTGCCCGAAGCGGGGAATTGAAGTCCCTGACGGTCGGCGACGTTCCCGACCACGAACACGGGTTGCAAATCTTCGTCGACGGCAAGAAGGGACAGCGTTCGGTGTCGCTTATCCCGGCGGTGCCGTACCTGAATCGGTGGCTGTCCGACCACCCCGCCGACGACGACCCCGACGTCCTGCTTTGGTCGAAACTGTCGAAGCCGGAAGCAATCAGTAACCGGTAATACCTGAATTGCTTCAAAGACGCCACGAAGCAGGCCGGTGTCGACAAGCCCGTCACCCCGACTAACTTCCGCAAGTCGAACGCGTCGTGGTTGGCCCAGAAGGGTATGCCGTAAGCGTTTATCGAAGACCGACAGGGTCGCAAGCGGGGGAAGCGACGTCACCGCCCACTACGTCGCTAAGTTCGGCGGGGAATCCGACACGACGTACGCGAAATTGCACGGCAAAGACGTCGAAGAAACCGACCCCGACCCTATCGGCCCGGTCGAATGTCCCCGGTGCGGTCGGGAAACACCCCGCGACGAAGACGCTTGCGTGTGGTGTCGACAGCCGCTTGAGTACGACAAAATTGAAGCCCGGAAAGAAGACGACCGGGAAGTCCGTTCTGCAGTCTTGCGAATGGCTAGGGAAAATCCCGACTTGCTGGATAACATAGAGCAAGCCCGGGAATTCATGGACTTGTTCGAAGACGACCCCGAATTGTTCACCGACGCCCGGGAATTCGCCGACGCCCTGTCGGACGGATAGCTTCATTTTCCGCCGTCGGCTTCACGGCGAAGGTCTTCTAACCGGCCCTGAATGTCGTCAATATTCGGGGGCGTCCCCGCTTCGGCGATTAGTGCAAGCGCGTAGGCTTGCGCTTCCGTGTCGCCCCGGGCCAACACGCGGGACAGCAAGTCCCGGTTTTCCTGTACGTATTCCCGGGGGTTCGGCATCGTTCCGTCGGTGCGGTTCGTTCCGGTCGGTTGGTGACGGTCACTCATTTGTCAGTTAGATGTCGACGTGACGGGTCGACGACCGCTCGACCAGGGGCACCGTTAGGACTTAGGCGCAAGCCGCCGAAAATCTACTTGCACCGGGAAGCGACACCGACGCACCTTTGATGCCCCCATATCGGGGTTCAGTCAATTCAGGGGCGTGTTGGTCGCACGCCCGACCTATTCCACCGTTCCTAATTCACCAACAGCGTCAGCTGTCGGGCGGATATTCGCCGTTTAGCAACTTGCGAACCACCGTGTCGTACGATTCCCCGCCCCGTTTCAGCGACTTGACTTCGTCGCGTGTTTCGGGACGAAGCGGAATTGTGGTCGTATTCGATCCGCTGATGTTGGATATCAGAGGTAAAAACGTGCCGGTGATTCTGGCTTTTCGCGATCTTAAAAGCCTGCAGAACGGCAGTACACTTTTGTATATGGTTTAAAGTAAAGACAATATGATAGTTAGATAGTGATTGGGATTATCGAGATTTAGGTGGGTGATTCCTTTCTGCTACTGGATTGTTCGTTTGGGTAGATCTGCTATTCGTTTGATCTACCAGCTTAGTTGTTATACGACCGTTTGAACGAATAGAAGTGTTACAGGATTAGTCATTCTCAGAAGTTGTTCACACGACGATTGACGGTGTAACAACAGCACGTAGGAACGCGCCTTTCAAATGAGATGATTTTAGACCCACCGGGTCACACTGTGTACTATGAAATCTGGTGTCATTGGACTGGTTGATAGGAATGGACAAGAATTGGAATCATTTGAAAAGACCAACGAACAAAATGATGAAAGCCTCAAGGCTTGTATTGAAGTTCTTCGAACTCAAACTAGTGACCGCAATAATTTAACAATCCAATTCGGTCGGGCAGCGATTGAAAAACCAACCACCCAAGATTCGATTAATATTGTCGACGGTTCTATTAGTGTTAGTGAAAGCGCATCTATAGAAACACTATATACTGAATTTATATTCGTTCCTGGTGAATTTGCTGTGGTCAGTGATGGTTCGGGAACATTTGCTTTCGACTTATTTACTACGAATCTTCCAGGGGTGGATGTAGATCGGGGGAAGATCGACTTGAATCCTCATGTAGAATCAGTGCCCGAAGGGGTTCCCTGGCAAGTTGGCTTCTATGGGAATGTAGGTGAAGCCGAAAAAGGAACAATATACGGCGACAACGTATTGCGGGACGAAAGAATGGGGCCGGTGGTGCAATCCTCTCAAAAGAACCAAATCGGTTTAACAATCGAAAATAATTCTGAGACAATAAAATACACGATCACTGAAAGCGGGTATATCGAAATTTACCAGCCTAGTAACTACGAAGAACAGGAATTCACTGCGTTTATTCAAGACCACGTTCTCCCCTACGCCTACAAAGAGTAGGAGCTTTGGGTTAGCTTTTTAATAATCCCCATACCAGTTATCAGATAATCATGCTTGAAGAAGAGACAGATGATTTTGATTATCAGGGTTATCTGATCTTCAACGGGGTGTACAGGACTGATCTTCATCAAGGATCAGAGTATCAAGGCGGTATTTATGACGCCGAGTCACAGCTGATAGGTGACTTAGGACGCTTTGAAGATACCGAACGGGACTCAGATAAGGGTGTAATAAAACTGCTATTGAGAGATTTCTTTCGGGATGACGATAGTGTTTCAGGGGGACTTGAAGAGTTGGCGAATAATTTGATCGCAATTCGATTTTTGTACGAAGATCGGATTGAAAAAGAGGCATATGTTCCTGATGAAGAAAAGCTTCAGACAGTCGAAATACCAGTAGTAAATGACGCCGATATTTACTGGAACTATCCCAATTATATGTATTTCAGGGGGGCAAAGGATGACGTGGCTGAGGCAATTGATTACACCTCTTCACTTCTGGGTGCTGATGTAGCTACAGACGGCGGGTCTTCAGCAAGTTCTATCCAACCAACTGGTTTTTCACGATTTAGGCCAGTTTCTTTCGATTCCGATTTTCTCTTGTGGCTGTTCCAGCACCAATACAACGATAATGATCCCCCAGCGTCGGCAATTGAGATTGATACCCTGACAGACGCCACAGTAACAGGTGACGTAGACGTTTGGGGAGGAAATAATGTTGTAGGAGACACAAGCCAATTGATCGAATCCCCGCCACTCTTATCTGCGATATTACAAAACAAGTCACTTAAAATGATTGAGGGTGGATTCGCTATCAACGATAACACGCTACAATCGGAGATTCAAACCAACAAGGTACATGTCAAATCCTCTGTGAAATCTATCAAGAGGGCAAACGATACACGTAGGATGGCCTTGTCAATCCAATTTCTGAATGAGCTGGTTGATTTGGAGAATCACTGGGATAATTTGAACCCACAAGACAAATACCCCTCTTACGATTTCTTCCTTGATTTATTTGATACGTGTCGTGATCAGGGCATGACCTTAGACAGTATATCTGAGCCCCTTCGAAGAGAGTATTGCAATAAGCGGGGTGATCCAGATCAGGAATGGGATCTATAACTATCCGTGTGATGTTTTAAAAGGGAAGACAGGACAAGCACAGGCCGAAAGGGTCTAGACTATAGAACCCCATAACAGAAACACCAAGAATGAGTGAGGTTCGGCGGGCCACACCGAAAGCCAAAAGTTGGAGAGACACGCTTAGAACCCTCTCCAGCGATAAAATCACTGATGTTGAAGTTGAATCTGAGCCCGTCGAAGAGTCTTTTTTTGAAGAGTACCCGTATGAAAATCAGGAAATAATCAAAGGACACTTTACATATTTGCTTCACCCGCCACGGGACGGTGAACCGACGACAATATCCATGAATTTTTTCTTCCGAACAGGTTCCAGGCTGTTCATTTTGGATCCGGGAAGAAGAGATAATTTGTCCGATCAAGTCTTGTTTGAGCTTCGAACCCTCCTGACGGATAAAATGAGCATACTACCGGGTTCCAGCGTATCCAGAAGAGGGCTGTGGAATTTCATTCAATCTGCCTATGAAATTAGGGAAATAATGGTCAGAGTAGACCCTGGTGAAATAGAGTCTAGCGGGAGTGAACGAATAAGCGATCAAGAGGGCGTGGTTTCTTTTGATCAACTTCCGTCCGATGATGATGTTATCGGTGAAAAGAAGGTTGTACGGGCAGATTTAGTGTTTCAATTTAATGGCCGGTTTGACGTCGTTTATGCTGATGATATCTTATCCGTGGGTGGGGGAGATGATCAATTTGAGTACGCAGTTCAAAAATTCGAAACTGAAGCAATATATAACGGATGAGTTGGAAATCAAAAATCCAGTCGTTTTTTGAGTGGGTCCCACTTGGATCTGCTGGAACGATTGTTGCAATTATTTCTCTTCTGAGCAGAGAAGTCGAATTTGTTTATCGCGGTTATGATATCCCGTTTCTAATCGCGGTTCTCTTGGTGTCTATTCTTGTTATTTTCCTAATCGGGAAAAGGATCATCCCGAGCATTCATGTTTTTACGAAGGGAGACCACAATAACCTCATAAAATTAGAAGATATTGAATCTCTTGACGCAAGTAATGGGGGCGCAGAGATTGATTTAGTATTTAAGATCCCAGATCATCATAATTGCATCTATATATCTTTTGAAATTGAAGAATATGAGGTTGGGATTGAGCAATACACCCCCGTTCATAACCATGGCGACGAAGCAGTGACTTATCATTCGAATATAGACAAATTTGAACTCACATTAAGATTAGTTCCAAATTCAAATGAGGCCCATCAGGGGAGCGAATTACCGTTAGAAATTATAGACAAACTTCATAATAAGGCTCTTCGTGAGATCCCAGTAGAAGGATGAGAAGACATGAGAATCATCTAATTGATAGGGATGATACTATCACTATGAGCAAATGGAGCGTTATTAAACGGTTTATTCCGAGATTCTGGGAAGCACGTAAAAAACGAAACGAAGTTAAGTCTTATCATATATATAATCTATCGGAACTAGAAACGGATCAGACTGTACAAGCAGACTTCCAAGAATTAGATGAGTCTGCTTTGGGGGAATTTGCTGCCAGACCTCACTTTAAGATGAAAAGTAAATTGGAGTCTGTAGGATATCCCGAAGATAGTGAATACGTCATACATGACTCAGACGATCGTAGGGCATTGAGGGGATTGATGAGAAGCACCATTTGGAGGATTAGAATTAAAAATATCATCTCCATAGTCTTTTGGATTATATTTTTGATTTTTCTTCTTGCAATAGGGTCAGTATTATTTACGCTAACACAAATCGTATTGTAGTTAGCCGTCATTCGACTTAGAATCAAAAAGATCTCTAACGGTTGATGGGGGAATTGGCCTTGATTTTTTAGACTTCCGAAGATAAAACCGTCTGTTCATTGCCAATGGTATATTAGAGAATTTTTTAATTCTTATCAATAGAAAATTTTCACCGTCAATTTCGTAGACATGCATAACATACCTCAAACTAGGTTCAATAAGATCTTCGAGTATTTCTGCGACTCTATCAAAAATAGCATCTGTCTCTGATATATCCTTTATTTCCCCACTACTGTTTACCCCGACCAAAATGACACCCCCTTTGTGATTCCCGATACCACACGCTTCCCTTGCTAAGTCATCCTCTTTCTCTGGTATACTGGGAAAAAATTCGATAGTTTCAGACCTTCCTCTCTCTATGATTTCCCTGATTGTGGGTTCCTCTAATCGATCTTCTGGAGGTTCATCCGACCAGCTCATTGTTCCCCCCGCTTCGCAGTATATTCGTCTATAATACTATCAAGCGCAAAGCTAGTTGAAATGCCTTGATCTTTAAGTGATTGATATAATTCTTCAAAGAAATCGATAGGAGGGTATTTTTCAGATGGATCTAACTCTAACCAATAGGTATAAATTTCATATATATTTTTTACAAAAAGGATGGAGATTAAAATTCTCTTCAAGGAATTAGCTTCTCTAATATCGTCAGATTGGGCTTTTATATGGGTCCGTCCGTCTGTAGAAATATCTACAGACAATTGATATTCGTTATGTATCAAAAATTCTCCGCCTATCGTTACAATATCCTCATTTTGCAATATTGCAGTGATTACAGGAGGGGAACGGACTAAGTCAGTGGAATCTGAGATGCGTCTTGTGGAACCAAAAACATCATGACTACCCTGTATTTTCGCATCTGTTAGCCTATTTATATTTATTCCAGTGTTCAAATCCTCTCCATTGTAGTGCTTGTAAATTATCCAGATCAGAAAATCTGGTTCGAAATCTAACTTGGACAACTCAATACTACGTTCCAATACAACGTTTAATTTATCTACCGCCTCATTTACTTCGCTTTTCGCTCCTCTAACGAATAGAAATTCAGGAAATATCCAATAAAAATCAACTGATTGAAGTCGTCTAGAATACCTGATTTCCGAATTCCCCTCTATATCAACTATCTCTTGTTCTTGGAACTCTTCTTGTATATATCGGAATGAAACCGTGTTTTCGGCTATGTCAATCAAACCGTTATTTTGGAGGTTTGAAACAGCTAGCTCTTCTAGATCTATATTTGTAAATCCGTAACCTGGTTGTTGAGGGCTACCTTGTCCATATTCAGGGAGATCTTCAATTACTCTTTCTGGGTTGAGATCTGGCCCAAATATATCAGTTTTGAAAGTTCCATTAAATACTAAACGACCTTCGTATTCAAATCGATCTTCTGGCTCACTCATAATCATTCATCGGATGGCCAAGCATATTAGTCCCTATCGTTGATTCTTGGAAAATTACCACTACAGTCTTCTCATTGCATTATTGATCGTAATGCTTTCACGAAGGAGGCTTCCAGACATTACTTGACTTCAGAAACACGGTACGTCGCCGTACGTACCCGGGAAGGTCGTTGTACCGGGCAACACCCACGAACCGATAGCACAGGACGTGCGGAAGCGTGTCGCCGTCTTTGTCGTCGGAATCGTCGGTCGTTAGTTCCGGCGACCCGTCGAAAAACGCCTTTCCCGTCGCCCAATACAGGGCGATTTTCCACAGGTCGGCGTTGTCGACGTCACCCGACCGCCGGGCCGACGCCGCGTCGTCGACGTCGCCCGGGGACATATCGGCGACCACCGACAGGGTGCGAAGGGACTTCGCAAGATACGACCGGGCGGTTCGTTTCCCGTCGTCGTCGGCGTCGTCGGTGCGAATCACGAAGTCCCCGCCCCGCTTCGACAGCCGCCGGACGTCACCCCGACCACCCCTTTTTATGCCCGCCATTTTCGAACTTACCAAACGCCGGACACGACGATTCCCGCGAAAACCCGCAAACGGGATGGTTGTAAATGAATGTCTTTGTAGGATATGAAGGAAAAGTTACAAGCCTAGGCCGGGATTTGAACCCGGGCTCTCGTCCTTACCAAGGACGCGCTTTACCTCTAAGCTACCCAGGCGCGTACTCAGTCGTTGACCGGAGTTGTCTTTAGGGGTTTCGATTCGGAGACGGCGCGCCAACGCGTATCAGTGGTCGGCAGAGGTCGTGACGCCGTCAGTCGCCGTGGCGTCGGTGGCCGCGAGCGTCGTCAGCGTCTCGATCACGTCGTCGTCGGTGAAGGCCTCGGGGGCTGGCAGGGAGTCGTCGACGAGGTTGATGACGTACTCCCGCAGGCGGGGTGTTGGGTGTGCGCCGGCCGCGGTGACACCGGTGACGACAGCGAGTTCGAGTACGTCGGTTTCGAGGTTCCGGTCCAGCGAGGCATCTCCGGTCTCGCGGCGGACGGTCTGGTCAGTTCCGAACGCCCGAACTACGTCGACGGCGGCGTCGGCGGCCTCGGTCCGGGCCAGCAGATAGAACCCTCGTGAGACGAGGATGTCGGCGACGAGGATATCCAGGTCGGCGGCGTCGCGGTCGCCGTCCGTCCAGGGAGTGTCGTTGGCGAGCGAGCGTGTCAGGCGGAGTCCTTCGTAGATCAACTGGACGCCGGCGGCACGGTCGGTGATGCCCTCCAGTCTCCCCTCGCAACCGGCGGCACTGGCGCTGACGAGCGAGCAGACGCCGGGAGTCATCGAGGCGGTTTCGAGTCGGTCCCCGATGTGATCGCACAGACGAGCGGGCTCGACATCGTCGACTGCCGCCAGTGCGGCTTGTCGGACCGCAGCGGCTTCCTCCATTAGCTAGCCTTAGCGACGGGAAGGGCAAAGACCTTTGGAAACGTCTGGTCGAATGTGCGAGCAATGACCACGAGACGGGACGGTGACGTACTGGCGCTAGCGTGTGACGTGCGGGTATGTACGTCCCGTTCGACGTTCGCGTCGCTGGCCGAGGCGCGCACACAGAAGCGCAAAGATTGAATCAATCGAGTGCGCACGGTTCGGTAATGGTTGACTGTGACTACTGTGATGGGTCCTTCGAGGGGGAGGATGCCTATCTCGATCATCTCGCAGAGGCCCACGCGGGGGAACTGGGATCGATAGACAAGCGACGCGTCGAGGATCACGACAGCGGCAGCGCCGGGAGTTCGATCCCGCTCGGCCCAGCGATTCTGGTCGGCGTCATCGGGCTCTCGCTCGCTATCGTCGTCTACGTCGTCATGTTCATGGGCGGTGGCGACGCGTCTGCCGGTGAGTCAGGAACGGTCAACGGGTTCGACGTCGCGCAGATGCCCACCAGTGAGCCCTACACCGGTACCCACGAGCACGGGACGATGACTGTCACCATCGACGGCCAGCAGATCGACTTCAGTCAGGAGCAGTATCAACTAGCGGCAGATCCCTTCCACTTCGAGGGCGGGAACGGTCGCGTCTGGCACACGCACGCGACTGGTGTGACGCTTGAGTACGCACTGGCGACGCTGAACATCGGCATCTCGGAAAACAGCCTGACTTTTCAGGGAACGACTTACCGTACCGGCGAGGGTGCGACGGTCACCATCGAGGTCAACGGCGAATCGGTCGATCCGGAGGCGTACGTGCTACAGGGGACCGAGGCTGACAGCGGTGAGGGCGGGGACCAGGTCCGAATCGTCGTCTCGACCAACGAGAGCAAGTAAGTCCGTGAACGATTTCGTTACCCCGGGGTTGCGAATATCTTCACGAGGGTACAGCCGGCAGTATCAGTACAACGGATCGGGACCCGGCGGTGCGGCGCGTTTGTGCTTGCTGCTCGCGTACAACTCGGTGATGCGTTCGACTGCCGCCTCGTTGATGCCGATTTCTCGGGCGGTCGCACTGGCCGAGACGCCGCCTTCGACGTGGAGTGCGAGAATCGAGTCCAGCGTCGAGTAGTCGAGGCCCATCTCCGCTTCGTCGGTCTGGCCGACCCACATTTCTGCGCTTGCGGTCTTCTCGGCGAGGTCGTCGGGAACGCCGACGTGTTTTGCGAGTTGCCGGACCTGGCCCTTGTAGAGGTTCGCAATCGGGTGGCAGTCGACCGCGCCATCGCCGTATTTCGTGAAGTAGCCAACGAGCGCTTCGCTTTTGTTGCCGGTGCCGAGCACGAGTGCGTCGCGATGATTGGCCGCGAGGTAGTTCAGGACGGCTCGACAGCGCACCCGGAGGTTGCCGACGGCCAACTGGTCGCCCTCGGCGGCGGGGAACCCATCGAGGACGGCATCGACGATGGGTTCGATTTCGACCACGTCGTACTCGATGCCGAGCAGTTCGCTCGCGATCCGTTCGGCGTCGCTCATGTTCGCTTCTTGATTGACTTCACTCGGCATCACGAGGCCATAGACGTTCTCTTGACCGAGTGCCTCGACGGCGAGGTGGGACGTGAGCGTGCTGTCGATACCCCCCGAGAGACCCATCACGGCACTGTCGGTACCGGCGGCGTCGACTTGCTCGGTGATGAACGAAGTGATGTGGTCGCGATACGCGTCGAGTTCGTCGGTCGAGAGCGTCAGGTCCAGTGGGTCGTCAGCCCGTCGGACGGTCGTCGTTTCTGCCATCGTATCGTGTCAGTAGGTTTCCGTCAACTAATACCCCACCGAGACGGGGTCAGGAGTGGACGAACGGTCACCGATACGACTTATCTGAATTACAGGCGCTAAAACCCCGTCGTTTACGGCGGGGATACAGCGCCGTCATCGGTAGATTGACGGACGTACAGCCCGTCTGTGATACCAACCGAGGCGGTCCACCCGCCCGATGTAATGAGACAGTATCGGGAGGTCCACTCGGTCGCTCAACGGTATCCCCGTCGAGTCGCCCGCTGTGGATACCGTCACAAAATAACCAAGGTACTCCCGAGTCCTCTTGCGAGGATAGGGATAACGGGGGCGTGGCACTCCCTGTATCACGACGGGATACAGACCCGAGGTTCCCAATCCAGCGAAGACCGGCTTCGTGGGAAGCCCCGTCGTTCACGGCGGGGAGGATGTCACAAGGGCTGGACGAACTCCAGGGTGTACCCCTCCGGATCCTCGACGAAGGCAACGTATGCGTCAGCCGGTTCGATTTCTGTCGGTCCCGAGACGACGGCCGCACCGAGATCGGTCGCGCGCTCGATCATCGTCTCGGTGTCCTCGACAGTGAGTGCGACGTGGTCCACGTCGGCCCGGCTCGGTGCAATCGGTGTCGTCCGGTCCGAGTCGTGGCGTAACTGTAACTCGCCGTGTTCGTCGCCTACGTAGACGTTTTCGATGCCGTCGAGCGTGAACGACCACTGGCGCTCCAGTCCGAGACCAGTGTAGAACGCGACTGCGCGATCCAGGTCCGATACCCACAGTGCGACGTGTGCAACGTTCATGGGCGGCGTTCGCCGGCCCGCAAGTTGACGCTATCGACTCCCGACCCGTCGCCCGCTCGATTTCACGCCGATCCTTTCCGAATACTGTCACTGGTTACTTGACTCGGACGCTCTACACCGCGTGTATGGAGTACACTACACTCGGATCGACCGGTATCGAGGTCTCGAAGATCTGCCTCGGCTGTATGAGCTTCGGCAGCAGTCACGAGTGGATGCTCGACCGTGAGGCGTCCCGGGACCTCATCGAGCGAGCCGTCGAATTGGGGGTGAACTTTTTCGATACCGCGAACGTCTACTCGACGGGCGAGAGCGAGGCAATCCTCGGCGAAGTGCTGGCCGAGTACGACCGCGACGAGCAGGTCGTCGCCACGAAAGTATTCGGAGAGATGGGTGATGATCCGAACAGGCAGGGCCTTTCGCGGAAGGCAGTCGAGCAGGAACTGCAGGCGAGCCTCGACCGACTGGGGATGGACACCGTCGATCTCTACCAGATCCACCGCTGGGATTACGACACGCCCGTCGAGACGACGCTCAGGGCACTCGACGATGCCGTCCGGCGCGGCCAGGTCCGTCACATCGGTGCGTCCTCGATGTGGGCCCACCAGTTCCAGCGTGCTCTCCAGATCAGCGACCGGGAGGGACTGGCACGCTTCGAGACGATGCAGAACCTCTCTCACCTCGCCTACCGAGAAGAGGAGCGAGAGATGTACCCCGTCTGCGAGCAGTGGAACGTTGGTGTCATCCCCTGGAGTCCACTGGGCGCGGGCTACCTGACACGGCCCCACGAGGAGTTCAGGGAGACCACCCGCGGGGAACACGAGAAAGACACCGCCGGCGTCCCATACGACGACGGCCCCGCGAGCAAGGAGATCAACGAACGCGTTCAAGAACTCGCCGACGAGAAGGGCGTTACGATGGCCCAGATCGCGCTGGCCTGGCACTTCCACAACGAGTACACCGACGCCCCGATTCTGGGCACGTCCAGCATCGAACACCTCGAAGACGCCGTCGAGGCCTTGGAGATCGACCTCTCGGACTCCGACATGACGTATCTGGAGGAACCGTACCAGCCGGTTTCGGTGTACGGGCACGAGTAGCGAGGTTCTGACCGTAGGGAAGAACCTCGAAAAAGACGAGCGGGGAGAGACGACCCGTGAGTAGCGAGACGCACGACGAACGAAGTGAGGAGTGGGTCTCGAAAAAGACGAGCGGGGAGGGACGACCCGTGAGTAGCGAGACGCACGACGAAGTGAGGAGACCGAATTTAGCCGGTGAACGCCGACGCGCCCACTGTCGTCACTTGTCGTTTCCCCACCCTGGCGTGGGCGGTGCGCCGTCCTCGTCCTCGATTGCCCGGGCCCGCTGTGGTGTGGGCGCTGACTGGCCGACCTCGCCCATCGCCGCCCAGGCGTCGATGGCGCGCCCGGTCCAGGAGTCGGCGGCGCGTGCTCGTTCGCGGTACCGCTCGTACCAGTCCTCGCTGACAGCGCCGGTACCGGGAGCCGAAGCGGCCGCGACGGCGACGAGCTCCGCGCGGTCCTCGTCGGTGAGCGTTCCCGCTTCGAGGCGGTCGCAGACACCGTCGAGACGGTCTGGCTCCGGATGGGCGAACAGTTTCGTTCCCAGCGCTGCCGGGCCGAGTAGCGGCGTCGCGTCCTGTGGGTCATCGTCGAGAAGTCGCTGCCCGGCACGCTGGCCGGGGGCGTGGCGTTCGACGCGTTCACACTCGGTTTCGACATCGAGCGTGAGGTTCTCGCCGGGGTAGGTGGCGCAGGTGTCGGGATAGAGGTCGTCGTCGTGGATGCGACACTGGAGGGTCACAGGGTCGAGGAACACGCAGGTGTCGAGCCAGGTCGGGTCGGCGTCGAACGGTGCGACCGGTTTCGGCGGCTTTCGGAGGCCGACGTAGAACACCGGGCGACCGTCGACCGCGGCGACGGAGTGGCCGTCGATCAACACGCCGCCGTCGTCGGTGAAGAGCCGCGGTGTCAGCGCGTCGCCGTGGCCGGCATCGACGAAGGCCCGGACCTCGTCGCGGGTGAGCGAAACGAGGTTGGCCGTCCCGTCGAGCGGGCGTCGATTGCCACGCTGCTCGTGGTCGATGTCGGCGTCGGTGAGTGGCCGCCAGTCGAGACAGCAGCCAGCACACCCCTCGCAATCGACGTTCATGTCGTCGCTTCGTCGTCCAGCCAAAAAAACGCGCGGTCACTTCGGAAGGCATTGTTCAGAGAAGAGATCGAGAGAAACACAAGCACCGAAAGCCCTCGTGCAGTTGCGGTCCCGCGGCTCGCTGCGCGCGCCTTGCGTGCTTGCTTCGCCGGGGTTCCCGCAACGGGCGGTCGGCTTCACCGACCGCCGCATGTCGTGGCGGCGACGCCGCCACGCGGCACTCGCCCTTTCAT
>PXRO01000023.1:46814-101368 GCA_003021685.1 Halobacteriales archaeon QS_4_62_28
GTTCGAAAGACCGGAGGTCTTTCGTCATCACGAGAGAGCTGGGCTCTCTCGGACGACAGCGAGCCCCGGAGCGGTCGAGCGCCGCGAGGGCTTTCGGTGTCTCTGATGTATTCAGCACGGCTGCTTATTCGGACATCTATGGAAATACGACATCTGCACCTATGGAAACGCGACGTCTGCAAACTCGAAGCGGGCACCGCCCGCGGTGATCGGTGTCCTTTCCCGTCGCTAGTTCATAGCAGTGGCATGGCAACCCAGCCCTGCGATAGCTGTGGCATGGATGTCACTATCGCTGGTGGCATCGCGAACATCTGGACCCAGGAGGCGACTGTGACCGGTGGGATGACGCTGGAACTCGTCGATGGGACCGAGCACTTCCTCTGTTTCGACTGTATCGACCGTCTGCCCGACGACGAGGACGTGACCGCCGACCACGTCCGCGGGCTGTGACCGTTCGGGGACGGACCTACGCTTCGGGTCCGGAATCACTACCGAGCGTGACGCCGCTGTCACCGCCGCTGTACAGGAGTAGCAACTGGTAGGACGGTGTGACACCGATGACGACGCTGTCGCCGGAGGCGACCGCGTTCTCCTCCCCACTCGTTTCACCACCCCACGTGCCAGCGGCCGTCTGGTCGGCGCTCTCGCGCTCGGCAAAGCCGTTCCCGCGGATCTGCAGGTCGCCGGCCGGAACCGGGTCGCCGCCGCCGTGAGTGATCGTCACGGTGCCGGCCTCACCGTCGTACTCGAAGGTAAACGAGGCCTGTGGCGTGTCGGTGCTCGAACTGGAGAGATCGAACGGCCCGAGCGAACTGGTCGGCACATCGGCCGTCGCGAGGACGACTCGTCCGTCGGTCGACAGGGTCGGCGTCGTCTCGCCGTATGGTCCCGCCGTCGTCGCCCACGATTCGACGGCATCGGTGTCGGTGGCCCCGCTATTCTCAAAGACCACGGCGGTCTTCATCTGTGTGGTCTCACTGCCGACTCGCCAGCGCCCGCCCTGGGCGAGTGCGGCCTCCGTGTCGAGTCCGGTCGATCCTCCCTGTCCGATGACGACGTGGCCCGTTCCGAGCGCCGTGAGGAGTGCATCGCAATCCGCATCGACGGTCCGGTAGCTCTCGCCGTTCCCAGTGGCCGCATCGAGTGCCGATTTTGCGACGGCGCTGGCGGTGGCTGACACGTCCTCACGCCGGCGACGGTCGACGAGGACGACCTGTCCGTCGCCGACGGCGACAGCCCGCTTCTCGTCCGGACTGTACAGATCGAAGCCCCGATGGGTGCCACCGTCACTGAACCCGGCATCGGTGAGTTCGGTGACGAGTGTATCGCGCTCGAAGGGACCGTCGTAGACGGTGACATCCCCCGCAATCCGGTGGATGCTGCGAAGCGACCCGAGCGTGTCGAACCCGGCGAGGCCGATATCGTTGCGAAGGTTCCGGACGCGTGCCGCGGGCAGTGCGTCGGCGTGTTCGAGGAGCGTCGACGGCTGGAGAGTGAGAAACGAGTAGTCGTCTCGGTCGATAGCCGATGGGGCGAACAGCCACTGTCCGACAGTCTCGCTGTCGGTGACGGTGGCCCGTGTCGCCGTCTCAGTTCGAGTCGTCGCTGCCGTCCCCGCCGTGGTCGATGTCTCGGTCGAACTGCTGGTCGAGAAGGTCGAACACCCGGCGACGCCGCCGGTCGCTGCGAGTGGTATCGTCCGGCGGAGGAGGGCCCGGCGCGTCTGATCCATGTTCGAACCCACCCGTTCACACGGCAAATACTTGTTCGTCTCGGGCCGACGCTGGCCTGCTGGCCGTCACACGGCCGTCTGACGGGTTTTTAAATACCGTCCTGGCGACCGTTTGCCACGGGCACGCATACTGACGACCACTCGGCATCCTCATCCTCCCACGCGTGCCCGGATACGACGACCCACCCTCTTCGGGAATGTCGGAACCACTCACCGCGATTTTCGCCGACCGACAGCAGACAGTATCAGGTGCCCTTCAGCGACGCTCGAACGTCGTCAAGTGTTTCCGGACTGGCCATGACGGCCACCGTGTCACCGGCCTCGAACCGCGTCCGTGGCAGTGGAATCGTCATCGCCTCGTGGCCCCGACCGTGGGCGTAGATGCGTGCATCGCCGGGCAAGTCCAACGCGACGACCCGGTCACCGATCACTGGCGATCCGTCCGGGACGATGACGCTGGCGACCGAGAGTTGCTCGGTCAGGTCTGCGAGGACGTTGAAGTCCCCACCCAGCAGTGCCGTCTTCGCGCCCGCCGCGCCGAGTCGCTCCGGATAGATGATCTCGTCGACGTCGGCGGCGTACTTCTCGTAAATCTCCTCGCGGTAGTCCTCGTCGATGCGTAACACCGTTCGGCAGTCGTGTTCCTTGCCGATCATGCACGCAGCGAAGTTCGTGTTCAGGTCGCCCGTCAGCCCCCCGATTGCATCGGCCTCGCCGATGCCCGCCGATTCGAGGACGGACTCGTCGTTCCCGTCGCCCTGGACCGTCTCGAAGCCTTCCTCTCTGCTTCGGTCGACTTTGTCGATGTCCCGTTCGACGATGACGACTCCGTGGCCCTCGCTTCCGAGGATGCGCGCAGTCCGCGTCCCGACGCGTCCGTACCCGACGATAACGAACTTCATACCACGTGCTACGTCATCACCCCACAAAACGGTACTGCCCCGTAGCCACCTCTCGCTGGAGTTGACAGCCGTGTGGTGGTTGCACGCCCCGAACCCCTCTCTTTCGACTAGAAGGGGACTGTCGTCTTGCGGTTATGGGTGTCGGAGTTCACTTTCACTCCGGTTCGTCAGACGGCCGAAAGACGCACGACGGGAACGGGTTCGAGGTGAAACGGTCACGTCGAGGCGTGGCCCTCCGTCTGGCTCTCGTTACTCGTCCATCAGACCGCCTTCCTCGACGCGCATGACTGCCTCGCCGTCGGGCAGGTTCGGCGCGTCGACGAGTTTGACGATGCGCTTGTTGCCCTTGGACTTGCGCAGGTAGATCCGGAACGTGGAGGTGTGGCCGAGGATGTTCCCACCGATTGGCTGGGTCGGGTCGCCGAAGAAAGAATCGGGGTTCGAAGCGACCTGGTTGGTGACGACGACGGCGGTGTTGTTGAGGTCGCCCACTCGCATCAGGTCGTGGAGGTGCTTGTTGAGTTTCTGTTGTCGTTCGGCGAGTTCGCCACGACCGACGTACTCCGCGCGGAAGTGGGCCGTCAGCGAGTCGACACAGAGCAGTCGGACGGGGAACTCGCCGTCCTGACTCTCGCTGGCGATCTCCTGTGCTTTCTCGGCCAGCAGGATCTGGTGGTTGGAGTTGAACGCTTTGGCGACGTGGATCTTGTCGAGCACTGACTCGACGAGTGCATCGAGCAGTGCCTCGTCGCCGGCGTCGGCCGCCTCTTCGTCCTCGACGACGTCGTGGCGGACCATCGTATCTTCGAGCACCTCGTCGTCGAGGCCCTTGACTATCTGATCGATTCGCTCGGGACGGAACGTGTCCTCGGAGTCGACAAAGATCGCACTGCCCTCCAGTCCCCCGTGTTCGGTTGGCAGCTGGACGGTGACCGAAATCTGGTGGGTCACCTGGGACTTGCCGGCCCCGAACTCGCCGTACACCTCGGTGATCGACTGGGTTTCGATGCCCCCGCCCAGCAGGTCGTCGACTTCCTCGACAGACCAGGTGAGTTTGCCGATCTGTTCGCGCCGTTCCAGCACTGCCGCACCGGTCTCGAAGCCACCGATGTCGGCGGCTTCACGCGCGGCCTGGATGATGTCGGCGGCCGAGGATTCGCCGATGTCGGCGGTGTTGGACAGTTCACCGGGGGAGGCAACGGCGATCCCCTGGTAGCCGTCGAACCCGTTGTCTTTGAGTTTTTCTGCTGTCGCCGGTCCCACTCCTGGCAGGTCTTCGAGGTCCTCTGATGCGGACATACACGTCGCTTGTGCGTCTGGGGATATAAACCCACGTTAACAGGAGAGTGAAAGTGAAACTGGCCGACAGCGGCGGTATGACTGTCACCGAATACGAAGAGTTATACGAGATGCGAACCGATAGCTGCCAGTCCGAGGCTCCCGGTGAAGACGGCGACGCCGAACGTCCAGTCGGGTCCGGCGACGAACTGGTCGCCGACGAGTCCGGTGGCGAGGACGGCAATCGCCACCATCGAGAGGACGGGCCGGTCGGCGAGCGAACGACCGAAGGTCCGGAGTCGCCAGACGAAGTCGTCGAGTTGGCCGATACCGGTGGACGTAACGTTTGATACTTCTCAGCCGTCACGGTCCCCGGCTGAATATATCATTGCTTACGTCCACCGGTAGAGGAGTGTTGCACTGATCGGTCGGTTCCCGTCGGGGTTCTCGGCCGGTTCGAACGCCGAGAGCGTCCCGTCGTCGACGGTCAGCAGGTCCCCGGTGTGGCGGCGGCGACCGTCGGCACCGGCGACACGCAAGAGCGTTATCGCTTCGTCGTCGGTGCCGACCACGCGGTAGATGCCAGGTGTGGCGTTCGCTGCAACCACGTCGGCGTCGGCGAGACGGTAATGATCGTAGGCCGCGGGCGCATTCGCTGTCATCGTCACTCCCACGGGTGCTCACCGGGTCGGTCCGGCCAGAGCGGGTACCAGTACTCCGTGTCGGACTCGACGGCGAGTTCCCCGTCGAGGTTCGAGTCGAGTTTGAACTCCGCCGACGAATCGCGTTCGTGGGACTCGTGCTCGTCGGGCGCGAAGGGGTAGTACCGGCCCCGCCGGAAGGAGTACACCCAGTAGACGAGTTGGCCGCTTCGCTCGTCCTCGAACGCGAAGACGGCCGCCAGTAGCCGCGAGCCATAGCGGGCCTCGATCAGCGTATCGGCGGCGAAGTGGATCGACGTGACCAGATCCTCGAACTCGTCGTCGTGGAGGACGATCCACTGGTAGCCGTGATCGTCGGTCGTGAAATCGGCCGTCGTGCCGGTCTCGACTTCGCCTGCCGCCAGAATCGCCTCGACCTCGTCCATCGCGTCCTGGAAGTCGGTGTTGTCCACGTCGGCGAAACACAGCGCCGCGTCACCGGTCGGCGCGTAGCCCAGTTCCGCCTCCATCGTAATGTACGCCGTCGACATGCCAAAAAGGTCCTCGGGGTCTGCATCCCGGGTGGCGTCGGCCTCGGCTTTCGTCCCGAGGATTCTCTTGAGTCCGTCCAGCAGTCCCATACGCGTGTTGTGTGGACGGTCGCTCTTAGGTCTCTCCCTCGCCAGTGTTGTATGTGTGGCCCGTGCGGGAATAGATGAGGGATTTGTCAGGCCAGCGACCATAGTGTGCGTCCACACTACCATTTATCAAGAGTGGAGCCGTTCTCTCGTGTATGAGCAGTGAACGGGTCGATTCCGAGAGCAAAGTGTCGGGGAATCAGGCGAACATTCCCGCCCGTATCCGTCGAGAACTCGATATCGACGACGGTGACACGCTCCGCTGGCACGTCGAAGGCGACGGGACAGTCCGCTTACAGGTCGTCCAGCAGCGTAGCGATACGTTCAGTGACTTCGACGGCTACGACGGCGATCGGGAGACCGACGGCACGACCGAACACGACACGTGGGGCGTCGACCGGGAATAGATGCCGCGCGCACTCGTCGATACGACGGTGCTCTTTGCCGCCGCGTACCGCCGCGACGGCGCACACGACGATGCCCTCCCGCTTCTCCAGGGTATCGACGACGGAACGCTCCCGGAAGCCGTGGTGCTCGATTACGTGCTTGCGGAAACGCTGAACGGACTGACGACACACGCCGGTCACGACGCTGCCACCGACTTCCTCCACCGGATCGAGGAAAACACCCGGTTCCACATCGAGGCGCTGACCACGGGCGAGTTCGCCACGGCGAAAGCGCTCTTTCGCCAGCACGATCGGTTCTCGTTCGTTGATGCCGCTATCGTCGCGTACATGCAGGGGGAAGGGCTCGGGTATCTCTACGCGTTCGACGACGACTTCGACGCCGCCGAGGGCATCTACCGCCTCGACACCGCGACGAACCCGTATCGGCCAGAGTGACCGGCTTGCACTCTGTGTTCGGCACGGTACGTGAAAACGTCGTTCACCGCCCTTCGAGTTCGCGTTCGAGGTCTCGCAGGCGTTCGATCCGTTTCTCGGTCGAGGGGTGTGTGCTGAACAGTTTCCCGACGACGCCGGACTTGATCGGGATGATGAAGAAGGCGTTCATTTCGGCCTGGTCGCGCAGGTCCTCCTTTGGCACCTTGTCCATCCGGCCGTCGATTTTCATCAGCGCCGTTGCCAGCGCCGATGGCTTGCCGGTGATCGAGGCCCCACCGCGGTCGGCGGCGTACTCCCGGTAGCGACTCAGCGCGCGGATCAACAGGAACGAGATGATCCAGACGACCAGCGAGACGACGATGGCGACGATGATCGGTGCGCCGTTGCCACCCCGGTCGCGGCCGCCCGAGAACAGCCAGCCCCAGCGGACCACGAGGAAGGCAATCGTCGAGAGGAAGGAGGCGATGGTCATCACCATCACGTCGCGGTTCTTGATATGGGCCAGTTCGTGAGCGAGGACACCCTCCAGTTCCTCCTGGTCGAGGGTGTTCATGATCCCGGTGGTCACGCAGACTGCCGAACTCTTCTTCGACCGGCCGGTCGCGAAGGCGTTTGGCGCGCGCGAGTCGGCGACGGCGACTTTCGGCTTTGGCAGGTCGGCCTGCTGAGCGAGGCGGTCGATCATCCGGTGGAGTTCGGGGTACTCGTCGGGGTCGACCTCGCGGGCCCCCATCGAATAGAGCGCGAGTTTGTCGCTGAAGAAAAACTGCCCGATCAGGAAGACGCCCATGCCGAGGATGGCGACCCCGAAAAAGCGGGTCTGTGTCATCACTCCGATGAAGACGATGTACAGTACGAACAGCAGGAACATCGTCAATATCATCCGGGCGCGAAGCCCCCAGTCGGTTTGCCACTCCATACGCGACCGTACGCGGGTCACGAATAAAAGGGTTGTTCGACCGCCTGCGACCGATTGTCACGTAGAGACCGTTGTAAGCCGGTACCGGATCGCACCGACCCGGGGTCGGTGTCTACCGGTACATAGTTACAACGATCCCTGACTGCCCGACACAACCACTATGGCACGACCGACCGAACGACAGGTATGTCCCTCGCTGACACGGCTCCCGACCGGTTCGACCGACGGTCACTCCTGTCCGCGCTCGCTACAGTGGTCCTCGTCAACATCCTCGGCGGCGCACCGGCAGTGCTCGGCGGCCCGGACTCGGCGTGGTTCGACGCGCTCACAAAGCCCGCACTTTACCCTCCGAGTTGGCTCTTTGGCGTCGTCTGGACGCTCCTGTTCACACTGCTCGGGGTCGCCGTCTTCCTCGTTGCCCGCGAAGGCCTCGGCCAGCGACAGGTTCGGGTCGCACTGGGCCTGTTTGCCCTCCAGTTCGTGTTTAATATCGCCTGGACGCCCACCTTCTTCACCCTCCAGCAACCGCTGGCCGCACTCGGCGTGATCGCCGTGCTCGATGTCCTCCTGCTCCCGATTCTCTGGGCCTTCGACCGCGTCGACCGCCGGGCCGCCCTGCTGCTGGTCCCGTATCTCGCCTGGGTGCTCTTCGCGACGGTGCTGAACTACCAGTTCTGGGTGCTGAACTAGGTGCGAAAGCAGCTGTCGACGACTGAACGTCTACATGAGGAACAGACGCGGCCACTCACGACTGAACGCCCTCACCCCGCTCGGCGGTTCTGTGCGGGATATTCTCGCGTCGCTCGAATAGTGCCCGCGCAGAACCGCCGAGCGCGCCTCGCCCGTTCGTCCACCCCTCCCCGGATTCGCGCCCGCCGGCGCGAATCACGCGTCCTGACCGCCCAGCACAGCAACGCACAGCCTGGTACACCCCCGCACCGCAGTGGCCGGGAGCGAGTGCGGGGCGCTTGCGCCCCAATGCCGAGCGACCCGGGGAAGGGCAGGCCTGCCGTGCAGTGCTGTCGGTGCTGTCCTGGTGGACGAACGGGCGAGGCACGTCTCGCGCCGGAGGGAGTCGCTGTTCGGCCGCTATCGGCGCGAGCGGAGCGAGCGTCGATATGCCGAACAGCGACCGCGAGCGTGCCGAGGGCGTTCAGTTGTTGGTGTCCATAATCGTTGCTGGCGAGCGTGCCGAGGGCGTTCAGGTGTCAACTGCTCGCTCGGCAAATCAAGAACACGTCACTTAACCGCGCCACAGGCATAGCATCGTCACATGAGTCGTTCCGGCGAGTTCTGCCCGCGCTGTGGGAGCGAGATTCCCGACCAGGAGGTCGAGCGGCCGGGCGTCGCAGGCCAGCGAGACCCCGACAGCGTCCTCTGTGACGCCTGTTACTTCGAGGAGTTCGACCTGGTCGACGCACCCGACCGGATCGAGGTGCGGGTGTGTGCCCAGTGTGGGGCGGTCCACCGGGGGAACCAGTGGGTCGACGTGGGGGCCGAGGATTACACCGACGTGGCCGTCGACGAGGTCAGCGAGGCGCTCGGCATCCACGTCGACGCTCAGTCGGTCGCCTGGCAGGTCGCGCCCGAGCAAGTCGACCAGAACACCATCAGGATGCACGCGGAGTTCTCGGGAGTCATCCGCGAGACACCGGTCACCGAGGCGGTCGTCGTGCCGGTGAAGATCAGCCGACAGACCTGCAAGCGCTGTGGGAAAATCGCCGGTGGCTCCTACGCCAGTCTTATCCAGGTACGAGGTGACGACCGGGTGCCGACCAGCGACGAGCAGGCCCGCGCACAGGAAATCGCCGAGGAGTACATCGCAAAGCGGGAGGCGACGGGCGACCGCAACGCCTTCATCACCGAGGTCTCCGAGGTCTCCGAGGGCCTGGATATGAAGATTTCGACTACCCAGATGGGCCAGGGCATCGCCAGTCGGATCACGGACGAACTCGGCGGGGCGTTCACCGACAACGAGACCCTCGTCACCGAAGACGAGGACGGCAACGAGGTGTACCGCGTCACCTTCGCCGTCCGCCTGCCGAAGTACCGGCCCGGCGAGATCATCGATCCCCAGGACGGCGACGGCCCGGTGCTGGTACGCTCGGTCCAGGGCAACCTCAAGGGGACGCGACTGGCCACCGGCGAGGACTTCGAGGCGTCTTTCGAGGACGAGAACGCACCCGACGCCCGCCGCCTCGGCACTCGCGAGGACGCCGAACCGACGACGCTGGTCGCCGTCGAGGACGACCGCGCAGTCCAGGTGCTCGACCCCGAAACCTACGAAGCAAAGACCATCACCCGCCCGGACTTCCTCGATCCCGACGCCGACGAGATTCCGGTCATCAAGCACCGCGAGGGACTCCACGTGGTGCCGCCGGACGACGACTGATCGGTCCAACCTTTTTGAGCCGGCGCCGACGATAGCCAGACGATGCTCTCCACCGAAATCCGAGCAGCGGGCCAGCGCTGGCTCGAAACCCTCTTCCGACTAGTCCCGGTCCTGATCGCGCTCGTGACGCTCTTTATCGCGGTGATGCAGCAGATCAACGGGCTCGGGACCGAAGTCACCGTCCAGACGCTGCTCTTCGGGTGGCTGCTCCTCACGCCCGTCGCCACACTCCTGCTGTGGCCGACGCCGGACTTCGTTCCCGAACTCGGCCTGGGACTGGACACCGACTCGTCGGCCAGTGCAACCGACGAGGACCCCGTCCAGCACCTCCGGGACCGCTACGCCCGAGGCGACCTCTCCGATGCGGCGTTCGAGCGCAAACTCGACCGGTTACTGGAGACCGAAGACCGATCCGACGTGGACAGCGAGTCGGCCCGCGAGCCCGAACGCACGCTCGAACGCGACTGACGCGAAACGCGTTTCACTGCTGCCCATCTGTTTCGAGTGATGAATGATGATCAGTCCCGGGCCGACATCGGGGACGACCGCCCCCAGGTCGACACGTCCGGAGACGGCCAGCGCCTCGCCGTCGTCGTCGCCGAGACGCGCGCCCAGACCGTCATCGAGCGACTGGGCGACCGCGGCGCGTACGACGACACCCGGAGCGTCCAGCCCTGGGACGAGGACAGCGTCGCCGTCCCGGTCGAGCACGTCCCCGACGACCTCGCAGTCAGGGACGTGGTTCGACAGGTCGGCGAGCCACGCCTGCGCACGCTCGACGATTACCTGCGCGAAGCGGGCTGGACCGACGAGGAACTGGCCGCTGCGCCGGGGTCGTGGGCCGTCATCGGCAGCGTCGTCCTCGTGGACGTCGGCGACGCCCCACGACCGGCCGAGGTCGGCGAGGCCCTCTTGCAGTTACACGGCGGCGCGGATACGGTCCTCGCCCGCGGCCCGATCACCGGCCAACACCGCGAGCCGTCGGTCGAGGTCATCGCCGGCGTGGGCGACACCGAAATGATCCACCACGAACACGGCACGGCCTACGCGCTGGACCTGGCCGAGGTGATGTTCTCGCCGGGCAACGAGGCAGAACGCGTCCGGATGGGCGACATCGTCGAGACGGACGAGCGCGTCATCGATATGTTCGCTGGCATCGGCTACTTCACGCTCCCGATGGCCCGTGCCGGCGCGACCGTGACCGCCATCGAGCGCAATCCCGACTCCTTTCGCTACCTCATCGAGAACGTCCGACTCAACGAGGTCGACGACCGGGTTCGTCCCTACCGGGCCGACTGCCGGGACGTGACGCCCGAACTGGCCGCCGATCCCGTCGACCGTGTCGTGATGGGCTACTACGAGAGCCACGCATACCTCGACAGCGCCCTCGAAGCCCTCGCGCCCGGCGGCGTCGTCCACATGCACGAGGCCACTCCCGAGAACCTCGTCTTCGACCGGCCGATCAGCCGACTGGAAGCCGCCGCGTCGGCTGCTGACCGGAGCGTCGACGTTCTCGACACCCATCGGGTCAAAAGCACCGGCGAAGGCGTGGCTCACGTCGCCGTCGACGCCCGAATCGAGTGATCCGAATACGAATGGGAAAACAGTGAGCGAGCACGACGAAAGCACTATGCCTGCTCGCCGGAAAGTCCGAATATGGACCGACAGCAGATCACTGCAATTATCCTCGTCGTGTTGATGATCGGATCGTCCGTCGTCTATGGGTTGTCATTCTTCTTCTGATCACTCGGTGTCCCAGACGTCGGCCATCGGGCTCGTTCCCGAACTGCGTCGTCTGCGTGACCGCGACCCGGAGCGACCGCTGGACTGAGAGCCGGTCGTGCTTCCGGCACTCCCGCTGTCGCCGAGGGCACTGCCGGGGTCGAACGCCGGCAGGTCCGGCGGCCCCATCCGGTCGACCTGCGCGGCGAACCAGTCGGGCATGTCGACGCGGGCGCGCTCGAACAGGTCCAGCAGCGAGGAATCCGCGAGGTAGGTCGCGCCGTAGTCGTCGGGCGCGCGCACGACGCGGCCACAGGCCTGGATCACCGTCCGGAGCGCGGTCCGGTAGTACCAGCCCCACTGCCCGTCTTCGAGTCGCTGGGCGACCCGCGAGTCACGTGTGTTCGGGTACGGTGCTTTACAGATGACCTGCCAGCGACACAACTCGCCCTCCAGGTCCAGCGCTTCCTCCATCTTCACCGAGAGGAACACGTCGGGGTCGTCGGTCCGCTTCCAGGCGGTCAGTTGACTGTCTCGGTCCTCGGTATCGTGACTGCGGAGCCGTTCGCCGACGCCGAAGTCGACCAGCAACGCCTCCAGTTGCTCGGCGATGGCGTAGGAGTGACAGTGGACCAGCCCCGCCTCGTCGGGGTGGTGTTGCATGATTCGCACGACCGTTCGAGCGATCTCGGGCAGGGTGTCGTCGCGTTGCTCGTAGGTCATCTTCCCGCGTGTGACGTCGTACAGCGGCCGGTTCTCGACGGGAAAGGTGTGGTCGACCTCGATAAGGGCAACGCGGTCGGGCGAGAGGCCGACGTTGGCACAGAACGCGTCCTTGTCGAGAATCGTCGCCGACAGCAGGGCAAAGCGGTTGCCCCGATCCCAGACGGTGTGTTTCAGGTACTTCTCGGGGTCGAGTGGCTTGATCGTCACCGGCCCGCCGTCGCCGCCTGGCTGGTCGACGACCCACGTCGTGACGCTCTCGGGGTCGCGGTACTCTTCGAGGAACCACTGGAGGTCCCGGCGCAGCGTCTGCAACTGGTCGCGCTCACCGGCCTCTTCACTGGTGAGTTCCGCTTTCGCCCGGAGTTCCGTGAGACGGCGCTCGGCGACGTGTTCGAGGCCCTCGGCGTAGCTTGTGGCGTCCTCCAGGCCACCGATTTCGGGCGGTCGCTTGTCCGACCAGATCGGGACGGTGTCGGGGCCGAGTTCGATTGTCGCGTACATCTCGGCCCAGTCACCGAGTCCGTGGGCCTCGTCGATGACGACCACGTCGCGCTTGCCGAACACGTCCGACCCGGCCGTCTGCATGAAATACGCGAGCGTCATCGCGGCGATCCGGCGATTGGCGGCAATCGCCCGGTCGGAAAAGTACGGACAGCGGTGTTTGACCTGGCAATCGAACGTCCGCTCGCGGGCACAGGGGGCCTGGTTGACCGGCGTCTCGGTCTCGCCGGGCAGGATGCAGTCGTAGTTGTTCTTCCCGCGGATGACGTTCAGATCCGACAGGAGCGTATCTTCGGCCACGTCGTCTAGCTGTGAGACCTGTGGCGTCGTGTAGTAGGCGTCGATCACCTGCTCGGGGGCGGCCTCGCCTGCTGTCCGGGCACATCCGGCGATGGCCCGCGCCAGCAGGGACTTGCCACTCCCGGTCGGCGCACGCACCAGTACCACGTCGTTGCCCTCGGTGAAGGCGTCGCGGATGTCTGCGAGTGCCTGCCGCTGGTTACCCCGGTACTCCGGGGCTGGAAACTCCTCGACAATGCGTGCAGGCTGCACAACAGACCGCAACCGGTCTGTGCTCCTAAAACTGCCGGTCAGTACAGCGACCTTTTTTATCGTCGGGTGTCCTCGCTCGCTACGCTCGCTCTGAGCACCACTCCTCAAAAAACGTCGATGAAAAAGGCCGAGCGGCGCGAACTACCGGGTCCTTCGGACCGCTCGTTCGCGCGAATGCTCACAGTCAATCCGCACACGTACCAAACGGCAGTATCACTGCGTCATCGGATGAAAGCAATCCCGTGCGAATGACTCTGTGACACGCTTCAACAACGGTAGCTGCTTTCCTGATACTGTCGGCTGTAACTTCGTGGAGAGATTCGCTACCGCGAAATCGTCTACAGATTTACAGCCGGTAGTATGAACAGTGCCGATTGGCGTGAGCTTTTATGCGGTTCCGACCATCGGTCGGGACATGACCTGGGGCGAGTTGTTCGACCGTGCAAGCGAGTACGAGACGAGCGTCGACCGCGTTCGGTCGGCACTGCGGGAGCAAAGAGATGGAGGCTGAACCGACCCGGATCGTCGCCGGCGCGGACGTGCTGGCTGCCGACCTGCTGGTCGGCGGTGACGCACGCGCGGCGCTCGACCACGTTCGCGAGCATAGCTGGCTCACACTGGTTGCCAGCGACCCACTCCTCGACGACGCAGAGGCCGTGATCGAGACACTCGCCGACGACGCGCTGGCGGCCGACTGGCGAACGCGAATCGAGGCCGAGCGCGAGGGCGTCTCCCATCCGCCAGAGGACCACCCCGGACTCGCCTCGGCCTATCGCGGTGAGGCGGCCCACCTCCTGTCCTACGACGAGTCGCTCCGGTCTGCGAACGCGGGGTTGTCGATCCAGCCCTACGCCGATTTGAGCGTGCGCCCGCCGGATGCCTTCGCACGTCTGTTCGACGCCCAGTCGCTGTACGAGGCCACGTTCGACGACGACTATACCGGTGAACGTAACGTTTGATATTTCTCAGCCGTCACGGTCCCCGGCTGAATATATCGTTGCTTACGTCCACCGGTATACACCGGTCCGAACCGGGACCCGCGCGCGTGAGACGGCCGCCCCTCCTGTGCCAACTCGATAACGACGGCGATCAGCGGTCGCCGTTGACGAGTCGACCACCCCACCGCTGGAGCGACCGGGGAACGAACCGCAGGAGAACGACCAGCAGCGACATCGCAGCGCCCGGAATTACGACCGTCTCGCCCACCCGTAGACCGCGGTAGCCCGCCCGGGCGACCTGTTCGGGGGTATAAACCAGGTAGCTCCCGACAGCAGAGTCGCCCATCCCGGCCCGCTCTTGGAACTCGGTGTCCACCGGGCCGGGACAGAGCACGGTCACGTCGATATCTGTCTCGCGGTGTTCGGCCGCCAGCGCCTGCGTGAAACTGTTGACGTAGGCCTTGCTCGCGTAGTAGCCCGCCATGTGTGGACCGGGGACGAATCCGGCCACGGAACCGACGTTGAGGACGGCCCCTTCGCTGCGACCGTCGAGAAACTGCTGGGTGAGTTCCACGAGGACGGAGACGTTGAGCCGCAACTGCGTGCGCTCCGCTTCGAGGTCACTCTCGGCGAACCGACCGTAGGTGCCGATGCCGACGTTGTTCACGAGGGTATCGACCGCAATCTCGCGCTCCTCGAGTGTCGACCAGAGGCGCGTCGGCGCACCGTTGTCGTCCAGATCCATCGCGAGTACGTGAATCTCGACGCCGTGGTCGGCCAGCTCGGTTGCGAGGTCGTCGAGACGTTCCCGTCGACGGGCGACCAAGACCACGTCGTCGCCGTGACGGGCGAACTCCCGGGCCAGCGCCTCCCCGATGCCGGTGCTGGCTCCGGTAATCAGTGCCGTCTCGCTCGACTCGCTGGCGCTCATTCGAGTCGTCCCGTCGTCTCGACCCACTCCGAGAACTTCGCCAGCGCTCGCCCGCGATGACTGATCGCGTTCTTCGCCTCGGTGTCCATCTCGGCGAAGGTGGTGCCGTTGTGCTCGAAAATAGGATCGAAGCCAAAGCCGCCCTCGCCCCGCGGCGCGACAATCTGCCCCGGAACGCGGCCCCAGAACAGTTTCACCGGTAATTCGGTCCCCTGAACCTGTTCGTCGGTGGTGGCCCCGCCGCGTTCGCTGGCCGCCAGGTCTTGCCCACGGCGCTCGTCGCGGTCGACTGGTTCCGGCGTCGCCTCGAAGGAGTCCCCGTCGCAGTAGGCGATCACCGTCTCGAAAGCGCCGCTGTGGTCGTCCTCCGGTTTCGTCAATCGCCACACGCGCTCGATCCCGAGGCGGTCCTCAACGTAGGACGAGTACGGGCCGGGAAAGCCGTCGAAGGCATCGATGAAGAGCCCCGAATCGTCGACGATCACTGGTTCGCCCGTTGCCCGGTGGGCCTCGCGTACACCGTGGGCGGCGACGGCATCGAGGTCGTCACCCTGAACCTCGGTGTAGTCGAAATCGAACTGTTCGACAGTCTCGGCGCCGAGATACTCCCGGGCCTCGTGGATCTTCCCGGGATTCGTCGTCGCGAACTCGAGCATACGCGCTGTCGGGCGAGCAGCGGAAAATAGCCGTCGATCAGTGTCGTCGGTTAGTTAGGCCTGCACCGCGGGACTGGCGTCTGTCTATCGATGGACGTCGAAAACTGTCGCGACAGAGCGGAACCCCTAGTCGACCACGACTTCGACGGCTTCGTCCTCGACTTCCGCAGCCTCGCTCTCGCTCCTGTTCTCCTGCCAGAGCAGGGTACCAACGACTGCCAGCACGACCCACGACCGCCAGTTAGCGAGGTTGAGCGTGTAGCCGATACCGAACGGTTTCTCGACGAGCATGTCGTCGCTGGGTTGCCAGTACGAGGAGAGCAAACGTCGAACGCTCGGCCGTTCGAAGTTGTACGGGACCCCGAACAGTTCGCCGGACTGTGGTCTGTCAGCCATGGCAATGGATACGGCGTGCCCGGTTAAGACGTTTTTCCTCGCCGCTCCGGTCCATCCGCTGCCCTCCTATCGATACCGACCGCGGCCTTCGATTGCTGCGAGTTGATCGAGTACGGTGTCGTCGCGTTCACTTTCGGATCGGTAGGCGGCCACAGTGGCGGCCTGGAGTCGGTCGGCGTCGTCGGACGTGCCCGCCAGTGACTGGTCGAACACGTGCAGATCCATCGCGTGGTCTTCCTCGTCGTTCGTATAGTAGCCCAGTCCGAAGTCGATCAGGAAGGGGCCGCCGTCACCGATACGGATATTGCGCGTCGTCGGATCGCCATGGACGAAGCCAGCGTCATGGATGCGTGCGAGATGCCGCCCGACTGCGCGAACGCGGGCTTCGGTCAGCGATCCGCGGAGTTCCGTCTCGCCGACCCGCTGGAAGACGATGCGGGCCTCGACCGGATCCACGTCCCGGATCACCGGTGTCGGAACACCGTGCCTGCGGGCCTCGCTGGTGAGGCGGGCCTCCTGGCGCGTTCGTTCGGTTCGCAGGCGTTCGTCGAGTTCGGGGTGGCGATAGGAGCGTGGCCGACGCTCCTTGATGACGCGCTCGGCCTCGATACTGACGACGGCTTCGGCACCCTGGATCTCGTCGGCGTCGCCACCGGTTCGGGCGACCGGTTCGCCGGCGTCCCAGGTCACGTCGACCTGGTCGGGCCGGAAGTCCGGATCGACGCCCGATGCTTCGACCGGAATCGTATCGCCGGCGGCGTACATCCGTGCGCCGAGGATGGCGATCATGCCGGCGTTGTCCCGCAGGAACCGGTTTTCAGGGGCGTTGAAGTCGGCCCCGCGTTGTTCGCACATCTCCGCGAGCATCGACTGGAGGCGCTGGTTCTGGCCGACACCGCCACCGAGTACCAGTTCGTCGGCGTCCGTCAGCGACAGTGCCCGTTCGGACACCTCCGCCAGCATCGCGAAGATGGTCTCTTCGAGGCCGCGACACACGTCTTCGACGGGGACGCCGTCGTACGCCTGCTTTGCCGCCGACATGATCCCCGAAAACGAGAAATCCATCCCCTTGACGACGTAGGGTAACGCGACGTACTCGCCCTCTCTCGCGTGGGACTCGACCTTGGGGCCGCCCGGATGGGACCACCCGACGTGGCGCGTAAACTTGTCGATGGCGTTACCGACGCCGGTGTCCATCGTCTCGCCCAGGGCGCGGTACCGGCCCGACCGATAGCCCAGCACGTGGGCGTTCGCGCCGGAGGCATTCAGACAGACCGGGGCATCGAAGCCAGAGTAGTACCGCCCGACTTCGAGGTGAGCGACCATGTGGTTGACGCCGATCAGCGCCACGTCGAATCGCTGGGCGACGGCCCTCGCGGCGGTGGCGACGATGCGCAGGCACGGTCCGAGTCCCGGCCCGCGGGAGAACGCCACTGCGTCGACCGGCGGCGTCTCGTCCTCGCTGGCCCGCTGGCGAGCGTGATCGAGCGCTCGCTCGACGACTGCCGGGATCGCTTCGCCCATGTGTTCGGCGGCCTCGCGGGGGTGGATGCCGCCGCTATCGGGCTCGTAGGCCTCGGTCTCGATGACGACGTGATCGTCGTCACTGACCGTCGTCGGCGTCCGGGCTGTCGTCTCAAAGAGTGCGGCGCTGGCTGCCCAGGCCGTTCCTTCGATACCGAGAATACGCATTGCAAAGCCGACAGTGTGCCGTCGTTACTCCCACTCGGTGTAGCCACACTTGCCACAGTGGTTGCGGTCGTCGTGCTCGGCGAGGAACGTATCGCCACACCGTGGACACTGTTCGCGATTGACCTGGCCGTCGTCGTAGTACTCGTTGCGGGCCATCTTATGCCTCCTCGCCCTCGTCGCCCTCGCCGTCGGCGACGATCTTGTTGCGTTCGAGCATGTGATCCTGCTCGACGTCGCGGGCGAACTCGGGTGCGTCGTACACCTTGGCGTAGCCGATCGTCTTTCGCATGCCGAACTTCGTGTCGAGTTCGTGGACGACGACCTCCTCTGCCTCCTTGTTCAGTTTCGCCGTGAGCGAGTCGCGAACGGAGAGCCGGGAGGGCGTTGCCTCGTCGTGGCGCACCTCGAACCGAACGTCGGTCCGGTGCAACATCGGATTCTCGTCTTCCTCGATGATGTCGATTTCCATGGTTCGTTGTCCATACATTGCCCCTGAGGCGCGTAAAAGGATTTCGAAGCGCCCATAGATGCGCTTGCGTCGACAGCACCCGTCTCGGGTCTGGTGTCGATCGATTCGGCGACGCCATTGTCGTCACGAGATCGGGGTCGGGCTCCCTTGATTCAGCTACCGGGCGACAGCTATATCGAGATTCTGACTATTAGACAAACAGTACCATGTCAACACCACCTCTCCACGCACGATTTGATCGTCGTCTTTCCACCAGTGACCCCTCCCTCGCCTCTGTGGTTGGGTTCCCGGTCCTGCTACTGGCGCTGCTCGTCGTCGTCAGTTACCCCCTGCTGGCCGCTACGGTCCTGTTCGGCACTGCGGTGGGGACGATCGTCGTCCAGATCGGCCTGTCGGCGCTCGTTCGTCGGACGAGTGACGCACCCCGAGCGTTCACCGTTCCCGGTGTCGGGACCGTCACGGTCCGCCTGACCTTGACGTGATACTGCTGGCGGAACTACGACATTTCACAGAGTATTCTTGCAGTCTGCCGACCCGCCGGTCGTCTGTTTCGTTGTCCTGACTGTGAGAGGACCTTCGACCGCCGAAGGTATCGAGTTCGCCGAGAGGCAGGCGACGACCGTTTTTCGACCAGCTACGCCCGCGCAGTCACGATGGCGTGTTCTTCGCTCGTACAGCGCTGTTGGACCTCGGAACAGTGGGAGAGATGCGCCTGCAGATCGAGTGCGCGGTGGTGGACGACGGTGAGTTGGCCGCCGGGTGCCAGAACCCCGTCGATCTCCGCGAACAGTTCCGTCAGAACGTCCTCGCCAGCGTGTGTCGGCGGGTTACACAGGATTCGGTCGAAGCACTGGTCGGCGACGCCGTCGAGACAGTCGGCCGTGACGACGATGCCATCGACGCCTGCGGCCGCCAGACTCCGCTCTGCACACGTCGTCGCGACCCTGTCGTCGTCGCTCAGCCAGAGGTCACAGTCGGCAGTTCGACCGGCGTACACGCCGACGGGGCCGTAGCCACAGCACAGGTCCAGCACCCGGTCGCCGTCTTCGACGCTGGCCGTCTCTAGTAGTAGTCGCGTCCCGTCGTCAAGGCTCCTGGCCGAGAACAGGCCCGGCACCGTCACCAGCGGAAGGTCGACCCCGTCAACTCGTTCGGTCATCTGGCGTTTCTCGACGTACGACCGTGGCTCGACGGACGCCGGGCGCGTCGCCCTGAGCAGGGTCTGGGTCCCGTCCGTGGCCACTGTCTCGACGCTCGAAGCGAGTTCCTGTAGACAGGCCTCGTACCGCGCGAGTCCGGTTTCCGTCGCGGCCGACAGCCAGAGGTGGCCACCAGGTCTGAGGGCTGCAAGTGCGTCGGCGATGCGCTGCTTGCCGATAGCGAGTGCAGTATACGGTCTAGGGGCGTACGCGACGGTGTCGAAGCGATCATCGAGCGTTGCGAGGTCGCCACAACAGTCGACCGTCGCGTCGGCATCGTTCCGGCGGGCGTTCCGTTCACACAGTGTCGCTGCGCGGGCGCTCGATTCGATCATCCGGACAGCGTCTGCGGTCCCGGCGAGCACCGTCCCGACGACGCCGTAGTTGGCCTCCAGACAGAGGCAGTTGCCGAGCGGTTCGTCCCAGAGATGCTCCAGGAGTTGCAACTCGGCGGGCCTGAACGACTGCTTCGAGCAGACGCCGTCTGCCGTCCGAAACTGGTACTGCGCTGGCCCGCCAGAAACTCTCGCTTCGAGGGAGAGTTCGTACGGGGCCCGTCTCATTGCCGGCCCTCCCGTGACGGTGTGTCTCGCTCACTGGTGCGAGCGGTCGATGGAGTGTGTCGATACTGCTGGTCGTGATCCGGAGCTACCGGTTCTGTGTCGGTCATTGACGTGGGTTCGGTCGGTGTGCGGTCGAACGGCGAGACGACCCACGCGCTCCGCTCTGGCCAGTGCAGTTCGTCGAGAACCGAGAGAACGGTTCACGCACGGCTTCACGCAGCGCGCGAACCAGATACCAAACAGCGAGACGCCCGGGCGATGATGGCGACCGATCGCGTGTCCGGTCGGGTCGCCGGGACGACCACAGTTGGCAAGCCAGCCGAACCCCCGTCGAGCGCGTTCGTCACGCGACAATCAGGTCCGACCCCGAGCCGCTGGTCAATGTATCTTATACGTGCCGGGTTTCTCACTAAATTGTTTCGTTCGGATTGGACGCTAATCACCACCCCGAACGTCTGACGCTCGGCTGACGAGGTTCTCGTGGTCGACTCCCCTGCGGTGATCTTCACTTTCAGGGCGGTCTGGGGAGCTATATACAACCCTGTCCCGTTGGGCGGTGTATGATCGAGCAATTGCGGCGCGCACTCTCCGGTCAGCCAGCGTGTGAGCGGGGCGCTTTCCGCGAGTGCCGTCGGTGCGGGACGACTGTCGATGCCGACGCGAGCGGATGTCCGGCCTGTGGGTCGACGGAAATCGTACTGTACGAACTCTGACAAGTCATGGACGGCTTCGAATGATCAGACCGGCAGTCGACGCATTAGCGAGGGAAGCCGATTCCGGAGGCGCGTGCCGAGATCACCCTCGCGGGCGTCGATGCGGTCCATCTCGTCGTCGGTCAGCGAGAAGTCGAAGATTGCGAGGTTCTGGGCCAGATGTTCCCGACTCGTCGTTTTCGGGATGGCGACGACGCCGTCCTGCTGGACGAGCCACCGGAGCGCGATCTGTGCCGGGCGTTTGTCGTAGCGCGCACCGATCCGTTCGAGTTCCTCGTCGGCGAGGACCTGCCTCCTGGCCAGCGGGCTGTAGGCCGTGAGTGCAAGCCCGTGTCGCACACAGTACTCCCTGAGATCGGACTGGTCCTTGTAGGGATGGTACAGCACTTGGTCGACGACGACGGGGCTGTCGGCGACCCGGCGGGCTTTCCGTAGCTGTGACCGGGTGAAGTTGCTGACGCCGATGTGCTCGACCAGTCCCATCTCCTGTAACTCCTCCATCGCTCTCAGCGTCTCCGCGACGGAGACCCGGGGATGGGGCCAGTGGATCAACAGGAGGTCCACGTAGCCGGTTTCGAGCTTTTCCAGGCTTGCCCGGACCGAGTCGAACACGTCCTGCCGGTGCAGGTTCGAGCGCCACACCTTCGTGGTCAGGAAGACCTCCTCGCGGTTCACGTCGGCGGCGGCGATGCCCGCACCGACCTGGCGTTCGTTGTCGTAGGCCTGTGCCGTGTCGACGTGGCGATATCCGAGGTCCAGCGCCGTCCGGACGGTCTCTGCACACGTCGGTCCCGTGTTCTGCCAGGTCCCGAGGCCGAGTTTCGGAATCTGTGCCCCGCCGGCTTCGACGTACTCCATGCACAGGTATTGAAGCGGCGGGCACAGAAAACCGTCGGCGAGGGCCCCGTGGTCTGCCCCCGTTGGGTCTGGCACGAGGAGTCGGGACGGAAGGATGTTTGAGGCTCGGGATCAATGGACTCTGACAATGAGCGAGTCCGACGGCCCCAAACAGGTTGACGACCCCGATTATCACAGTGAGAACCACACGGCAGCCCAGACCTGTGGCTGGACGGCGAACTCGTTGCGCGGCGAGGGAAAGTGTTACAAATATATCTTCTATGGCATCGAGTCTCATCGCTGCATCCAGATGACGCCAGTCGTGAAATGTAACGAACGATGCGTGTTCTGCTGGCGCGACCACGCGGGCCACGCTTACGAACTCGGCGACGTGGAGTGGGACGACCCGGCGGCGGTCGCCGACGCCTCCCTGCGTCTCCAGAAGAAACTACTCTCTGGCTTTGGCGGCAACGACAAGGTTCCCCGGGAGCGCTTCGAGGAGGCGATGGAACCGCGCCACGTCGCCATCTCGCTGGACGGCGAACCGTCGCTGTATCCCTACCTGCCCGAACTCATCGAGGAATTTCACGACCGTGACATCACGACCTTTCTCGTCTCCAATGGGACGAACCCGGACGTGCTGGCCGAGTGCGACCCGACGCAGTTGTACGTCTCCGTCGACGCCCCCGACCGCAAGACCTTCGACGAGACGGTCAAGGCCGTCGAGGGCGGGGCCTGGGAGTCACTGATCGACACGCTGGACGTACTGGCCGAAAAAGACGACACCCGCACCGTCATCCGGACGACGCTGGTCAAGGGCCACAACATGCACTACCCGGCGTGGTACGCGGCGATGTGTGACCGCGCAAATGTCGATTTCGTCGAAATGAAAGCCTACATGCACGTCGGCCACTCGCGGGGCCGTCTCGACCGCGAGTCGATGCCCAGCCACGACGACGTTCGCGAATTCACCGAACGCGTCGGCCAGTTCCTCCCCGACCACGACGTGATGAAGGAAGTCGAGGAATCCCACGTCACCCTGTTGGCCCGCGAAGACCAGACCTGGGTCCCGAAACTGGAGAAATCCAGTGACTTCTGGGAACGGGATCCGGTCGTCAATTACTGAGTTCGGGCGCGAACGACCGGCGGGAGTGAGCGTTTTTCGCCCACGTTTTTGGCCGAGTGGTTCCCGGAGGCCCGGATGGGCCGAGGAAACCCGATGGCGAAAAAGGTGGTCTCGGGAACGAGACCCGGTCGTAAGTTACTGAGTTTACCCGCTCTTGCCCCACTGCCACGCGCCCAGTTCGGCTTTCTCGTCGAGTTCTTCGATCCGCTCGGTCGTCACGGGTGCGGTTGCGTGGGCGTGGTGGGCCGCCAGCTCTCGTGCTCGTTCGAGCTGTGACTTCGCCTGTTCGTACTGCTCGACGCCGCTATCCTGCTCGTCGCCCGCCGCTTCGAGTGCGTCCCCGTGTTCCAGCAGCGAGTCGATCAGCCGCTGGGTGACCCACGCGAGCTGGAACTTCAGTGCCTCGGCGCTGACGCTGGCCTCGCCGTCCCACTCTGCGGAGAGTGCAGCCTGGTACCGTTCGCGGGCCATCCGCCAGGCCTCGACGGCCTCACCGGGATCAGACGCCGACTGCCCGTCGTGACAGGCTGCTTCGGCGTCCTCGAACGTCATCGTCACGAGTTCGTCGTACGTCGATCCGAGTTCGTCGATCGTCTCCAGAACGCCGCCGTCGGCAACGGCCTTCCGACCGTTTTCAATCGTCGTGTGGGCCTCTGCCAGCGCCGAAAAGGCAGACTCGTGATCGTCCTGTGCTTTCGCCTCGCGGGCGTCTTCGAGCAGGGATTCGATCCGGGACGTGTCAATCGCAGTACAGAGTCGATCAAGCTTGCTTTCGACGGGGTCGATCATCTCGCCCATCGTCTCGCTTGGTGCGTCGTCGTCGTGGGTGGCAGCGTGGCGGGCATTCGAGATGTACGACCGCGCCGACCGGACGAGCCGCGACGTTTCCGTGCCGGATTCGAGTCGATGTTCGATCTCGTCGACTGTTTCACGGGCCTCTGCCAGTGCGTCGACGAAGTCGCTCCAGATCGACGAGAGTCGGCTGATGTAGTTGACGGCCGTCTCCGCCTGATCAGTATCTGCTGGCTTGAACCGGACTGCCTCTGCTGCCGTCTTGACCAGGACTGTCGTGCTGAGTAACCCGCTCTTGAGTTCGGCCATCGTCACGTCGACGTAGCTGAACGACACTTCCGCCGATTCGGGCGCGTCACCGAGAACGAAATAGACGCTTTCGTCGGTAACGAGCATGTATGCGGTTTGGTCCCCACTCGGTTCGAACGAAATCGAGCGGACCTCGGTCGTGTGATCGATACCACCACTTCCCGGGACGACGTACGTAATCGATTCGCTGTCGTCCAGCAGTGCAGCCAGTGGCTCATTGTCGGTGGCTGCCTCATCTGGTGGCCCCCCGTTCGAGTTGCTTGATATATTACTGATGCGATCGAACATTACTATCCCCTTGACAGCTGTCAACAACCTATTCGCAATTATAAATTGCGGTAGTCAAATGTAGTAAGCAGATATACTGAAATTAAATATTCGACAAAAGTAGTACTGTGAGCGGAACTATACCGGTGGACGTACCGTTTGATACTTCTCATACTGTCGGACGTAACTATCTGAAGATTCTCGCCACCCCGGGATGGCGAAATCCGTCACGGACTTCCGTCCGACAGTATCAGCCGCCACGAGCCCGGATCCGGCGGCTGGAACCCCGGAACCCTTTTCAGCAGGACTCACCTACTGCAGTTCAACAATGGGTCTTGGCGGCTCCGATATGTACCGACAGCAGATCCTCGATCACTACAAGAGCCCGCGCAACTACGGGGAGATCGAGGATCCGACGTTCACCCACGTCGGGGAGAACCCGATGTGTGGTGACACCATCGAGATGGATGTCGTGCTCGACGACGAGCAAGAGCACATCGAGCGTGTGGCCTTCCGGGGTGACGGCTGTGCGATCTCACAGGCTTCGGCGTCGATGCTCTCCGAGCGACTCCACGGCATGGCACTCGAAACACTCGAATCGATGGATCGAGACGACATCGTCGATATGCTGGGCGTCGACATCTCGCCGATGCGCATCAAGTGTGCCGTCCTCGCGGAGAAAGTCGCTCAGGACGGCATAGAGATCTACTTCGGCGAGAAGGACCTCGACATGACCAAGACCGAGGACGACGACGCCGACGTTCCCGACGACGTGCAGTGAGTGGTTCGTCCGTCCACCTCACGCCCCGAACGCGATGCAATCACGAAGTGTCACCGTGATCGCGCTGTCGCCGTCGTCGGCCTACTAGTATAGCAGGCGGCCCCCGATCTATCGCGGCGAGTCGTCGCGGTTAAGCCCGTGGACGATAGCCACGCGATATGGACGTACTCGCGGTCGTTGCGACGGCGATGTGGGCGATATTGCCGGCGTACGTGCCGAACAACGCGGCAGTCCTTGCCGACGGTGGTCGACCGATTGACGGCGGGCGAACGTGGGGCGGCCGCCGCGTGCTCGGTGACGGAAAAACCTGGCGTGGGACCGCCGCTGGCACGCTTGCCGGGACGGCGCTGGCGCTCGTTTTGAACGCGCTCCACGACTCCGTGGGAGCGGCACTCGGCGTCACAGCCGATCCGTTCCCCGTCCTCGCCGGCGTGGGATTGGCGTTCGGTGCGATGGTCGGCGACATCGGCGCGTCGTTCCTGAAACGGCGAATTGGTCGCGAACGCGGTGCGGCCTTCCCCGGTCTCGACCAACTGGATTTCGTCGTCGGCGCACTCGCCTGTGCGACGCTGTTCGCGCCTGCATGGGCGCTCGCGACCTTCGAGATACCGGTGCTGGTGGTCGTCCTCGTCGTGACGCCGCTCTTGCACGTGACCGCGAACGCAATCGCGTACGTGCTCGGACTGAAAGACGAACCGTGGTGACGAGAGACGCTGTGTGACCACAGCGGCAATGTCACGAGACAGTGCAGAGGGATTGGAAACGAGCAGTGCTGGCGGTACGGACAGAACGCAGGTCGGTACGTGATCTAGGATTCCTCGATGACGGTTGCTCCTTTCATGCCGACGGACTCGTGTGGACGGCAGTAATAGAGGTAGGTGCCGCTCTCCTGGAAACCCAGTTCGAACGTCCTGTCGGATCCAGACACCGGGCTCCCACTGGAGAAGTAGTCGGATTGCTCGACGATGTTGTGCTCGTTGCCTCTCCCGGTCCACTCCCAGGCGATGGTCGTCTCCGTCGTGATCTGCACGGCCGGCGGATCGAACGCGAAATACCCGCCGTTGCCCTCGGCTCCTACCGCAACAAGCACCCGTTCGGCGTCCGTTTCATCTTCCATGGACCCGTCGAAGTTGGACGTCTCCGAGAGGTACACAGCCACCTCCCCGGGTGCGGTGACCGTCCCGACAGCACCTCTGTTCTCGCCGCTATCAGAACAGCCGGCAACTACCCCGGTCGTGAGAACGCCGATCCCGTGTACGTATCGCCGCCGCTAAATAGGGTGTTTTCTAATAGCGTACTGTATTTTCATGGCCGGAGCGACAGCACTCTCCGGCCGGATGCCGACCGTCACTCGGCGAGACAACGATGAAACGTGACATTCACGACGTGTTAGAATCGTACGCCAGCAACTATCGTGTTCATGGTCTTCTCAACGACGTTCCTCCCCATCTCGTGTACAAGGCGGAGATAGACGGAGTCCGTGCGGTCTGTAAGCTGGCTGCTCAAGAACGCGCAACGCCAGCGGTCGAAGGCCGTGTACTTGAATACGTCGAATCGGCAACTACGGTACCTGTCCCCCACGTGCTTGCTGTCGGTGATGGATACTTCCTGACTGAGTGGTGTGCGGCAGCGCCCCAGGAGCAGGTGTCAGTCACCGAATCACAAGCCCATGTCCTGGGTGTCTGTCTCGCTACGCTCCACTCGCAAACGACGTTCGAGAATACCGGTCTTTTCGAGGCTGCTGACGGATTAACTGTCGAAGAACAGAACTCCTGGAGTGAAACACTCGTCAGAATCATGTCCCACGTCCACGACGACCTCGCCGGGACTGGATACAGGGACGTGAGTGAGCGCGCTCTTGCGTTCATTGAGGATCATCGAACATTCTTCGACGAACACGACTCTGCGGTGCTCGTTCACGGTGACTTCGTGCCGAGTCATCTGAGCTTCGACGACGGAGACGTGAGTTGCGTCGTTGATTGGGAACACGCAATAGCCGGCCCGGGTGAATTCGACTACGCCCGATGTGACCTGCACATCTTTGACGATCCTGTCCGGGAGAGCGGCCAGTACCGTGAGGCGTTCCAGTCCGGGTACAGATCTGTCCGGGAACTCCCGCCCTGTTCTGAACTCCGTAGACGCGCATACAAGGCCCTGATCTTCACCTATGATATCAGACAGGGCTTCGTTCAAAACCAGCGAGATGAATCGGAAATCCGGAACCGCTCCGATTCGTTCCGCGGCTACGTATTCGACATCCTGGAGAACGTGGCGGAAACACTCGACGAAAGAAACTAATCAGCGATAACAATCACTATGAGAAGGGTTCTACGACACGCTCACGGGTCACAGGTTCGGCTCCCGGTCCGTCTCGCGGCGTACCACTCGACACGTGCCCAAAGTGGTGGGCTTTTCTTTGCTGGCCGACGAGCAACGAGTATGACTGACGCGACGACGGTACGACTGGCGACACGGGGGTCGGATCTGGCCCTGCGCCAGGCAGCGACCGTCAAAGACACGCTCGAAGACCGCGGGTCCAGGGTCGAACTCGTCGAGGTCGACACCACCGGCGACCAGTTGCGCGACGAGTTGATCCACCGACTCGGCAAGACCGGTGCGTTCGTCCGGAGTCTCGACGAGAAGGTCATCGAGGGCGACGTCGACGCCGCCGTCCACTCGATGAAAGACGTCCCGACGGAGCAACCCGACGAACTCGTCGTCGCCGGCGTGCCAAAGCGCGCATCGCCGGGCGACGTGCTGGTGACGCCCGACGAGACGACGCTGGCAGACCTCCCGGCGGGTGCGACCGTCGGCACGTCAAGTCTCCGCCGGACAGCCCAGTTGCTCGCCGAACGGTCGGATCTGGACATCCGGCCACTGCGGGGCAACGTCGACACGCGCGTCGAGAAACTGCTCGCGCCCGGACTACAGGCCGAACACGAGGAGCGCACCGAGGAGGTCAAGATTCGCGAGGAGACAGCCGACGAGGACTACGAGTTCCCCTACGATCAGTCCGTCGAGGAGTGGTTCGACAGCAGAAGTGAGATCGAACGTCAGGCACTCGGCCGCGAGGTCGACACCGCCTACGACGCCATCGTCCTCGCCCGCGCGGGTCTGGAGCGTGCGGGCCTGCTCCACCACGTCGAGTACCGGGACCTCCCGGCGACGACGTTCGTCCCCGCACCGGGTCAGGGGGCACTGGCGATCACGGCCGTCGATAGCGAGTTCGCGGTTAAACTCAGCGACGTGCTAGATCACCCGCGCTCGCGGGCCGAGACGACCGTCGAGCGAACGATCCTCGCGGAACTCGGCGGCGGGTGTGTCGCACCGATGGGCGTCCACGCCGTCCTGCAGGGCAGCGTCATCCGGACGACCGTTCGCGTTCTCGACCGCGAGGGAGCCAAAGAGGTCCGGGCGACTCGGGACCTCGACGCACAGCGACATATCGAGGCCGCCCAGTCTTTTGGGGCCGCCCTCGCCGAGCAGGGTGCCGACGACCTGATCGCGGCAGCTAAGCGCGGGGCCGGTAACGACGACGCCGCGACGGTACAGGGGGACACCGACGAATGACTGACGGCGGCGCTGGGGGTGACACCGAGACGGGAACCGTTCATCTCGTCGGCTCAGGCCCCGGCGATCCGGAGTTGCTCACGATCAAGGCAAAGCGACTGCTCGAGGACGCTGATGTCGTGTTGCACGACAAACTCCCCGGCCCGGAGATTATCGGGCTGATCCCCGAAGAAAAGCGCGAGGACGTGGGCAAGCGTGCCGGCGGCGAGTGGACGCCACAGGAGTACACCAACCGCCGCCTCGTCGAACTTGCCCACGAGGGTAAAGATGTCGTGCGGCTCAAGGGTGGCGATCCGACGGTGTTTGGCCGCGGTGGCGAGGAACTCGTCCACCTCGCGGAAAACGAAGTGCCGGTCGAAGTCGTCCCCGGCATCACCTCCGCAGTCGCCGGTCCGGAGGTGGCGGGCATTCCGGTCACCCACAGGGACTACACTTCGTCGGTGTCGTTCGTCACCGGCCACGAGGACCCGACCAAAGACGAGTCGGCTATCGATTGGGGCGCATTGGCGGCCACCGGCGGGACCATCGTCGTCCTGATGGGTGTCGGCAAACTCCCCGAGTACACGCAGGTCCTCCGCGAGGAAGGCCTGGCTGGTGACACCCCAGTTGCGCTGATCGAACGGGCGACCTGGCCCGACCAGCGAGTGGCGACTGGCACCCTCGACACCATCGTCAACGTGCGCGACAGAGTGGAGATCGAACCGCCCGCAATCACCGTCATCGGCAGCGTCGCAGCGACACGCGAGAACGTTCTCGATTTCCTCGTCGGGGCGAAAGACGGCGACGGGGGCACCGAGAATGCGTGAGAACCCGCGCCTGCAGGTCGCCGTCTTTCGCCCCGACGACGAGCGCAAAGCAGAAGCCGTCGAGTTACTCGAAGCGCTCGGTGCCGACCCCGTCGCCGACCCGATGCTTTCGGTCGAACCGACCGGTTCCCGGCCCCGGTCTGACGCCGACTACGTCGTTCTGACCAGCAAGACCGGCGTCGAACTCGCCGCCGAGGTTGACTGGTCGCCCGACGACGCCACCGTCTGTGCTATCGGCCGGTCGACCGCTGACGCATTCGAGGCGGCGGGCTACACTGTCGACCTGATCCCCGAAGAGTACTCCTCGACGGGACTCGTCGACACCCTCGAAGACCGCGTCGCGGGACGACGCGTCGAAGTCGCCCGCTCGGACCACGGGTCTGACGTACTGACCGACGGACTGGAAGCCGCCGGCGCGTACGTCCACGAGACGATCCTCTACCGACTGGTCCGCCCCGAGGGGTCGGGCGAGTCGGCCGAACTGGCTGCGGAGAGTGAACTCGACGCCGCCCTGTTTACGTCGTCACTCACCGTCTCACACTTTCTCGCGGCCGCCGACGTGCGCGGTGTCCGTCGCGAGGCCGTCCAGGGTCTGAACGACGCCGTCGTCGGTGCCATCGGTGCGCCGACCCGCCGAACCGCCGAGAACGCCGGCCTGTCTGTGGATGTCGTACCCGAGACCGCCGACTTCGAGACGCTGGCGACGGCGGTCGTCGAGGACGCTGCGCCGACCTATTACGAGTAACGAGAGGCGAGGAGAACGAAGTGAGTCCTCGGCCTTCAGAATTGCGAGCGGGGACGGAGGATCCGTGAGCAGCGAGACGCCGACTGTAGTGAGGGGTCTCGGAATTGCGAACGGGGACGAAGGACCCGTGAGCAGCGAGACGCCGACCGGAGGTTTAAATCCGATCAGGCACCAACCTCGCGTCGATGGGACCCGTCCCCGACCTCGACGATATTGCGACTGTCTGTGCCAGTCGGCTCTGTGCAGCCGACAGCGTCTTGCTGGCCTCGCACATCGACGCCGACGGTTTGACGAGTGCCGCCATCGCAGCGACTGCACTGGAGCGGGCCGAAATCCCCTTCGAGGTCGTGTTCAAGAAGCAACTCGACGAGACGGAAATCGGCTCGATTGCGGCGCTGTCCCACGACACGGTGCTCTTTACGGACTTCGGGAGCGGGCAACTGGACGTGATCAGCGATCACGAGCAGGCGGGGGATTTCCAGCCAGTGATCGCCGACCACCACCAGCCAGCAGACGCCGAGACGGAGTGTCACCTGAATCCCTTGTTGGTGGGGATCGACGGTGCATCGGAGTTGTCGGGGGCCGGGGCGAGTTACGTCCTCGCGCGGGCGCTCGCGGACGTGGCTAAAACGGACCCGCCACGGGCAAACCGGGATCTGGCGGCGCTTGCCGTCGTCGGGGCGGTGGGGGATATGCAGGCTATCGAGGGCGAACTCGTCGGGGCTAACGGCGGCATCGTCGAGGAGGGGGTCGCGGCGGGCGTCCTCGCGGAGGGCACCGACCTGACGCTGTACGGCAAGCAGACGCGGCCGCTGCCGAAACTGCTGGAGTACGCGACGGAAGTGCCGATTCCGGGCATCTCCAACGACGAGGCCGGCGCAATCGCGTTTCTGGAGGATCTCGGACTCGACCTGAAGCGGGCCGGTGACTGGCGCACCTGGGCGGACCTCGCCGACGAGGAGCGCCAGACCGTCGCCAGCGCACTTGTCCAGCGGGCAGTGACGCGTGGCGTCCCCGCCGACGAGATCCAGACGCTGATCGGGACGACCTACACACTTACCGACGAACCGACCGGAACGGAGTTGCGCGACGCCAGCGAGTTCTCGACGCTGTTGAACGCGACCGCACGCTACGAGCGGGCCGACGTTGGACTGGCGGTCTGTCGCGGGAACCGCGCCGGCGCGCTTGACCGGGCACAGACCTTACTCTCGAACCACCGGCGAAACCTCTCGGAAGGATTGGACCTCGTCCAGGAGCAGGGCGTCACCCACGAGGGCCACGTCCAGTGGTTCGACGCCGGTAACGCGATCCGTGAGACCATCGTCGGCATCGTTGCCGGGATGGCACTCGGTACCGACGGGGTCGACTCGGACAAGCCGATCTTCGCCTTTGCCAACAAGAGCGACGAGGAGACGAAAGTCTCGGCGCGTGGGACCGGCCCGCTCGTGGGCCGCGGTCTCGACCTCTCTGTGGTGATGCAGGAGGCGTCGCGGGCCGTCGGTGGCGACGGCGGCGGCCACGATATCGCCGCCGGTGCGACCGTTCCTGCAGGTGAAGAAAAACGCTTCGTCGAGGCCGCCGACGAGATCGTGGCCAGCCAGTTCTAGTAGGACTGATGGCAAAAGCTACTTACAGCCGCTGGGCAACGAGCGTACGGATCTGCTCGTGAAACCGACCGCTTTCGAAGCGGTCCCGGTCGAGGGTCGGACGGTCGCCACGCTCAATTGTAGCGGTGAGTAGCGTGGCGGCCTCGCTCGGGGAATCGAATAGCCTGTCCTGACGGCCGTCGAGAATCTCGCGTTGCCCGCCGCTATCGGGCGCGAAGGCGATCATTCCGGCAGCGACGCACTCGGCCAGCGACATGCCGAAGTGCTCGTCCGGCTTCGTGTTCAGGCCGTAGCGGTGGGTGCCAAGTAGTGTTTCGAGGCGGTCGCGGTCGACCTCGCGTTCGAGGTGGACGTACTCCCGACGCGTGGCGGCCCGTTCGACGCGGTCGACGTACTCGCGATACGAGGAGGCCGCCGACCCGACGATATGGAGGTGGCAGCCCCGGCCCCGTTTGCGGACGCCGTCGATCACGCTGATCGCATCGAGGACGCGCTTGTCGGGGGCAAGTCGGCCGACGACGACGGCCCCCTGTTCGCGCTCGTGCCAGGGAACCGTGTCCTCGATCCGGTCGACCGGCGGGTACGCCACGGTTGGCCGGCGGCCGTAGAGTTCTCCGACGACGTCGGCGGTCCATCCGGAGTTGGCGACGAGTGTCGTGTCGGCCGGGAGACCGTCGTCGACGCCAGCGATCCGTGTCCAGAGTCCGTTCAGTCGACCCGGATCGGCCGGCGGGCAGTCCGACAGCGAGAACTGGGGGAAGTGGACGTACTGGACCGACGGCACCGGCAGGACGAACTCGTTGGCTGTCGAGACCGCGAGATCGTACCCGTCGAGACGAGACCGGATCCACCGGGAGAGCAGCGCGCTCCGGGCGGCCAGTTGCGGGCCAGCGTAGGGGGCCGCGGTGGCGAACGCCCGGGCTATTCCACGCCCAACCGGGGGTTGCCGAACGCGCACGTCGACGTCGATCCCGAACAACTGACCGAGGTCGTGTGGGTCGGTCTCGGATATCGTGTACAGCGTCACGTCGTGTTCGTCGAGTGCGTGACAGACGTGCAAGCAGACGGCATCGGCACCACCACGGAGGTCGAGCGTGTTGTGCAGGACGGCGATCCGGGCCACGTTCTCAGGAGGGACGCGATTCACAAAGCCCTATCGCGGGTCAGGTGGTTCCAGCGGCCGGCCGAGCAGGCGGTCGATTACGTCGGCGAGTCGCTCGGAGAGGGGTCGAACGACCGGGTTCGGGCGGATGGCCAGATACACTGGCTGTGGCTCGAACGGCGCTGTCGGGGCCAATAGGCGTGCGACGGCCCGGTGGTTCCCGTCGGCGACGGTCCAGGGGACACGACCCCGGCGTGTGTGGACCACCAGCGGGTGGGTCGCGCCGTCGGTCGCTGCCAGCGAGCGGATGTACGCGATGTCGATACCGGTTTCTGCGGTCAGCCGATCCGGATCGTTCTCGGCAATACGGTCGGCCGCGCCACCGACGGTGCCGTCCGGTGACAGTGCCTGCCACAGTGTCTGTTCCGGGCAGGCGATCAATCGGAGGGACCGCACGGACGGGGCATCGAGCGTCGTCCGGTACCACTGGAGCGACGGCGACGTGACAATGAATTGCGACGCCCCCGGCTTTAGGTCCAGCAGCGCGGCCAAGGCTGCCCGTTCGCTCACCGATTCGGGGTCGTCGTCGAACGTCGTTTCCGGATTCGCGGCCTCCCGACGAAGCCAGTCCCGAACGACCGTGACCTGTCGAACGCGCTCCATGTGTTCGACAGGGAGCACGGACGGTAATCACTTTTCCAGCCACCGCGACATCGGCATAGTGCTTCGCTATGAAGCCAGTTTTTGCCGTTACGAACGATGTGACCACCGCCGACACCACATCGACGGGGTCGAGCAACTGATCCGGGCTATCCGGCCGACGAGCGGTTCTGCCTGTCGCCGATTCTGGACTTCGTCGCCGACGCACTGGTCGATAGGGCACTCGACACCGACGCGCTGGCGTGCGACACGGTGTACTCGACTCGCAGCGGCCGAACTGACATACGTCGCCCACCAGTACGATCTGCTTGCACAGACATGATGGTGATCACGCACGTCATCGTCGGTCTCGCACTCGCGGTCCCCGTTGCCCTGCTCGCCCCGACTGCGGCACTCCCGGCGGCCATCGGTGGCATCGTCGGTGGACTTGCACCCGACCTGGACGTGTTCTGGGGACAGCACCGCAAGACGCTTCACTTTCCCGTCCTCGGTCTCGTCCCGGCGACCGCGGGTGCCGTCGCCGCCCTGATCGCACCCGGTTCCGTTACCATCGGCCTCGCTGTCGGCGGTGTGGCGTTCGTCGCCCACGCCGCCAGTGACGCCCTCGGTGGCGGCAGAGAACTCCGGCCCTGGGAGCGGACGAACCCGAACGCCGTCTATGACCACGTTCGCGGGCGCTGGCTGGCGGCCCGCTATGTCGTCCCTTACGACGGCCACCCCCGAGACCTGCTGGTCTCTGCGCTCGTCGCCGTCCCCGTCGTGCTGGTCTACGATGGCGCAGTCCGGTGGTTCACTGTCGCACTGCTCGTCATCGCGGCGGCGTACGCCGCCGTCAGAAAGCGCGTCCCGAAGTACGTCGCACCGATTGTCGAGTGATCACCATCCGAGGCGAAGTCGGCCGATTTTTATCCGCGCCGCCGTACCCTCACCCATGAGTGAGTTCGACCCCGAGAAGTTCGAAGACAAATACGAACACTACTTTACGGAACTACAGAAGGCTTACAAGCAGGCCTTCGAGGTCATGAACGACCGCTACGATTCGGAGGTGATCCACGCCATCGACCAGCAAATCCTCAACGAGTCCGAACCGATCTACGAGGGTAACGGCGAGTTCTCGATTTCCCTGCCCGACGATCCGACTGACCGACTCACGGCGATTCTGGTCGACGACGAGAAACTGGAGACCGTGCTGGACCGTTATGTCGACGAACTGGAGGCGCAGCATCGTCGGATCTTCGGGTTCGAATAGAACGCACATCACGCGTCGAACAGGTCACCGAGGACAGCGCCGAGCCAAATAGAACCGATTCGCATCGCCTGTCGGGGCGTCGCAAGTTCTGTGTCCGCTAACGGCGGTCCGAGCCACTCGGCCGTCAGCCCGGTGGTGCTCAGATACAGTCCAAGGCCGGCAACGAAACTCACTATCAACCCCTTTTTGATACCTGCCCATCGGCCGAAATTGACGTTTTTTCCTGTCAGGGCAGTCGCCATGTCGCCCGCGACAACGCCCAGAAAGCAGCCGAGGATCCAGCTCGCGAATGGCGGGAGTGGACCGATGCCGGTGAGCGACATCACTGCGCTGCCAGCGACACCGAACGACTGCTCGATCAGTGCGCCAAGGACGCCAGTCAGCCCAAGGACCGTCCCTCGAACGATTCCCATACCGTAGCAAACCGAACCGAGATGCAAATTAGTTGTCATTTCTGCCAGGCGGTTTCGCGCTCTGCGGTCTGACCCTCGTTCCGCTGATCCACAGGACTGCCGTGCTCACGGCTCCTCCCGTCCCCGTTCTGTATCTTCGGGGGTTCACTTCGTTTGCCCTCGCTTCCGGGAAATTCATACCCGTCGGCGGCAAACGGGGAGATGATGGACGCGCCGCTGTGGATCGAGACACACGCCCCGTCGCTCGAAGACATTCCTCAGTCACAGGCTCGCGAGCATCTCCGTGGCGCTATCGAGGAGCCGATGAATCTCCTCGTCCACGGGCCGGCCGGGGTGGGCAAGACCGCGGCGGTGCGCGCACTCGCCGAGGAGACGCACGCGAACCCGGATGCAGACCTCATCGAGATCAACGTCGCCGACGTGTTCGACATGAGCAAGAAGGAGGTCGCCAACGATCCGCGATTCGCCTCGTTTATCGACTCGAAGCGGCGTCGCAACTCCTCGAAGGCAGACCTGATCAACCACGTGCTCAAGGAGTCGGCCAGCTACACGCCGATGTCGGGGTCATACAAGACGATCCTGCTGGACAACGCCGAAGGGATGCGTGAGGACTTCCAGCAGGCGCTGCGTCGCGTGATGGAGCAGTACTACGAGGCCACGCAGTTCGTCATCGCGACCCGTCAGCCCTCCGCCCTGATCCCGCCGATCCGGTCGCGGTGTTTCCCCATCGTGATGCGGGCCCCGACCCACGCCGAGACGGTCGGTGCGCTCCGGCAGATCATCGAGGCCGAGGCCGTCGAGTACGACGACGACGGTCTCGAATACGTCGCCGGCTACGCCGACGGCGACCTGCGTCAGGCGGTACTGGCCGCCCAGACGACCCACGAGCAGGAAGGCGAGATCACGATGAACGCCGCCTACGAGGCACTCAACGCCGTCGAGGCGGATGACCAGGTCGAAACGATGCTCGCGGCCGCGGAGGCTGGCGACTTTACCGACGCGCGGAGCACTCTCGACGACCTGCTCGTCGACGAGGGCCACAGCGGCGGCGACGTGCTCGAAGACGTGCTCGAAGTCGCTCGCTCGCGGTACTCCGGCGACCGAGTCGCCCGGATCCACCGTCTCGCAGGCCGGATCGATGCCGACCTCGTCGAGGGAACCAGCGACCGCATCCACGTCGCTCATTTGCTCGCAGAGATCGGTGAGCTATCGTAGCCACTGAAAAGTACACTAACGATCACCTGAGCGACCGCCACGAGTCCGACATAGGAAGGTTCCTTAGGGTCGAACCAGTAACTTCGGGTATGAAACGAGAACCGCCACAGACGGAGGAGGGGTGGTACGCCCTCCACGACATGCGCCGTATCGACTGGGACGCCTGGCGGGCGGCCCCCGAACGCGACCGAGAGCGGGCGCTCACCGGCGGTATCGACTATCTCGAGTTCTACGAGGCCGTCGAGGACGCTAGCGAGGGCCAGTCGGCCGTCTACACCGTCGTGGGTGACGACGCCGACATCATGCTCTTGCACCTGCGGCCGACGATGGCCGACCTCGACGCCGCCGAGCGCCAGTTCGAACAGACAGCCTTTGCACGCTTTACCGAGCGAGCGAATTCTTACCTCTCCGTGACGGAAGCATCGGGCTATACGGAGAGAGCCCGCGAGTACTTCGATGGGGAGGTCGCCGACGACGCCGGACTGGCCCAGTACATCCAGTCGCGTCTCCACCCCGACGTGCCCGACGACGAGTTCGTCTGCTTCTACCCGATGGACAAGCGCCGCGATCCCGACCAGAACTGGTACGACTTACCCTTCCAAGAGCGGGCCGAGCACATCAAGCGCCACGGCGACATCGGCCGCGAGTACGGCGGCAAAGTCTCCCAGATGATCGCCGGATCCGTCGGCCTCGACGACTGGGAGTGGGGGATCACGCTGTGGTCCGACGACCTGACCCACGTCAAGGACCTGCTGACCCAGATGCGCTTTGACCCATCGACCTCGAAGTTCGCCGACTTTGGCTCCTTTACCATCGGCCGGCGTTTCTCGCCAGCGGATCTGCCGGCGGTCATGACCGGCCAGCGTGTTCCGACCGACGGTGCGAGTCGAGAGCGGGCCGATGCTGTAACGGCCGAAGGCCACGCTGGCGAGGCCCGGGCCACCGGGACCAGCGAGCACGCCGCCGGCGACGCCGACCCGAAAGGCAGCGCCCATCCCAGCAGTCCGGCAGCGGGTGACCATCCCCACGCGAGCGGTAAGACGACCGACGGGGAGAGCGAGGGTGAGCGACCCGAGTCTGCCAGCGCCAACGGCGGCCATCCCTCCGGTGAGTCTGGTGACGACCGTCCGTCCGAGACATCCGACGACGACCACTCGTCCAGCGGAGGCGGCGGTCGACCGTCGCCGGGTGACACCGCCTTCGAGGAAGTCGAGGACCTCCCACAGCGACTGGGGACGCTCGGTCTCTTCGAGGGTGAAGACTACGACGCTGGCGACTACGCGCTCCTGTTCTACTCCGGGACCGACGCCGAGGAGTTGGCCGACGATGTGGCCGACCTCAGAGAGAGTTTCGACCACTACGACCGCCACGTCACCACGTCCGTCCGCGCACAGAGCGGGCGGGCGGCGGCGGTCAGCATCTGGACCGCGAAGGAGGCTGCAGACACCGCCGCTGGCTTCCTCGGTGATCTGTCCGGTGTCGAGGAAAAGTACGGCGGTCATCTCGATGACGGGGAAACCGAGCGCGACGAGCCGGACGACGTGTCATCGCCAGACGAGGACGCTGGCGACGAGATTCGTGAGCAACTGGCCGACCTCGACATCTACGCGGGCCAGCCACACGGCGAGGACGTGTTCGCGCTGGTGCTGTACTCCGAGGCCGACCCCGAGGAACTGTCGGCCGAGGTCACGGAGCTGCGAGAGAGTTTCGATCACTACGACACCCACGTCAAGACGGCCGTCTACAGCGCACTCGAAGCAGACACGATGGCAGTCGTCAGCCTCTGGGAAACCCAGGACGCCGCCGACACAGCCAGCGGGTTCCTCACCGACCTGCCCGATATCGTCGGTCGTCCGGACGACCGGGAAGGCTTCGGCACGATGGGGATGTTCTACACCGTCAAACCCGAACACCGCGATGAGTTCGTCGACACCTTTGGCGAAGTCGGAGCATTGCTCGCCGAGATGGACGGCCACCGCGAGACGGTGCTGCTGGCCAACCGCGAGGACGAGAACGACATGTTCATCGCCAGCCAGTGGGACACAAAGGAGGACGCGATGGAATTTTTCCGCTCGGATGCCTTCGCCGAAACCGTCCAGTGGGGCCGTGGCGTGCTCGACGACAAACCCCGCCACGTCTTTCTCGCGTAGGAGTCTCGATTCCTCGATTTGGCGGCAACACTGATACTCCAGCAGGCCCTACTACGAGGAGATGATCCCGCCACTCGCGCGGCAGTTCATCGCCGGCGAGACACCACCCGAAGCGCTGGAACACGCGCGGCGATGTAACGGGGACGGCATCGGCGTCATTCTGAATCTGCTCGGCGAACACTACGAGGGGCGCGCCCAGGCCAACGAGGATGCGATGACCTACCAGCGACTCGTCGAGGACATCGCCGGGACAGACCTCCAGGCTTGCATTTCGGTCAAGCCCTCCCAGCTGGGGCTGGACATCAGCGAGGACGTGTTCACCCAGAACCTCGGTCGGATCGTCGACCACGCCGCCCCCCGCGACGTGTTCGTCTGGATCGACATGGAAGACCACACGACCACTGACGCGACGCTCGATGCCTTCGAGCGCTTCACTCGCGAGACCGACGGCGGCGTCGGCGTCTGTCTGCAGGCGAACCTCAGGCGCACCCACGACGACCTCGAACGACTGGCCGACCTGCCGGGGAAGGTCAGACTCGTCAAAGGTGCCTACGACCCGCCGCGGTCAGTTGCGTACAGGGACAAGCGCCGTATCGACGAGGCCTACCGCGCGCAGTTACAGTACATGTTCAGGGAGTGCAACGACGGAATCGCCGTCGGCAGCCACGACCCCGAGATGATCGCCCTGGCGCAGTCCCTGCACGATGACTGGGAGACGCCATACGAGGTGCAGATGCTGATGGGCGTTCGCGAGGCGGCACAGCGGTCCCTCGCCGGTGAGTGTCCGGTCTGGCAGTATGCACCCTACGGGACGAAGTGGCTCGACTACTTTTACCGACGGGTGTCTGAGCGCAAGGAAAACGCGCTGTTCGCTGTTCGGGCAATTCTCTCCTGATCTCCTTCAGGGAACACTGATACTGCCGGCTGTCACTGTGTCACGAGAGTCCCGATCCTAGAGTCGCAAAAACCCGTGATAGACGGACGGCCGGCAGTATGAGAAAGGGAAGGGCTCATTACCGGTGAGGGACACCGATCCTACATGGCTTCGGCGACGTGGAAACGAGACTTCGCGAGTGGGCTCATCATTCTGCTTCCCGTTCTGGTTACTATCTACGTTCTCGCCTATCTCTACGGGATTCTGGCGTCCGTGCCGCTGGCTGCCGTCATCACCAACCAGACGCTGGTCAGCCTCGGGATTCCGGAAGACGCGAACTACGCACCGCAGATCCTCACGTTCGTCCGTGTCGTAACGACCCTTGCCGTCTTCGTCTTACTCGTGTTCTCGATTGGCTATCTGATGCGGACCGCGTTTGGCGACCTCGTCGAACGGACCCTCGACGATGTGATGAATCAGGTTCCCGGATTGCGCGTGGTGTACAATGCCTCGAAAATGGCGGTCGAAACCGCCGTCTCCGGGGCCGATGACCTCCAGAAACCGGTGAAACTCGAAGTGTGGGACGGGTTGCGAATGACGGCGTTCAAGACGGGAAAAACCACGGACGACGGTCGTGACGTGCTCTTCTTGCCGACGGCACCCAACATTACGACTGGCTTCGTCATCGAGGTGCACCCCGACGAGTACGAGGAGATCAACGAGCGCGTCGAGGACGCGCTGACGCGAATCCTCTCGGCCGGGTTCGGCGATGCAGACGAGAACCAGCGAAAGGTCCCGGTCGGTCTCGCAGACCCAGACGCGGAAACGGACGACGACTAACCGCTGTCCTCGCCGTTCACACGTACGCGAACCACTCGTCGTACTCCTCGGGTGCTTCGTCGAGAATGTCGAAGAACCGCGACTGGATCTCGTCGGTCACCGGTCCCTTCGTCCCGGCACCGATTTCGTTGTCGTCGACGCTACGGATCGGCGTCACTTCCGCTGCCGTCCCGGTGAAGAACAGTTCGTCGGCGGTGTATAGTTCGCCCCGTGAGATCGTCGCGTCGTCGTGGACGGTGTAGCCCAGGTTCTCGGCGATGGTGATGACGCTCCGGCGGGTGATCCCGTCGAGGATCGATTCCGACAGGCCGGTGGTGTAGATCTCGCCGTCACGAACGAGGAAGATGTTCTCGCCGGGGCCCTCGGCGACGTTGCCCTCCTTGTTGAGAACGATGGCTTCGCCGTAGCCATTACCCTTCGCTTCGAGCGAGGCCAGCACGCTGTTGACGTAGGTCCCGGTCGTCTTGGCGTTGGTCGGGATCTGGCTGGAGGCGTGTTTGCGCCACGACGAAATCGCGGTGTCGATCCCCTCTTCGAGGGCCTCCTCTCCCAGGTACGCTCCCCACGGCCAGACGCCGATTGCGGTCTGGACCGGTGACTTGCCGGGGTTCAGTCCCAGCGGGCCGTAGCCATAGAACGCGATCGGGCGGATGTAACAGGAGTCGAGGTCTTCACGCCGGATCAGTTCCAGCGTCGCCTCGGTGAGTTCCCCGGGTTCGAAGGGGATCTCGATGTCGTACACCTTTGCCGATTCGTACAGGCGGTCGAGGTGTTCCTCCCAGCGGAAGATTGCCGGGCCGTCGGCGGTGTCGTAGCACCGAACGCCCTCGAAGACGCCGGTCCCGTAGTGGAGAGCGTGGGTCAGGACGTGGATCTGTGCGTCCTCGAAGTCCACGAACTCGCCGTCCTGCCAGATCGTGTCGACGCCCTCGAACATTTCGGGCCGTTCAGGCATCGTGGCCCCTCCCGTGTGTGGCGGCGTCCTCACAGTACTGTCCACAAATCGTGTCGTCGCAGTCCATACCGGGCCATTGATTGCCACCGTTAAGAGTCTTGACGGTCTGTGTGTCTGCATGTCACCGTCAGCCGTCGGGGGTACTGCAGGCGGTCGACGATGGCACCGCCCTCGACGTTGACGAGCCCCTCGCGGTCGGTCGCGTCGTGGATCGGGCCGGGGCTGAACGCATCGATTGCGCTCTCGGTGCTTGAGACGCTGTGGTCACTGCTCTGCGACGTGGATACTCACCTCGTCTCCGTCGTCGATATCGAGCACGTCGCGGAGCTTTTCGGGTGCGATCACTTCGATCTGGTCCTCGTCGTGGTGCGTTCGCTCGGGTGCGATGACGTGTGCAGGTTCGTACTCGCTGTCGCCGGCGACAATCGACGCCGGGTAGCAGTAGGCTGGGCCGTAGGTGCGCTCCTCGTCCTCCCAGCCCTCGATGGTGATCGGTTCGAACGCGCTCAGGCGAGCGCGCTTGCGAACGCTCTCGTCGACCAGGTCGACGTTGAGCGTCCCGGCGAAGGGTTCGTAGGAGAGCTTCTCGATGAACTGCTTCATGTAGCCCGGGAGCGTGATGTAGTGGCGACCTTCCCCCATGCCGGACGTGACGATACCGGTGAGGGTAACCCCGACAGAGCGTTCGAAGATACGTCGGTAATCCGCGTACTCGCGCTGGAGGGCCTGCTCGCCCGACTCAGTGATCCGGAGTAGCTGTCCATCCCCCACAATGTCGCGGTCGATCATGTCTGCCTCTTCGAGTCCCTGGAGTCGCCGCGAGGCGGTCTGGTTCGAAGCGCCGAGTCGGTCGGCAATCGTCGAACAGGAGGCCTTTCGCTCGCCCTCGATGGCCCCGTCGAGTGCCAGCAGTTTCAGCGTGGCCAGTTCGTCGTGACCAACGGCCCGCGTTGTCTCTGCCATACCAGCCACTTCGTGGAGTCGTCGGATAAGAATAACGAATGTGGCATCCGTCACAGATGTGGAACGGTTGTCACGCGGTCGCCGCGTCCTCGTCAGGCCACACCGACGGGTATTCCCTGCTCCGGGCCAAGAACTCGACGAGGATGGACGACACTGACTCGACTACGTCCGGGCGTCGCGTCGTCGGCTGGGTATTCGTGACGGCGTTGACAATCGGTGTCGGATTCGGCTACTTCGTCGGTGCGGTCATCAGCAACGATGCCGCCGTGTCTATCGGCATCCTCTTCGTTACGTTCCGACCGACCCCACTGAATATGGCCACTTACGGTGGTGTTTCGGTCCTGATTCTGTCGGGCGTGTTCTACGGCGTCATGCGACTCACAGCCCGGTATGACGACGAGGCGAAATCGACCTGAGGGCTCACACCTGCCAAAGATATTAAAACCGGATGCATATCTTGTTAAGCGTTGTTACCGAAAGCCGATTTTGTAGCAGCTGGATTAATAAACTGGTGTGACATAGGTTCGTCCGATGACTGATTTGCCTGACGACGGGAACACCGGCGAGGGCGACGACTACGCCTCAGGCAATCTGCTGTCGTTCGACGTGCCAGAGATGGACTGTCCGTCGTGTGCCGGCAAGGTCGAGAACGCGCTGTCGGCCGTCGAGGGGGTCGAACAGTTCGAGACCAGGCCGACGACCGGCACTGTCGATGTCGCCTTCGACGGAACTGCGACGGACGAAGCAGCGATTGTAGCTGCCGTCGAGGGAGCGGGTTACGCCGTCGAGAGTGACGACAGTGGCACTGAAACCGGCGACGAGACGAGTGTCTGGGGATCGCCGCGCGCGAAAAAGACTGCCGTCAGCGGACTCTTTCTCGCGTTGGGGGCAATCATCGACTTCGGGTTGCCCGGGACGAACCCCGAACTTCTCCCTGTCGCGGGCCGGACGCTGCTGGTGGGCGACCTCCTCTTTCTGGTCGGTATCGTCGCCGGCGGCGAAATCGTCGTCCGGAACGGCTACTACTCCGCCCGGAACCTGAATCTCGACATCGACTTCCTGATGTCGGCGGCCATCCTCAGCGCGACAGGCGTCTCGCTTGCCGTTCCGGGCGTCCACCTCTATATCGAGGCCGCGTCGCTGGCCTTCCTGTTCAACGTCGCCGAACTGCTGGAGCGGTACTCCGTCGACCGGGCGCGCACCTCGCTGGAGGAATTGATGGACCTCTCGCCGGACGTTGCGCGGGTCCGGCGGGAGACCGCAGCGAGCGAGGCACACAGTGCCTCGAAGGCGAGCGACGATACCGCCGAGGTCCCCGTCGAGGATATCGACGTTGGCGAAGTGGTGCTGGTCCAGCCGGGCGAGCGGATTCCGATGGATGGGGTCGTCCGAGACGGGTCGAGCGCTGTCGACGAGTCGCCGATCACCGGTGAGTCCGTCCCCGTCGACAAGCAACCGGGCGACGAAGTGTTCGCTGGAACGATCACCGAACAGGGGTATCTCGAAGTCGAGACGACCGCTCGCGCCGAGGACAACACTATCTCTCGGGTCGTCGAGCTGGTCGAGGACGCACAGGCAAACAAGACCGAACGCGAGCAGTTCGTCGAGCGCTTCGCCGACTACTACACGCCCATCGTCGTCGCCGCTGCGCTCCTGACGGCCGCCGTCCCGCCACTGCTGGGCCAGCCATGGGCGGTGTGGTTCCTCCGGGGCATCTCGCTGCTGGTGATCGCCTGTCCGTGTGCCTTCGTCATCTCGACGCCAGTCACGGTCGTCTCCGGGATCACGAGTGCGGCCCGCAACGGCGTCCTGATCAAGGGCGGGAACTACCTCGAAGCGATGGGTGAGGTCGACGCCATCGCGTTCGACAAGACCGGCACGCTGACCAGGGGCGAACTGGCTGTCACCGACGTGGTGGGGCTGAACGGCAACACTCGGGAGGATGTGCTGCGCTGTGCGCGCGGGATCGAGTCCCGGAGCGAGCACCCGATCAGCGAGGCCATCACCGAGTACGCCGACGACCGCGGCGTCGAGGGTCGCACCGTCGAGGACTTCGAGAGCATCACCGGCAAGGGGGTTCGTGCCGACCTCGATGGCACGCCACACTACGCCGGCAAGCCGGGCCTGTTTTCGGATCTCGGGTTCGACCTCGACCACGTCCACCTGACGACCGATGGCGGCGTTGCCATGCAGGACGCTACAGCGATGTGTACGGGCCGCGAGGACTGCCTGGACCTGCTCGAAGCGACGATTCCGCGCCTGCAGGCCGAGGGCAAGACCATCGTCCTCGTCGGGACCGAGGACGAACTCGAAGGCGTCATCGCTATCGCCGACGAGATCCGGCCCGCCGCCCGCCCGACGCTCGACCGCCTCCACGAGATGGGTATCGAGCATCTGGTCGTGCTGACCGGCGACAACGAAGGGACCGCCCGCGTCGTCGCCGAGGCGGTGGGCGTCGACGAGTACCACGCCGGCCTGCTTCCCGAGGAGAAAGTCGAACGGGTCGACGCGCTGGTCGAGGAGTACGGCGACGTGGCGATGGTCGGCGACGGGATCAACGACGCGCCCGCGCTGGCGACCGCAACCCTCGGTCTCGCGATGGGAGCGGCCGGGACCGACACGGCCATCGAGACCGCCGACATCGCGTTGCTGGCCGACGACCTCTCGAAACTCCCCTATCTGTACGAACTGGCCCACACCGGCAACGGCGTCATCCGCCAGAACATCTGGGGCTCACTCGCGGTCAAGGCCATCCTCGCTGTGGGGATTCCGCTCGGCTACGTCTCGGTCGTCCTCGCCATTCTGGCGGGTGATGTCGGCATGACGACGCTCGTCACCGGCAACGCGATGCGCCTCTCGCGGCTGACCCCCGGGGACGTGTTCGACGAGTCGAAGTGAGTGGCTGTTCGGACTGTGAGGGGTCAGTGTGAGTGACAATTTTGACAAGGGAGGCCGCAGACTCATCAACCATGCAACATTCCAGTGGCGGTCCCGACCGTCGAACGTTCCTTCGGAGAACCAGCGTGTGTCTGCTCGGCGTCGGACTTGCTGGCTGTAGCGGCCCCGGTGAGGACGGTGGAGAGGGCGGCGAGGAAGAAGGTGGTGGCGGAGAAGAAGGTGGCGGTGGCGGCGAAGAAGGCGGCGGTGGCGGCGAAGAGGGCGGCGGCGAGGAAGAAGAGGGTGAGCTACGTCGACAGGCCAGCGACCGGCACGGCGCTGTCCAGAACGGTCGGTAGCCTGCCGAGTCAGCCGGTTTCCTTCCCGTCACGTACGCGTTCACTACTAATTCTGATAACGACTCGCCAGTTATAATACCGAGAAAAAGAGTCGGTTATCCGGGATATGAGGGGTGCAATAGGCTGTTGTAGCAGGATGGTTAGAGAATGGGGTAGATACACTGCTAGCTTTACAACTGACACTGATGTGTCGCGGTAATACAACTTGCCAGCTACGCCCCAGTAGGAGACTCGGACTGACCGATCTGGGGCGCAGTTTCGGGGCTGTCCTCGTGGCCTTTCTCGTCGTCGCGGCGGCGTCCAGTGGCGCTCTCGTCGCGACCGTCGATAGCGACGAGGACGACACGCCGGCCGGCGGCGCGACACTCGGCGACACACCACTGTCAGCCCTGAGCGAGACGGTCGCCACCGACGGACAGCGCGTCCCGAAACTGGTTTCGGATCACGTCTCGCCCGTTGCCGTCCGAACCGGAAACGGCTCCGACGACGACAGCGACGGCCTCAACGACACCGCCGAACGGATCGCCGGCACCGATCCGCAGGACGCCGACACCGACGGTGACGGTATTCCTGACGGACCGGAGGTCGACGCGACCGAACGCTACCCGAAGGCCGATCCGTTGCACCACGACATCTACGTCGAAGTCGACGCCACTGGTGACGAGCAGTTGAACCTCTCAGTGATCGTTCGCATCCAGCAGGCGTTTGCCGACGCGCCGGTCGACAACCCCGACGGCGAACAGGGGATCGACGTGCACGTACTGGTCGACGACCACGGTCTGGTCGGCAACGGGACGATCTACTCGCGGAACCGGCCGGGGACGCGAAACGACATCTACGACTACCGTGACTCGACCTTCGACGCCCGCGAAAGCGGCTACTACTACGTGCTTCTGACCGACGACGCTGCCTACGACGGCGACCCACGCTACGTCGGTGGCGGCCGACCCGGTGTCGTCGTTATGGAGACCTTCGACCGCCCGCTGCTGACCGCGTCGCTGTTCATGCACGAACTCGGCCACGCCTTCGGCCTCGATGCCTCGACAGACGGTATTGACGAAAAGCGATACTCGACGGCCCAGTACGACAGCGTTATGAACTACAGGGGGCTGTACAACCAACTGAGTTACTCGAACGGTACCGACCTCGTGGGCCGCGACGAGTGGGCCTTCGTCGCGAACGAACGCCACCAGCCAGCAGCATCGTCACACCGGTCGAACGTATCGGCTGCTGCCGTGCGTCTCGCTAGGCAAACAGTTCTCTCGCCTGATCCAGCGCCTCGACGAGTTCGTCGACTTCCTCGCGCGTGTTGTAAATGTAGAACGAGGCACGTGCGGAGGCGGTGACGCCGAGTTTGTCGTGCAGCGGCTGGGTGCAGTGGTCGCCGGCACGAACGGCGACGCCGTTGGCGTTGAGAATCTCCGAGACGTCGTGTGCGTGGACGGTGCCGAGGTTGAACGAGACGAGTGCGGCCCGGTCGTCGCCAGGCGGCCCGAGAATCCGGATGTCCTCGAACTCGCTCAGTCGGTCGTAGGCGTAGGCGGCCAGTTGCTCGCCGTGGCGTTCGACCCGTTCCATCCCGATGTCGTCGAGGTAGTCACAGGCCTCGGCCAGCGCGATGCCTTCACTGATGACGGGCGTGCCGGCCTCGAACTTCCAGGGGAGTTCGTGCCACGTCGAGTCCTCGAACCCGACTTTCTCGATCATCATGCCACCGTAGAGGTACGGTTGCATCGCATCGAGGAGGCGTTCTTTGCCATAGAGGACGCCGACGCCGGTCGGGCCACACATCTTGTGCCCCGAGAAGGCAAAGAAGTCGGCGTCGATTGCTTCCACGTCGACCGGCATATGTGGTACCGACTGCGCGCCGTCGACGAACACGAGCGAGTCGTGGTCGTGGGCGATGTCGGTCAGTTCCGAGACGGGGTTGACCGTTCCCAGCGTGTTCGAGACGTGGACGACGCTGACCATCTCGGTGTCGTCGGTGATCAGTTCCCGGGCGTGGTCCATGTCGAGGTAGCCCTCGTCGTCGACCCGGACGAACTTCACCTCGGCCCCGGTCTTCTTTGCGATCTGTTGCCAGGTCACCAGGGCAGCGTGGTGTTCCATCTCGGTGAGGACGACTTCGTCGCCCGGCCCCAGTTCCGCCAGCCCCCAGGCGTAGGCAACGGTGTTCATCGACTCGGTCGTGTTCTTCGTGAAGACGACCTCCTTGCGCCCGCCACTGGCCCCGATGAACGCCGCGACCCGGTCGTGGGCGTCCTCGTAGGCGATGGAGGCCTCCTGACTCAACTGGTGGAGGCCCCGGTGGACGTTCGCGTTGTACGTCCGGTAGTAGTCGCTGATGCAGTCGATGACCTGCTCGGGCGTCTGGCTCGTAGCCGCGTTGTCGAGATAGACCAGCGGCGTGCCGTCGAACTCCCGTTCGAGGATCGGAAAGTCACCGCGGATGCGGTCGACATCGAGCGCGTCTGCTTCACTCAGTCCCATTACAGTACGGAAGGGGCTCGACGGGCAACTTTCCTTCGGTTCGCCAAAACTTTTCTTTGGACTCCCGGGCTAATCGTCGCCGTCCGACGGACTCGTGCGACTGCGGGTGTGCTGGTGATACTCCCGGTAGTTGTCCCAGGCGAGGTCAGCGAGCAGATGGACGTACAGCACCGCGGCGACGAACACGGCGAGTGCGACATCGACCAGCGCGAGTGTGAGCACGACGACGGCGATGATAACGACGTGGCTCAGGAGTCGCTGGAGTGGCCGGATCGATTCGGGTTGGAAGATGCCGTCCTGATCGAAGAAAACGAGTCGCGGGTTCGACAGGCACCGACGGAGCGCCTGCCACGTGCCGGTCGTCAGGCGTGCGATCAGGAAGTGATCGAAGTCGATTCCCACGCCAGCGAGGAGCGCGACGACCACTGCGACCGGCCAACTGATCGACAGATCGAGCGTGGACGTCCCGACGACGGCGACGACGAGCGAGAGAATCGCGTGATCGCGCGAATACATTGCCCGTGTGATGTCCGGGCGTCTACTTCAAGACCTGCGTCTTGGGCGCTGCCGTCCCGAATGCTCACGCTTCCCAGTCGAGGTCGTCGCTCCACGCCGCTGGAACGACTGCCAGCACGTGATCCGCGTCCGAGTCCATCGTGGCGAAGATGACGTCGTCGCCGCTGGCGACGCCAACCCCGCTGTCAGCAACCTCGTCCCAGTGGTTCGTTATCGTGTCTGGCACCGTGACGACCCGATCATCGTCGACCTGGCTACTCGCGACGTAACGGACTCCCGTTCTGCCCGTGATCGCGTCGTAGTCCTGTGAGAGGAAGACGAGGCCGTCAGCCTCGCGAATCCCCCAGGTGACCTCGCCCCCGAGAGCGATGTATTCCTGGTCGAACGCCCGCTGTGGTGCCGGTACTTCGTTCGTGTGTTCGTCGAACGCGGCTTCGCCGAGTCGCTCGTAGGTTTCGTCTTCGGGTGTCGCTTCGGTTTCGGATCCAGCGTCGGTCGCCGTCCCGGCGTCGGTCGCCGTCCCGGCGTCGGTCGCCGTCCCGGATTCCGCTTCCGCCTCGTATTTCGCGTCGTCCGATTCGGCTTCGGACTCCGTGTCACTCGCTGTCTCGGCGTCTGTGTCACCCGGAGACTCGATATCGATTGTCTGATCGACGGCGTCGGGGTCCGAATCGGATTCGGCAAACGTCGAGACGGTCGTTTGCTTGTCCGGTTGCTCTTCGAACGGTGTCCTGCTGGCCCACTGGGCGCGTGCAACGGCGAGCGAGAGTCCACCGGCAGCGAGATACAGGACGCCACGTCCCCACTCGCGTCGCTTGAGGGCCCCGAATCCGCGAAGCGTGAACGCGCCACCGGCGATGCCTGCCACACTACCCGAGTGGATCCCTCGTCGTGCGTACTGCCTCAGTGTCGCGAGTCGCGACTGACCACCTGTCTCACCTGGCCCCGGTTCGGCAGCCGAATCGCCGTCTGACTGACTCCTCATATTACGTCCGTTCATACGGGAAGATGTTGTCTCCACAACCATTTAGACGTGTGCCTGTCGGTAGCGACGGGAAAGCGTATTTGTGCCGGCGGCGGAACGCCCATTCCCGGTCTCCTCGTCGGCAGTCCCAGAGGTCAGCCGTGAGAAGCGGTCACAGCCACAGCAACTGCGCGTGGCGGGTACCGTCGATGTCCAGGACGTTCTCCTCGTCGACGAACCCGTGTTCGACCGCGAGCGCGACGCTGTCGGTGCCGACGAGATTGGCGACCGAACACCGTGCGAGGCTGTCGATGACGGCCTGCTTGTCGGCTTCCTCGCCGTCGTAGAACCCCTCGTCGACCGTCAGCGAGACCGATTCGCTCTCGAAGGTTTCTCCGAGAACGTCCGTGTCACACACCGAAACGAGGAGTCCCTCGTCGGTCTCGCGTTCGTTGAGAATCATTCGATCAGGTCTTCTTCGGCCTGCTCGCGCAGTTCTTCGGCCTCTTCGGCCAGGCGCTCGGCCCGTTCGTACTCCTCGATCTCTTCGAGGGCGCGGGCCTTCTCCTCCAGGATATCGGGGTTCCGGAAGCCGAGCCGAGTGGCGTTGTCGAAGGCGTTGACGGCGTCCTCTGCCAGCCCTCGCTCCAGAAGGAAAAAGCCACGATTGTACCAGGCTTCGGCGAAGCGAGCGTCGATTTCGACGGCCCGTTCGGCGTGTTCCAGTGCCTGCTCGGTGCGGCCCGACTCCCACAACGCGTACGCGAGGTTCGTCTCTGCTGTGGCGGCGTGTTCCGAATCGCCATCGACGTCGAGCGCTTCCTTGTACGCGCCGATGGCCATGTCCCACTCTTCGAGTTCGGCGTGGGCCGCGCCCTTGTTCGTCCAGGCCTCCTGTGCGAGGCGGTCGTCGTCGGTGAACATGGCGACCCGCTCGAAGGTCTCTGCGGCCTGTTCGTGGCGGTTGATGTGGACATACGAGATACCAACGTCGAGCAGTTGCTCGGCGTCGACCTCCTCACTGGCGAGGTTCTCGTCGTCGAGCATGTCCGTGATGACACGGGAGTCGACGGGGTCGACCTTGTCCGGATCGACCGACAGTTCCGGCGGATCGATGTCGAACCCTTCGTACGTGTCGCCAAAGCCCTGGCCAGACGAGAACTCGTGGTCGTCAGGCTCTCGATCAGTCATACACCGAACTTGGCGACCGGGAAGGTTAAGGGCTACGTAACAGTGTGGTGGCCGCGGTGGAACGCTCAAGTCTCCGCCGACCGACCGATCCTGTATGAGCAAACGACTGTTCGTCAGCGTCGACCTCGATGGACTGGACGACGCCGTCGCCGACGTACAGGACCTGCTGGTCGACGCCAGCGGCCTGAACGTCGTCGACCCGGCGCAGGCTCACCTCACGCTGAAGTTTCTCGACGATACCGACGAGGCCCGCATCGACGACCTGATCAGTGAACTCGAAGCGGCTGTCACGGACAGCGGCGTCGAGCCGTGTACCGTCACTTTCGAGGGGCTCGGCGTCTTCCCGAGCCTCGACTACATCAGTGTCGTCTGGCTTGGCGTCGAGGCGGGCAACGAGGAACTGATACGCTTACACGAGGCCATCGAGGCCAGAACGACCGCAATGGGCTTCGAAGCCGAAGATCATGACTTTACACCACACGTCACGCTTGCGCGCATGAACCACGCTGGCGGCAAGGAACTGGTCCAGGAAATCGTCCGGGAGCGCGACCCGACGGTCGGTCAGATGCACGTCAAGGAGATTCGGCTGACCGAAAGCGAACTCACCGACGAGGGACCGGAGTACTCGACGCTCGCCTCGATTCCGCTCTGACCGATCAGAGCGCGAGGGGCGCGCCGGGGAGCAGTCGCGTCACGACCCAGTCCAGTCCCTCCGGGTCGGCGGGGGTCAGTTCCAGTCGAACGCTCCGTCCGGCCGGACGATTCGCGAGTTTCTCTTCGAGGAGTGGGTCGGCGAAATCGACGACGTGATACACCGTGTCGGTTGCGGGGTCCCGGACCGTCAACGAGCCGTCGGTCGCGACTGGCTCTTCGATAACATACGCGCTTCCTCTGTTTGGGGCTTTCGCTATTGACATACACAACGACTGAAGAAATTACTGTATAAACGTTTGCCACTAGGTCGTGAAGACACTCGCATGAATAATAGTTCCTAATAGACGTTCGCGGCCAGTGGAACGTCGCACTGTGGGGTGTGGCGTCGGGTATCATGCTGGCCGCGTCGCTCTTCGGTCTCGTTCGGGAGGGGTTGGCCTACGGCGAGTCTGCTCGTGGCCCTGTCCCGACGTTGGGCGAAAAGAACACACATTTAAGCTCCGCCGCGGAAAGACCCACATCATGAGCGACAAATCCAAGGCCAAGAAAAAGCGTCTGGCGAAGCTCGACAAACAGAACAGCCGGATTCCCGCGTGGGTCATGCTCAAGACCGACCGCAACGTCCAGCGAAACCACAAGCGCCGCAACTGGCGGCGGAACGACACTGACGAATAATGAGTGCCAACGATTTCGAAGAGCGGGTCGTCACCGTCCCGCTTCGTGACGCCGATGCCGAAGCGAACCACAAGAAGGCGGACAAGGCGATGTCGCTGATCCGAGCTCATCTGGCCACGCACTTCAGCGTCGACGAGGACGCCGTCCGACTCGACCCCTCGATCAACGAGACGATCTGGGAGCGGGGCCGTTCGAACCCGCCGAGCAAGATCCGCGTTCGCGCCGCCCGCTTCGACGAAGCGGGCGAGAGCGTCGTGGAAGCCGAGACTGCAGAGTAAATCTTGCTCCGCGCGGCATTCGCGGGTTCGTCGTACGTCGGTGTCTTCGCACGGACGACGGACGACTGTCTGCTGGTTCGCCCCGACATCGAACAGTCGCTCCGGAACGATCTGGGCGCGGCACTCGACGTGCCCGTCGTCCCCACGACTGTCGGTGGCTCCGGGACCGTCGGCGCGCTCGCGACCGGGAACGAGAACGGCCTGCTCGTCTCCAGCCGCGTACGCGACCGAGAGATCGACCGGATCACCGACGCCGTGGACCGGCCGGTCCACGAGTTGCCCGGGCGGATCAACGCCGCTGGCAACGTCGTGCTGTGCAACGACAGCGGTGCGTACGTTCACGCCGATCTCTCGGACGAGGCCGTCCGGGCCATCGAGGATGCGCTAGCCGTTCCTGTCGAACGCGGAACGCTGGCAGACGTCGAAACCGTCGGGACCGCCGCTGTCGCGACGAACCGGGGCGTGCTCTGCCACCCGAAAGCGACCGATCCGGAACTCGACGCGCTCGAAGCACTCCTCGACGTGCCTGCCGACATCGGGACGATCAACTACGGCGGCCCGCTGGTCGGTTCTGGCCTGCTGGCCAACACCCACGGCTACGTCGTCGGTTCGGACACCACCGGCCCGGAACTCGGTCGGATCGAAGACGCACTCGGCTACGTCGACTGACCGGGCGTTCCGGCATACTCTCTCGATTTCGTTCTCGAAACCGACAGTCGTTTTTGCGTGCTGTCCAGCGCTCTCGACCGACTGTGAGCTAATACTACCGGCTGTAAGTCCATGAACGATTTCGCTACCTGGGGTTGCGAATATCTTCACGAGGTTACAGCCGGCAGTATAACCGAAGGAGAAGATACTTCCCTGTCCCCCCCACATCCAGAGGCATGAGTAAATTTACGGTCACGGGGGCATTCGAGTCTCGCGACGGCCAACAGCCGTTCGAGAAGACTATCGAAGCACCGAACGAAACCGTCGCACGCGACCGGATCTACGCCGCTTTCGGCTCGGAGCACGGACTCACGCGTACACAAGTCGAAATCAGTGAGGTGGCACAATGATGGGCGGTGGCGGCGGTGGCGGTGGCGGCCAGATGCAGCAGATCCAGGAAGAGATCGAACAGATCCGTCAGGAACAGGAAGTCGTCGAAGAGGAGATCGAATCCCTCCGCACGGAGCAGACCGAGATCGACGAGGCAATCGAGGCCATCGAAACCCTCGAGAGCGGAGCGACGGTGCAGGTCCCCCTCGGTGGGGACGCGTACCTCCGCGCTGAAGTGCAGGATATCGACGAAGTCATCGTCTCGCTCGGTGGCGGCTACGCCGCAGAGCGTGGCGAGGACGGTGCAATCGACAGTCTCGAAACGAAGCAAGACACCATCGACGACCGGATCGAGGACCTGCAGTCCGAGATCTCCGAGCTGGAAGCCGAAGCAGAACAGATGGAACAGCAGGCCCAGCAGATGCAACAGCAGCAGATGCAACAGATGATGCAACAGCAGCAGGAACAAGAGCAGGACAGCGAGTAAGGAGCCGATGTTCGACGGACTGAAAGACAAGCTCGGTTCGTTCACGTCCGATGTCGAAGAGGACGTCAACGAGGACGAACTTGATCAGGACGTGCCTGCCGATGCGGACGATTCTGTGGAGCCTGTCGACGACACAGCGACCGCCAAACAGGCCGCCGACGGTAGTGCAACCGCCGACGCCGATGATGCGACCGCCGTCGAAGCGGACACAGCCGACAGTGATGACGCCAAGACCAGGGATACAGAGTCCGGCAGTGGCCGCGGGTTGAGCGAGAAAGCGAAAATTCTGGCGGCAGGCAAGTCGGTCATCGACGAGGACGACCTGCAGGACCACCTCGACGACCTCGAACTGGCGCTACTGTCCAGTGACGTCGAGATGGGCGTCGCAGGCGAGATTCTCGACGGCGTCGAGCAGACCCTCGTTGGCGAGACGCGCCGTCGTCTCTCCAGCACGGGGAACATTGTCCGTGATGCACTTCGAGAGGCACTGTATGACGTGATTAGTGTCGGGCAGTTCGACTTCGAGCAACGGATCGCCGAGGCCGACAAGCCCGTCGTCATCATCTTCACGGGCGTCAATGGCGTCGGGAAGACGACGACCATCGCAAAACTCTCCCAGCGTCTCGAAAACCAGGGACGCTCGACGGTGCTTGCCAACGGCGACACCTACCGGGCTGGTGCAAACGAACAACTCCAGAAACACGCCGACAACCTCGGCCAGACACTGATCTCCCACGAGCAGGGTTCGGACCCGGCAGCAGTGATCTACGACGCCGTCGAATACGCCAACGCGAACGACATGGACGTGGTGCTTGGCGATACGGCCGGCCGCCTCCACACCTCGGACGATCTGATGGCTCAACTCGAAAAGATCGACCGCGTGATCGACCCGGACATGACCATATTCGTCGATGAGGCCGTCGCCGGCCAGGACGCGGTCAATCGCGCCCGCGAATTCGACGAGGCCGCCGAGATCGACGGCGCAGTGCTGACGAAGGCAGACGCAGACCCACAGGGCGGTGCGGCGATCTCGATTGCCCACGTCACCGGGAAACCGATTCTCTTCCTGGGGACGGGCCAGGAATACGACGACCTCGAAGGGTTCGATCCAGAGGAAGTCACCGACCGACTGTTGACCGATTGACGCCCACCAGACGAATCCCGCTTGCTTCCCGGGAAGCAGTGATATTTGCCACTGCTGGTGACAAACCATCGTAGCGTTTGCAACCGATTGCTCGTTCGATCGCATGCGCGCTATCCGGTGAGTGACGACTTGCAAATGCTACTGTAACACCCGCTTTTCAGTTCTGTAATTGTGGCGTCGAAATCACCTGCTACGGCCCGGTGTACGGACTTCGAGTA
>PXRO01000024.1:0-2328 GCA_003021685.1 Halobacteriales archaeon QS_4_62_28
GTCGAGCGTCGCGAGGGCTTTCGGTGCTTTGCAGGCTGTTCTCTCGGTCTCTTCTCTGAACACTGTGATGCCATCGATTCGCCCGACAGCGCTGTCGCTTACCGGTCGAAAAAACGGAGAAGTGAATCGCGGATTAGGCGGACGGACCAGAGTCCGAGGCGAGCGTTGAGGACTGGTCACTGCCGGGTTCCTGGTAGATGATGTCGATTTCGTAGTCATCACCAGACACCCCAACATTCACCGTGTCACCGGCGACCACCTTGCTGTTGGAGCCACTTGCTTGTGCTGCTGGCCAATCGCCACTACTACCAGCTTGAGCAGTGCCGTCCAATTTCTCACCGCGGAAGGTCAGCGCGTCGTGGTCAATCGAAGCACCACTTTCGTGAGAGACGACGACGTAACCATTATCTGAATCGTAATCAAAGCCGAAACTCGCTGTTGGTGTCGTCTGCGATGCCTGATCCCCGAGTCCGAGGACGAACGACGCGATGACGGCTGCCAGGATCACCGTGATGGCGACCATCAGGATGACACCGATGACAGGCGATACCGCGTCGTCGTCGTTGAAGAGTTGTTTCAAGTCCATGGTTGTCTCGTCGCACACCCGTTCCACAGCGTGGCGGAGGACGGCCCCCCTGCCGCCCCTGCTCGCAGTGGTGTGCTATACAAGTGGACTATACCGGGTCCACTTATACCCCGTCTACGTTTTACCGGTTCAGCCCAGGACTGAGAACCTTCAAGGAGGACTTGGATTGCTGTTTTCGAAGGTTTCAGCGATATTCAGAATAGATAACAGTTTGTTACGGGCACGCACCACTCGCGTATGACGTTATCACAGTTCTGTAACTGGATCACTTTCACAGTTCTGTAATTGGATCACTCCTCGTCTTCGAACGGCGGTCCCTCGTATTCCGAGAGCGTCATTGCTCGGCCCGAGAGGGTGTGATAGCCCGCCGCAAGCGACAGGATCACCGCAAAAAGCGTCGCCCACACGAGCGGGGAGACGAGTGTGAACGGGTAGAGGTTCGCCCACAATGTCGCGACGATTGCGAGGCTCACCGCGCCAAAGGAGAGGTAGAACTCCCGCCAGGGGAACTCACTCCCCGGGACGATTTCGAGGTACACGGTCAGGTCTTCGGTCTGGGGCGTCGTCTCGATGATCCCGTCGTCGGAATCGTAGGCGACGATACCGGCCTTGTCCATCTTCGGGAGGTGGGTCTGCTGGAGTGTCGTGTACACGCGCTTGCGCTGGGTCTTCGAGATGTCATCACGCGCGGTGTCGTACTCCCAGGACGCGACGTAGGTGGCTAACTCGCCGAGGTCGACCGGGCCGCCGTGACGACGAAGATACTGGATGACGTACCGACGGCGCTTGTTCTGGAGGACTTCGAAGATCTCGCCTTTCGAGAGGTCGTCGCGCGTGCCCGTGACAGTAGTGGCAGTATCTGTCTTGCTCATCGTCGGCGAACTCCGCTGGGCGTCCGGAACTTCGTCACGACCATTCCTCGCACGTCACCGCATCGGTCGGGATACTATATAATCGCAGCGGTGTGTCTGTATTCTGTCATTCGTACCAGTACCGGGAGCGGTTCAAGCGGGCTACGCCGTCGAAATCAACAGTGGCGACACGCAGCGTGAATTTAACGCGGGAGTCGTCTGTAATAGCTACTGAGAAGAGTCACGACAGACTGGTCTCGTCGTGGGAAATAAAAAGCCAAAAGATGAGTCAATTAGGCGTCGGGTCCCGTCCACTTGCCGAGCGTCGCAGTGTCGCCGCCGTCGGACGGTTCGTAGGTCACGCGGACCGTGTCGTCACTGTTGACTTCGACAGTGAGGTCACTTCCGGCCTTGATCTCTGACGAGGTACCGTATGATCCTATATCAGACCAAGCACCATTGGTGCCTGAAGAACCCCGAATAAACAGCTCGTTTGCGTCGATGGTTGCACCGCCGTTGTGTGTGGCGGTCAGCTCACCGTCCAGACCCCCGACACCATCCTCGTAGTCGAATCCGAAGCTGGCTTGCGGAGCAGTACTACTAACCTGTTCACCGAGACCGAGGACGAACGTTGCGATCACGGCCGCGAGGATCACAGTGATGGCGACCATTAGGATGACGCCAATCACTGGACTCACTGCGTCGTCGTCGTTGAGAAGTTCTTTCACTTGCATGTTTTTTCCATCTATCGCGCGACGGGCACAGTGATCTGTCCCGACCGGTGGGACACCGTCTGTGTGTCACGCGGTTGCCCAAGCGTTACTGAGACTGATAGATAAAGACTCCTACGCCAGTATCAAAGGATAAAATTAGGCCAGGGTTGAAGCGCTC
>PXRO01000024.1:2350-10043 GCA_003021685.1 Halobacteriales archaeon QS_4_62_28
TCGGGCGCTTTGAGAAGCATTAAGGTCTGGACCTCCACAGGTGTGGGTGTGCAACCGACAGCGGGGATCATACTGGCCGTGGTCGCGCTACCCTTTCTCGGGGCGGCAGCTGTCCCGCTCCTGTACCGCGTCATTGGTGAACGAACCGCATATTTCGCCGCCGCGGTTGCGGCCGCGTGTTTCGCGCTCATCGCGACACAGTTCGGGGCCGAAGGGGCGATTTCCGTCCGGTGGATCCCCGCATTGGACGTTTCGCTCTCGCTGTACGTCGACGGACTGGCGCTCCTGATCGGGTTCCTGGCCAGTGGCGTCGGCGTTCTCATCTTTACGTACTCGGGTGGCTACATGCACAACGAACCGGGCAAGCCCCGCTACTACGCGACGTTGCTCGCGTTCATGGGCGCGATGCTCGGGATCGCCTTCGCCGCCGACCTGATCGCACTCTTCGTGTTCTGGGAACTCACCTCCGTCGCGTCCTTTATTCTGATCGGTCACTACCGGGACGAGTCGGGACAGTACGCAGCCCGGAAGTCGATGTTCGTCACTGTCTCGGGCGGGCTGTTCATGCTGATCGGCTTTCTCCTGCTCCACTGGGTCGCACTCGACGTTGCAAGCGTCGAATCGGCCTTTCGACTGGCCGGCGAGGGATCGATGCTCGCCAGCGCCGACGCGATGCAGACCGCGCTCCGTGAGCAGGGACTGCTCGTCCCCGTCTTGCTCCTGATCGGAATCGGTGCCGCCGCCAAATCGGCACAGGTTCCCCTGCACATCTGGTTGCCCGACGCGATGGAAGCGCCGACGCCCGTCTCTGCCTTTCTCCACTCGGCGACGATGGTCAAGGCCGGTGTCTATCTCGTCGGGCGGATGCGACCGCTTCTGGTGACCGACGAGTGGGTGTTGCTCTTTGCACTGCTCGGACTCGTGACGATGACGATCACTGCGATGCTGGCGGTCACTGCCAGTGACATCAAAGAACTGCTTGCCTATTCGACGGCCTCACACCTCGGGTTGATCGTCGCCGGATACGGCATCGCCAGCAGTGCAGACGCCCACATCGGCTTGCTGGGGGCCGAAACCGGTGCTTTTCACGTTCTCAATCACGCGCTGTTCAAAGCGACACTGTTTCTCGTCGCCGGGATCATCGCCCACGAAGCGGGAACGCGGGCAATCGAGGAACTGGGCGGCCTGAGCGACGACCTCCCGCTGACGGCCGGGATCACCGTCGTCGCCGCACTCGGGATGGCCGGCGTCCCGCCGTTCAACGGCTTTTACTCCAAGGAGTTCCTCTTCGATGCGACGTACGAACTCGCGGCCCACGACGGTGGCCTCTGGTGGCTCTTGCCGGTCGTCGCGGTGTTCGGGAGTATCTTCACGTTCCTGTATTCGATCCGTTTCCTGATGCTGTTTTTCGGCGAGAAACCCGAGGAACTCGGCCACGTCCACGAGCCACCGTGGTCGATGCGCGGCCCGCCGCTGTTGCTTGCCGTCGGTGCCGGAATCGTCGGCCTCGGCGGCATTACGGCGACGGCAGGGTTCCATCTCCCAATCGAGGAGTTCGTCGGACGGATCGTCGAGAGCAGCCTCCCGGCGGGCGAGGAAGCGCACTTTTCCTACCACATTCCGACGACGCTCTCGCCGCCTGTGCTGATGAGCGGTGTGACGGTCGCCGTCGGTGCCGTTGCGTACCCGTTCTACGACGGCATTCGAGATGGGTTGCGCGCGGTGCGCGACCTCGGGCCGCTCCGACCAAACTGGTATTACAACGGGGCAACGGCCCTGATGGACACGAACGAGATCGGACCGCAGATTCACAACGGTCTCTTGCGTACGTACGCGCTCTGGTTCCTCGGTGGGACGAGCGCCCTCGCGCTGGCAGGCTACGTGGCGGCGACGGTCTCGATACCGACGTTCAGCGGACTCACGGTCACGATTCCGCTCGGGATCGTGCTGGTGGTCGCGATTATCGGCGCGGCGGCGGTGACCGGTGCCCCGTCCCACGTCGCGGGTGTGCTCACACTCTCGATCCTGGGGTTCATGGTCGCCATCTTCTACATCCTGGCAGACGCACCGGATCTCGCGCTGACCCAGCTCGTCATCGAGACGCTCGTCCTCGTCATCTTCCTGCTGGTGATTGACAAACTGCCGGCGTTCTACGGCGGATCGAAGCGCTGGATGTTAGTGCGCGACGGTGCCGCATCGCTCGCCGTCGGGACAACGGTCATGGTGACCGTGCTGCTCTCGACGGCCAGGACGCCGGGCGTCCCGTCGTATCTCGACCACAGTCTCAAATCGTTCTTCATCGAGCGCGCGCCACCGCCGCCCGAACACGGGAGTTTCATCATTGATTCGGGCGGTGGCCACAACATCGTCAACGTCATCCTGGTGGATTTCAGGGCGTTCGACACGCTGGGCGAAATCAGCGTCGTCGCGATGGCTGCACTGTCTATCGTGACCCTGATCGCGATGCAACAACGAGGTGAGATTTAGTGACGACAGACCACGATACGACCGTTATCGCACGAACCGTCGCGCGCGTCGTCTTCCCGATTATCGTCGTGACGGCGATTGCGCTGCTGTTGCAGGGACACAACCTCCCGGGTGGCGGGTTTATCGCCGGCACGCTGACGGCAGCGGCCGTCGGTCTCGTGTACGTCATCTACGGACTCGATCACCTGGAGCAAGAACTGCTCGGTCGCCCGCCGTCGGTCCCATTCACCGACGAAGCGGGAATTACCCGTGAATACGGCTCGCTCGTCACGACTGGCCTCGCACTCGCAGCAGGGGGCGGCGCAGTCGCGATCCTGTTCGGTGACGCGTTTCTCACCCAGGCAGTCTGGTTCTTCGAACACGTCCCGGTGTACGGGGAGTTCGAGGTCGCCAGTGCGCTGGCGTTCGACCTCGGCGTGTACGCCGTCGTCGTCGGCGCACTCCTGACGATTCTCGCAGTGGTGGGAGCAGAATGACCCAGTTCGTCCTTGCGGTCGTCCTCGGTCTCCTGTTCGCGCTCGGAACCTTCCTCGTGTTGCGCAAGGACCTCGTCCGGGTCGTCTGGGGGCTGACGATCATGTCTCAGACGGCAAACGTCTACCTGGTGACGATGGGCGGACTGACTGGCGGTGTACCGATCATCAGCGGGCACGGTGGCCAGGGGACCGAGGTGACCGACCCGCTAGTTCAGGCACTCGTCCTGACGGCGATTGTCATCGGCTTCGGGACCACGGCCTTCGCACTGGGACTCTCCTATCGAGTCTACCAGACCAACGAGACAATCGATCTCACGGAGGTGCGCGGATGAGCGTCGTCGTCGCACCGATGCTGATCGCACTCGGAACGGCAATCCTCACGCTCGGGATCAGGTTCGCACCGCGGGTACAGCGCGCTGTCAGCGTGCTTGGAGCAGTCTGCTATGCAGGTGCTGTTGCCGTCCTCGGATTACGTGTCGTCCCGGACACGGTCCTCGCCTATCAGCTGTCGGGCTGGCAGGCACCCTACGGCATCACGCTGGTCGCGGATTCGCTCTCGGTGTTCATGCTCGGTATCGCTGCCATCGTCTCGCTCGCAGCGATCGTGTTCTCGACCCGCTTCATCAACGAAATCGGCCAGTCAGTCTCGTACCATCCACTGTTTCACTTCATGCTGGTCGGTATCTCCGGATCGTTCCTGACTGGTGATATCTTCAACCTCTTCGTCTGGTTCGAGGTGATGTTGATGCCGTCGTACGTACTGGTCGTGTTCACCGGCGGCAGCGAGCAGACCGATGCCGCACTGAAGTACACGGCACTGAACCTCATTGGTTCCGCGGTCATGCTGCTGGCGATTGGCGGTCTCTACAGCACGACAGGCACGCTCAACATGGCCGACATCTCGATGCGACTGGCGAATGCTGGATCGGAGGGCGCTGCAATCGGCGATCCGACGCCCGTGCTCGGACTCGCAGCCCTCCTGCTCGCCGTGTTCGCACTGAAAGCCGGGATCGTTCCCTTCCAGTTCTGGGTGCCATCGGCCTACAAGGCGGCACCGGCACCCGCAACGGCCATGCTCGCCGGTGTGACGAAGAAGGTCGGTGTGTACGCGATCATCCGCCTGTACTTCACCGTCTTTGCGGCCGGGACGCTCCCACAGGCGATAGCGCTCCCCGGATTCTCCGGGACGGGATTTCTCGGCTTCTTCGGTCCGATCCTGTTCGTGCTGGCGACGGCCTCCATACTGGTCGGTGGCGTCGCCGCAGTGAGTCGGCCGGACCTCGACGGCGTGTTCGCCTACTCCTCGATTGGACAGGTCGGGTTCATCATCCTCCCGCTGGCTGTCGCGGCGACTGTCTCTGATCCGGCCATTCGCGCACTCGGCATCGTGGCCGCACTGGTGTACTCACTCAACCACGCGCTGGCGAAGTCGTTGCTGTTCATGCTCAGTGGAAGCCTCCACGAGGGTCTCGGATCAGTCAAGCTCGCAGACCTCGGTGGGCTGAGCCGTGCACAGCCACTGACATCGGGGTCCTTCTTCGTCGGTGCGCTCGCACTCGTCGGCATTCCGCCGTTGACGGGGTTTTTCGGAAAGCTACTCGTGTTCGATACGGCCGGCCGGGCAATGGCGGCGGGCGCGACCGAAGCCTGGCTGGCACTCGCCGTTGCACTGGTCGGTGCCATCCTGACGATTGCCTACATGTCGCGGGCGTGGAACCGCGGCTTCTGGGGCGAACCCTCCGAGTTGATCGCGAACGTCAGGCTCTCGCCGGTGTTGCTTGGCGTGGTGGTCGTACTGGCAGTGCTGATCGTCGCACTCGGTGTCGGCTTCGAACCAGTGTACACGACGGCAGAAGCCGGCGCAGACGCCGCACTGGATCGAAGCGGTTACATCGACGCCGTCCTGGGGGGAGAAGCATGAAGCGGTGGCCAACGATTGGCCTCAGTCTCGCAGTCCTGTGGCTGTTCGTCCGTGGCGTCGCCCTCGAACCGCGGGTGATCGTCGGCGAGTTCATTATCGGTCTCTTCGTCGGCGTTCCACTGGCGTTTTTCACCCGGCGGTTCTACACGGAGACGGTCCCTGTCATCGCGGTGTTTCGTGCGGTTCCGTACATCGCCGCCTACCTCGTACTGTTTGGCACGGAGTTGATCAAGGCGAACATCAACGTGGCGTACCGAGTCCTCGCACCGTCGATGCCAATCGAACCGCGAGTCATCGAATTACCCCTACGCGTCGAGTCGGATCTAGCGATCACGACGATAGCGAACTCGATTACACTCACGCCAGGGACGCTGTCGATGGACTACGACGACGAGCGTAACTCGCTGTACGTCCACGCCATCGCGGGCGCGAACAGGGAGGCAATCGTCGCACCGATCCGGGCGTGGGAAGACTACGCATTGCGGATCTTCGACGAGGAGCGTGGACCGTCCTCGAAGGTGCCACATCCACCGAAAGATCACGCGTTCGACGGAGGGAAGCGAGATGGCGAGTGAAACGCTTTGGTTCCTCGAACTGGCGCTCAACGCCGGGCTCGTCTTGGCCTGTAGTGTCACACTCCTGGCTGGCTATCGAGTCATCAAGGGACCGACGACGCCAGACCGGGTCGTTGCACTGGATACAATCGGGACGAACGTCGTTGCTATCGCGATCCTCTACGCGCTCGTGACCGACACAGGACTGTTCATCACAGTGAGTCTCGTGTTGACTATCATCGGCTTCATCAGCACGATTGCAGTCGCGCGCTTCGTGACAGAAGGAGATATTATCGAACCATGACCACACTCGGTACGCTACAGGCGGTCGTCGTCACTGGACTCGTCGTCGTCGGAAGCTTCTTTTTGCTGATCGGAACGGTCGGTCTGATACGGTTTCCCGACGTGTACAACCGAATGCACGCCACGAGCAAGGCAACGACGCTCGGAGCAGCATCACTGTTCCTCGCGGTCACGGTGTACTACGGCCCACACGGTGCGGGGTTGACCGCGCTGGTCGGCATCCTCTTCCTGTTTGCGACGGCACCGACTGGTGCGCACATGATATCACGAGCGGCCCAAAAGATGGGCGTGCCCTTCTTCGGCGATGCGACGGTCTGGCCCGACCAGGTCGAGACCGGCGACGATTGATAGTGACTGTCGGACGTCTTTACCACTCCTCAATCAAGTCGGTCGGCCAGTAGCGTGGCAATCCGTTGCCCGAGCCCCCGCTTGTCACCCTCGTACGTCTGTACGTCGTCGCTCTCGACCAGTAATGCACGCGTCTGGTCACCACCCATCACGCCGGCATCGTTGGCGACCGCGAACGCCATATCGACTCTTTCCATCGTCTCGCGTGCGCGCGAAATCAGCGTCCCGTCGTCGACGCCAGTCTCGGCTTTGAATCCGACGATGGGAAGATCAGGACGGTCCTCGCGAACGGTGTCGACCAGTTTCGGCGTCGGCGTCAGTTCCACCGTGAGTGACGACTGTCCAGACGTGATCTTTTCGGGCCGTTCCTCGACGGTGTAATCCGAGATCGCTGCCGCGGAGAGCAGGGCGTCGGCGTCCTCACAGGCCGCGACAGTCTCGGCGGTCATCTCGGCGGCAGATTCGACGGCGCGAACGTCGGCATAGGGAACGTCGGGACCGTCGTGGACCAGCGTCACGTCAGCACCAGCGACGTAGCAGGCGCGAGCGACGGCACGACCGGTGCGACCCGACGCACGGTTCGAGAGCGTGCGGATCGGATCGACAGATTCGGTCGTCGCACCGCTGGTGACGACGACGTGGTTGTCCCCCAGTAGAGTGGCGCTTGCACTGCGAGCGGTCGCTGTGATGATCGCCTCCTCGCTCGCGATTTTGGCTTTCCCTTCCTCGACTCTCGGATCGACGAAATCTACACCCCAGGACTCGACCCGGTCGATGGCGTCGAGCACACCGGGGTGGTCGTACATCGGTTCGTGCATCGCCGGCGCGACGACGACTGGCACGTCTGCACCCAGCGCCGTCGTTGCACACGTCGTCACCGGTGAGTCGTCGATTGCCGACGCGATCTTGCCGACTGTGTTCGCCGTTGCCGGTGCAACGAGTAACACGTCGGCCCACCCGTCGACGCCACACAGTTCGACGTGTTCGACGGCTCCGGTCAACTCCGTGATGACCTCGTTATCGGTCGCGAACTCCACCGCCCACGGATGGATAATGCCGGTCGCGCTGTCGGTCACGACAGCCCTGACGCGTGCACCACGCCGACGGAGTTCGTGTGCGAGTTCAACGGTCTTGACCGCCCCAATCGAGCCTGTCACGCCGAGTGCGACGTTCACTCCCGAAAGCATTAGATGGTGGTTGGGTTGGAGGGAATATATATACTGGTTGTTCTCGGCCAGTGAGGACGGCCGTGCGTGTCCGAACCTCGAGAACAACCAGTATTCAGGGCGGTCTCGGCCGGCAGTGTTCAAATAGGAGATTGAGAGAAACGCTTACAAAGCACCGAAAGCCCTCGCTTTGCGCGGCGGCAGTTGTCGCCGCGGAGAAGGCGGTCGGTTCCACCGACCGCCCACTCGACCGCTCCGGGGCTCGCTGTCGTCCCAGAGAGCGCAGCTCTCTCGTGATGACGAAAGACCTCCGGTCTTTCGAACCACGCTCCTCGCCTCCGGCTGCGGTGCTTTCGTCGTCCTCAGAAATCGGAGATTTCTGATGGGCTGCGCAAGAGCGCCGCTCTTGCGAACGCCCGGGAGGGACCGACCGCCGCT
>PXRO01000025.1 GCA_003021685.1 Halobacteriales archaeon QS_4_62_28
TACGACCGGTTGATCGCGCCGCTGGTGCGCGAGCAACTCGACGTGGATCACGTCATCCTGCTGGAGGGGGCAGTGGGGAGCGAAGCCAACGTCGAGTACTCCCAGAACCTCGCGGAGAAACTGGAAAAAGACTACCAGAATCTACTGGGGGCCACCACCGAGCGGTTCGTCATCGAGGACGTGTACGACTACGACGCGGCCTTCGAGCAGGCGTTCGAGTTGATCAACGCCGAACTCGACGAGGGCAGCGAGGTCTGGGTCAACATCTCCGCGATGCCCCGCACCGTCTCCTTTGCCTTCGCGACTGCGTCACACTCGATCATGGTCGAGCGCGAGGGCGACCGCGACCGCATCCACACCTACTACACCGTCCCCGAGAAGTACCTCGAAACGGAACTGGCCGAGGAACTGCGAAAACAGAACGAACTGCTGGAAGACCTCAAAGCAGAGGTCGGCGGAGCACTCGGCCGGCGCGTCGAAGAGCGACTCGACAGCGCACGGGACCTGCTCGCAGAGTTCGACGAGCGTGGGACGACCATTGGTGCCAAAGAGATCAACGGCAGTCACGTGGTCGAACTGCCCGTCGCCTCCTTCTCGAACGTCAAACCGTTCGAAGAAGTGATCCTCTTTACCCTGGGTGAACACGGCGAGTTCGAGTCCGTCTCGGAACTCGCACAGTCACTCGCCCGAGAACTCGGCGAGGAGTACACCGACAGTTTCCGGTCGAAGGTGATCTACAACGTCGACCGACTCGGCCCCGGCGGGAAAGGCTACATCGAACAGGAGGAACACGGCAAGTCCTACCGGACCCGACTTTCGCGAATCGGCCAGTTATGGGTCTGTGCCCACGAGGATCGGGAACTCGAACTGCCCTGAGCAGAGCCAAGGGGGACAGCTGCCAGGCATCGAAAACCGACATCATTAATCCCCCCTCTGGCCAATTCGTGAGTAGATGACGCGTCGAGCATCCACGCCGCTGGTTCTCGCCTCCGTAGTAGGGGCCTCTTTGCCCCACTAACACTACTCCGCTCGACGATTGCACCGGTTTCGACAACAACTGCGCAGTTCAGGACGACCTATGAGTGATACACAGAACACACAGGACGAATCGCCAGCAGACCAGACCGCAGGAATCGAGGGGGAGTACGACCCCGACGCCGTCGAACCCCGGTGGCAGGACCACTGGGTCGAGGCAAAGACCTACGCCTACGAGGGACCCGACTCCGACACCCGCTACGCCATCGACACGCCGCCGCCGACAGTCTCGGGCAACCTCCACATGGGCCACCTCTACCAGTTCACGCTCCAGGATTTCGTGGCGCGCTTCCACCGGATGTACGACGACACCGTTTACTTCCCCCTCGGCTACGACGACAACGGTATCGCCAGCGAGCGCCTGACCGAGCGGGAACTGGGGATCCGCCACCAGGACTACGAGCGCCGCGAGTTCCAGGAGAAGTGCCGGGACGTGTGTGCCGACTACGAGGCCGAGTTCACCGACGACGTGCAGTCACTCGCGATCTCGGTCGACTGGGACAACACCTACAAGACCATCGGGTCGGACGTCCAGCGCATCTCACAGCTATCCTTCCTCGACCTCTACGAGAAAGGTCGGGAGTACCGCCAGCGCGCCCCGACGATCTGGTGTCCCGACTGCGAGACGGCCATCTCGCAGGTCGAGCAGGAAGACGCCGACAAGCACACCACGTTCAACGACATCGCGTTCCCGCTGGTCGAGGACGCCGATGGGCCGGCCGACGAGGGCGAGACGCTGGCCATCTCGACGACCCGGCCGGAACTGCTGCCGGCGTGTGTCGCGATTTTCGTCCATCCCGACGACGACGCGAACCAGCACCTCGTCGGCGGGACCGCCGAAGTGCCACTCTTCGGCCAGGACGTGCCGATCATCGAGGACGACCGAGTCGACATGGAGACCGGCAGCGGGATCGTCATGTCCTGTACCTTCGGCGACCAGACCGACATCGAGTGGTACCAGGCCCACGACCTGCCGCTGCGCATCGCCATCGACGAGTCCGGGACGATGACCGACGTGGCTGACGACTACGAGGGACTCAGCACCCACGAGGCTCGCGAGGCCATCATCGAGGACCTCGACGACGAGGGGTACCTCATCGAGAGCCGCGACCACGAGCACACCGTCCAGGTCCACGAGCGCTGCGAGAAAGAGGTCGAGTACCTCGTCACTGAGCAGTGGTACGTCGAGATGCTCGACAAGACCGACGAGTACCTCCAGGCCGGCCGAGAGATGGAGTGGTTCCCGGAGAAGATGTTCACGCGCTACGAGCACTGGATCGAGGGTCTGGAGTGGGACTGGTGTATCTCTCGCCAGCGCGACTCGGGCATCCCGATCCCGGTCTGGTACTGCGAGGACTGCGGCGAACCGGTCTTCGCCGAGAAGGCGGACCTGCCGGTCGACCCGCTCTCGGACGACCCGCCGGTCGACGCCTGTCCGGCGTGTGGCCACGACGAGTTCCGCTCCGAAGAGGACGTGTTCGACACGTGGGCGACCTCCTCACTGACGCCGCTGATCAACGCTGGCTGGGACTGGGATGCCGACGCCGGGGAATTCACCATGGACAACCCCGAACTCTACCCCTTCGACCTGCGCCCGCAGGGCCACGACATCATCTCCTTCTGGCTGTTCCACACCGTCGTCAAGTGCTACGAGCACACCGGCGAGGTGCCCTTCGACAACGTGATGATCAACGGGATGGTGCTGGACGAGAACCGCGAGGCGATGTCCAAGTCCAAGGGCAACGTCATCCCACCGAGCGACGTGCTCGAAGCGTTTCCGGTCGACGCGACCCGCTACTGGGCCGCCGGCACCTCCATCGGCGACGACTTCCCGTACAAGGAAGGCGACCTCGAAGCGGGCGAGCGCCTCCTCCAGAAACTCTGGAACGCCTCGCGACTGGTCGACCAGTTGACTCCCGCCCCCGAGACGGTCGATGCGGTCGACGAGGAGGCCCTCGCGGCTATCGACGAATGGTTCCTGGCGGAACTCGACGCGAACGTCGCCTCGATCACCGAGCGGTTTCAGGACTACGAGTTCTCGAAGGCACGCAACGAACTGCGCTCGTTCTTCTGGAATACGTTCTGTGACGACTACCTGGAGATTGCGAAACAGCGCCTCTCCGATGGCGGTGACCCCTCGACGGTGTACGCGCTCACCCGCGCTCACCGCACGTTCCTGAAGCTGTTCGCCCCGTTTCTCCCACACATTACGGAGGAACTGTGGTCGCGCCAGTACGACGCCGACGGGTCGATCCACACGACCGACTGGCCGGTCGAGGGCGGCTACGACGCCGACCTGGCGGCCGGCGAGACCGCGATGGAAGTCATCTCGGCACTGCGCCGCTACAAGACCGACAACGGCTTGCCCCTGAACGCCGACCTCGACCGCGTGCAGGTGTACGGTCACGTCGCGGGACTGGCAGACGCCGTCGCCGAGGCGATGCACGTGGCCGACCTCGAACTGCTCGACGACGCACCCGAGATCACGACCGAGATCAGCGACATCGACCTGGATTACTCCCTCGTCGGCCCGGAGTACGGCAACCAGGTCGGCGACATCGAGGCCGGCATTGCGAGTGACGAGTACGATATCGAAGACGGCGAACTCCACGTCGCCGGCCTCGAACTCGACGCCGAGATGTTCGACATCGAGGAGGCCCGCACCTATTCGGGCGACGCCGAAATGATCGAGACAGAGAACGCCGTGGTCGTCGTCGGCTGACCGGCAGCCACAGCCGATCAGCCCGAGAAGTCGCCTCTACAGAGCGGTGTGGCCGCGTCCCAGTGACGCTCGAAGGTCGCGTCGGCCCAGTCACGCACCGCCTGCTCGTCAGTGTCTATCGAAGCCTGCAGGATGCCGTCGTCGTCACGCACGAGCAGGTAGACGATATCGTCGACGACGGTCACCGCCAGCGGAATCTCGGCATCACAGATCCGGATCTCGACGCCGTCGGCCGAGAGCAGTGCCAGCAGGCGCTCCCGGAGGATCGAGTCCTCGGCCAGCGCCTTGATCGCCGACCGCGAGAAGACGCCCTGGAAGGTCTGCTCGCCCGCGCCAGTCCGTTCCTGGACGGCAGTGAGGCTCTGTTCGTTGAACGCATGTGAGAAGGCCCGCACCTCGTCGGCGTCGGCGATCAGGTCCAGCAGGCGCTTGATGGGCGCGTTCGGGCGTGTCTGGCTCGGCGTGGTGATCCGTGCGTCGGCGAGGTGGCGCAGGTCGAAGTCCATCGCCCCAGTCGGCAGGTACTCGACGATGGGGCGCAGATTCCGCTCGGTGTCGAGAATCGAGAGCAGATCTATCACACCGGTCGCGACCAGTGCTCCCGTCGCGGTGGCGACGTAGCCACCGCGGGTTCGCTCGATCCAGGATCGCTCCTCGAAATCACCGAGAATCCGACCGAGCGTCGCCTGTGATGCACCGGTCGCCGCCGCGAGTTCGCTGCGCGTGTGGTGGTTTCCGGCGAGTAACCGGAGGACATCAACCCGGTTTTCCGAGAGGGCGAGAAATTCGATGTCGTCCAGTGCGTCCTGCATACGATGCCCAGCGAGCGAACACGCTAAAGCGTTTTCACACTGTGAAACTATTTCACGGTTCGAACGGGCGACACGCCCTGTCGGTACACTCACGTCGTGTAAGAATTTCTGAACGGCTTGATAAGGACCGAGTCCCTTTCTACAGGTACAATGATTCAGACGACGACTGTGCCGGTTTTCTCTCTACTGGCACTACTGTATCAATTCATTGAGGTGATCCCGTAACGATGATCGAGCGTCGCACGCCGGGACTCTTTGCAGTTGTGAGTCTTTTCTTCGGTGGGACCTTCGTTGCGGCGAAGGCGGGACTGGACTACTTCCCGCCGCTGCTGTTTGTCGCACTCCGGTTCGACGTGGCCGCGCTCGTACTGGCGGGGTACGTCGTGGCGACGAACTCCCGCGACGCACTGATTCCCCGGACCTGGGACGACGCGGCAGGTATCCTCGCAACCGGTGTACTCGCGATTGGACTGACGAACGCACTCCTGTTCGTCGGCCAGCAGTACGCCACCAGCGCGGTCGGTGCAATCGTCTTCAGTCTCAACCCGATCCTGACGCCAGTGTTCGCCGCCGTCTTGCTCGCCGACGAACGACTCTCGACGCGCGGGACTGCCGGACTGGTGCTCGGCGTCGTCGGCGTCGGTCTGGTCGTCAGTCCCGATCCGGCGAACCTGCTGGCCGGCGGTATCGGCAAGGTGATCCTGTTTGCCGGCGCGATCAGTGGCGCACTCGGGAGCGTCCTCGTTCGCTGGTCGGATGGGAACCTCACCAGTAGCGTACGGACTGCCTGGGGACTCCCCTTTGGCGCATTGCTCTGTCACCTGCTGAGCCTGGCGGCCGGCGAGTCGGCCACGACAGTCACCTGGAGCAGCGAGGCGATCCTCGCGCTCGGATACGTCGGCATCGTCGCTGGCGCGGTTGCCTACATCGCCTACTTCGATCTGCTGGACACCGCGGGCGCGATCCACGCGAACCTCGTGTTCTACGTCGTCCCAGTGGTCGCGACGCTTGGCGGGTGGGCACTGCTGTCCGAGTCCGTCTCCGGGACTGCCATTGCCGGCTTCCTGACGATCTTTGCCGGCTTTGCCGTCCTGGGGAGCGACTCGTTCGAGATCCCTGCGGTCTGGAACCGCGACGATATCGAAAATCAAGCGCCTGTCTGTGAGGAACCGCACGGATTCAAGTCCGATTAGACAGGCCCTCGAACCGCAAGAAGTGGGCGTCGTTCACCCCCGATCCGTGTAGTGTGACAACACGTCTTTAATGGACAACTATGTTAGATATAGAATCGAATATCTGACTGAAGACGTATTTCAGACCTTCTGGCGCGTTCTAAACATCACTGATGATCGTCACAGTTTTATCAGATTGTCGAAACACTAAAACGTGTCTGTCTCCTCTCTTTACATGCAATGAACTGGAACCACCGACGCAACCGACACCAGGCAGCACAGAAGGAAATGGAGCCGCGAAGCGGTACGCGATGGTCGTTCGTCGCGGCTGCTATCAGCGTTGCCTAACGAACACCCGTTTTTTACTCGTATCGTGCACTGTTCCGGGTAGCGGCCGCTCTCGCCCGACAACGCCTACGACGAACCGACAGCACGCTCGCGCTTGACTTTCTCGACGCGCGTCGCGAGTGCGAGAAACACCGCCAGGAACGTCAGTACCACTGCCCAGCCAGCCGCGAGGTCGTGTGCCGCCAGAGCGTGATTGAAGACGCCGTCGACGTACTCCCCACGCAGGGACGTGTGGTGTGGGCCATCGAGTACGGGAACGAAGTAATCGACCACGTCGTTGCCGCCGTACCAGACGAGCGCAACGGCGACTGCCGGGACCGAGAAGTCGGCGTAGCGATGGATCAGAAACGCCTCGACGGCCATCGCGAGGTGGCTCAGGATCAGAAACCAGTAGAGCCACGCCGCGATATCGCCCAGCCCGTTGATGACCAGTTGCACGTAGGGCGTCCACAGGCCGAGTTTGAGACAGCCGAAAAAGGCCAGCATGTGGAGCCAGTCGGCGTCGAACTCCAGACGCCAGGCCACAAAGGAGAGCCCGATGAACATCGTCGCAACCGGGGAATCGGGAATGAGCGGATAGGCCAGCAGTGGCGCAGCACCGAGTTGCCCCTCGATGAGAGGCGGTGCGAGATTCAGCGGTCGACCGGCGTAGTACCAGAACCCAAAGAGCGTGCCGACGAGGTTGACCAGGGCAATCGGCCAGGCCAGTCGTAAGCCGAGGTCTTCGAGCCACTCGGGCAGCGGCGCAACGTAGTGTGGCAGTCCGTCAGCCGGCGGCAACGTGGCAGAGAAGTACGTCGCGACGAACTGCTCGACGCGTCGCCCGACCCGTTCGTGGCGAGCCATACCAGTGGCAAACGGCGGCCGAAAAATAACCCTAGCGGTCCGGTGGCAGTGACTGTGAGCGGGTCAGAGAACAGTTACCACGATTTGTCGTATGAACGTCTACGATACTCCCGCTCGCGGTCGGCGCTCCCCGGAAAGCGACCCGTTAAGTGAGTCCAATGCTAAGGCCAGCGTAATGTCGGACACCGATCTCGAAGACCTGAAACGGGGGACCGAACTGGTCAAGCGTGGCTTCGCGAAGATGCAGAAAGGCGGCGTTATCATGGATGTCGTGAACCGCAAGCAGGCCCGCATCGCCGAGGATACCGGGGCTGTCGCGGTGATGAACCTCGAGGCCGTTCCGGCGGACATCCGCAAGCGCGGCGGCGTCGCCCGGATGGCCGACCCGGCCTCGATAGAGGGAATCATCGACGAGGTGTCCATCCCGGTGATGGGCAAGTCCCGTATCGGCCACACCAAGGAGGCCCAGATTCTCGAAGCCGTCGGCGCGGACATGATCGACGAAAGCGAAGTGCTGACGCCGGCCGACGACCGGTTCCACATCGACAAGCGCGATTTCACCACGCCCTTCGTCTGTGGCGCACGCAACCTGGGCGAGGCGCTGCGGCGCATCGACGAGGGCGCGGCGATGATCCGTACCAAGGGCGAGGCCGGCACTGGCGACGTGAACCAGGCCGTCCATCACCAGCGCAACATCAAGGGCTCGATCCGCAAACTCGACGGAATGAGCTTCGAAGAGCGTGAGGAGTGGGCCCGCGAACACGAGGCACCCAAGGAACTCGTCCACGAGACTGCCGAGATGGGACGGCTCCCGGTCGTCAACTTCGCCGCCGGTGGGATCGCGACGCCCGCCGACGCCGCACTCATGATGCACCACGGCTGTGACGGTATCTTCGTCGGATCGGGCATCTTCGGCGCAGAGGACCCCGAGGCGATGGGGACCGCGATCGTCGAGGCCGTCAACAACTGGGACGACCCGGAGACGCTAGCCGAAATCGCGTCCAACATCGGCGAGGGCATGAAAGGCGACGCCAACGTCGACCTCCCGGAAGAAGAGAAGATGCAGGGCCGGGGCATCTGAGACCATGTCGGCGTCGCCAACCGACGCTAGCGACGACACCGTTGGTGACCCGGAAGCGATCATCGAGAATCTCGACAGGCCGGTCCTGCTGTTCGACGGCGTCTGCAATCTCTGTAACGGTATCGTTCGATTCGTGATCCGGTTCGACGCGAGCGGGGAGTTCCTGTTCGCGCCGCTCCAGTCGGATGTTGGCCAGGCGCTTCTGGATCGCCACGGACTGCCGACTGATGACTTCGATTCGTTCGTGCTCGTCGACGGCGGCGAGTATTACACCAAATCCACGGCTGCGCTCAAGTCGGCGCGTCGCCTCGACGGCCCGTGGCCGCTGCTCGCTCCCCTGCTCTCTCTTCCCGAGGGTGTTCGCGACGCGGTCTACGATTTCGTTGCAGACCACCGCTACCAGGTGTTCGGAAAGAAAGACGAGTGTCCAGTCCCAGCCCCAGAGACCCGCGAACGGTTCGCTGATCGACGACTGGATTATACCGGTGGACGGAAGCGATGAGCAGATTGGCGGTTGTCCACCGTCGTCACGTGTCGCCGGCCAGGATGTCACGTGTTGCCGCGCCAGCACATCCGGGAGTAAGGGGAACCCTGAAGCCGCTGTAACTCGCTTCTGGACATATGCAGGGGACGGCGACCCCAACGGGGACACAGACCGGTGCATCGACACTGTTCGAGCAGGGTCGACGGATACTCGAAGAACTGACGACTGTCCAGGGTCGGGCAGTCATGACTGCCGTTTTGCTCGTCTGTGCGCTACTAGTGGTCTTCGTCATCGCCCCGCTCGCAGTCCGGCAACTCCGCCAGATTGTCGCCTCGCGGCTGTTCGACGGGCGTGTTGCCGATGGGATCGAACTTCTGGGTGAGTACATCCCGACGACGTTCTCCGGAATCACGCTCCGGTGCGTCCAGTTTGCCGTTCTCGTCGTGTCAGGGCTGGGGCTGCTGGTCGTCTGGGGACTCGTCGACATCGCCGTGACGACGGGCCAGTTGATCGTCGCGGCAATTCCCCATCTGGTCAACAGCATCATTACCGTCCTGTTGATAGTATCTGCGTACATCGGCGCGGACCAACTCAAGCGCGCTATCGACCGGTTCAGCCGCGGGGCAGACAGCGTGACCCAGCATCAGGAGGAGGTGGTGCTCCGGGTCGGCCAACTGGTCCTCTTCGTCGGCGTCGGCGCGGCGATCCTGACGCTGTGGAGTTTCGACCTCAGCGGATTGCTCGTCGGGGCCGGCTTCCTCGGTATCGTGGTCGGCCTGGCCGCTCGCCAGACGCTCGGATCGCTGATCGCCGGGTTCGTGCTGATGTTCTCCCGGCCGTTCAAGGTCGGAGACTGGATCCAGGTCGACGACCGGGAAGGCATCGTCACCAATATCACCATCTTCAACACCAGACTTCAGAACTTCGACGGCGAAACGGTCGTCCTCCCCAACGACAAGGTCAGCGACGAGTCGCTCACGAATCGGAGTGACAACGGTCGCTTGCGGTTGCGAACCGACGTTGGCATCGACTACGAAGCGGATATCGACCGTGCGGAGGCGGCCGTACTGTCGGCAATCGAGGCCGTCGATATCGTCGAAGAGTCCCCGGCACCCAAGATCATCCCAAAGGCGTTTGGCGACTCCTCGGTCGTCCTGGAACTGCGCTACTGGATCGAACACCCGAGTCCGCCCCGGAAGTGGCGTGCAGTGGGAGGCGTCGTCACGAACGTCAAGGACGCCCTCGACGAGGCCGAGATCACGATTCCGTTCCCACAGCGGGAACTCTCCGCGCGTGAGGGAACCGCCACGGCGCTCCGTGAAACGATGGGAGACGGACAGACCGAAGCGGGCGAGGATCTGAGTGAGTCACAGGCGACAGATTAGTCGAGCAGACCGGAGACGAGCAGGCCCGCCCCGTAGAGCCACGTGCCGGCGAGGACGCCCAGGACGCCGACGTGAAAGAGCCAGCCGATGTCAGTCGGTGCGCCCAGCGGGCCGCTGGCGGCCGTGATCACAGTGTCGATTCCCGTCCCGAGCGTCGGGGCAAACAGGACGATTGCAAGTCCGGTCCCAACTGTAAGGGGGAGCGCCATCGCGGTCAGTGCGAAGCCGAGACGGAGCGCGGGGGCGGCGAGACTGGCGGGTGACGGGCCATCAGCGTGCGCCGAGCGGTCGGACTGGCCGCGTGCCATGAACAGACGTGACACAGTCCGAGCGCATAAGTGTCCCCCAAAACTGTAGGGCAGCGAATATCTTCACGGGGTTACAGCCGGCAGTATCAGAACACCGTCGCACCGGCACCGATCCGGGTCTGGTACACCTGTGCGTCGACATCGTTGTGTGCGAAGGTTTCCAGCATCGCGGATCCGATGGCTCGCTGGTTGCGCTCGTGACAGGCCGCGATCACCGTCGGACCGGCCCCGCTGATCGTGACGCCCGTGGCACCGGCATCCAGTGCGGCCGTCCGGACGGCCTCGTAGCCGTCGATCAGTTCGGCCCGTGCCGGCGTGACCACGGAGTCGTACATTCCCTCACCCACCAGTTCCGGATCGTCGCGGTGCATCCCCGTCGTGAGCATGGCGGCGTCGCCGACAGTCTCGACGAGTTGCTCGACGCTTGCCTGCTCGGGGATGACTCGACGTGCGTCTCGCGTCGAGACGACGATATCGGGGAGACAGGCGACCAGGGGGATGCTAGCATCGACCTGTGTCACGCCGTCGTCCGTCGCAATGGTGAACCCACCCATGATCGACGGGGCGACGTTATCGTCGTGGGCATCGCCGGAGACGACGGCCTCGCCCTTGGCTGCGATGGGAACGAGTTTCTCGCGGGTGTGTCCACGGTCGTAGAGGCGATTGAGACCAACAGCAGCCCCAGCAGCGCTCGCGGCCGACGAGCCGAGCCCCGACGCGGGGCGGATACCCTTATCGATCTCGATGTGGGCGGGGGCGTCCAGTGCGTCGGCGACCGCACCGACTGTGTTTTTTTCGGGGTCTTCCGGGATGTACTGGCTCCCGGCACCCGTCACCTCGATTGTCGTTTCGTCGGCTTTCGATACACGGACGACATCCGCCGGGCGTTCGAGAGCGACGCCGAACACGTCGAACCCGCTCCCGAGATTGGCACTTGTGGCTGGTGCCCGGACGGTAAGCATGCTACCGAATATCCCCACTGTCGGCAAAAAGGTAGCGGAGTGCGCGTCACCGCGTCGGCCGGTTCCGCCGCCGAAGCCGAGAAAAGACGGGCATCGTCCACTGTCACAGAGTCTGTCAGTAGGCCACAGGGCGGAGGCGACGTACCAGCCGTGCCCGGCGACGCTGGCGTCGGTCACTGGCTATTCCAGGATCGATCTGACGCCGGCCCCACTCTGGGACAGGGTCAGTCGGGGTCCGTACGGTGCCGTCGCCATGCCGGAGTTCCAGCGATCCGAGACGCAAGGCACATCCCAGTCGACGGAAAACGAACCCGTATGATCGGCGTCGTCGGTGGTGGCATCGCGGGCCTCGCAGCCGCCTACCGGCTCCAGCAACGCGGCCACGAGGTACAGGTGTTCGAGGCCAGCGAGCAGGTCGGTGGTCTCGCGGCAGTGTACGAGACAGCAGGTGACCCCCTCGAAAAGTTCTACCACCACCTCTCGAAATCCGAACAGACAATCGTCGAACTGGCCGCGGAACTCGGTCTGGGCGACGCGGTCGAGTGGCGAATCGGTGAGAACGCTTACTACGTCGACGGCGTCGTCCATCCGATGGACAAACCCTGGGAGATCCTGGCGTTTCCCCACCTGGGCGTCTACGACAAGTTCCGCCTCGGCATGTTGACTCTCGACATCGACGTTCGGGGCGGCATCCCGAAGTTCGACACCTACGAACGCCTCGAAGACTTCGAGGACGTTCCGATCCGGGAGTTCGTCGTCGAACACACGACGAACAACGTCTACGAGACGTTCTTCGAACCACTGCTCGAAGCGAAGTTCGGCGAGCGCGCCGAGGATGTCAGCGCAGCCTGGCTGCTCGGTCGCATCAAGTTTCGGGGCGAACGCGACATCCTCAGAGGCGAGCTGCTCGGCTATCTCGACGGTGGGTTCGGCCAGTTGCTCGATGCACTAGTCGATGCTGTCGGGCGCGAGAACATCACCACCGGCGCACGCGTCCGGGAACTGTCGACCAGCGACGGCACCGTCGACTCGCTGGCCGTCACGACGGCGGACGGCACCACCGAGCACGCGGTCGATAGGGCTGTCGTCGCCGCGATGCCGAACGTGCTGGAGGCACTGACCGGCTACGAGTGTGCAATCGATTTTCAGGGCACAATCTGCTCGGTCGTCAGTATGGACGAACCGCTGACAGAAACCTACTGGCTCAACGTCGCCGACGAGGCACCCTTCGGGGCACTGATCGAACACACCAACTTCGTGCCCTCAAAGCGGTACGGCGGCGAACACCTCCTCTATATCGCCAAGTACGTCCAGAGCGTCGAGGACCAGTACTGGCGACAGGACAACGACGAGATCCGAGAGACGTGGCTGGCCGGCATCGAGGACCTCTTTCCCGACTTCGACCGGTCGAGTGTCAACTGGGTTCAGACGGCCCGCAATCCCCGGACGGCACCGATCTACGAACGCGGCTATCTGGATATGGTCGTTCCCTACGATCTCGGAAACGAGGTGGCCGAGGGCGTCTATTACGCCGGTATGGCCTCGCGGGCACAGTACCCCGAGCGCAGTCTCAACGGCGGCGTCGTCGCGGGCTATGCGTGTGCCGACCTGATTGCCGGTGAGTGAACGGTTCGAAGGGTCCCGACGACGGCAGGCAGACCGAGACGAGTGATTAGTCCTCAACGCCGGGGGCCTCGCTCGGATCGATGTCGTCGGGTTCCTCGGTCCCGCCGACGACGATCTCGCCGTCCTCGGTCTCGACGTACGCATCGTCAGCGAACCCACCCTCGGCGTGGGGGTGGTCGGGGTCGGCGAGTTTCTCGGGCGTCGAAGGTGCCCCGGTGACGCCGCTCTCGGGCGCGAACTCGCCAAGCGGATCGTCGATGGTGATGCCGTGAGCCTGGAAGAACTCCTCGTAGCGCTCGTAATGCTCCACGAGTTCGTCGCTCGGGAACTCCATCATCTCGGTCCAGCCGTGGTTGTAGAAATCGAAGTTCGCCTGGATGTGCGTGATCTCACGGGCCTCGGCCTCGGGATACCCCGCCTCCAGTGCAGCGACGTAGGTATCCATCGTCGCCTCGAAGAAGTCATCGAGGTGGACGCGCCGTTCGTCGGCGTGAGCCGGATCGGCCTTGTCGGCGAACACGTTGGTGTGCAGTCCGACGAGACGGTCGTTGACTTTCTCCCCGATGACCGGCAGTGTCAGCGCCTGCTTCGCGGCGAAGTGCTTGACGTTCTGGCGGATCTTCATCGCCAGAGTGTTGGACGCGAGCGGTTTCAACCCCGCGATTGGAGCGAGCGAGACGGGAGCGTCACCGTTTGCCATTCGACGCGGAGATAGCAATCCACATTAGGCCCCATATCTAACTTCCTGCGCATGAGCACGTCGCACGTGATAATCGGTGACGGGATTTCTGGATCATCGGCCGCAGAGACGATCCGGGAAGCCGACCCTGACGCAGAGATCACCGTCATCACGGACGAGGGTGAAGCACTGTACAACCGCATCCTCATCAAGGAATTCGCCAAAGGAAAGCTCCCCGAAGCACCGATCTCGATCCACGAACCCGAGTGGTACGACGAGCGGAATATCGACCTCGAACTGGACACCCACGTCACAGAGATCGATCCCGACGCCCACGAGGTACACACCCACGAGGGCACCACCTACGAGTACGACAAATTACTCGTTGCGACCGGTGGCACGCCGTCCCAGTTACCCGTCGACAACGCCGACGCCGACGGTATCCACCACTTCTGGACCTTTGAGGATGCCAGGGCGATCCGGGAACACTCGGAGGAGGCCGACGACGGCATCATTGTCGGTGCGGGCCTGCTCGGTATCGACCTCGCCGCGATCTGTGGCGCGCAGGACATCGACGGGAAGTTCCTGATGCGTGGCAACCGCTGGTGGCGCTACGCACTGAGTGTCGACGGCGCAGAGATCATCCACGACGCGATGCGCGAGAAGGGCGTCGAACCAGTTCTGAAATCCGGCGTCGATCACTTCGAAGTGGACGACGACGGCCGCGTCGAGGCCGCGGTCGACCCCGATGGCAACCGCTACGAGGGATCGTTCGCTGGCGTCGCCATCGGCCTGAACTTCAACACGGAGTTCCTCGACGGGTCGGGCGTCGAAACTGACGACGGCATCATCGTCGACGAATACATGCAGACCAACGTCGACGACATCTACGCGTCGGGTGACATCACGGAGTTCTACGACACCATCCTCGACGAACGCGCACAGAACGGTGCGTGGGGCTCTGCAAAAGAGCAAGGCAGCATCGCGGGCGCGAACATGGCCGCAGACGCCGAGCAAGAGGCGTTCCGCTGGGTGTCGACGTACTCGATCACGCACTTTGATTTCCCGTTTCTCTCCTTTGGCCACCCGACATTGGGTGACGACGACTGTGAACGCAAATACTCGGACAACGAGTGGCGACGACTCACGTTCAAAGACGGCAAACTCATCGGCGGTGTGCTCATCGGAGACCTCTCCCAGCAGTCGAAATTCAAGAAACTCATTCGCGAGAAACGCCCGGTTGCAGACAAGAAGGAACTGCTCCTTGAGAAAGACGTCGACCTCGAGGAACTCGAAGAGATCGCACCGACACAGGCGGAGTAACGTACGGCCAGCGCCGCCCGTAGCGGACCGACGGCCTTTTTTCCGGTGACTGCCGATTCACGAGCATGGATGGCGGCAGCGGCGACATGACACTCGCGGTCGAGCTGGCGGCGCTCAAGCGACTCGCACACCCGGACGCGGTCTTTTCAGACGCGCGCCAGTGGTCGGAGTACGTGGGTGTCATCTCCGAGAAACCGACATACGTAGTGACGAACTTCTGTCGAAAGCACCGAATCAGGCAGGACTTCTTCTCGGGCCCCCGGGGCCGCGAGGAGAGTCTGACCAACGTCAAACAGCAGTTTGACACGGGCCGACACGTCTTCGTCGGCACCAGTGAGGGAGACGAGGCACTCGCCGAGTCGGTCGGCTGGGAGTACCTTCCAGTCGGGGACGCGGCCGAAGCGGCCGGCTGGGAGCTGGGCGAGCCCGAACCGCCGTCGTCAGTTGAACAGGACGACGACCGGGACGACTGGCCCTGATCGCGGGCCCACAGCGCCGACCTCTACAGGCGGAGCAGGCCGAGTGCCTCGGGGTCGTTCAGAAATCGAAGATTTCCGTGATGACGAAACGCGCAGCGTTTCGAACCACTTGACCCCGAGGCGGTTCACTCACACGCTGAGCGGTTACCGTTAAGTAATCGTCACAGCAACCGAATTATATGCAGATCGACAGTGTCGCAATATACGATGGCTTCCGGACCCGACTGCACAACGGTGCGTACGGACGCTGGTTCGGTCGGTACTTCGTCGCCGCGATCAGTATCTTCCTGTTCGGTGCCGTCGTCGGGGGCGTCCTTGAGTTGACCACCGACCAGGCCGCGTTCGCCAGTTTCTCCCAGAGCATGGGTGGATCGATCTATCCTGACCGGCTGACGGTCGTGACGATCCTCGTCAACAACCTCCTCGCCGTCGGCGTCACGGCCCTGGGACTGGTGTCGTTCGGCGTCATTGCGGCTCTCTCGTTGCTGTTTAACGGCTTCATCATCGGCCTCGTCGTCGCCGGAGCAGCGACAGACGGCGAAGTGGTCGAAGCGCTGGCACTGATCCTGCCCCACGGCGTACTCGAGCTATCGATGTTCTGGCTCGTCGCCGCCGTCTCCTTCCGGGTAACCCATCGGTTCGTGAACTACCTCCGGCGGATCGACGAGACGCCGATCACTCGCCAGGAACTGTTCGAAATCGGGACGCTACTGGTTCTGGCGTCGGTCGGCATCGCGGTGGCGGCCTGGATCGAGGCCACGCTGACAGAACCGATCGCAAAAGCGCTTGTCGGGGTGTAGGATCGACTATACGAGCGAACTACTAACGAGGCCAAACAGCGTGAGAAGGATGCTGATGGCGACCGGAACGGCGACGGCGGCGATGGCCTGTCGCCGGGTGACGTTGCGCGCCCGCCGGATGGCGGGGATCCAGATATAGGCGCTCCAGAGCGTAAAGACGATTCCAAGGACACTCGATACCCGGGTCAGCGTCGCTTGCTGGAGGCGCTGGTTGAACGACTGGAAACCCGCGGGGTCGGCGGGGATCGAGAGACTCTGCAGGACGACGAGGGTAAGCGCGACGGAGACGACCGCCCCGAGTACCTTCGGCGCGAAGCCCCACCCGACCAGCGCAAATAGGTCACGGAACTCCCCTTCGCCGTCGAAGAAGTACGTCACGACGACGAAGGCGATTGCGTACAGCAACCACGAAATGAAGGGAACGACGACTGCGAACCCGGCACCGATCAACGCGCCAAAGAGGAAGACGCCCTGTGCACCGCTTGGAATCGCGGCGCTGAACTTCATGACCGTCGCGCCGGCGGCGACGGCCGACAGGAGGGCAATCACTGTGACCAGCACTACCGGGCCACCCAGCGATGGGTCGGTACCGTGGCGGTCAAAGAACGTTTCAGGGTCTGTCAACAGCGTCGGGATGTCCTGGAGGGCTGATGCCATCGGACGAAATTCCTCTCCGAGATATAATGGATTTTTTCATTCACCTCCGGTAGGAAGTGCCGACGAGCGATCCAGACATCGCGCGTTTTAACCGCTCGAATCGCCTACGAGCGGTAATGACAGAGTCCGGCGCTTCCGATGGGGCCACGACGCTCGACCTCCCCTGTGGACACGAGCGCAGCGTCCACGACCTCGACATGGGGCTTCGGGAGTTCGGCTGTCGGTGTGGTGAGAGCCACGCCGTCGTGATGGATATGCACCCACTCTCCCGGTTCGTCCCGGAGTTTCTCGTCGAGATACTCACGGAAACTATCGAGCCAGCAGAAGACGACTTCGAGGAGTTCACCACTGCCCACGTGATGGGAATCGTGATGGAGGAGTGTCCCGACGATATCGCCGTCGCCGACGTGGCCGAGGACGGATCGGTCGGGTACGCACTCGTGTGGGCCACAGACTTCGACTCGCGGCGACTCCACGAAGTCGTCGTCGAACTGATCGTCGAACTGATGGACCACGCCATCAGTCACGCCGAAGACGACGCCGTTGCAAAGCAGTTCGAAGAGGAGATGCTGGAGTTCGATGTCACGGAGTTCGTCGACCAGTACCGCGCCCAGCGAGATATGGAGAGCGAACACGACACCCCGCTGTAGCGTCGTCGCGTGACACTGTGGAAACGCCCTGCATAGTTACAGCGATCCCTATCGGGGCGAGCGTGTATGACAGGCTGTCACATGTTCAGACACCGCGCGGTCGTGCGGTTTTGCACAAACCGCCGTCTGACGGCTGTCTGACGGCATTATATGATGTGTGAAGCCATGTGTATGCGTATGCGCATACGTCGCGGCGAGTTCGAGCGCATCCGCTCGGTGCTCGAAGACGCCGACCAGGACGAGCCACTGACGGCGCGCGAGATTCTTCGAGTCCTCGAAGAGAACGACGAAGAGTTCGACAGCGCTCACCAGGTCGCGACAGTGCTCGGACGACGGGCACAGACGGGGGACGTCGAAGTCATCCGTGACCAGCCCTATCGCTACCGTTTTGCCGACCAGAACAACTGATCGGCTGTCGAAAGCTGTCCATCGAGACCATTGGCTACTAGTTTCGAATGGTACTGTTCAAATAAGCAACCGTGCCGGATATGTCGGAGACACCGAAAGCCCTTGCTTTGCGCGGCGGCAGTTGCCGCCGCGGAGAAGGCGGTCGGTGGAACCGACCGCCCGTTGCGGGAACCCCGGCGAAGTCTGTTCACGGGCCGTAGGCCCGTTCACACGGGCCGAGGGACTCGGAGAGTCCCTCGTGGCAAGCACGCGAAGCGCGCGCAGCGAGCCGCAGGACTGCAACTGCACGAGGGCTTTCGGTGTTTTGTAAGCGTTTCTCTCAACCTCTTATCTGAATACTGCTTTTCGAATGACCCACAGTCATATAACGGAGGCCGGTAGAGATAGTTCTGGAGCGATACTTCGACTATCATGAATCTCGAAGAATTCACCGAGACGAACGCACCGAAAGCGGGAAACGAGACGTTCCAGTTGGAAAACGGGAAATTGCTCGATATCGCCATCGACGGGTCCGTGCTGACAAAAGCAGGGTCGATGATCAGCTACGAGGGCGACCTCGAATTTACCGGCAAGAGTTCTGCGGAGGGCGGAATCACGGGCTTCATCAAACAGGCAGCGACCAGCGAGGGTATGCCAGTGATGAAAGCCGAGGGAACTGGCCACCTGTATCTGGCCGACCAGGGCAAGGACATCCAGGTTCTCGAACTCGACGAGGGCGAAACTGTCACTGTCAACGGCAACGACATTCTGGCCTTCGAATCGAAGGTCGAGTACAGTATCGGCGTCATCGACAGCATCTCCGGCTCCTCAAGTGGCGGGCTGACGAACGTCTACCTGGAGGGACCGGGCTACATCGCAATCACTACCCATGGGGAACCGCTGGTGTTGACGCCGCCGGTCCGGACTGATCCCAGCGCGACCGTCGCCTGGAGCGGCGTCTCGCCAGGGACACACGTCAACAGTAGCCTCTCGGATATGATCGGTCAGTCCTCAGACGAGCGGCGACAACTCGATTTCACTGGCTCCGAGGGCTTCGTCGTTGTCCAGCCGTTCGAGGAACGACAGCCCCAGCAGTAGGGCCATCGGAGAAGAAGACTGGTTTATACTTGATCGTTTGACCCCGTAAGCAGCGTCCGGATTCGTTCTCGGTGGTGTGGGACACGGCCATGAGACACCGTCACATTACGACATTCGAAATTCGGTTTCGATGTTCGTACCTTATCGCCGGGCTTATTACGATGTACAAACTCTGCTCGGATAATGACACAGAGCGAGGACCGCACGATTTTGCTCATCGGGAGTGGCCCGATCCAGATCGGACAGGCGGCCGAGTTCGACTACTCCGGCGCACAGGCGTGCCGTGCCCTGCAGGAGGAGGGCGCACGAGTCGTCTTAGTGAACTCGAACCCGGCGACGATCATGACGGACCCGGAGATGGCCGACAAGGTGTATCTCGAACCGATCAACACCGAAGCCATCGCCGAGATCATCCGCAAAGAGAACCCCGACGGCGTCATCGCCGGCCTGGGCGGCCAGACCGGCCTCAACGTCACCGCAGAACTCGCCGAGGAGGGCGTGCTCGAGGAACACGACGTCGAGGTCATGGGGACGCCACTGGACACCATCTACGCGACCGAAGATCGTGACCTGTTCCGCAAGCGCATGGAGTCAATCGGCGAGCCGGTACCGGCGTCGACGACCATCACGATGGACGAGGACGAGTCGGTCACGGACCTCACCGAAGAGAGCCTCCGCGAGCGCGTCGAGGACGCCGTCGACGAGGTCGGCGGACTGCCGGTCATCGCCCGTACCACCTACACGCTGGGTGGCTCCGGTTCCGGCGTCGTCCACGAGATGGACGAACTGATCGAGCGCGTGCGCAAGGGCCTGCGTCTCTCGCGCAACAACGAGGTGCTGATCACCGAGTCCATCGAGGGCTGGGTCGAACTGGAGTACGAGGTGATGCGCGACGCCGACGACTCGTGTATCATCATCTGCAACATGGAGAACATCGACCCGATGGGGATCCACACGGGCGAGTCGACGGTCGTCACGCCGTCGCAGGTCATCCCCGACGAGGGCCACCAGGCGATGCGCGACTCGGCACTGAAGGTCATCCGCGAACTCGGGATCGAAGGCGGGTGTAACATCCAGCACGCGTGGCGCGACGACGGCACGCCCGGCGGCGAGTACCGCGTCGTCGAGGTGAACCCCCGCGTCTCCCGTTCCTCGGCGCTGGCCTCGAAGGCGACGGGCTATCCAATCGCTCGTGTCACGGCGAAGGTCGCGATGGGCAAGCGCCTCCACGAAATCGAGAACGAGATCACCGGCGAGACGACTGCGGCCTTCGAGCCAGCGATCGACTACGTCGTGACGAAGGTCCCACGCTGGCCAAAGGACAAGTTCCGCGACGTGGAATTCGAACTCTCGACGGCGATGAAATCGACGGGCGAGGCGATGGCCATCGGCCGGACCTTCCCCGAATCGATGCTGAAGGCGCTGCGCTCCTCCGAGTACGACCCCGCCGTCGACTGGAGCGAACTCGACGACGACGAACTCGAATCTGAGTATCTCGCCCGCCCGACGCCGGACCGCCCCTACGCCATCTTCGAGGCGTTCGCACGCGGGTACACGACCGACGAAATCGTCGAGCTAACGGACATCAAAGAGTGGTACGTCGAGCGCTTCGAACAGATCGAGGAAGCCGCCGAAGCCGCACAGGACGGCGACTTCGCGACTGCGGCTCAGGCCGGCTTCACCGATCAGGAGATCACTGCGATGGCCGGCGGCGAGTTCAACGACACCCACGCCTCCTGGTTGCCCGAGGAGGACCTCTCCGACAAGGGCGACGCCAAACTCGAAGCCGCGACCGACGGAGCAGGCGAGGCACCGCAGGGGCCTCGTGACGACGGCGGTGCAACCGCCGGAGCAGGCGTGACGGTCGACGACGTGGAGCGCGAGACCGTCCATCGCGACTTCAAACTCGTCGACACCTGTGCCGGCGAGTTCGAAGCGACGACGCCGTACTACTACTCGACGCGCGACCCGATTTCGGGCATCGACCGCGACGAACTCCAGGTCGACCGCGATGTCGAGAGCGTCGTCGTTGTCGGAGGTGGCCCGATCCGTATCGGTCAGGGTGTCGAGTTCGACTACTGTTCGGTCCACGCCGTCCGTGCGCTCGAAGAGGCCGGCATCGACGTGCACGTGGTCAACAACAACCCCGAAACGGTCTCGACTGACTACGACACCTCCGACGGCCTCTTTTTCGAACCGATCACCGCCGAGGAAGTCGCAGACGTGATCGAGGCAACCGACGCTGACGGCGTGATGGTCCAGTTCGGCGGCCAGACCTCCGTCGACATCGGCCACCCACTCGAAGCGGAACTAGAGCGCCGCGGCCTCGACTGTTCTGTCCTGGGAACCTCCGTCGACGCGATGGACTTAGCAGAGGACCGCGACCGCTTTAACAGGCTTATGGACGACCTCGGCATCGCACAGGCCGAAGGTGGCTCCGCGACCAGCGAGGAAGAGGCCCTGGAACTGGCCCACGATATCGGCTATCCCGTCCTCGTGCGCCCGAGTTACGTGCTCGGTGGCCGTGCGATGGACGTGGTTTACAACGACGAGGACCTCCAGACCTACATCGAGGAGGCCGTTCGCGTCTCCCCGGACAAACCGATCCTCGTGGACGAGTTCCTCGCCGACGCCGTCGAACTGGACGTCGACGCCGTGGCCGACGGCGAGGACGTGCTCATCGGCGGCGTGATGGAACACGTCGAGACCGCCGGCGTCCACTCCGGGGACTCGGCGTGTATGATCCCGCCACGCTCTCAAGAGATCGAGGACGTGATGCCCCGTATCCGTAAGGTCGTCGAGGACATCGCCGCCGCACTCGAAACTGAGGGGCTGCTCAACGTCCAGCTGGCCGTTCGTGACGACGAGGTGTACGTCCTCGAAGCGAACCCGCGCTCCTCGCGCACAGTGCCCTTCATCGCGAAGACGACCGGCGTCCCGCTGGCGAAGATCGCAGCCAAGGTGATGGCCGGCGCGACCCTCGACGAACTCGACTACGAGGAGCAGATTCCCGACCAGGTCTCGGTCAAAGAAGTCGTGTTGCCCTTCGACCGCCTGCCGGGTTCGGACCCGCGCCTCGGCCCGGAGATGAAATCGACTGGCGAGGTCATGGGCACTGCTGGCTCCTTCGGCAAGGCCTACCAGAAGGCCCAGATGTGTGTCGATAAGCCGATTCCCCTGGACGGAACTGCCCTCGTCGACATGCCGATTCTGGGCTTCGAAGAACACTTCGACGTGCTCGATTTCGGCGACTTCGACGACACCGACGCCATCATCCAGGCGATCCAGGCCGGCGAGATCGACCTGGTCCTCTCCCGTGACCGCGACGTGCTGGAAGCCTGTGTCGAGGAGACGGTGACGTACTTCTCGACCATCGAATCCGGCGAGGCCGCACTCGAAGCGATCAACGCCGCCGACCAGCCACTCAACGTCCAGGACATCGCCTCCCGACCCAAGACCCAACGCGAGTGGGGCGGCCAGTAGGGGACGGGTGACGGCGGCCGGGGAACAGGTTCTCAGATCGTTTCTCCCCGCTCGCACTTCAGAGATTCTTCGCTACGCTCAGAATCTCTCAGTCCTCTGCCATCGCCAACACGTCATCGAAAAAGTCCAGCGAGTCGTTGGGGCCGGGATTCGCTTCGGGGTGATACTGGCGCGTAATGATATCCAGATCGTCGTTCTCCAGTCCTTCGGGGGTGTCGTCGTTGACATTGACCTGGGTCACGTCGAGTTTCTCGCCGGGGTCGGCGACGGTGTAGCCGTGGTTCTGGGTGGTCATGACGACCTGACCGGAGCGCAGGTCACGGACTGGCTGGTTGACCCCGCGGTGGCCGAACTCCATTTTCTCTGTGTCGCCACCCAGCGCGTTGGCAACGACCTGCTGGCCCAGGCAGATGCCGGCGAGTGGAACCTCGCCGACCGTTTGCTCGACCAGTTCGCCGGCCTGCTCGAAGTTCACGGGATCGCCGGGGCCGTTCGAGATGAACAGGATGTCCGGTTCGAGGTCTTCAACCTCGGCCTGCGTTGCGTCGTGGGGCAGGACGTGGACGACGGCGTCGCGCTCGATCAGCGAGGAGATGATCGACCCCTTCGCGCCGCAGTCGATCAGCGCGACCGTCGGCCCGTCGCCGTCTTCGTTGTGGGTTTCGGGTTCGGCGACACTGACCTGTTCGCCGATCTCGGTGTGGTCGGACATGTGCTTGCACTGGGCGAGCTGGTCGAGCGCGTCCGCTGGGGTCGCGTCGGGACCGGCAGCGATGCCGCATTTCATCGCGCCCTCGTCACGGATTTCGGTGACGACATCGCGCGTGTCGAGGTGGTCGACGGCGGGCACGCCCTCGCTTTCGAGCCACTCGGCGACGTCGTCCGTGAGTTCGCGCGCGACCGCGGCACGGGGATGGACGCGGTCGGACTCGAAGCGCTCCTCTCGGACGCCGTAGTTTCCGATCAGCGGGTACGAGAAGGTGAGGATCTGCTCCTCGTATGATGGATCGGTCAGACTCTCCTCGTAGCCGGTGTACGCTGTTGTGAATACCAGTTCTCCACGTGTGATGCCCGGAGCGCGTGCACGTGCTTCCACGACACGCTCACCCTCCAGTGCGACGTATGCGTCAGCCATTACGAGATACGTACATAGTTCGGGCTCATAAGGGTTGCTTTCGAAGTCGAGTTACGATTTTCGTAATCCTCAAGTACGGACCGCGAGAACCTATAGATCTCAATGGACGACCTCGACCGAGAGATCATGGGTATCCTGCGGCGGGACTCCAGAACTCCCTACACGGAGATCGCCGATCAGGTCGGCACGTCCGAGGGGACCGTCCGGAACCGCGTCGAGCGCCTGATCGACGACGGGATCATCGAGCGCTTTACCATCGCGACACAGACCGGCAACGTCAAAGCGATGATCGAGGTCAGCGTCGACGTCAACGTCGATACCCACGCCGTCACCGACCACATGGCCGAGTGGCCCGAGGTCGACTTCGTCTGGCAGGTCTCCGGCGAGGAAGACATCGTCCTCGTCGTCGACTGTGCCGACACCGCCGGCGTCAACGAACTGATCACGCAGGCCAGAGAGTTGGAGGAAGTCGTGAGTACGAAAACGAGACTGATTCTCGACGAGCGCCTCGGATAGGAGGCGCTGACTGGAGAATTCGGCGAGTGAGGCTAATTCTCGACGAGCGCCTCGGATAGGAGGCGCTAACTGGAGAATTCGGCGAGTGAGGTTAATTCTCGACGAGTGCCTCGGATAAGAGGCGCTGACTGGAGGATTCGGCGAGTGAGGTTAATTCTTGACGAGCGCCTCGCCTGAGAACAGTCAAGCGTGGCTACGACCGGATCAGCCGGACAGTCCGGTCGGGTCGTCGGCGGGCGCATTCGATTTGGACGCCCGTCTGGCCTTCCAGCGATGGATTCTGACGTACACGGGGCGAAGTATTTCGTCGATCGGTCGCTCTTTGACGGCTGGTTCGACGCGGCCGTCACGAATCGCTTCGACGACAGATTCTGGGGTGAGCCGGGGCGCGTCGATGCGGGTGAACGCCCGGCCGAGTTCGAACGGGTAGTGGGCGTCGCTGCCGCCCACCATCGGCAGGTCGCGTTGCCGGGCGAGTGCTTCGACATCGGCGTGGTGTTCGAGTTGCTTGCCGTTGATTTCGACGGCGTCGAACGAGGCACTCGAGTCGGGAAGCGTCCCGTTCCGGTACGGGTGGGCCATGATCGCCGCGCAGCCACGGTCGTGCGCTAACTGGACGGCTTCTGCCGGTGTGAGTTGTCCGGGTTCGGTCGCCGCTGGTGGGTCCGGTCCGACGACGATAACGTGGCCCCGCGTCGTCGAGATCTCGATTCCGGGGATCGTCGTCAGGGCAGCGTGCGGGAGAGTCCAGCAGTAATCGTGGTTCGTACTGGCCAGTCCATCGAGGCCCTCCAGGCGGGCGACGGCTCCGTTGAGGCGTGCTCCGAGCGGATCGTACGCTGTGGGGCGTGGGCCAAACCCGTGAAAGAAGCGCGTGTGGCTGTGGAGATCGACGGAAAACACGACTAAAATATGAGGCTAGCAACACTTTTAGCTTCGGATATGCTATTCTCCACATGACAAATTCGGCAGCACAGCCCGGCTATGGTGACCGTCGGGTACTGATTCTCAATCCCGAATCAGGGAGTGCAGACCATGGCCAGCGAGTTCGATCGTTGGCCAGAGAACGAGGGTTCGACGTCCGAATCACCGAGTCTGCCGAGGATATCGTCGAAACTGCTGCTGACGCCGCGCCGACGGTAGATGTTCTCGCCGCGGCCGGCGGTGATGGAACGATCACTCGCGCTGCCAGGGGGATCGACCGGGCAGACGCCCTCGACGACACCCTGTTTGGGGTGGTGCCGGCCGGGACTGGCAACAACTTCGCAGAGAACATCGGCGTCGTGAACATCGATGAGGCGTTCGAGATCATTGCCAGTGGCGAGCGACGGCGAATCGACATCGGGATCGTCAACGACGAACCGTTCTTGAACTCCGTTGTCACCGGCCTGACTGCCGAGTCGAGTGCGAATACCGATCCAGCGGCCAAAGAGCGCTGGGGCGTCCTCGCCTACGTCATACAGACACTACAGACCGCCGCCGAGTTCGCCGGACTCGAAATGACGATCCGTCAGGAAGACGAGACGATCCGGGACGTGACTGCCAGTATCGTTCTCGTTGGCAACGGACGGCGGTTTCCGCTGGGGGGTGAAAGTCAGGCCGATATGGAAGACGGTTTGCTCGACGTGACGGTCATCAAGGACGCTTCGGTACTCGAACACGTCGGCGAATCACTGCTTTCCAGGCTGGGTGAGCGCACAAACGAGAACGTCGAGCGGTTCAAAACGCCAGAACTGGAGGTGCGAATCGAGGGAAAGCCCGACTCGATCAGCATCGACGGAGAGATACTGACAGCGCCGACGCTTGCTCTTCACGTCCGGGAGAAAACGCTCTGGCTGCCCGTCGGAGACGAGTACGAACCCGAGCCCGACGTGTGAGGACGCAGTCGAAGGGCGTAAGGCGGGCTCTCCCAATGAAGCAGACATGGACGACGAAGTGGACCACGAGAACGCCCTCCAGGACGTTATCGCCGTCGACGGGAACGACGAATCACAGGGGACGGTCAACCGACTCGACGCCCACACCGGGGACGGGATCCGCCACCGGGCCTTCACTGCGCTGCTGTTCGACGAGGAAGGCCGGATCCTGCTGGCCCAGCGCGCCCACGACAAACGCCTCTGGGACACCCACTGGGACGGGACCGTCGCCTCCCACCCAGTCGAGGGCCAGACGCAGGTCGAGGCAACCCGTGAGCGACTCGGAGAGGAACTGGGCATCACGCCCGACCAGTACGACGACCTGCGCGTGACAGACAGTTTCGAGTACAAACGCTACTACGAGAACGCGGGCGTCGAGTGGGAAGTCTGCTCGGTCCTGCAGGCGACACTGACCGATACGTCTATCGAGCGCGACCCCGAGGAGGTCGGCGGCCTCATGTGGGTCCCCTACGACGACCTCCACGCGAATCCCGAATACTACCGGCAACTCCGCCTGTGCCCGTGGTTCGAGATTGCAATGCGTCGGGATACCGAGCAGTGAACAGTGGCGGATATCGCCACAGGCAGTATCAACTGGAGCGAGACCGGATCGCAGACCAGACAGCGACGGCCCCGAGCAGGAAGGCCGGGAGGAGTGGCAAGACGAGATAGGCATCCCTGAGTGTCAGTCCGACCGACGCGACGAGGTTCCGGGCCATCGGGAGACTCAGCAACGCGGCCGGAACGACGAGAAACGCAAAGACGACCGTCGCCACCAGCGTCCATCCCCGCCAGTCGAACTCGGTGTCGCCGGTCGAGTGGGTCGGCGGTTCGCCGCTGGGTCTGTGTACGTATCCCTCGTCGCCGTCACTCTCCGGCGAGTCACCAGTCGGTTCGGTCACATCGCTACTCATCGACGCTCTCCTCGTGCTCGCTGTCCGGGACGACGACCACCTCACCGGGACCGGCCATCTTCGAGCCGACGACTGAGGGCTGAGTGCGGAAGATGCGGTCGATGTTCGTCTCGGGTCGCCTGTTGGTCGTTGCGCCATAGGTGAGTAGTCGGCCACCGTGGGCGAGACTCCACAGGGACTGTTGACGCGTCCCGCGGTCGGCGAACTGGACAGCATCCATGCCCGACGGTCAGGACAGCAGCGGCAAAACCCTACGGGTTCGGTGCCACAGGACTGATGTCGAGCATCGTGACATTGTGACCCGTTTCGTCGGTGTGCGAATCGCATGCTGACTCTGCCCTTGACCTGCTGTCGTACATACCCTCTTCGGGACATTCGTGACAAACGACGTGAAACGCATCTCCCATACCCCCTATGCTTCCTTCTGCCGACTTAATGATTTTGGTTTGAGAACACAAAACAAACGAAAATCAACAAAAACCGTCATCCACAGAACGCAGGTGGCTTTTCTGCCAGCGCTGTGTAGCCAGCGTATGGTCGATTTCCAGTCCCGCAAGCGTCGAACCAGGGATCGCGACGACGAAACGGACGATGAGACGACGACTCGGTCACCGGACGAGGAGAGTGCGGCCGCCAGCGACGACGGGGGTGGGGCCGATACGGAGGCCGGCGTCGCCGTCGTCACCGTCTCGGACGGGCATTCGGACGGAGACGACCCCGTCGGTGAAGCGATCATCGAGGCACTGGCAAACCACACGGTGGTGACCCGAAAGCGACTGAACAGCGACCACGACAGCGTCCGGCAGACCGTCGACGCACTGGTCGGCCGGGGCGATGTCGACGCCGTCGTCATCGCCGGCGGCACCGGGGTCGGACCACGCGACGTGACAGTCGAGGCCGTCTATCCGCTTTTCGAGACGGCACTCCCCGGCTTTGGCGAACTGTTCCGCCGCCAGTACTACGAGACGGTCGGCACCGACGTCATCGAGTCACGAGCGACCGCTGGGATCGCCGATGGGGTCCCGGTCTTCTGTCTGCCCGGTGAGGTCGATGGAGCACGGCTCGGGACCAGTGAGATCGTCACCGAACAAGTCGGTCGACTGGGGGACAGCGGCGAATCCGAGTAGGCCCAACTGATTTGCGCCTTCGTGGAGAACGCAGTGTATGGTCACACCCCTCGCTGACGGTATCTGGTGGTACGACCTCGGCGGCGTCAACGCGTACCTGATCGACGAGAGCGTCGTCAAGTCGAATGACGTGTCTGGCGTGACACTCGTCGACGCCGGAATGCCCTGGCACGGTAGTCGTCTGATCGGTGGCATCGCCGACGCGGGATACGACCTGAGCGACATCGAGCGAATTCTCCTGACCCACTACGATTTCGATCACGCGGGTGGACTGGCCGACCTCGACGGCCTCGACGCGACCATCTACGTGGGAGCCGCGGACGCGCCACTGGTCACCGGTGACCGGCGACCGCCGTGGCACAACCACAAGGGTCTGTTCCAGCGTGCTCTCGGCGGGTTCGTCTCGCCGCCAACCAATCCTGTCGAGTGTGTAACCGACGGCGACGAAGTCGGCAGTTTCACTGTCTACGAGACGTCGGGTCACACGCCCGGCCACGCGGCCTACGTCAGCGAGGCGCTCTCGGCGGGATTGCTGGGAGATCTGGTGGGTGAATCTGGCGGGTCGCTGCAACCATCGTCGTGGGCGCTCAGCTACGACCCCGAAGCGGTGACCGGGAGCATCAAAGACCTTGCCGACCGCAGTCCGTCGTTCGAAGTAGCTGGCATGGGCCACGGAGTCCCATTTAAACGTGAGGGATCCGACCGGCTGGATCGACTCGCTGCCCGGCTCTGATCGGCGCTCGGCCGGAGCCACTCACTGTACGTCCGCGACTGTCGTTTTTGGCGGTTTTGAACGTTCTCTAGAGGATTTAAACCGAATAAAGAGACGAAAATCCCCGCGAAGTGTACTCAACCGCTTCGGGGTATTAAGTGGTAGTACCCACACGGTCCAGGTGCAATGTTCGACGAACCCACTACCCGACGCACGGTCCTCAAATCCGCTGGCGCGGCCCTCGCCGCCGCCGCGGTCCCCGCAAGTGCACAGGCTGGCAGTGACTGGACTGCCGTCGAGTCGCCGACCGGCAACACGCTCTCGGACGTGGAGTACACGTCTGCAGGCGCGTACGCCGTCGGCGGTGGTGGTGTCGTCATCGAGCGCACGGCAACGAGCTGGCGAAAGGTGCTGGACGGCGGCCCGACCGGCAACGGAAACGACCTCTACGGTGCCGACGTGACCGACGACGGCAAGCGCCTCTGGTTCGTCGGTGCCTCTGGCGCAATCGGTGAGTACGACGTGGAATCCGGCGTCCTCAGCGATCACTCCGCACCCATGGACGTGACCAACAACTTCAACGACGTGTCGGTCACGGGTGAGGCCGGCAGCGCGAACGTTTACGTGGCCGGCGACTCGGGCAAGATGTACTATAGCTTCGAGAACGGCGAGACCGGTAGCTGGGAGGACGTGACGCCGGCCTCCGGGTCGGCGATCAACGCCGTCGACTTCTTCGACGACCGGTCGGGCCACATCGTCGACGGCAACCAGACAGTGCTGTACACGAAAGACGGAACGACCTGGGACAAACTCGGCATCGAGAACGCCGACTACAACTTCTACGGCGTCGACTCCGATGGCTTCGACGACGTGTGGGTCTCCGGCGGTGGCGGTTCGATCTACCGCTGGAACGGCAGCGAGTGGCGACGCGCAGACAACGGTGATGCCGGCCTCCGTGACGTGGAAATCGAGAGCGGCGAGGGTCTCACCGTCGGCGGTGGCGGTGCAGTGTTCGACCGCGACGCCGGCGATGGCTGGGCCCAAGAGCAGACCCCGACCGGCGCGAACCTGAAGGGAGTCGTCAGGGGCGACGTCGATATCGCCGTGGGCGCTGGCGGATCGATCATCGAGCGATAGCAATCGCGTCTCGTTCGTCGAGACGGCCCGCGAGCAATCGGGAGGCGACGATACCACCCACCAAACAATATTGCCGTGCTACTTATTAGCATGGAGTCCGGACCAGCAGATGCGATGGCGGTTCAGATGACCCCCCCAGACGGGTGGCACCGGGCAAGTGCGACCCATCGCGACCGAAAGTATACGTCGGCGACGCCAGTCGCCTTCGAGCACGACTCGACCGGACGACGGATCGAGATCGTGCCGACGCTGATGCTGGCACCGGGCGACGACGAGGAGTGGCAGATTCGTGAGGTACACAACGACGTAACGCTCGTTCTCGGCAGTGCGGACGATAGAAAGAACGCGTTAGCGATAGCCAGGGAGGCGATGCAGGGCCACTAGAGTTCTTCGGCGACGGCCGCGGGATCCAGCAACTGTGGATCGACGACCAGATCCGTCTGTCGGCTGGCGAAATCCGGCAGCGACCCCTCGGCGTACGCGACGACCCGGACCTCCGGATTGAGGTCCTTCGCGACGGCAATGGCGGTCGCCTGTTCGAAATCGGTCAGGAGGAACACGTCGGCCTCGTGGATCCCCGCTTCTTCGAGTCCGGGACGGTTCCCGATCAGTGCTTTCGAAACCGTGTGACCAGCGGTGTCGACCGCGGCTGCGATCCCCGTTTCGTCCGGGCCGGCGATGACGACGTTCATGATACTCGGCCTGACGGCTCCCCGCGGCTTGTGTCTCACGGTCCGTGGTGACCACCGGAGCGGCGGCTCAGATGTAGGGAACGGCGAGCAAGTACGCCCCCGCCCCGGTCGCAGCGACGCCGGACGTAGTCACGTCGTCGGGTCCCGAGAGCCGGATGTCACTCGTACTCGATAGTCGCCGGTGGCTTGTGCGTCACGTCGTAGACGACGCGAGCGACGGTTTCGTGGGAACCAGTGATCCGCGACTGAATACGCTGGAGCGTCTCCCAGTCGATCTCCTGTGCGCGGGCGGTCATGCCGTCGCGGGACTCGACCGAACGGACGGCGACGACCCACCCGTGAACGCGGTTGTCGCCCTTGACGCCGGTGGCCTTGCCGATGACCGCCGCCAGTGCCTGCCAGGGGTCGTACGCTTCGAGTTCGTCCTCGACGACGTGGTTGGCCTCGCGGGCGACTTCGAGTTTCTCCTCGGTGACTTCGCCGATGATGCGAACGGCCAGTCCCGGGCCGGGGAAGGGCATCCGCTCGGAGATGATCTCCTCCAAGTCGAGTGCGCGGGCGACCTCGCGGACCTCGTCCTTGTAGAGGTCACGCATCGGTTCGACGATACCCTCGAAGTCGACGACTTCAGGGAGGCCACCGACGTTGTGGTGGGACTTGATCGTCCCCTCGCTCTCGATCCGGTCGGGGTAGATGGTCCCCTGAACGAGGTAGTCGGCGTCGACGTCTCTCGCGACGGTCTCGAACTCCCTGATGAACTGCTCGCCGATGACGTGGCGCTTCTCTTCGGGGTCGGTCTCGCCGCCCAGAGCGTCGAGAAAGCGGTCCTGTGCTTCTACGATCCGTAGCGAGTCCATGTAACCGAAGGTCTCGCGGATCTCGTCGGTCTCGCCCTTGCGCATCAACCCGGTGTCGACGTACACTGCCGTCAACTGATCGCCGATGGCCTCGTAGGCCAGCGCGGCTGCCGTCGAGGAGTCGACGCCGCCAGACAGGGCGATGACGGCATTCTTGTCGCCGATAGCCTCGGCGATTTCGTCCGTCGCCTCGGGGATGAACGATTCGACGTCGACCATCAGTGGCTCACCCCCGTCTCGGCAGCACTGTCTGCGGTCTGGGCGTCGAGAACGGCCTCGACGAGGCCGACGAACGGCGGGCTAGCACGGGTCGGTCGCGAGCGGAACTCGGGGTGGAACTGTGTCCCGATGAAGTAAGGATGATCCGGCAGTTCGAGTATCTCCATACGATTGTCTGCACGCCCCGAGAAGGTCATCCCTTCGGCTTCGAGTCGGTCGATGTACTCGGGGTTGACCTCGTATCGGTGACGGTGGCGCTCGGTACAGGACGTGCTACTGTACAGTTCGTGGGCGAGCGTCCCGGGCTTGATGTCGGTCTCGTGGGCACCGAGTCGCATCGTCCCACCCATGTCCTCGACCTCGTACTGCTCGGGCAGGATGTCGATGACAGGATGGGGCGTGTCCTCGTCGAGTTCCGCCGAATGTGCGCCCTCCAGTCCGAGCACGTTGCGCGCGAACTCGACGACGGCCATCTGGAAGCCAAGGCAGAGTCCGAGGAAGGGAACGTCGCGGTCGCGAGCGTAGCGGATGGCCTCGATTTTGCCCTGTGTCCCGCGAGAGCCGAAGCCGCCGGGAACGATGATGGCGTCGGCGTCGTGGAGTCGGTCGGTGTGGTGGTCGCTCATCTCGTCGGAGTCGACCCAGTCGACGGTGACCTCGACGTTCGTCTCCAGACCGGCGTGTTTCAGCGACTCGTGGACGGACATGTAGGCGTCCTCCAGATCGTATTTGCCCACGAGAGCAATGTTGACTTCGCCCGTCGTCTCCTGAGTGACCAGTTCCCGCCAGCGGTTTTCCCGTTGCTCGGGCGGGAGCGCCTCGCTGGCGATGTCGAGTTGCTTCATGACGTACTCGTCTAAGCCCTCCTCCTCGACTATCAGCGGGACGTGGTAGATGTCGGCCACGTCGGGGTTCGAGAAGACGGCCTCCGTGGGTACGTCACAGAACAGTGCGATTTTCTCGCGGGTGTCGATGTCGAGTTTGTCCTCACACCGGCCCACGAGAATGTCTGGCTGGAGCCCAATCGAGCGCAGTTCCTTGACGCTGTGCTGGGTCGGCTTGGTCTTTTGTTCGCCGTTCTTCGAGTAGGGAACGAGGGTGACGTGGGCAAAGAGAATGTCGTCGTCGTCCTCCTCGTGGGCGAACTGGCGGAGCGCTTCCAGGTAGGGCATCCCCTCGATGTCACCCACAGTGCCCCCGACCTCGATGATACAGACGTCGTTGCCCGTGGCGGCCTCGCGAATGCGTCGCTTGATGTCGTCGGTGATGTGCGGGATGATCTGGACGGTTTTGCCCAGGTAGTCGCCAGCGCGCTCGTTCTCGATGACGTGCTGGTAAGTCTTGCCCGTCGTGATATTATGATCGAACGTCATGTCCTCGTCGAGGAACCGCTCGTAGTTCCCCAGGTCGAGGTCGACCTCCCCACCGTCCTTGAGCACGTACACCTCGCCGTGCTGGAACGGGTTCATCGTCCCGGCGTCGACGTTGAGATACGGATCGATTTTCACCGCGGTCACGTCGAACCCGGCGTTTTTGAGCAACCGCCCTGTGCTGGCGGCTGTGATCCCCTTGCCCAGCCCGGACATCACACCACCCGTTACGAAAATGAACTTCCGACCCAGTTCCGGGTCGTACTCCGTCTCAGGTTCCGTCGGCATACCCACGGTGCGCCGTGTGTAGTGAAAACCGTTTCGGGACAAGCGAGGCCGACCGCAGGGAGGCCTCGAAAATGCGAGCGGGAGCGGAGCGACACGCGAGCAGTCAGAGCGAGGGGCGCGGCGACCAGCGGGAGCCGCGGTCCTCGAAAATGCGAGCGGTGTAACCGCGAGCAATCAGAGCGAGGCCGACCGCAGGGAGGCCTCGAAAGCAGACGCATTCATAGTGATTTTTCACGTACGGTAGAGAACGGGGACAGTATGGAGTACACCTACCTCGGAAACACCGGACTGGAAGTGTCCCGCCTCTGTCTCGGCTGTATGAACTTCGGGAGCGAACAGCCATGGATGGTGCACGACCACGACGAGGCGCTCGACGTGATCGAGACGGCACTCGATCACGGCATCACATTCTTCGACACGGCAAACGTCTACTCGAACGGCGAGAGCGAGGAGATTCTGGGGACGGCACTCGCCGAGCGGGACCGTTCGGAACTCGTCGTTGCGACGAAAGTATACTTTCCGATGCACGACGGGCCGAACGGACAGGGGTTGTCGCGAAAACACGTCCTCGACCAGGCACAGGCGAGTCTGGACCGTCTCGATACCGACTACATCGACCTCTACCAGATCCATCGCTGGGACGAGCACACGCCCATCGAGGAGACGCTGTCGGCGCTCGACTCGTTGATCGAGGAGGGCGTCGTCCGTTACGTCGGCGCGAGTTCGATGTCGGCCTGGAAACTGATGATGGCGCTTCACGAGGCCGAGGTCAACAACTACGAGCGGTTCGTCTCGATGCAGTGTGAGTACAACCTCGTCGACCGCCACGAGGAGGCGAACGTGCTGCCACTCTGTGCGGACCAGGACATCGGTGTCATCCCGTGGTCGCCACTGGCCGGTGGGTTCCTCGCAGGCAAGTACGAACGCGGGAAAGACCCGGAGGACGGCCGAGCAGTCACAGACGAGTTCATGGAAAAGCGATTCACCGACGAGAACTGGGACGTGCTCGACGTGGTGCGGGAACTCGCCGAAGCGAAGGATGCGACGCCGGCACAGGTGTCGCTCGCATGGTTGTTACACAAGGACCTCGTCGATGCACCCCTCATCGGGCCGCGCACGACCGAGCATCTCGAAGACAATGTCGGTGCTATCGAGGTCGAACTGACAGACGACGAAATCGAACGGCTGGAAGCGCCGATCAGCCCCGTCTGGAACCCGGCAATCGGCGACGTGGAGTGAGAGAGTCCCCGACAGTCGTCCCGGTCTGCTGGTCCTGCCCGACGAAGTGGTGATCGGTGGGCAGGCCACGACGACCCGCTCGGCGTCGCGACTACCGTCCAGCACCCCGCGAACGTCCCGTACCCCGGAATCCGGGCACGTTTCGCGTTGTATCACGTGACGCGCGGATATAAGAATTTTAAGTCACGGAGCACCAACGTGGAACATGGGAATCCTCTCACGTGCGTCCTACGTCATCCGGTCGAAGATAAACGCGGTCCTCAGCAGTGCCGAGGACCCAAACGAGACGCTCGATTACTCCTACGAGCAACTCCGTGACGAACTGCAGGATGTCAAGGAAGGAATCGCGGATCTGACGACACAGAAAAAACGCCTCGAAATCCAGAAACGCCGCCTCAGGGAGAACGTCGAGAAGCACAACGGGCAGGCCCGCCAGGCCATGGAGCAAGACCGGGAAGACCTCGCCCGGAGAGCGCTCGAAAAGAAAAAGCAGAAAATGAACCAGCTAGAGCAACTGGATAGCCAGATCCAGCAACTCCAGTCCCAGCAGGACTCGCTGGTCGAGCAGAAAGACGAACTCCAGCAGCGCATCGAGCAGTTCAAGACCAAGAAAGAGACGATGAAGGCCCGCTACGAAGCCGCCGAGGCCTCCAAGCGCGTCAACGAGGCGATGACCGGGGCCGGCGACGAGATGGAAGACGTGGGCCGTGCAATCGAACGCGCCGAAGAGCGCACCGAGAAGATGGAGGCCCGCTCGCAGGCAATGGACGAACTCCAGGAGGAAGGCGTCTTCGAGGACGCGCTCAGCGACAAGGACTCGCTGGAACGCGAACTCGACGAAATCCAGAGCGAGGGCGAGGTCGACGCCGAACTGGAAACGCTGAAATCGGAGATGGGGAAAGGCGAGACATCGACAGAGGGTGAAGAGAGCGAATCGACGACCGATGTCTCCACGGAGGACCTCGAAGCCGAACTCGCAGGCAACGAGAACGGCGACGCCGACGTCGAGACGCCGGACGTCTCTGACAGCGAAGTCGAAAGCGAACTCGAAGATCTCAAAGAGGACGAGCAGTCCTGATCGGAGACTCCAGCAGACGGCCGCTCTTTTCTGGTCCGACGCCGGCACATCGTCGGGCATCTATTACAATGTCGTAGTGCGTATCCCGCAACATGTCGCGTTCGAACGACGAGACCGGTGCCAGCACGATGCGCGAGCGGGCATCAGCGAGTCGGTGGAAGCTCTGGGTGTTACTCGAGGCAGACCGGCGCGTGCTAGCCGCTATAACACTCGTGGGCGTCTTTCTTGCTCTGGTCTGGCTGAGCGAACTCGCGCCGACGGAACTCAGGGGAACGATGACCAGCAAAGACCCCGTCGAAACGCTTTTTCAGGCGCTGGTGACCGCAATCATCACCGGTGTCACGCTCGTCGTGACGCTGGCACAGCTCGTGCTCTCACAGGAACTCGGGGCGGTCGGTGATCAGGAGGACCGCATGGACGGCGCGATGTCGTTCCGCCGGAGCGTCGAGTCCGTCATCGAAGCCGACGTGAGTCCACCCGATCCGGCAAGTTTCCTCCAGTCGCTCGTCGAGGCCGCTGGCCAGCAGGCAGCGACGCTTTCCACGCTCGCGACTGAGCGCCGCGACGACCGCCTCAGAGAGTATGCCGAGGAACTCACAGCCGACGCCGACGCTGTCAGTGAGGACATAGAGGACGCCCAGTTCGGCACGTTCGAAGTCCTGTCCGCTGCACTGGACTTCAACTACGCCGGCAAAATATACGAAGCACGCCGACTCGGGGCGGCCCAGCAGGACGGAGGTGACAGCGACGTTCGGGAGATACTCGACGATCTCGTCGAGATACTCACTCACTTCGGGCCCGCCCGCGAACACATCAAGACGCTCTATTTCCAGTGGGAACTCATCAACCTCTCGCGAGCGATTGCTTACGCTGCCGTCCCGGCGCTGGTCGTCTCGATTGGGATGATTATCTACGGCGACAACCCGGCCGTCGTCCAGGGGGCGTTTCTCGGGATCGACACGCTGGTGTGGCTGGTCAGCGCGGCGACTACGATTGCAGTCCTCCCCTTCGTCCTTTTGCTGGTCTACATTCTGCGGATCGTCACCGTCGCCAAGCGAACGCTTGCCATCGGCCCGCTGGTGTTGCGCGACACTGTCAGGTCTGGCGAGAGCGGCCAAGACGGCGAATGAAAACGTGCGAGAGGCTACTGGCCGACGAGAAAGGTCACGGCGGTGCGCTTCTGTTCGACCTCGCGTTCGAGGTGTTCGCGGAAGTCGACCAGCGAGACCTCCTTTTCCTCGCGTTCCTTGCGGTCGCGCACGGAGATCATCTCTTCGTCCTCCTCGTCGTCACCGATCACCATCATGTAGGGGACCTTGTCGTCGTGGGCCTGCTGGATCTTCTTGCCGACGGTCCACGAGCGGTCCTCGATCTCGACACGGAAGTCGGAGAGTTCGGCTCGTAGCTGCTTGCAGTAGGGGATGTTGTCGTCCGAGACGGGGAGGATGCGGACCTGCTCGGGCGCGAGCCACGGCGGGAAGTCGCCGTTGAAGTGTTCGATGAGGACCATGAAGAAGCGCTCGTAGCTACCGTACAGCGCGCGGTGGATCATCACCGGGCGGTGGTCCTCGTTGTCCTCGCCCGTGTAGGTCAGGTCGAACCGCTCGGGCATGTTGAAATCTAGCTGGACCGTCGGGCCGTCCCAGTGGCGACCGAGTGCGTCCTTGAAGGCGAAGTCGATCTTCGGGCCATAGAAGGCACCGTCGCCCTCCTCAACGACGTAGTCGATGTCCTCGGATTCCAGCACCGCTTCGAGCTGTGATTCGGCCTTCTCCCAGATCTCGTCGCCGCCGACCGACTTCTCGGGCCGGGTGGCAAACTGGACCGTGTAGTCCAGGCTGAAGGTATCGAGGATGTCGAGGATGATATCCATGATCGCAAGCACCTCGTCCTCGATCTGGTCCGGACGGACGAACAGGTGGCCGTCGTCGATGGTGAAGGCCCAGGTCCGGGAGAGTCCGGAGAGTTCGCCCCGCTGTTCCTTGCGGTACACCTTGCCGTCCTCGAAATAGCGGATCGGCAGGTCCCGGTAGGACCAGGACTTCTGCTCGAAGATAGTCGCGTGACCCGGGCAGTTCATCGGCTTGAGGCCGTACTCCTCGTCGTTGACCTCCAGCAGGAACATGTCGTCGACGTAGTTCTCGTAGTGGCCCGACTTCTTCCACAGTTCCGTCCGGAAGACGTGGGGGGTCTCGACCTCGTCGTAGCCCGCCTCGCGGTTCAGGCCGGCGACGTAGTCGGAGAGTTCGTTGAGAACCGTTTTGCCGTTGGGTTCATACAGGGGCAGGCCGGGACCCGTCGTCTGGTCGATGGAGAACAGGTCCATCTCCTGGCCGATCTTGCGGTGGTCGCGTTCCTTGGCCTTCCGGCGGCGTTCGAGGAACTCGTCGAGTTCGTCCTCGCTGGGGAAGGCGGTGCCGTACACGCGGGTGAGCGTGTCCTCGTCCTCGTCGCCGCGCCAGTAGGAGGCCGAAATCTCCAGCAGCGCGAAGCCGCCGATTTCGCCGGTCGACTCGACGTGAGGTCCCTGACAGAGGTCGTAGAACTCGCCCTGTTCGTAGAAGGAAACCGGATCCTCGCCCGCTGCTTCGGTTTCGAGGATCTCCTGTTTGTACGGGTTGTCCTCGTAGCGTTCGACGGCCTCCTCGCGGTCGAGCATGACGCGTTCGATGGAGAGGTCCGACTCGATGCACTCCTCGGCCTCCGCTTCGATTGCGTCGAGGTCGTCCTCGTCGAGGTCGACGCCTGTCACGTCGTAGTAAAACCCGTCGTCGGTCCACGGTCCCAGTGTGAGCCTCGCGTCAGGGTACAGTCGCTGGAGCGCCTGTGCGAAGACGTGTGCTGCCGAGTGGCGAAGCACGTCGACGTACTCCGCCGAGCCGTCTGTGACGATTTCCAGTGTCACGTCCTCGTGGAGCGGCGTGTGTTTGTCGACGAGTTCGCCGTTGACGACGCCGGCGACCGTGTCCTGGCCGAGGCCGGGGCCGATCTCGTAGGCGACGTCTTCGACGGTGGCTCCGTCTTCGAGTTCGAGCGTGGAGCCATCCGGCAGCGTGACCGTGACCGTGCTCATGCAGGGCACAAATCGACACGTCGGGATAAGTGTATTGAGACGAAACGACTGGACCCGGCGACACGTCGGCGACCGCCGGCTGATTGTCCGGTGATCTGATAGTGCGCATGCCAGAGAGTCCACGAACAAGACGTTTCTCCGGCCGTTTCAGGATCGAGTGATAGGGGTCGTTGTAAGCCATTACCGGGTCGGTCGCAGGCTGTCGTGTGATCGATCCCGCAGAGGCTGTCACTGTTGCATGATATTCGCGACCCCGGGGTCACACCATCCGTGACAGACGGACAGCCGACAGTACAACAGTCACCGTCAGTCGATTTCGACGGCCGTTGCGGCCGCGTCGGTGACGTTGTCCGCGACCGTGATTCCATTGACGCCGTCAGACGCGAGAAAGAGATCCGTTCCGGGGTCGGCGATACACTGCCGGACGATAGCCCGCTCGCCGTTGGACAGCGCAACGGCCGCCCCCGAACCGGCCTGCCGGCCGCGAAACCCGTCGATCAGCAGGTCGGTGAACCCCTCGGATTCTATCGCGTGTGTGTGATATGGGAGCGTCTCGTCCCACTCGATGGTGACGTTCTCGAGTTCGGCGCGCTCGACGCCACGGAGATATATCGCCGGGAGGTCGCGCTCGTGGATTTCGCCCACGACCGCTCCGGGGCGCAGGTCGATCTCGTTTCGCCCGCTACTGTGGTCGCCCGCCGTGACGCGGTGGGTGAGGCCGTCGAACCTGAGGTTCCGGATCGGCTCGGCCGGGTCAGCGTGGACGATGATAGAGCCTTCCCCCACGATGTCTACGTTCGAGAACCGCACGTCCTGTACCGTGCCGAGGTCGGTGTCTGCGGTCCGTGGCAGGGACGTGATCGAGATCGGTTCGGCGACGCCCCACCAGTTGCCAGTGTGATGGCGCGTCTCGACGCTGATGTCGCTGAAATAGACGCCCTCAATGACCCCTGCGTCCCGGTTCTGGATGCCGAGCCCGCGGTTCGACCCGTAGACGACGCAGTTCGAGAACTGGCAGTTCCGGATGTCGTGTTCGCTTTCCGAACCGAGTTTGATACCGCAGGACCGCGACTGAAGCGTACAGTTGGTCACGGTGACCTGCTCGCACGGGCGAGCCTCGGGATAGTCGCCGGTGGTCTTGACACAGATGGCGTCGTCGCCGGCTGTCACGGTACAGTCCGAAATACGGACGTTCCGGGACATATCGGGATTGATGCCGTCACTGTTCGGGATTCGGAGGTCGTTGTGGACATCGACGCCGCGAACGTGGACTCCGTCACAGCACAGCAGATGGACCGTCCAGTGAGGGGAGTCGCGGATACAGACGTCCCGAATCTCGACGTTCGAACACCGGTAGAACAGGAGCGCGCAGTCGGGCCGGTCGGGGTCGGGGAACAGCGGACCATCGGGGCTCCGGTCGCGGGGGGCGGGACCGGCGTGACCGGGACGCGGGTCGATGACCGCGTCCTCGTCGACGAACGCCAGCCCGTTGCAGTCGAGCGTTCCACGTCCGGTGATCGCGACGTTCTCGGCGTCGACGGCACCGACGAGCACGGGGTGTGGCACTCCGTCGGCGACGTAGTCGTCAGGGTCGGAAGAGCCCCGAACTGTCGCGCCGCCCGCGAGATGGAGTCGAACGCCACTACGAAGCATGATTGTCCCGGTGCGGTACTCGCCGGGCGGGATGCGTACGACGCCACCGCCGTCGGCTCCGCAGGCGTCGACCGCCGCCTGGATAGCGTCGGTCGCGGTCTCTCCGGTACCTGTCGCTCCGTGGTCGCAGACGTTCTCCATACTCGGGGTCGTTCGGGGCCGTTATTAACAGTTGGTGCGCCGGGGCGGTACTGTTCAGAGAAGAGACCGAGAAAAACGCTTACAAAGCACTGAAAGCCCTCGTACAGTTGCAGTCCCGGGACCCACGCTGCGCTCCAGTAGGTGCTTGCGGGGTCCGGGTTCCCGCAACTGCACTCGCCCTTTCATCCGCCAGGATTCAGCCGGTGAACCAACCGATGCCTGGTGGATGAAAGGGCGAGCGGCGGTCGGTCCCTCCCGGGCGACGCCAAGCACCGCAGCCGAAGGCGAGGAGCGTGGTTCGAAAGACCGGAGGTCTTTCGTCATCACGAGAGAGCTG
>PXRO01000026.1 GCA_003021685.1 Halobacteriales archaeon QS_4_62_28
GCGACCGTCGGGTTCAACTTCTCCTTTCTGATCTGGTTCTCCTTCGCGCCCTTCACGGGGCCGATGGCCGACGAGTTCGGTCTCTCGCTGGCCGAAATCGGGATCCTGGCGAGTTCCGCGATCTGGCTCGCTCCGTTCGGACGGATGCTGACGGGGTGGCTCTCTGATAAGTTCGGTGCGCCGGTAGTGTTTGCGATTGTCCTCGCCTACGTCGGCGTGTTCTCGATCATCAGTGCCTTCACACGGGATTACTCCGTCTTCTTCGTCACGCGTCTGATCGTGGCAACGGCGGGGATCACCTTCGTCATCGGCATCCAGCACGTCGCCGAGTGGTTCCCCGAGGAACAACTCGGGACGGCGGAGGGGATCTACGCCGGGATCGGCAACGCTGGCGCTGCGGGTGGGGCATTGCTTCTCCCGCGTGCGTTCCCGGCTAGCTGGAGCGGGCCGCTCTTCGAGACGAACTGGCGAGCGGCCTTCTTTTATACGGGCATCGTCTCTATCGGACTCGCAGTTACATACTACCTGCTCGGTGAGGCAGCCAAGTCCGAGGAGAAACGTCAGGCGACAGCGGACAACGCTTCGCTGAAAGACTGGTTCCACACGGCAACGCGCTACGGGACGGTCGTCCTCGCGCTCGCGTACGTGATGACCTTCGGTCTGGAACTGTCGATGAACGGCTGGCTCGCGACCTACTACCGCGAGGCCTTCGAAACGAACAACCTCGTCCTCGCGAGCACGTTCGCGGCGACGTTCTCGGTTGCTGCCGGATTGCTCCGACCGATTGGTGGCTACGTCAGTGACCTGCTCGCACGCAAAGAACGGAACATCCTTCCGTTCTTCACGGGTCGTTACCGCGAGCAGTGGACGTTCGTCACGTTGTGTTTCGTCGTCGTCTCGATGTTCGGGATGACGCTTGCCGGCCTCTCGGGCGTCGTGCTCACTGCCGTCGGTGCTGGCTTCGTCGTCGGGATGGCCTGTGCCTTCGCCGAGGGATCGATCTTCGCGCAGGTGCCCGCGATGTTCCCCAACAGTTCCGGTGCAGTCGCAGGGGTCGTCGGCGGCATCGGAACGGTCGGCGGCATCGTCTACCCACTGATCTACTCCGCGCCGTGGCTGGCGAACCTCCACGTCGGCTACTCGGTCGTAGCTGTGTCGATGATCCCTATCGTCTTACTCGCCGGATGGGTGTTCCAGCCCGAGATCGCGAAGGTCGCAAACGTTAGTGGCTTCGTCGGTTCCAGTAGCGAAGTGTCAGCGAGCGGGGACGACTGATGGTTGCGGCGCTCCCGGGGTGACCTCGCGCGCAGACGACAGCGTCGTGGTCAGCGATCCGGGTGCGTAACAGAGATGAACAATCGTTCAGAATAGGGGCGTTTCGGCGTCGAATATGCCCTTAAGGACCTTGTAGTTCGGACGTTCGTCTACTGAATCAGTTCAAATGAATGATTCTTCAACGATTAGCACTATATATGTCGAGGTGGATGCTATCAACGTAGAATAGCAGACGCTCGTGAGGATATCTACGAGATTTCGAAACATACTACAGACATATGCCACATAAGAAAGAGGATTGGAAAGCGGAGATGTACGGTGACGCGGTCCGGGAAAAGATCGAGGAGTTCGCCGAGCGTGGCTGGGAGTCTATCCCCGAAGAAGAGCGCGACGAGTGGTTCTCCCGATTCAAGTTCTGGGGGGTCTTCCACCAGCGCTCGGGCCAGGAGTCGTATTTCATGATGCGCCTGACCAACTGCGGTGGCGTCCTCGACCCGGGGCAACTCCGGGCCATCGGTGAGGTCGCACGCGAGTACGCCACCGGTCCGGTCGAGAACCCCGAGTTCGGCAACGGCTACATTGACTTCACGACCCGCCAGTCGATCCAACTCCACTGGCTGAAACTCGAAGACATCCCCGCCATCTGGGAGAAACTGGAGGCCGTCGGCGTCTCGTCGCGGTCTGCGGGTGGGGATACGATGCGCAACATCTCGGGGTGTCCCGTCGCCGGCAAAGCCAAAGAGTACGTCGAGAGTCGCGAACTGCTCGACGAGATTCAGGCCGAGATCCGCGGCGACGACGACCTCTGTAACATGCCCCGGAAGTTCAACATCTCCGTGTCGGGGTGTCGCCAGGGGTGTGCCCAGGACTCGATCAACGACGTGGGGCTGGAACCGGCCCACACGATCATCGACGGCGAGGAGGTGAAAGGCTTCAACGTCCGCGTCGGCGGCGGCCTCGGGGGACGAGAGCCACGCCGTGCCCGCTCGCTGGACCTGTTCGTCCGGCCCGAACACGCCAAGGAGACGGTCCGGGCCTTCGTCGAACTGTACCACGAGGAAGGCAACCGGGAGAACCGCTCGAAGAACCGCGCTCGCTTCTTCGTCGACGAGTGGGGCACCGACGAGATCCGCGAGGCGCTGGACGGACGCCTCGACTTCGACCTGACGCGGGCCGGAACGAATTTCCGCGGCGAGTACACCTACAACGCCGGCAAGCCCGCCGAACGTGGCGCACACGACCACGTCGGTGTCTACGACCAGGCAGACGGGCACAAATACGTCGGCCTCAGCGTCCCCGTTGGCCGCATGCCGGCCGCTGACACCATCGAGCTCGCAGCCCTCGCTTCGGAGTATGGCTCGGGAGAGATCCGTCTCAGCCGCCGCCAGAACCCACTCATCATGGACGTGCCCGAGGCGGCCGTCGACGAACTGCTCGGCGAGTCATTACTGAACAAGTACAGCCCCGAACCCAACCCGTTCGTCCAGGGCGCGATGGCCTGTACCGGCACGGAGTTCTGCTCGCTGGCGCTGACCGAGACGAAAGCCCGGATGGCCGTCCTCTTGCGCTGGCTGGGCGACACCGTCGAACTCCCTGACGACGTGGGCCGCATCAAGATGCACTTCTCTGGCTGTACGGCCGACTGCGGCCAGGCCATGACCGCCGACATCGGTCTGCAGGGGATGCGCGCCCGCAAGGACGGCGAAATGGTCGAAGCCGTGGACGTGGGCGTCGGCGGCGGTATCGGTGAGGACCCCTCCTTCATCGAGTGGGTCCGTCAGCGCGTCCCCGCCGACGAACTCCCAGGCATGCTGAAGAACCTCGTCGAGGGCTACGCCGCGCTCCGCGAGGAGGGCCAGACCTTCCGCGAGTGGGTCGACGCCACCGGCCACGAGACGATTGTCGAACTCGCCGAACCCGGCGAAGTCGAGGGCTACGAGGATCCCTGTCTGTACGACGCCAAAGGCTCGTGGTACCCCTTCGACGACGGCGAGAGTCCCGCACCGACGGCACCCGACGGGACGCCGCTGTCGGCCGACGACTAGTGCCGTTACCAGTTTGAACGGACGGGTGCGACCGGGTGACCTCGCCCAGTTCCGGTCGTCAGTCGACGACCGAAACCGTCCTACAGGAAGAAAGTGACAATCGCCAGCACCAGGAAGATGATGACGAGCCACTTGGCGATGTCCATGCTGAGCCCGGCGACACCGCGCGCGCCGAGGATTGCCGCGACGATTGCCAGCACCAGAAACAGGATCGCCAGTTCGATCAATCCACCGCCGAACTGAAGCGGTAATCGAGCGAGCAATGCTGCCGATGTTTCGACCTGTGCCGGGAGCATATGTCAGACGACGAAAGCACAGTAAATAGTTATTTTGACAATATCAGATAATGGCCGACTAATATGGAGCAATATCACATAGGAGCTGACTAACGAGGGGAACGACAGGGGGTCGCGACGACCGAAGTGTCGGGCAACTTGCCTGTGCTGGCGTCCGATCAGTGTTGGTCTTCGAAATCGAGCTGGAACTGGCCGTATTCCTCGACGGCATTGAGCACGACCGAGGTCTCGACAGCGTTGATATCGTCGTCCGTCAGCAACTGTTTGATCCGCTCGTTCATATCGGCGGTGTCCCGGAACTTCCCGATTGCTACGACATCGTGGCTTCCGGTGACTTCGTAGACGCCGATCATCCGCTCGTGGTCGCCGAGACGGTCAGCGACCTCCGGAAGTCCGTCGCCGTCGACTGTTAGCTGGAAGACGGCTGTGACATCGTATCCGAGCGAGTCGTAGTTGACCCGGGGTTCGTACCCCGAGATGACGCCCTTCGTTTCGAGTTGGTCGACCCGCTGTGCGACCGTCGGCTCGGCGACACCGATCGACGCCGAGATTTCGCGGGGGCTGGCACGGCCATCCCGGAGCAGGGCGTTGAGGATCTGGCGCTCGGTGTCATCGACGTTCATGACCGGAATCAGACCGCGTCCGGCCCTCGTTCACCGGTTCGGACCTGGACGGCGTCTTCGACGTCGAGGACGAAGATCTTGCCGTCCCCGGGCTCGCCGGTGTGAGCACCCTCTTTGATCGCTCCGACCACGTCTTCGACCGGGATATCGGCGACGACACACTCGATTTTGACCTTCTGGTGGAGGTCGACGACGTACTCCTCACCGCGCCACTGGCCCTTCTTCGCAGGCTGGGAGCCACGACCGGAGACGTTCGACACCGTCAGTGACGGCGCGCCGACTTCCGCCAGGGATTGTTTGACATCACCGAGTTTATCGGGTCGCACCATTGCAACGATCATCTTGATCTCTCGCTCTTCGTTTTCAGTCATCATCAGTCACCTCGCTGTAGTCGACGGCACCGCCGTCGGCGACGACACCCTCGCCGCCACCGAATTCGGGATACGTTTCGACACCGTGCTCGGACACGTCAAGACCTTCCTGTTCGTGCTGTGGCGTGACGCGCGCTTCGCCGATCAGTGTGAGCGCGTACCAGATGATCGCCGTCGCGGTGATCGTCCAGCCGCCGATCATGAAGACGCCGACAACCTGTGCAATGAAGGCGTTCACGACCGAATCGACGACGCCAGGTGCGGCGACGAACGGGTACAGCAGCGTCCCGAGGATGCCAGCAGTGCCGTGGACGGGGAAGACTGCGCAGACATCGTCGATCTGGAGGCGCTTCTCGATAAATCCGAAGACGATCGGGAGCTGTGCGCCGGCAAGCAGGCCAACGACGAACGCGCCGCCCCACGAAGTCGTGTGGGGAATCGCCGTGATGCCGACGAGGCCGGCCAGCAGACCGTTGGCGACGTACAGCGTGTCGACCTTGCCGGTCCTGTACAGGGCGACCGCAGCCGCACCGATCGCACCCATCGCCATCGAGATGGTCGTCGTCATGGCGACGCGGCCGAGCTGCTCAGCAAGGAAGCCGCCGTCGCCCATGATCGCTGACGTGCCGACGTTGAAGCCGTACCAGCCGAAGGCGAGGATCAACGTCCCCAGCACGGCGAAGGTCATCGAGTGGCCGGGAATGACGTTCGCGGAGCCGTCGTCGTTGTACCGGCCCATGCGTGGCCCAAGGATCGCCGCGGCCGTGAGGCCGGCGACGCCACCCATACCGTGGACGATCATCCCACCAGCGAAGTCAGTAAAGGGGGTCCCGGTGATGAGTTCGACCAACCCGGTTTCGGCCGCACTCCACGTAAAGCCGATTACCACCGGGTAGATCACTGCGGCCAGCAGGAACGTATAGGCGACGTACGCGCGCAGCTTCGCGCGGCCGGCAACCGCTCCGGAAACGATGGTGGCAGCCGTCATCGCGAAAACAGCGCCGTAGAGCCAGTCGATCCAGCCTGCGCCGGTCGCGCCGGTCGCAGCAGCCCAGCCGCCACCGCCGGCGAGAGAGGCGATTCCGGAACCAATCGCGAAGAACACCGTGACCCCCACACTCCAGGTCAGGAGGTTCTTCGTCAGCTGGTTCGCGACGTTCTTCGAGCGCACCTGCCCCGCTTCGAGCATCGCGAAGCCGGCGTGCATGAAGAAAATCAGGAACGATACCACCAGTATCCACGTATAATTTAGCGCGTCTGCACTGACTTGAAGCGGTTCGAATATCATCATTGTGCTCAGTTGAATTGGGTTTCGGTTTTATCGTGTGTGTATGTCCAACTTTATCGTCTATCTCACCGGCTTCGTCAACTCGTTCACGAGAGAGGCTCTGCACGGAACACTACATAAGAGTTTGCTTTATGATCCGTAGGTTTCAGTGTGTTTTGTCGGGCGATTGTCCAGATTGTGGAAGGATATTATCGATATAAGGTTGTATTCCGTCCAGAAAATTGGCGTTCGGCAGCGTAAATTTCGGACGTTCGTCAACCGGGAAAACGGCGTTTCGGGCCAAACGGGCCAGTTTCGCTCGCGCGCACCCCTGTTTTTCGGGGGTTCGACCGAGTCCTATCGGACGGTTTTAGACAGTCTGGGGCAAGAAGGTGACAGATCCTACAATCGTCGCGCGATGTCTTCGGCGAAGTAGGTGAGGATCAGGTCGGCACCGGCGCGCTTGATCGAGAGCAGCGACTCGCGGGCGACCGATTCGAGGTCGAGCCATCCCTTCTCGGCGGCAGCGTGCAGCATGGCGTACTCGCCGCTGACGTTGTAGGCGGCGACGGGATGGTCGTAAGACGCCCGGATCGACCGAACGATATCCAGGTAGGGCAGGGCGGGCTTGACCATCAGTACGTCCGCGCCCTGCTGGACGTCCAGTTCCACCTCGCACATTGCTTCGCGGGCGTTTGCCGGGTCCATCTGGTAGTGCCGGCGGTCGCCAAAGGCGGGCGCGCCATCGGCGGCGTCCCTGAACGGGCCATAGAAGGCCGACTCGTACTTGGCTGCGTAGCTCATGATGGGCACGTCCGAGAACCCCTCGTCGTCGAGGGCCTCGCGGATGGCCCCGACCATCCCGTCGGTCATGCTCGACGGCGCGACCATGTCAGCGCCCGCGCGTGTCTGCGAGACAGCGATCCGCTGGAGCAGTTCGAGCGTCGGATCGTTCTCGACGGTGAGGGTCGGATCGTCGGCGGCGTCGTCCTCGATGATCCCACAGTGGCCGTGGTCGGTGTACTCACACAGACACACGTCGGTAATGACGTAAGCGTCCGTCTCCGCAGTGATCCGACGAGTGGCCCGCTGGACGACGCCGTCCTCGGCCCAGGCGCGGGACCCCTTCGCGTCCTTGGACTCGGGGACGCCAAAGACGATGATCGCTTCGACGCCCGTCTCGCGGATCTCCTCGACGCGGGCGACGGCATCGTCGACGGGGACGCGCTCGTGGCCTGGCATCGTCCTGATGGGAACGCGCTCGTCGGTCGTCGCATCCACGAAAATCGGCGCGATCAGGTCCGACGCGTCGAGTTCGGTCTCGCTGACGAGGTCCCGAACGCCGTCTGTCCGGAGTCGACGCGGGCGGCGTGTTGGTTCCATACCAGCGTGTCGGTGGCTCAGCGCAATCAAATCACCGCTTGCACGGACGATCTCGGCGCGAAGGGGATTCACAGGAGTAACAGAAAGCCTTTGATCGTACCAGACGTTCCCACGAGCGAATGGCCTCCCTGGAGACCTCTACACGCTCACGCTTCCGGACCTGGGCCGAAGATTACGGCCTGCTCGTCGTTGCACTCTCCTTCGTCGTCCTCGCCGTCGCCGGCGTCGCCCTGTTCGTTGTCGGCGACGAACAGCTCGCTCGCGATCTCATCCAGCGGTACGGTGTCGCCGCGCTGCTGGTGATTTTCGTCCTCGAAGGCGCAATGCTGCTGTACTTCGCACCCAGCGAGATCCTCGTCCCCGCCGCGATCAGTATCCTCGCGACCACCGACGGCGGCTACGACTGGGGCGCAATCGTCGCCATCTTCGCCGTCGCCGTCGTCGGTGCAACGGCTGGCCAGACGACTCTCTTTCTGTTGGCCAAGCGGGGCGGCCGAGAGTGGTTGCTCCAGAAGCCGTGGTTCCGGGTCAGCGAAGACAAACTCGACCGCTTCGACGGCTGGTTCGACCGCTGGGGCCGGCCCGCCGTCCCCGTCAGCAACGCATTGCTCTTTACGCGGGGCATGCTGACCGTCCCTGCCGGCGTCGCCGAGATGGACACCCGCGAGTTCGCCCTCCTGTCGGCCGCTGGGACGCTCGTCTTCGAGGCCTGGCTGGCGCTGACGACCCTCTACGTAATCGAACTGGGACTGTTCGATCTGCTGTGACGGTACCAACATTTACACCGTAGAACGTTCTACTCCTTCGTATGGCGACATCGGTGAAGATCGACGAGACGACGAAGGATCGTCTCGAACAACTGCAAGCGGCGATCAAGCTGGAAACCGGCCGAAAGGTAACCCAGCAGAAGCTACTCGACCGAATCATCGAGCGGGAGTTCACATCGAAAGACGACCTGATCGACTCGTTTCGGGATAATTTCGAGGGACTGTCTGAAGCGAATGTCGAGCAGTGGCTCTCCGGGAGTGCTCGATCCGAGAACCCTGTCGAAGAGGCCGATATCGACCGCGTCCTCTACGATAGGGAGGCGGCGAACGAGTGAGTGTTTTCGTCGACACTGGTGTCTTCTACGCACAACACGACGAGAGTTCGAACCGCCACGATACGGCACAACAGGCGCTGGAGGCGACCGCGACTGGTCAGTTTGGCCAACCCCTGACAAGCGATTACATCGTCGACGAAACGGTGACGCTAACGCTGTCACGATTTAACGATCCTGAAACAGCGCTACCGGTCGGCCAGCGGATCGTCGGAACCGAAGACTGCCCCAGTCCGGTCGAGTTGCTGTTCGTCGGCCCGGATCGATTCCATCAGGCCATTGACCTCGTCGCGCAATACAGCGACCAGCGCCTCAGTTTCACTGATGCAACGACAGTCACACTCGTCGACGAGCACGATATCGACTACGTTCTATCGTTCGATAGCGATTTCGACGGGATCGTGGATCGGCTCGATCCCGCCGAATTGTAGACTATTCGTCGAGACTGTCGATCCGCTCCCGGACCCACGCAGCGACGACTGCACCGGGATCGGTGCCGGCCACTTTTAAACGACCCGGTTCGCCGTCGTGGACGGGATAGCTCCCGACGACCACGTCGAAGCGGTCAAAAGCGTCGGCGACCGCCTCCAGCGTCACGTCGTCGGGTGTATCGCCCAGCCCCCGGTGACGATGACGGCGTCAGGTGTTGGCGACAGTGCCCGCCGTTTCGAGTGCCTCGGCCAGCAGTTCGGTGACGCCGACGATGTCGAGGGCGTCCTCGTACCCCCCGGTCTTTCGCCCGTCTTCGTACATCGTCATGCACATCGGGCAAGCGACGACGAACCGATCCACTGCGGCCCCAGCGTCGGTGTCCTCGAGTGCTTCCCGGAGGCGTTCTTCGCTGGGTTTTGGCTCTTCGTCGAAGTCCATCCAGAGGCCGCCACCGCCGCCGCCACAGCAAAAGGAATCCGCGCGGTTGCGGGGCATTTCGTGGCGGTCGACACCTGTGGCGTCAATCAGGTCCCGGGGAGCGTCGAACTCGCCGTTGTACCGCCCCAGGTGACAGGGGTCGTGGTACGTCACTGTATACTCGAGCGTATCGGGCACGGTCAGTTGACCGCTGTTGACCAGGTGGGCCACGACCTGCGTGTAGTGGGCTGCGTCGTCCTCGCTCCACTTACAGGCCTCGAACTCGGGATACTCGTGTTTGAACGTGTTGAACGAGTGGGGATCGGTACAGACGATCTGATCGAACTCGCAGTCCTGGATCGCGGCGGTGTTGTCCTTGACGAGCATCTCGTAGAGGCCCTCCTCGCCGACGCGGCGCACGTCGTTGCCGTCGGTCTGCTCGTCCTCGTAGAGGATACCGTAGGACACGTCGGCGGCCTCGAACACGCGTGCGAGAGCCGTCGCAATCTCCTGGTTGCGGTCGTCGTAACTCGGGTAGTCGCCGACGTACCAGAGATAGTCGACGGGCTGCTCGCGAGCGTCGGGCACCTCGAAATCGAGTTCCTCGGTCCAGTCCGGACGCTTGCGTCCCGGATCGCCGAAGGTGTTACCCTGCTGGAAGACGTTCATCATGGCGTCCTGGACGTGCTCGTCCATCTGGCCGGATTCGGTCAGGCGGCGGTTCATCTCCGTGAACTGCGTGAGGTGGTCGATTTCGACTGGACAGGCGTCCATACAGGCCATGCAGGCCATACACGACTCCATCGTCCGAGCGTCGATAACGCTCGTGCCGCCGTCAGCGACGATATCGACCGGTTCACCGCCGGCGTCGCGCTTCTGGCGGTACTGCTTCAGGTCGAGAATCACGTTCCGGGGGTCCAGCGGTCGCCCGGAGGCCTTCGCGGGACAGGCCGACGAACAGCGCCCACACTTCGTACAGGCGTCGTGGTCGAGCAACTGTTTCCACGAGAAGTCGTCGATGTCGCTGGGACCGATCTCATCGGGACTGGCGTCCTCGGGTACGCCAGGCAGGCGCACCCCCGCCTTTTCGTCGCGGGTGACGACGTTGGCAAACGAAGAGAGCATGTGGAAGGGCTTGGCGTAGGGAATCCACGCGACGAAGGCGAGTGCCAGCAGCGAGTGGCTCCACCAGACGAACGGATAGGCGGCGGTGGCCATCTCCGGCGTCACGCCGGCAGTAGCGAGCCATTCCTTGCCTGCCCACCCGACGAAACTCACCGTCTCGAAACTCACGTCCCGCGTCGCACTCGTTCCGAGGATGCGGACCGACTCCGTCAGGTAACCGCCGACACCGAGCAAGAACAGCGCTCCGAGGAAGTAGTCGTCCTCACGGCCGGTGTGGCGGTCGTGCAGGCGGTCCATCCGCCGACCGTAGCGCCGCCAGAGTGCCACCCCGACGCCGACGACGAAAAGCAGCCCCATCGCGTCCATCACCAGCGAGTACGAGAGGTAGAAATCGCCGACGAAAAACGAGTCGCCAGTCAGGGGGCGATAGAGATCCATATCGATGCCGAGGATGGTCGTCCCGATCACCAGCGTCAGAAAGCCCCAGAAGACAAAGGTGTGCATCACGCCGGCGATGATATCGCGGTCGAACTGCTTGGCGTTAGTCAACGCCAGTCGCGCCCCCGTGAAAACGCGAGCGGGCAGGTCGTCTAGTCGCTCGAACGGGTCTTCGCTCGCTCGCGAGTAGCGAGTGATGCGCTCGTAGACGCCATACAAGAAGACGAGCAACGCCACCGCAGCGAGATAGTAGAAGACGGCCTTGCCGACGGGACCGATCTGCCAGAACGTCGGTCTGGTGACTCCTTGCAACGGGACTGTCATGTTTTAACACGGTCAGGTAACCGCTTAAGGTTTGCTCCGAACGCGTTCCGTCTCGCGGGAACGGTCACCCCGTTTGGAGTTGTTCGAGGTTCGGCCGTACGTCAGCCAGCGACACGGACCGGAGAACATGAGCAACAATTATTTATCGTCGAGACCGTAGAATTACGTTCCGATGGACGAGAAGACCGAGGAACTCCGTGATATCTTCGTCGACGTGGCAGGCGAGGAGACTGTCACCGAGCAACAGGAGGCCAGTCACGGCTCGCTCCTGACCGACGAGGCGAGCGTCGAGGAGCGTCTGCTGGCGGTGATCGACCGACTGCGAGACCGTTTCGATGTCGACATACCCCTCGGCGACGACAGCCTGGTGACGGTGGTTCGGCGGTACTACGAGGGCGACGGCGACAGCGAGATCGCCGACGCAATCGATGCCACACCCGACGATGTCTTTCGCGCACGCACTGCGCTGCATCTGCTCCGGGAAGAAGACACCGACGCGCCGTTCGACCTGGCCCGCCTGCACGACGACACCGACCCCGACGCACTCGCCGAGGAGTTCGACCGCTCGGAAAAAGCACTCGACCGCTACCAGCGCATCGCCGAGGCCCAGGCCCGAACGCGCCGAGTCGGTCAGCGCTTCCGGAGCGAGTTCGAGGACGTGCTCCACGACGCTGGCCTGTCGGCGATCATGACCGACACCATTCGCGAGGACGGCCTCGAAGAGGCGACTGAAGACATCGGGTCGCTCGAAGAAGACGCCGACGTTGACTTCTGAGCGAGTACCTTTTTGCTCGTCGGGTTTCCTCGCTCACTGCGTTCGCTGCGGGAACCGCTCCTCGAAAAATCTACGCTAAAAAGGCCGTGACTCGCTTCGCTCGTCACGGTGAATCGCCTCCCGCCGGTCGGCGAACGATCAATCTCCGGCCGCCGACTGACCGCTACCACTCCGCCCCGACGACAGCGGTGTCCGTTCCACGACAGTCCCGTCGTAGGTCGGGTGTTGTTCGATTATCTCGCCTTTGTCCACGTCGCCCTCCTCGACCATCTCTTCGAGGAGCCACCAGGCGAGTTCGACATGGTCGGATTTGACAGTGTAGAATTCTTCGGGGACGCCCAGGTCGTCCAGACGGGCCTCGCTAACCCACGCCTTGCCGTAGACGAGGGTGCCGTCGTCGGTGATCTCGTCGAACTCCCGGCTGATGGTGCGAGCCATGCGCTTCATGCGCGAGCGGTGCTGGGCGGCGTCCTTGAAGACGCTGGTACAGAAGTAGACCTTCTCGTGGTCGCCCATCGTCTCCAGGATTCCGTGGCTCCCTTCGACGGCGCTCATGTGGCCGTCCTTGCGCTCGAAGCCCTCCTCCTGCATCCGGCGGAAGTTCCCGTCGGACATCTCGAACTCGTTGATGTTACAGAAGTCGGCCGCGCCCTCGTCGAGGAATTCGAGGAACTCCTCCTCGGCGCGGATGCCGGGAATCTCGAAGGCCGGCGTGAGGCCTTCTTCGCGTGCGATAGGGAGGATTTCTTCCCACTCGGTGCCATGTAAGTCGCCCCACTGTTCGAGCGGCGGGTGAAAGCGAATCTCGTCGAGGCCGGCCTCGCTGAGGCGGCGCATGTTCTCGCGGCCGCCGGTGATGCCCGTATAGAGGTGGGTGTGGTGGTCCTCGCCGAATTCGTCTTTCAGCAGGGAGAGGTAGTGACAGGTCCGGTCGAGCGCTTCCTGGGGTTCGCCGCCGGTGATCGAGGTTCCGAGTGCGTCCATCAGTTTCGCCTCGGTCAGTACGTCCTCGTCGCTCTCGACTGGACGTTCGTTAGCATATACCTGATCGACGTTCTTGCGGTTCTCACCCAGCGGGCAGTAAAAGCAATCGCGCTGATCACAGTACCCGTAGACGAAAAGTACCATCTTGCCGCCCTCGGCGCACTGCTCACAGCCCTTCGAGATCATTCAGTACTACGCCTTGCTCGTCCAGCGGCAAAAAGTGTCCGAAACGTGATCGCTACAATCCGATTTTGAGCCAAAGTCGTTTATTACTGACAGGGGTGCACAGTAGCGGTATGGACAAGGACCGTTCACGACGCGACTACCTCCGACTGCTCGCAGCGGCCAGCGTCGGCGCGGTCGCTGGCTGTACAGACGGTTCAAGGCGACTGCCCCGGGGTGAGTTCACGAGCGTGATCAGCAGGCCGTCGAGGTTGAGGACGGCATCGAGGTGCCACCAGAAGAGATGCTCGGACGCTGGGAGCAGCAGTCTGACCCCCTGACAGTCACCCCGCCATACGACGAGCGTATCCGGGAGTTCGAGCAGTACTTCAGCGAGGAGATGTCGGCCATCGGTGACGAGGAACTCGATCAGGAACGATCGATGCTCGAGCGAATTCTGGCGGCGGCCTGATACTGTCGGATGACTGTCAGTTCGGGCCACGCAGGCTGACAGAGTCAGGGGCGTCCGTATCCGTTGGTACGGCTTTCTTGTCGCTGGCGAGTAACGTGGCGGTATGGCGACCGACGAGGAATCGAGCGGGACGGTAATCGAGCAGTCCGTTGAACTCTCCGAACGAGTGATCCGTGGCATCGAAATCGCGGCGGCGTTCGTCCTCGTGGTGCTCTTTGGCATCGGCGTCCTCGATCTCAGCGGACAGATCGTCGCGGCCGTCCTCGATGGCACCATCAGCGACCCGCTCGTCGTCGTCGGGTTCATCGACACCGCGCTCTTGCTGTTTATCATCGTCGAAGTGTACCAGACCGTCGTCGCCTACGTCCGGTCGAACGACACCCGTCGAATCGTCCGATTGGTCATTCTCACCGGCGTGATCGCACTGGTCCGGAAAGCCATCGTCTTCCGGACCGGCGAGTACAGTTCCGAACAGGCGGCGCTGACGGCCGCTGTTGCGTATACGCTCCTGATCGCCGGTCTCGCACTCCTGCTGTACGTCAGTCAGTCGACGATGACCGTCCAGCAGACATCAACGGATGGATGATATTGACGGTATCCTATCGACTCTCGAAGAGTTGTAGATAAGAATATGGGCCATATATTATCGAAAGGGGCTGCTTCTTATCCATATATTTGCTTGTTATGTCTAAAAATTGCTTTTTGCTTGTATTTATGTGACCTCGTTGGATAAATACGACTGTCGGACAGTGGTAATGCGGTTTTTGTAGACAGCGCGTGTCAGTAGGGATGGGTCGTCGGCTACGAGAGGGGCCGGTGCTCTCCGCCGCCCACCGGTGTGACGATTCGCCTGGACGGTCCAGAAATCCGCCCGGAGTGCACCTGTCGCGCCCGTCGACGGGAGGACGACCGCTAGCAAGTGGCGTATCGGGATCTGCCGCCTGGCGGAGAGAGCAACGTGATCGATTGACCACCGAGCGGTCAGAAGAACGAGCGAAGACGGTCGAATACCGAGTCGGCCGGGCCAGTCGATCGCATCGACGGGCGAGCGATTGTCCTGCCGGGGAGTTTCAGCGCTGGCTGATCGAGACCGTCGACGGCCTCGTACGCGACGACGACGGCGACGAGGTTGCCAACCGCCTCGGCCTCGACGCGGCCGACGCCGGCGCAGTCGGTCACCGGATCCTCGGCGAACCACAGCGCCTCGTCGATGTCGGTGACCGGCGGTCGGCGGTGTTCGACCCACGCACGGTCTCTGATGTCGTCAATCTCGGAGGCCATGCGACGTCAGGCGACTTCGCTGATCACGACCGGTTCGCCCCCTCTGGCGGCGGCGTAGGCGGCCTGGATCACTTCGATATCGTGGATAGCGTGGGCACCGGTCTTGGCCGGGGAGCGGTCCTCCCGCACGGCGGCGACGAAGTCCTCGACGAGGCCGCGGTTCGGGTCGGGGCCCCAGAACACCGAATGGATACCGGGGTCGCCGGTGTCGCGGGTCTGTTTGACCGTCTGGTCGAAGCAGTCCACCTCGACGACGCCGTCGGTCCCTACGAGTTTCAGCGTCGCACTGCCCCAGGTGTCGTACTCGTCGGGTTTGCTCCAGGAGCCATCGAGCGTGAAGGCCGTGCCGTCGGTCAGTTCCATCGAGAGCAGGTTCACGTCCTCGACTGCGATGTCGTGGAAGCGCGTGCCGGTTTCGGCGTACACCTCGCGCACGTCTTCGCCGGTCAGCCAGCGGACGGCATCCAGCACGTGGACCGTGTGGTCCATTACAGCGCCGCCACCGGCGCGGTCGGGGTCGGCGAACCAGCCACCGGGCATCTGGCCGCGGTTCGTCCCGCTGAGGAAGGCCAGGTCGCCGAGCGTCCCTGCTTCGAGGGCGTCCCTGGCGTTCAGCATGGGCTGGCTGAACCTGAGCGGGAGGGCGACGCCGAGGTGGACGCCCGCCGTCTCACAGGCCTCGACCGTGGCACGCGCGTCCTCGACAGTCGGTGCGAGGGGTTTCTCACAGAGCACGTCGACGCCGGCCTCGGCGGCGAGTTCGATCCATTCGCGGTGGGCGGCGTTTGCCGAGCAGACGACCACGCCGTCGGCCCGGTCCAGTAGTGTCCCGGGAGCGTACGCCTCGGTCCCGTACTCCCCGGCTTTCCCCTCGGTTGCGTCGGTGTGGGCTTCGTCGCCGGCGACGCCGACGAGCGTTGCGTCTTCGATATCATCCAGTACGCCGGCGTAGGCGTCGGCGTGCAGATGCTCGACCGAGAGGATGCCGATCTCGATGGTCATGCTGTCACCTCCGACACCGTGACCGGTTCACCGCGCTCGCCGGACGCGATGGCAGCCAGTGCAATCCGGACCGCCTCGCGGGCCTCGTGTGCGCCGACAGCGGGGTCGGTCCCGGACTCGACACACTCGACGAAGTGACGGAGTTCGCGGGTGTAGGGGCTGACTCTGAACGCCCCCGCCGCAGGGTCCATCTCGCCGCCGGTGTCGCCGGTGAACCGCACCGGGTGCTCGTCGCGGGTGTCGTACTCCAGGCTCCCCTCGTCGCCGGCGAACTCGAAGCCAGTGGTGAAGTCCATCTGGTCGGGATAGGCCCACGAGGCCTCGACGTAGCCAGCGGTGCCGTCGGCAAACCGGAGGTCGACGCCGGCGTGTTCGTGGCGGTGGCCCTCCTCGCTCGTCCAGGTCGTCGACCGGGTGAACACGCGCTCGACGTCGCCGACGATCCAGCGGAGGTAATCGAAGTCGTGGATGGCCATATCCAGCAGGACGCCGCCGCTTTGTTCGACATCACTGAACCAGTTGTCGGAACCGTACTTGGGCGGCGGCGAGAGGCGCTCGGCCCGCATCGTCCCGAGTTGTCCCAGTTCGCCGGCGTCGATGCGGTCCTTCGCGGTCAGATACGAGGGGAAAAAGCGCAGGACGTGGCCCACCATGAATGGGACGCCCGTTTCTTCGACGGTCGCTACGAGGGAGTCGGCCTCGGCCATCGTCCGTGTCATGGGCTTCTCACAGAACACGGCCAGGCCGCGCTCGGCCCCCGCAGTCGCGTAGTCGTGGTGGGTCGGTGTCGGCGTGCACACGTCGAGTATCGTTATGTCGGCCTCGTCGAGCATCGTCTCGGGATCGTCGTACGCCGTCCCGTCGGGCGTGTGTTCGTCGACGAACTCGTCGAGATTGTCACCCGTCGATGCCACGGCGACCACTTCGGCGTCGCCGATTGTCGCGTAACTGTTGGCATGGGTCGTGGCCATCACGCCACTGCCGAGTAAACCTACGCGTTGCATACTGTGTGGTGGGGTACCAGCAGGCATAAAAGTTCAGCACGGGCGACACAGACTCGGTCAGCGGGCACGCGCGGAGAATGACAACAGACTAACAGACGGGAGGGGCCACTGAGATCAATACACACCCGATCGGACGACGGCAGTACGATAGATCTGGCCATCGGTTACAACAATTAAGAGTGACGACGGTTGTCACACTCGTTTTCTCTCCCTCGAATCACTAGAAGGCCAGCTATGCACTGAACAGGCGGCGGTGGCGCGCGCTGTCGCTCGCGTCGGCGAGCGACCACATTGTGCGAGGGATGAGCGAACGACCGCAGGAAGTGAGTGAATCGGCTGGGGAGGTGTGTGGTCGATGCTGGGCGGTGGCGTGCGGTGCGGTCCTGGCGGACGAACGGGCGAGGCGAGGTCGGCGGTTCTGCGCGGGCCCTATCCGAACGAGCAAAGGGAGTGAGGATATCCCGGACAGAACCGCCGAACGCGCCGAGGGCGTTCAGTGGTCGGTCGAGATGGAAACGCAGGCACGGGCCGAGGGCGTTCAGTTCACTCGCGATCACTGTGTCGACCCCACTCCACAGCAGAAGAACTCCACCCGACAACAGTCACGACACGGAAACCTGCGATCAGTTGGGACGAGACGCCGTGAAAATCCGATGCAGATTGTCCAGCAACTGCGGAGGCATCTGCTCGGGATAGGTCTCGTAGGGGGGTATTTCGGCGGTGATCCAGCCGTCGTAGTCGATGTCGGCCAGCGCGTCCTCGATGGCGGGCCAGTCGAGGTCACCCTGCAGTGGGTAGGTGAAGGCGTCGATGGTGTCGATGCCGGTCTGGTAGTCCTTGACGTGGACGCGCGTCACTCGGTCGTCGAGGAGACGAAGCCACTGCTCGGGACGGCCAAACCGCCGGACGTTGCCTACGTCGAAGTACGCACCGACGGGACCAGCATCGGCGGCCTCGTCGACGAAATCACGGAACTCCAGTGGCGACAGCAAGAAATCGTTCCAGACGTTCTCGACACACACCGTCACGTCGTACTCGTGGGCCGTGGCGGCCAGGTCCGCGATAGCGTCCAGCGCACGGTCGTAAGCCACGTCGTAGGGCGTCGCCTCGTCGACCAGCGCGGGAACGATCAACACCGCCCCGGCACCGAGTGTGTCGGCGATTTCGATCATCCGCTCGCCGATTGCGATACCCCGCTCCCTGGTCTCGGCATCGGGACTGGACAGCGGTGCGTCCCAGTGCATCGTCGTCGAGACGGCCGGCACCGAAAGCCCGGCGTCACTGGCCGCCGCGCCGATCCGCTCGACGGTGTCGTCATCCCACAGCGGACCGTCTGCGACCAGGTTCGGCTCGAATCCGTCATAGCCCGTATTGGCGAGAAATTCGACTGTGCGTTCGAGGTCGTCGTGGGGAAACCCCATCTGGTTCAATGCGAATCGCATACGACATGCTGGGGCAAGGACGGACATATACTTTGGCTGGGAGTTCGGAGACGTACTTTTAAGGCGACAGTCGCCGACGCTCATGCTACCGAATGACTGTCAGGCTCGGAGTCGTCGGTGCAGGCAGTATCGGAACCGTCCACTTAGAGAACGCCGACAGTATCGATGGACTCACCGTCGAGGCGGTCGCAGACGTGAATCTGGAGGCCGCACGCGCCGTCGGTGAGCCACGCGGCGCGAGCGTCTACGAGGACGGGGTCGAACTGATCGAGCACGAAGAGGGCCTCGACGCGGTCCTGATCGCGGTCCCGCCGTTTGCACACCCGAAGTTCGAGGAGGCCGCCGAAGAGGGCGGCCTGGACGTGCTGATCGAGAAGCCAGTGGGACTCGCGAACGAACAAGTCGAGGAGACCAGCGACGTGATCGAATCCGCGGAGATCCTGACCGCGGCGGGCTACGTCTGTCGGTACGCCGACGTGACTGATCGACTGCTGGGCGTGCTAGAAGGGCGAACGATCGGATCAATCGAGTCGACCTACTGGGCCCCGGTGACGGCGTCGGACTGGTGGAAGCGCCGCGAGCAGTCGGGTGGTCAACTCGTCGAGCAGGCGACCCACCCCTACGACCTCCACCGGTATCTGGCAGGCGAGGTCGACTCGCTGATTGGGACTGGCACCGACCGCCGCCTGACCGATCAGATCGACTTCCACGACGCCAGTTCCGTGACGATGCGCCACGAGTCTGGCGTCGTCAGCCACGTCGGTGCGACCTGTGCGGCGTCGTCGTTCCGGTTCGAGACGCGGATCGTCGCAGAGGACGCACAGCTGACCGTCGACTACATCGACCACGAAATCGAGGGGCTGGTCGATGGGGCCGCCTTCGAGTATGAGGGCGACGACGACTGGTACAGGCGGGAACTGGCGGCGTTCGTCGACGCCGTCGAACGAGGATCACCGGAGCCGATCCGGTCGGACTACGCCGACGCCGCCAGCACGCTCGAACTCACGCTCGCTGCGACGGAGGCAATTGAGACCGACGAGGAAGTCGAACTGTGACAATCGAGACCGACGAGACGATCGAGGTGTGATCGTGGGCTGTGTACTCGTACCATGATTTATTACTACTAGTCAACAAGCACGACGTGGTGACCGTTCAATGGGCGAACTGCGGATACAGAACCTGACAAAAGTTTTTAACGACGATACCGGCCAGATCGTTGCCGTCGACGATTTCAGTCTGAACACCGAGGACGGGGAGTTCGTCGTGTTCGTCGGACCGTCAGGCTGTGGGAAGTCGACGACACTCCGCTGCATTGCTGGACTCGAAACCGTCACAGAGGGTCGAATCTTCCTCGACAACGAGGACATCACGACACAGCCACCGACCGGCCGTGACATCGCGATGGTGTTTCAGAACTACGCGCTGTACCCCCACATGACTGCTGGAGAGAACATGGCCTTCGGGCTGAAGATGTCGACAAATATGCCCAGGGCCGAAATCGAACAGCAAGTGAACGAGACGGCGACCATGATGGGTATCGAGGAGTTGCTGGACAAGCGGCCGGGCGAACTCTCCGGCGGCCAGCAACAGCGGGTCGCACTCGGTCGAGCTATCGTCCGTGAACCGGAAGTGTTCCTGATGGACGAGCCACTCTCCAATCTGGACGCGAAACTCCGCACCCAGATGCGCACGGAATTGCAGAACCTCCAGCACGAGCTCGACATTACAACGATCTACGTCACCCACGACCAGACCGAAGCGATGACGATGGGCGACCGGATCGTCATCCTCGACGGCGGGGAACTCCAGCAGGTCGGGACACCGCTGAAGTGCTATCACGAACCCGCAAACCAGTTCGTCGCGGGCTTCATCGGCTCTCCCTCGATGAACTTCTTCTCGATGTCCTACGAGAACAGCGTGTTACAGCACGACGCCTTTCGCTACGAACTCAGCCAGTCAGTACGCCAGAACCTGGGGACCCTGACTGGCGACGTGGTACTCGGCATCCGACCGGAAGCTATCGAGCGGGCCGACAACGGCGGCGAACGTACTGTCGTTGCACCGGTGTCGGTCGTCGAACCGATGGGCGACGTGACCCACGTCTACTTCGATGTCGACGACGAGACCTATACGATGAGCCAGGAGGGCGACCTCGTCACTGAGGTCGGCAGTCAGATGGAGCTTCGTTTCCCCGAGGAAAAGATCCATCTCTTCGATGCAACAACGGGCGATGCGATCAAGACAGGCTCTGTCTCGACCAGAGTCGAGACCACGCAACCGACCGATGGAAGCGACACCGGTCGGCCCTGACAACAACAGTCGTGGTACGCGCTATCACTTGACAAAAATTTTATTAGCGTACGAACAGATTCACTGGACGAAGCAAATTTATGACCAGCGAACGTGACCGGCTGACGCGACGGCAGTGGATCACACTGATGAGTGCGGCAGGTATCTCCGGCCTGGCGGGCTGTGGCAGCGACGGCGGCGATGGTGGCGAGGATGGCGGGAGCGATGGCGAGGACGGTAGTGGCGGCAGCGATGGCGACGGCGGCGATAGCGGTGGAGAGTCGGCGACGTTCTGGGCGTGGAACGACCCTGGACTGACACCCACCCGCGAGGAACAGGCAGAGGAGTTCGCCTCGATGCACGACCAGGTATCTGAGGCTGGGTGGGAGAACTTCCCGTTCGAGAACTATCTCTCACAGGTGACAAATTCCGTCAGTGCAAACACCGCACCCGACTCGGCAGCGCTGTCGGTGCTGTGGACGCCCCGGTTCATCGATCAGGGTGTCGCGATGGATGTCGAAGACGCCGGGCTCAATCCGGACGACTTCGTCGCGGCCGGCCGGCAAAATTCAAGCTACGACGGGACGATGGGTGCGGTACCGTGGTACGTCGACTGCCGGATGCTCGGTATCAACCGCGCCGATTTCGAGGAAGCCGGAATCGAAGTACCCGACCGGACCTACCGGCCGACGTGGGACGAGTTCGCCGGGTGGATCGACACGCTCTCCTCGGAACTGGACCACGGTAACGGTTTCTCGTTGCCGGCCGGTGAAGGGTTCGACGCGTTCGTCCTCTCGAACGGCGGCGGCTACATCAACGACGATGCCACCGAAGGGATCATCAACAACGATGCGGCCGTCGGGGCCGCGGAGTTCCTCCAGCCCAAAGTCGTCGACGAAGAGACGGTCATCGCACGACCGACCGGGGCGACTGACACCGGGATCGACGACTTCCTCACCGGTAACGCGCCGATGTACTACGCCGGGTCCTGGCAGGTTCCGCGCCTACAGGACAGCGACGTCGACTGGCAGTTCATCCCGTTCCCGAGTGGTCCGAACATCGCCGACGACATCAGCCACACCTGGAGTGCCGGAGTGTTCTACATGGCCCCGACCGCCGGCGATGCAAACGAAGAAATCGGCCAACTGTGGCTGGAATACGTCGCATCCGAGGAGGTCCAGGCACGCGTCACCGACGAGGTGGGCGGATTCCCCGGCCTGAAATCGGCATACGAGACCGATACGTTCCAGCAGACACTCGAAGACGAACCGCGACTGGAGACAGTCGAACAGGAAATCGAGAACACCAAGCCGTTCCCGAGTCATCCGGAGGTGGCCTCGATGTGGAACAGCGTCCACACGCAGGCAGAGGCCCTCTGGCAGGGTGACGACATCCAGACAGTACTCGATCAGGCGGCCCAGGAGATCGAAGACGTCCTCTGACGATGGCACAACCACCGGAGACACGCCGAGAGCAAATCACGGATGCGCTACCGTCGTTTGGTATCGCGGATCCGGATTCGAATATCGCGTGGTACATGCTGATCTTCCCGAAGATCGCGCTAATGGCGGCCGTGTTGATCCTGCCGTTTCTCGGATCGGTGTACATCAGCCTCCACGAGTGGGCACCACTGGCGACGAGTCACCCCTTCGTCGGTCTGGAAAACTACGCCAGACTGCTCTCGGACAGTGTCTTTCATAGTGCCTTGATCAACACGGCGACGTACAGTCTGGCGTTGATCCTCATCGACGTACCGATCGCACTGGGGCTGGCGATCCTGCTCGACATGAATCTCAGGGGGACACGGATCTACTCCGCGTCGATCTTCCTGCCGGTCGTCACCTCGTGGGTCGTCGTCTCGCTAATCTGGACCTGGCTATACAACCCGGACTACGGGATGATCAACGCCTTCCTGAACGTCTTTGGCATCGCAGGGCTCGACTGGCTCAACAGCAGGGATACCTCGCTGGCTGCGATCATCATTATGAGCATCTGGAAACACGTCGGGTTCAACATGGTCATTTTCCTCGCGGGACTGAAAGGCATCCCCGACAGCTACTACGAGGCCGCAACGGTCGACGGTGCGGGGCGCTGGGAGCGCTTTCGGTACGTCACCCTGCCTTTGCTCAAGCCGACGAGTTTCTTCGTCATCGTCGTGACGCTGATCTTCTCGTTCCGGCTTTTCACCCAGGTGTTCGTCATGACCGGTGGTGGTCCCGTCAACTCCTCGATTTCAATCGTTTACTACTTCTGGCAGCAGGGGTTTCAGGAGTTCAACATGGGGTATGCGAGTGCGATTGCCGTCGTACTGTTCGTGATCGTGTTCGCCTTCAGCATCATTCAGCAGCGCTCGTGGGGTGGTGACGTTGACTACTGAACCCGACAATGAGAGTCTCGAACTCGAAAGCGAGGCCAGAGTCGGCGGCTACGCAGTGTCCAAACGAAGCCGGTGGCCCAAGATTATCGCCCACGCGATCTTGATTCTCTCGGTGTTCGTCTTCGTCTCGCCGTTCATTTGGGCTTTCTTTACATCATTGAAGCCGGAAGCCGAGATCTTCGCATCGATCTATCAGATCATCCCGACCGAGCCAACCTTCGAGAACTACGCCAAGGTCTGGGTCGAACAGCCGCTGGACCGCTGGGTGATGAACAGCCTCGTAATCTCGACCGGGATCGTGTTCTTTACGCTATTACTGGACACGATGGCAGGCTACGCGCTCGCGAAAGGACGCTTTCGCGGCCGCAGTGTCACCTTCACGCTGGTGATCGGTACGCTCGTGATCCCCCCGCAGGTGGTGCTGGTGCCGCTGTTCATCGAGATGAACTGGATCGGCTGGGGGAACACTTACTGGGCGATCATGGTGCTGTTTATCGCCAACCCGTTCGGGACGTTCATGATGCGGCAGTTCTTCATGACGGTCCCGGATTCACTGATCGACGCCGCTCGGATGGACGGCTGTAACACGTTCCAGATATACACGCGGATCATGCTGCCAATGGCAAAGCCAGCGCTCGCGTCGCTGACAGTCTTTACCTTCATCTTCGCCTGGGGTGCCTTCCTCTGGCCGCTGATCATCATCAACGACGGTGCGATGTTCCCGCTCCAGGTTGGCATTGCCTTGCTGACCGGTCCGTACACCAGCCAGTGGGGACAACTCCTCGCAGCGGCTATTATGGCCGCCTTACCCGTTCTTACCGCGTATCTGCTCGCACAGAAGACGTTCATGGAGGGCATCGCGCTGTCGGGAGGTGGCAAAGGCCAATGAACGCTCAGGCGTTTTTCCTGTTACAGCAACTGGGCTATTCGAGCAGAAACGAACCGATCCTCGGTGGCGCACTGATCTTCCTGATCGCTGGAGCGAGTATCGGCTACCTCGCCTTCGTCCGAAAGGAGATGAAGGCCGGTCCAGTATTAAAAGCCGGAAGTATCCTCCTGCTCGCCCTCGCGATGCTTGCCTACTACTGGCCACAGCGGCCCTGGCCACACTGAAACTGCCGGCTGTCGCTGTTTCAATATTCCTCCAGTAGCAGGTCGATCTCAGAACTGTTACCGCTCAACAGAACGGGCGATAGACGCGTGTCGAAACCGCTCTATAGTTAACGCGCGTCGAACGGTTGCTGTCTGATGAATCGGTAATAAGAACATGGCAGAAGCACACCATCTAATAATGCTAGTACTGCTGTTATATTTCACACTCGTGCGATAATTGTTTATTAGCACATGTCGTCTCGTCAAAATGTTATTCGGGCATTACGTTAGTATTTTTATCTATATAATATCAGTCTTATTTTGTTTATGCCAGTCCAGGTGTCGCTCCCTGGTGAGAGGTAGATGAGGACATCACGTGTCCCGTTTACGCCCAAGAGTACGGGCCAGTCTCGATCCAGAAACAAAAACGGCGAACGGCCGAGTTGTTCAGTACTAGATCCGGTTATAGCCGCCGAAAAAGGGAAGACGCCATTGAGGAGACAGAGAACAGACGTTCTTTGTTCTTCATTTATATAAGATATCCGTCTGTATAATAGACAGTATTTTTAAACTTCTGGATGCGCTAACCGGACTCACGGCAAAAGTGATTATACGCATCGGTGTTGTAGACTGGAACGATGCTGCTGATACTGTGCGTCGACCTCGATGACGACCTCGGACGCAAGACGGAGTATGAGACCCCCGTCGTGGGCCGGGATACCGTCGAGTCGGCGGCAGTCGACCTGGCAACGTCCGATCCCGAGGACTCGGACGTGAACGTCCTGTTTCAGGGGGTGCACCTGTACGACTCCATCGACGACGAAGCCGTCGAAGTAGCGGCCGTCACCGGCGTCGATGGGAGCGACGTGGCGGCAAACAGGGCCGTCGGCGAGGAGGTAGACACCGTGCTGGCGTCGCTGTCGACGGGCGAAGACGTGCGCGCGCTGCTCGTCACCGACGGGGCACAGGACGAGTCGGTCGTCCCGGTGATTCGCTCGCGGATTCGTATCGACGGCGTCAACCGCGTCGTCGTCCGGCAAGCCCAGGACCTCGAATCGATGTACTACACCATCAAGCAGGTGCTGGACGACCCCGAAACCCGAGGGACGATTCTCGTCCCGCTCGGTATCTTGCTGTTGATTTACCCACTGGCGATCCTCGCCAACTTCCTCGAATTACCCGGGTCCTCACTGGGAATCATCTCCGGATTACTGGGCCTGTACGTCCTCGCTCGTGGCCTCGGTGCGGAGGAAACCCTGGATCGCACTGTCGAGCGAGTCCGAACGGGGCTGTACACCGGCCGCGTGACGATCATCACCTACGTCGTCGCCGCAGCGCTAATGATCATCGGCGGTGTGAGCGGCGTCCAGACACTGGAGTCGATGACTGACGCCACATCGAGCATCACGTCCGTCGTCGCGGCCCTCGTCTACGGGTCGGTCCAGTGGTTCGCCGCCGCTGGCATCACGAGCAGTTTCGGCCGCGTCACCGACGAGTATCTCTCGGATAGCTTCGAGTGGCGATATCTCAACGCCCCCTTCTACGTGCTCTCAATTGCGGCCGTTCTCCACGGCGTCAGCGCGTACTTCCTCGGTCTGGCGACCATCTCCTATCTCGCACTGGCCCTGACTGCTGGCGTCCTGCTCGGACTGGGAAGTACGCTCGCCTTCGCCATCGCAGAGACGCGCTTCCGCCAAGCTGATCCGGTGTGATCAAACCGCCGGCAACCTCGAAGTGACAGTTCCCCAGGAACGGGTCGCGGAACTCCGTGCCATCGACGGCCTCGCCGCCATCCAGACGGCCGACGCCATCGGCATCCACCCTGGCGAGGCCAAGGAAGACATCGACACCGACGGCTAATCCGTGTTGCTTTTGCCAGACCGGCCAGAACAGGCTCACGAGGGCACGTAGCTCAGTCCGGATAGAGCGTCGGACTTCTATCCCCACCACGTCTGTGCTGGGGGAAGCCATCCGACGGTCGTGGGTTCGAATCCCACCGTGCCCGTTCTCTGCGACGAGTAAACACGAGGAGCGAAGCGGCCAGTGGGTTCGAACCACGGCAGACCGAACGAAGTGAGGTCTGGCATCGGGTGAGAATCCCACCGTGCCCGTTCCGAAACCGTCGGTTTCGTGCTTTTCGACGCAACGCTCGTAGTAGCCGGTACAGCAGCTCTCTAAGAAGTATCAAACGGCACGTCCACCGGTATATCAGTATCCTGCTCGATACTCGCCGTGTTTCATCCCGACGAAGAATGCAATGGCGGCGAACACCAGCATTGACGGCAGGACCATCATCAGGACAGTGGACAGGTCCATGAATCCAGCACTAGCAAGCCCGGCAATGGCAATGGCAACGATTGCGAGCAACAAGCCGACCGACTTCATCAGATCAAACTCCATACCTGGAGTTATATCCAGACATAGAAAATACGTTCGACTGGCACCGTATGGCGATATTCTGAGCGGCTTTCACAGCGATTCGTGGCCGCTGTCGATGGCCATGACGCCAGCAGTAAGGACGGCGAAGGCAACGACGACGACGACACCGCCGACGGCGACGACGGCGTTGGGAGCCTGGCCGCTGTTGAGCGTGACTCCATAGAGCATGATTGCGAGGCCGATAATCGTCAGTGCCGTCGCGAAGCCAAAGGTAGTCGATTCGGAGGCCATGTCTCTCACTCACCGTGTCGAAGCAAAAACGTACTGGTGGTGACAGCTACTGGTCGGACAGTTTCCCGAGACACTCCTGACAGTAGGTCGCATCGTCGATGTTGAGCGTACCACAGGTGTCACAGGTCGTCGTCTCGGCAGTGGCATCGGGCAGTACCGACGATGTAATCTTCTTCGGGGCGGGTGACGTAGTGAAATATCCCTCCTCACGCGCTCGTTCGATGATTTCGTCGTCTTTCATGGCTTCGAGACCGCGCCAGAGGCCGAGAAAGAGCAGTGTGGGGGCAACGATGACAAACAGGGCGCTTGCAACACGGAGAGCGAGTTCGAGCTGGCCGACCATAGATGTGCCAGGGACTACACGATTGAGTAGTTGACGCTTTTGTCAAACGGTGACACACCGGGAAAGCGTCGAACTGCAGTGCTGCACTCCCCGTTCCGATTCGAGATCTTCGCTGCGCTCAGATCTCGCTGTCCTCTGACCCGTCTCCACGGGTCGCTGCGCTCCCCGTTCCGATTCGAGATCTTCGCTGCGCTCAGATCTCGCTGTCTTCGAACTGGAACGTCCCGTCACGCTGGACGACTTCGCCGTCGACCTCGATATAGCTGTCCTCGCTCATGTCGACGATCATATCGACGTGGACGGCGCTCTGGTTCTGTTCGTTGTCCTCGCCAACGGTGTCCTCGTACGCGCGCCCGACAGCCATGTGGACGGTGTCGCCCATCTTCTCGTCGAACAGCATGTTGTAGGTGAACTGGTCGATGTCGCGGTTCATCCCGATACCGAGTTCGCCGAGGCGTCGGGCACCGTCGTCGGTGTCGAGCACTTCGGTCAGCACGTCCTCGTTTTTCGCAGCACTGTGTTCGACGACTTCGCCGTCCTCGAAGCGGAGGAAGGCGTCGGTCACTTCCCGGCCCTGGTGGTAGAGCGGTTTGTCGAAGAGGACCTCGCCCTCGACGCTGTCGGCGACCGGGGCGGTGAACACCTCGCCACCGGGGAGGTTGCGCTCGCCGTAGTCGTTGAGCGTCGGGTTGCCGGCGACGCGCATCGTCACGTCGGTCGTGTCGCCCGAGACGATACGAACCTCCTCGGCCGGGTCGAGAATCTCGACCATCTGGGCCTGGTGTTCGCGAACGGCATCCCAGTCCTTGTTGATCGCGTCCCAGACGAAGTTCTCGTACCCCTCGGTGCTCATCTGGGCGAGTTGTGCGTTGGTTTCGGCGGGGTACTGGGTGAGACACCAGCGCTTCGAGAGACGTTCGTTGAGCAAGGGCTGTTGGGCCTGCTGGTAGGCACTGGTCGTTTCCGGGTCCACGTCGCTGGTCTCGGTCGCATTCCCGCCGCCACGGATAGCAACGTACACGTCCATCTCGTCGTACAGCGCCTGCACGTGGCTGGGCGTCTCGAACGCACCGTCGTGGTTGCGAAGGTACGCTCGGCGAAAGCGCGCCCCGAGTCGGTCCTGGACGGTCAGCGGATTTGCGCCGCGGTCGGCGATCACTTCGTATAGGGCCGTCACGAGATCCGCCGCGGCAGGATGGGCGTCGATAACGACGTTGTCGCCGGCCTGCAGATCGACGGAGTGGTCAGCGACGGTCTCTGCATGCTCGCGGATGCACGGGTCCATACCGATAGACATCGGCACGGAAACTAACCAGTTTCGCCGACTACCGCTTGCTCTGGTCCATCCCTTCTTTGAACCCCACGACGGCCCTACGGACCATCAGATAGAGGAAGAAAATGAGCGCTAAAAGGACAACCAGTATCGCGTACACTTCCCAGCCAGGCATACGCCCGAGTAGTGGCCCGGCAGTCAAAATCGTTTCGCAATGCACGGAAATCGGCAGTACAACCGGTTTTCTGGAGTGTAAAATCTCTCTTTGAGCTATGGTAAAGACTCATACGACCGTAGTACATACTAGATCGTAATGTCACTGCTTCCCTCGAAGGATCCCGCTGTCCCCGACGCGGACCCACGAGTGATTCCCGTTGACAGTGACGATGCCGACGACGTGCTGTCGGCATTGTCGTCCGACACCGCACGGAAGCTGCTCGCACAACTGCACGAGGAACCAGCACCACCGGGGGAACTCGCAAGCCGGGTCGATACGTCCCTCCAGAACGCACAGTACCATCTCGAAAAGCTCGAATCGGCGGGCGCTATCGGAGTCGTCGACACCGCATACTCCGAGAAGGGACGGGAGATGGACGTATACGCACCGGCAGATCAGCCACTCGTGATCTGTGCCGGGAACGAACAGGAGACATCGGGGATCCGGAGTGCGCTCCGGAGTTTGCTGGGCGCTGTCGCTGTCGTCGGGGTCGCGAGTTCCTTCGTTCAGGAGTTGCTTGGACAATCGATCACCACACTGTTCGAACCGACGGTCCGGAGCGGAAGTGCCGGCGGCGACGAGCCGGGAAGTAGCTACCTGCCCAACGAAACCGGTGGAACTGGCCAGCGCCTGACAGAAGAAGCGGGACGCGTCACAGCGGATGGCGGCTCTGTCGCACAGAGCGGTGTTGAAGCGGCTGCAAGCGGTGTTCCACCGGGTATGCTCTTTTTCGCCGGTGGTCTCGTCGTACTGCTATCCATGTTCGTTATCTGGTACGCTCGGCAGTGACGCGGCCGGGTGAAGCGTTTCAGCCGTCGTTGCCGGATGTGTAAAATGGCTCTTTGTGTAATCGGCGTCTACTTTTACTCGTAGGACGTAGATGTGTCTGCGTCGACCCAACCACACAATCGGCAATCGGATTGACATTCCAAACCCCGCAGCAACCACACGCTGTTTCAGCCCACTTCACTGGCACACCTCCGTTACCAATTTCCCCCCGGGCTGGTACAGCGTCAGGCGCAGTCCCTCCCCAGTGTCCACAACTTCGGCGTGTGCGGGCCGAAACTGACGCGGGTCGGCGTAGCTCCCCGGATTGACCAGCAGCAGTTCCGACGAATCCGATATTTCCGGCCGATGTGAGTGGCCGACCACTACCACGTCGGCAGTCTCCTGACGTGCTAATATCGACAGTGCAGTCGGGGAACGCTCGTGGCCGTGTACCACGACGAACCGGTAACCGTGCCACTCCACCGTGGCGACGGCTGGGAGACGCTCGGCGAGGGCCGGTTCGTCGTTGTTCCCACGGACACCCACGAGTTCCGCCGCTTCCGCGTCGATAGCGTCGTAGACGGCCGTCGTCGTGAAGTCACCGGCGTGGAGAACGGTGTCGGCGTCCCGAACGGCGTCCAGCGTGCGGCCTGTGAGTCGATGACCGTCAGTTCCGTGCGTGTCAGAGATGATCGTCAGCATACTGTATCTCTATATCCAAAGCACTTAGTTTGGGCCAGGAGAGCCCAGAGATGATGGCTGGAAGCAAATCTGTCGTCCTCGCCGCCCTGATCGCGAATGGGGCGATAACGATCCTGAAGTTCGTCGGGTTTCTCCTGACGGGAAGCGCGGCGATGCTGTCCGAAACGTATCACAGCATCTCGGACACGGGCAATCAGGTCTTTCTGCTCATCGGGATTCGTTTCAGCAAGCGAAGCGCGGACCAACAGCATCCGTTTGGCTACGGCAAGTCGCAGTTCTTCTATAGCTTCTTGGTGTCGGTCTTACTCTTTGGCATCGCTGGCTGGGAGAGTGCAAAGCACGGCTGGAATCAGATCACCGGCGGCGGCCACGGTGGCGGCGGTCACGCTGGCGAGACTGTCGAGTTCCTCTTTTTCAGCTACACGCCACCGACCTGGCTCGATCCAGTCTGGGTCAACTACAGCGTCCTGATCGGAGCCTTCGTCTTCGAGACGTGGGCGCTGTACAAGGCACGGGCCGAGATGCAACGCCAGATGGCCGCGAACGACTGGGGAAGCTACAAAGAGGCGTTCCGCAAGACCAGCGACGTGACCACCCTGACCGCACTGACCGAAGACACCATTGCCCTGCTGGGGATCGTCATCGCACTGGTCGGGATCACGCTCGAACAGGTCACCGACAACGCGATCTTCGACCAGATTTCGGCGCTGCTGATCGGGATCATGCTCATGATCTTTGCCGTTGCGCTGGCCTGGGAGAACAAGCGCCTGTTGCTCGGTGAGAGTCTCACCGCCGACGCGGAGACAGACCTGCGCTCGATCATCAGCGATCACCCCGGGGTCGAGTCCATCGTCGACTTCCGAACCGTGTATTTCGGTCCGAGAGCGGTCTTGCTGACCGCCGACGTGCAGTTCAAAGACGGGCTAACGACTGACGAAATCGACGAGCGGATCACGGCAATCGAAGACGAGTTACAGGCGACGGACAGTGACATCCGGAAGATCTACATCGAACCCGAAATCTGACCGACTGCCCATCGTCTGTAACGGGCCGAACCCTTTTGCCCGATTGTGATCAAGGAGAGAGCGTGGCAACCACCGACGACGACTATTTGCGATTTTTTCCCTACGAGGAGCCGTACGACCACCAGCGCGAGGCGATGGGTGACATCTACGACGCGCTGACCAACGGTCGCGACGTGCTCTTTGAGGGGGCCTGTGGCACTGGCAAGACGCTGGCGTCGCTCGTCCCGGCGCTTGAGTACGCTCGCCAGGCCAACAAGACCGTCGTCATCACGACCAACGTCCACCAGCAGATGCGCCAGTTCGTCGAGGACGCCCGTGCGATCACGGCCCAGGAGTCGATCCGCGCGGTCGTCTTCCGGGGGAAGGGGTCGATGTGTCACATCGACGTGGACTACGAGGAGTGCCAGGCGCTGCGGGACACGACCCGTGACCTGGTGGACAAAGAACAGGAGCGTACCCAGCTGGAACGCCAGGAGAGCGAACTGCTCGAACAGGCCCAGTCGACCGGAGAGAGCGGCGTCGATACTGGCGGTCAGGAGAACGCCCTGGAGGCCCGCAACGCCGTCATGGAAGAGTTGCGAGCACTCGAAGACGACCTCGAAGCACTCCAGGAAGAGAAATCGACCTGTGACCACTACTACCGCAACCTCACCGTCGACACCAGCGAGTTCTACGGCTGGCTTTACGAGGATGTGCGCACGCCCGACGACGTGTACGAGTACGCCCACCAGCAGGGGTTGTGTGGCTACGAACTGCTCAAGGAGGGAATCGAAGGTGTCGACCTCGTCGTCTGTAACTACCACCACTTGCTCGATCCGATGATCCGCGAGCAGTTCTTCCGGTGGCTTGGCCGGGACCCCGAAGACGTAGTCGCTGTCTTCGACGAGGCCCACAACGTCGAGGACGCCGCTCGCGACCACGCCCGCCGGACGCTCACCGAGACAACGCTAGAAAGCGCCATCGACGAACTCGCCGAGACCGAAGACGCCCGGAGCGACCCCGCATATAACGTCATCGCGACGTTTCTCCGAGCGCTCCGGACGGCCTACGACGAGGCCTTCGGATTCGGCGAGCGCGAACAGGTCGATGACCACTGGTACGACCTCTCGATTGCCAACGACGACCGCCGGGACGATCTGACGCTTGCCTTCCTTCAGGACTACACCGGGCCGGGCTTTCACGAGGAGCTGGATCAGGCACTGTCGCTCGGCGGCGAACTCGACCAGCAGTACGAGGAGGCGTTCAAAGAGGGCAAACTGGACACGCGCGAGGAGTGCCAGACGCTCCAGGCGGCCCAGTTCATCGCGGCGTGGCTCGACGAGAGCGGCGACCTGGGACAGTATCCCGTCGTGAGCGTCAGGCGCGAGACCCAGCGGGCCTCGGACAGGTCAAGTAAGCAACGCTCGGGAGGCGGCGAGGGTACCGGCGATATCTACGGCCGTGCGGAACTGTACACCTGTATCCCCTCGAACGTCACCCGGGACCTGTTCGACGATCTCCACGCAACGGTACTGATGAGCGCGACGGTCAGACCGTTCGACGTGACCCAGACCGTGCTGGGGCTGGACGACCCAACGACGATGGCCTACGGCGCACAGTTCCCCGAAGACCGCCGACGGACCTACGTCGTCGACGGTCCCGCGCTCTTTGCCAGCGAGCGCGACGACCCGGCGACACAGGACACGATCACCGAGGTCCTCGAAGATACGGCGCGGATGACGCCGGGGAACACGCTGGCCTTCTTCCCGAGTTACGCCGAGGCCGAGCGCTACCACCAGCGCGTCGACGTCGGCGAGACAGTGTATCTCGACGAGCCTGGTGAGCAGGCCAGGGATCTCCGCGAATCCTTCGTCGAGGACGACAGCGGCCTGCTCTGTACGTCGCTGTGGGGGACGCTGGGTGAAGGTGTGAGTTACGACGGCGACGACGCCCGGACCGTCGTCGTGGTCGGCGTCCCCTACCCCCATCTCGATGATCGGATGGACGCCGTCCAGAACGCCTACGACATCAGTTTCGGTAATGGAGAGGACGAAGCGGGCTGGCGCTACGCCGTCGAGATCCCCACCGTCCGTAAAACTCGTCAGGCACTCGGCCGCGTCGTCCGCTCGCCCGAGGACTTCGGCGTCCGGATCCTGCTCGACGGACGGTATACCGAGGCCGCCGAGATGGAGATGCCGAAGTACGCCGTCCGGGGAGCCTTCCCGCCCGAGGAACGCAGCGAGATGATCGACATCGACCCGGAAAAGCTGAAGTTTGCTATGCTGAACTTCTATCAGGACGTCGACGGGTACGACGACGGGCCGCCAGCGCCCTGAACGAAGTGAGCGAGGAAACCGGGATGTTTGAAACCCCCCGCATAGAATAACCGCGCAATGCTAGTCGCCTTCGACTTCGACGGGACGCTCTCGGACTCCGAAATGACGGTCCTGCTTGGCACCCAGAACGGGACCGCCGACGATATGGCCGAGATCACGGAGCGAGCGATGAACGACGAAATCGAGTACGCCGAGAGCCTGCGCCAGCGGTGTGCCCTGCTGGAGGACCTCGACGACGAGCAGGCGGCGGCCGCCTTCGACCAGGTCGAACTCCGCCCCGGCGCGGCCGACGTGATCGAGGGGCTGTGCGAGGCCGGCGTCTACGTCTGCATTCTCACCGGCGGGTTCGAGCGCGGCGTCGAGCGCGCACTCGAAACGGAGGGTGTCGAGGTCGACGCCGTCGTTGCCAACCGCCTCCCGGTCGCCGGCGGGACACTCACGGGCGGCGTCGAGGGACCGCTCATCACGGGGACGAAAGACGACGCACTCGACATCGTCGGCACTGTCGTCGGCGAGGACCGCGCCGATACCGTTGCTGTCGGCGACGGGGCCAACGACCTCCCGATGCTGGAAGCCGCCGGCCTCGCGATAGGCTTCGACCCGAAACCGGCCGTCGCGCCTTCGTGTGACACCATCGTCGAGACGATGGACGAACTGTATGACCTCTTAACGGGCGAAGGCGTGCTGTAGACCCCTCGCCAGTTCGCCGTTGGCATCAATCGGAAGTTCCTGCAGTCCTCACCACCGGATATGACGCTCGTGTCGTCGGTGTCGCCCGGGGTACCGCTTTTGATCGCCTTCGGCGTCCTCGCGGGGATGGTCGCGACGAGGGCGATGGACGTCGTGATGGGCAGACTCCCGGAAGGCGAAACACCACCTTTTATCGCAGCCGGGGTGTTGACCGAACAGTCGCCCGAGACCGCCTCCGCTCGGCTTGCGGCGGTCGTCCACCACGTCGCCGGGTGGCTCACCGGGCCGCTCTTCGTCACGATGTTACTGCTCGCCGGGAGCGTCCTCGGGGACGGCGTAGTGGCCTATCTGGCAACCGGCGTGGTCTTACTCGCCCTGATGGTCGGCTTCTTCGCGGTCGTCGTGCTCCCACGACCGGGCCTGCCCCGCCAGCGAGTCCGGACGATCACCCGCGACTGGGCGGTATCGGCGGTGGGCTACCTGCTCGTCCTGGTGCCACTGGTCGCCGGCGGTGCAACGGGGTTGAGTGGGCTATAGCCCCTACTGCGTCGCTTGATCGATAGCCTGATCCAGATCGGCGACGATGTCCTCGGCCGACTCCAGGCCGACAGAGAGGCGCACGAGGTCGTTCGTAACGCCGGCGGCCTGCTTTTCCTCGTCGGTTAGTTGCTGGTGTGTCGTACTCGCAGGATGGACGATCAGGGTCTTGGCGTCGCCGACGTTCGCGAGCAGTGAGGCGATGTCGGTGGACTCGACTGTGCTTCGAGCAGCGTCGTAGCCCTGTTTCAGGCCGAAGGTGATCATGCCGCCGTACCCGCCATCGAGATACTCGCTGGCGAGGTCGTGGGTCTCGTGGTCGTCGAGACCAGGGTAGGTGACCCAGGACACTTCGGGGTGATCCTGGAGGTGTTCGGCGACGGCCATCGCGTTCTCGGAGTGGCGCTCCATCCGAACGGGCAGCGTCTCCAGGCCCTGGAGGGTGTTCCAAGCGTCGAAGGGAGCCTGCTGGTTGCCCATGTCGCGCAGACCGCGAGCAATGGCGGCGTAGGTCAGCGCGGCGTCGCCGAAGGTATCGGCGAAGTTGATGCCGTGGTAGGCCGGGTTGTCCTGTGCGAGTTCCGGGAACGACTCGGCGTGGTCGCTCCAGGGGAAACTCCCGCCGTCGACGAGGACGCCGCCGACGGTCGTCCCGTGGCCGTGGATCCACTTCGTCGTCGAGTTCCAGACGATGTCGGCCCCGTGCTCGATTGGTTTGCACAGGTACGGCGTCGCAAAGGTGTTGTCGACGAACAGCGCCACACCGTTGTCGTGGGCGATGTCGGCCAGTCGCTCGATGTCCGGAGTCACTAGCGACGGGTTCCCGATGGTCTCGAAGTGGACGTAGGCCGTGTCCTCGTCGATGGCGTCCTCGTAGGCCTCGTAATCCAGCGTGTCCACGAACCGGGCTTCGACGCCGTTGCGCGGCGCAGTGTGGGTGTAGTAGGTGTAGGTGCCGCCGTACAGCGACGACGCGGTGACGATGTTGTCGCCAGCGTCGGCCAGCAGAAACGTTGCGAGGTTCAGCGCGGCCATCCCCGAGGACGTCGCGACGGCCCCGACCCCACCTTCGAGTGCGGCAATCCGCTCCTGGAGCATGTTGCAGGTTGGGTTCATCAACCGCGAGTAGATGTGTCCTGGCTTCTCCAGGGCGAACTGTGCGGCGGCGTCTTCGGCGTCGTCGAAGACGTAGGAGGTCGTCTGATAGATCGGCGGTGCCCGCGCCCCGGTCGCGGCGTCCGGTTCTTCCTGGCCCACGTGCAGTGCGTCCGTCTCGAATCCGCGTTCCTCGTCACTCATACGTCCGGACCTTGCTCGCCCACAGTATAAGTTCCGGTGATGGCAGCCAGACCCGCTTGCTGTCCGGAATACCGGCCATATTCGGGGAAAGAGAACGATATCAGCTGAACTTCCGGACCGTCATCTCCAGGGTATCCAGGTCGAGAATCGGCGCGTAGCCGGCGTCGGGGTCGATGTTGACGGACTTTTGGAAGTCGGTCTGGGCCTGCCAGCACCCGGAGTTGATCGCCAGCACGTTGTGGTACTTGCCCCAGCCGAGTTTGTGAACGTGGCCGGTGTGGAACACGTCGGGGACGTCCTCCATCACGAGGTAGTCCCGGTCTTCGGGTGCGAGGCGGGTGTGACCGCCGTACTGGGGTGCGACGTGGCGCTTCCTGAGCAACTGGTACATTGCCCTGTGTGGCTCGTCGTAACTCGCCTTCTCGTCGGGGAGTTCCGCGATGACTTCGTCCAGCGAGACGCCGTGGTACATCAGGACGGTGACGCCTTCGACGGTCACCAGCGCCGGGTTCGAGTAGACCCGGGCATCGTGGGCGGTCATGATATCGCGCAGCTCCTCGTCGAAGGCTGGCTGTGGTTCCGCGAGACGGACGGCGTCGTGGTTGCCGGGGATCATCCGAATCTCGATGTCACCCGGCACTTCCTCGAGATACTCGCTGAAGCGCTCGTACTGGTCGTAGATATCGATCACGTCCAGTTCCTCGTCCTGGTCGGGATAGACGCCGACGCCTTCGACCATGTCGCCGGCGATCAGGAGGTACTCGACGTGTGCGGCCTCGTCGGTGTGAAGCCAGTCAGCAAAGCGATGCCAGGCGTCGGCCATGAACTCCTGACTGCCGACGTGTACGTCCGAGATCAGGGCCGCCTGGACGTGGCGGTCGGCAGTCGACGGGTCGTGGGTGCGCGGGACATCCGGGAAGTACAGCGAATCGACAAAGAGGATGCTGGCGTCGTCGGAAAGCGTCCCCTCGACGGCGATAACTTCGTCGTACAGCAGTTCCTGTACCAGGTCGGCGAAGGCGCGGTCTTTCATCACCAGACAGGGAAACGTGCCGTTCGTGTCTTCGAGTTCGATCAGCCAGTGACCGCTCGCGGTCGACCGGATGTCCGAGACCATCCCGACGATGCCGGCATCGTTGCCACCACCCATCCGTTCGAGGGCGTCCGTCGGCCGGTGGTTGACCCGACCCCGCAGCATCTTCGAGAGTTTCTCGTAGCGGTCCCGGAACACGCTCACGAAGTCGTTGTATTCGCCGGTGCCGGTCGACTGGCCAGTCATGTCGTTGTGGACTTCTATCGAGCGCTGTGCGGGGTCGGCCGACCGAGTCGAGCGCCGACTCGGAGACCCCCTCGTTTCAGGTGGAACGCCGGGCTCCGAATCGGTCGACTGAGGTGGGTCAGTTCCAGTCGAAACGGAGGGGTCTGTTTCTAGGGGAGAGTCGCCGATGTGGTCGGCCGCCGGTGGGTCCCCGGGCTCAACTACGTGTGATTGAGCGTCTGCCTCCAGGGATTCCCGAACGTGGTCGACAGAGATGACGAGCGCGTCGTCAGGCACCGTTTCCAGTGCGCGCTCAAGCGCGCCTGCGGGGTCGGACGCATCGGCCAGCAGGGTCACGGCTTCGCGCTCTGCGTTGTAACCACGGCTGGCGAGTTCATTGACGATCCGTGCCGGCGTCTCTAGGGGCACAGCCGGTAGTTGTGGGGTGAGGAAAAAAGGCTAGCGGAGGCCGCAAGCCAGAAGGTTGATACATGTTTTCCACACAGTAGGTGACAATGAGTGACCAACGCGGGCCGGTCCCACCGGCCGAGGACGACGCGTCAAGCGCAATCGTTTACGTCCTCGATTTAGTCAGTAGCGCCGGTGCGGTACTCCTCGTCGGCGTCCTGCTGGTGACGATCAGTGGCCTCTGGCCGCCACTGGTCGCGATTGAATCGGCGAGCATGGAGCCCCACATCGACACCGGCGACCTCGTCTTCGTCATGGACGAGGACCGCTTTGCCGGAGACGGTGCCCACGGCGAGACTGGTGTCGTGACTGCTCGGGTCGGGGCGACGACCGGTCACACGTCTTTCGAGGGGCCGGGAGACGTGATCGTGTTCGCACCGGACGGCGACACCGCGTCGACACCCGTGATCCACCGGGCGATGTTCTGGGTCGACGAGGGCGAAAACTGGTATGATAAGGCCGACCAGCGCTTTATCGACGCGGACAACTGTGCGGAGTTGACGAACTGTCCCACGGATAGTGCCGGGTTCATAACGAAAGGTGACAACAACCGCGGATACGATCAGGTCAGTGGCCTCCAGAGCTGTGGACCGGACGACTGTGAGCCAGTCAAGAAAAGCTGGGTCGTCGGGACTGCAGAGGTCCGGGTGCCGTTCCTGGGCAACATTCGCCTCCAAGTCCAGCGTGCGCTGCTATAGTGCGAACCCAGAAAATTGATACGGGCTTCAGTATCAGTGTTTTACAATTCCAATGACAGACGGGGAGCGGTCGGGCCAATCCGCCGAGGTCGGTGGACCCGAACTGGGGACAGTCGTTTTCGATGTGGTGAGCAGCGCAGGTGCAGTCGTCCTGATCGCTGGCCTCCTGTTTGCGATCAGTGGTGTCTGGCCGCCGCTGGTGGCAATCGAATCTGGAAGTATGGAACCCAACATCCAGACGAACGACCTGGTGTTCGTCATGGAGCAAGAACGCTTCGCCGGTCCAGGGAGCCAGGGTGACACGGGAATCGTCACGGCCCGTGCAGGTACGCAGACGGAATACACGACGTTCCAGGGACACGGTGACGTGATCGTGTACGCGCCGGACGGGAATACCACGATGACGCCGATCATCCACCGGGCGATGTTCTGGGTCCAAGACGGCGAACGCTGGTACGACAGGGCCAACAAGCGATACGTCGGTGACGCCGATAATTGCGAGGAGCTTGCTAACTGCCCGGCAGACGACAGCGGATTCGTGACGAAAGGCGACAACAATAACAAATACGACCAGGTCGGCCTGGACCCGCTCTCCGGTCCCGTCAGGCCCGAATGGGTCGTCGGGACGGCCAAAGCGCGTATCCCGTGGCTTGGCAACATCCGCCTCCGATTCGGGAGTGCCGTACAGGGCAGTCACTATCGAGCAGTACCGTTGAACAGGAGCGTGGGTACAGCAGCACCGTCGAACAGGAGCGTAAGTACAGCAGCACCGTTGAACAGGAGCGTGAGTACAGCAGTACCGTCGAACGGTAGTATACCGATGGATCGCCGTGTCGAGGGAGTGTCGGCCAGTCAGCTGATAACAGGCGCTAAGCCTCCTCCCTCAAGGAGTCGTTCGAGAATCGAAGATTCTCGCGATCCCGAAAATCGGAGATTTTCGGACGACACCGCAGTCCGCGCAAGCGAACAAAGAGCGCAGTAGGGAGGGGATACAGCGTCCCCAGAAATCTTCGATTTCTGGTGTGCGAACGGGACGCTTCGCGTCTCGTCAACGCCGTCATCGTCTTGCTTGCACTGTTCTGTTGCTGGTCCACAAGCCCACGAACCGATACGTTTATGTTGAAACATTGTCTAAACACTGGTGATGGATAGACACGAGATCGAAGGCCACGAGGTCATTGAGGGCGAAGTGAAAGCTACCGGCAACGGCGCACACGTCCTTGTTCCCAAAGACTGGCGTGGTACAGACGTGAAAATCGTCCGAATATCAGAACCACCTGAGTAACCAATGCACTACGCCTACAGGTTTCGACTCAAGCCAACCGCCCAACAGCGTGAGTTGTTGGACTACCACCGGGACACCTGTAGGCAACTCTACAACCACGCACTCACGGAATTTGAACAAATTCCCGAATCAGTTGGAACACTCAATCAACGAG
>PXRO01000027.1 GCA_003021685.1 Halobacteriales archaeon QS_4_62_28
TCCAGTCGGTATTGAGCAGTGGTTGATCGTCTTCGGTATCGGTCTGATCGGAACTGCCGCGCCGATCGTGTTGTTCTTTCGTGGACTCGATCGGATCGAGGCGAGCCACGCGAGCATTATCGGGACGTCCGAACCGATGGCGACGGTACTTCTCGGCGTGGCGCTGCTCGGTGAGACGATTACTCCGATAATCATCGCCGGTGGTGCGCTCGTTCTCTCGGGAGTAGTCCTGATCCAACGGGAAAGTCGACGTGCGGAGACAGTCACTCAGTGAGCGAAACATCGCCTGTAGAAATCGGCACACTGTGCAAGGCCATAGAATCCATCAACGGAGTGAGCGATATATCGTCCGCCTGAGTCAATTATCGAGTTTCGGCTCAACCGAGCTTTTCCCGCAGAGCGGTTGCACCAGCTAGCCCGCACATCAGGGCTTGTCAAACGTAGTCGGAAGCTCGACGCTGCCGCGCTTTTCTGGGCACTCACGCTCGGGTTCGCCGTCGACGACCGTTCGATAGAAGCGCTCCGCCAGAGCTATCTCCGACGCGCCGGTGGCGAACTCACCCTGACCTATACGTCGTTCCACAGCTGGTTCGTGACGCGGCTCAAGCCGGACGCGAACCCGCTGATCGTCGAGGGGCTTCGGGAGTGGCGTGGAAACGCCATCTCATTGACAGACAAGAGGCTACACGACGTTCTCGACGACCTCTACCGAGACGTGATCAATGTCCGTGCCGAAGTATCGTTCGCTGTGGATGACTGTCGTGCCGACCTGACCACTTAAACTAGAACGTATGCCCCTGATAGGGACCGTTGTAACTACGTGCCGGTAGACACCGACCCGGAGACGGAGTCGATCACGGCCGTCGAATGCCGCACGGAGCTTCTGCCTGCGACGGTTGGGACGTAGTGGCCGACCGCCGGGATATCGAGTAGTCGTACTGTCGGACGTACCATCGCGGATCTATTCACCATCCGAGGTGGAGAACGGCGTCAGTGGTCGTATCGGGACTCGATCCCGTTGAGCCAGTTCTCGGCGGTCACGACAGCACTCTCACTACCGGAGCGCAGGTATTTCCCGAGGTCCCGAGTAGCCCGAAGGAGCCGGTCTGCGTCTTTCGGATCCACGTCGCCGTCGAGTGCCTCCATCCGCTTTCGGTGGTCCCGAACGCGGCCCGAGATCGAGCGGGCGTGTTCGTCAGGATGGTCGTCGAGATAGGACCGAACATCGCGCTGGTAGGCTTCGATTGCGCCGGTCATCGCGAGTCCATGGGGAGATCGGAGTTCGGTGGGAACCGATTCGGCAGCCGGTCGCTCCCCGTCGTCAGCCCCCTTCAACAGGTCGAAAAAGTACAGTTGGGACGGTTCGGAGGGCTGGAGTTCACGGGCGATTTCGGCGGCGACGTGCCTGAGTTCTGTCGCAGCGACGTACGTCTCGTCCAGGATCAGTAACGTACCGGCGTCGACGAACCCTCGCTTGCGAGTGTACGTTGCTGACCGCTCGGCAGCGCCCTCGGCGATCTGGCGGAGTGGTTTGTCATCAATCGCCGACCGGACGGGAGTCAGGTCGTACTCCGCCGGCGTGTTCGTGTGCTGGGTCCGGTCGCCGACGCCGACACTCTGGAGACTGCCACAGTCCGGGCAGGCGACACTGGCAGTGTCGTAGTAGGACCAGCGAGTGCCACACGACTTGCACTCACGTCGACCACGGATTTTCATACAGGACACTCGAATCGGCGGCCTCAAATCCCTTCCGTCACCACCTCGTAGCTCCCTGTATGCGATCGGAAGCCGAGGTCAGAGAACAGTATGAGTTCCTCTGTGAGCAGTTAGAGAGCGAGAATATGAACCACGATCGGGTCAGGATGCTGTTGACACACTATCGGCGATCACTCGGGTGGGTGCTGGAAGAGGAGCACATGTGACGCATTCGGGTCGGAGACGAACGTTACACAGCCCGTATCAAACGAACAATCAAAATAGCAGAGTGGCGATACTTTTAAGTTCGTCACTCTCCACCTATCAAATGACGCTTCGCTTTGGAGGGCCGAAGCGTCAGCGGGGACCAATTCAGGGCGGCAAGCGAATCGGGCCATACGCCTGATTCGCTTTCCACTTTCCGTATCTTGTGTCACACTCGTTGGCGAGAGCGTGCTATACCGGACGGACATCCGTGGTACCGCGGACACAGCCTGTCTCAATGGGGTGTCTGGCAGTACGTGTGCCGATGCCGTTCGTCACTCATCGCCGGAGAGAAACGAATTCTGGTCGTTGAGCGTCTCTACCTGAAGGTAGCGACGAGCCTCGTCGATGCTTCTGGTCCACTCATCTGTTATCAACGAAAACACAACAGCTCAGAAACACTCTCGACGCGACCGTTATGAATTTTGACTTTCATTTCGTTCGGACAGAGTACGATCAGCGCAGTTAGTATTCAAACGTCAGTAAGATTCGGAGATAGCGGCATACTGTGGTCTGGAGACGGACCGGTCTTAGATCCAGTTATCATATACAGTCGGATCCGATATACTTATTATATTCCGACAATAATTGGGAAATAGACTTTACCGATGTACGACCTGACAGGATTTCAGCGTGATCTTCTGTACGTCATCGCTGGGAAAGAAGAGCCCCACGGCCTGGCAATCAAAGAAGAACTCGAGAACTATTACGAGAAGGAGATCCACCACGGGCGGCTCTATCCGAACCTCGACACGCTCGTCGACAAGGGCCTGGTCGAGAAAGGGCAGCGGGACCGTCGAACGAACTTCTACAGTCTCACGCGGCGTGGCCGGCGCGAAATAGAGGCACGGCGCGACTGGGAAGACGAGTACGTCGAGGTGTAGGGTCAGGCACTGCTCTGGGCAGCATCGTCGACATCAGACTCTCCGTCGTCATGTGGTGTGGGATCCGGCTCTGCAGCCACTGTTGCAGGATGGATCGTCCGTGGCTCGACCGATTCGCCCGTCACCAGTTCTGGGAGAATAATCCTGACGAAGTGTGAAACGAGGACGAGGATGATCGGTCCCAGGAAGATACCGTACCAGCCGAAGATGAGTGGCCCGAGGATGTAAGCGAACATCAGCGCGCCGGTGTGCAGTTTGCCACCGGAGACGTACGGCCGAACCATGAGGTCTGGAATCACGTCGACGACGACGAGACTGACGATGGCGAACATGGTGACGAACCACCATCCCTCACCGCTCGTCGTGGCAAGGACCATGAGATACAGCGTCAGCGGGACGTAGACGAGTTTCATCCCGACAATCGGGATGAGGCTGGCAGCACCGGCGAGCAGGCCGGTCAGGGCCGGGTACGGCACCCGGACAGCAGCTGGAGCGACCAGATTCAGGAGACTGAACACGATTGCGCCGATAACGCCCGTGATGATCGCGTTGAGAATGTTCCCGTAGAACACCGCGTCGAAACTCTCGTCGACCTCGGCGAAATACGCGACCAGCACGCTCCGGTCGTCGGTCAGGTTACTCGCCCAACTCCTGAGCCGGGGACCGTCCCTGAGGAGGTAAAAGGCCAGGGCGAACATCACGAACAGGTGCAGCAGGCCAGTGCCGACGATACCGAGATAACGCAACAGCGATTCGAGGCTCTGGGTGACCAACCCCATCCCCCCGAGATTCGAGAACACCGTTTCGACGCCACCAAAATCTGAGAGGAGCGATCCCGGGTCCTCGATGACGGTCGAGAGTTCGAGGTACGGGCCGGCCAGTTCCAGGAGGCGTCCCAGTTGCGAGTCGCTCCCGATGTCGATCTGTGTGACGAACTTGTTCAGTTCCTGGAGTCCGATTGCAAGCGTGTAGCCAAGCAACAGCAGCGCCGGGAGCGCAAGTCCGATCAGCGATATGCCGGCCGCAACGGACCGCTGCCCGACGCGGCGTCGAACCCGGCGATACAGCCGCTGGGTAGCGTAGTAGATGAACAGGCCGAAGACGAAGGTCCCGATAAATTTGTGGATGATGAACAACACCGCCAGACCGAGAACCACCCCGAAGGAGATCCAAATTGCCCGGGGCCAATCGATATCGAACTCGAACTCGACCATACTCGCTTTTCACAACACGTCAATAAAATATTCGTGGTGCGCCCACGGACATTTATACTCCGAACAAGTAGATAAACGGGTGACGCCGTCTATACAGCTCGGTCTGTTGCCACTGGGGGGAGAAGTCCTCAGGATCGTCCTCGCGGCCGCGCTGGGGATGTTCCTCGGTCTCGAACGCGAGTGGTCACAGAAATCCGCGGGCATCCGAACGTTCGCGCTCGTGAGCCTTCTCGGTGCCGTTTTCACGCTCGTCGAATCCGAGATCCTGCTCGTAATCGGCGGTCTCCTGGTGATCGTGCAGGGTGTTTTGCTCGCGGCAGAGGGGCTTCGCGACGAGGAGGAAGGACTCTCACTGACGACATCAGTCTCGATGCTCGTGGCCTACGGTGTCGGGGCACTCGTCATGCAGCAGTACATTCTCGAAGGAGTAGCTGTCGCGATCCTCTCCTCACTGTTGCTGGTGCTCAAGCGTGAACTCCACCGTTTCGCGTGGGGACTCAGCAGGGCAGAACTCCGGTCTGCGTCGGAGTTTGCGATCCTCGCGTTCGTCGTGTATCCGCTGCTGCCGGCTGACCCCGTTCCGGTCAGCGTTGCCGACATGGCACTGGAACTGGAGTTGCGCGTCGTCTGGCTGATGGTCGTCACCGTCGCCGGAATCGGCATCATCAACTACGCAATCGTCCAGAACTACGGGAGCCGGGGGATCGCTGTAACCGGCTTTTTCGGCGGCCTCGCGTCCTCGACGGCAGTCGTGGGGACGATGCTAGACCACGTCAGTCAGCGGCCAGCGGCCGCCAGTTACGCGGTCGCTGCAATCCTGCTTGCCGACGCGGCGATGGCACTTCGGAACCTCCTGATCGCCATCGCGTTCACGCTGGAACGGGGGATCCTGTTCGAGGCGGTCGTTCCACTTGGTGCGGTCGTCCTGGGTAGTATCGCCGTCGCGTCCTACACCGCCGACTGGAGTCAAACCGTCGAGATAGACCTGGAAAGTCCGTTTTCGCTCAAGAACGCACTGGGATTCGGTGCGATATTCCTCATCGTACTCGTCGCGAGCACCGTCGGCAAAGCCCAGTTTGGCACCGGCGGCCTGTACCTGACGGCCGTCCTCTCCGGACTGGCTTCCAGTGGCGCGGCGACGACATCGGCGGTGTTACTGTACCGGGGTGGTGTCGTCGGTTCGGACACGGCGACCATCGCAATCTTGCTGGCGACTGCTGCCAGTATCGTCGTCAAAGCCGCCCTGACTCTGGCCAGTCCCGACCGGAGTTTCGCGTTTCGGGTCACCATGTGGAGTCTCATCCTGCTCGCCGGTGCGAGTGCGGTGACGGTCGCAGCGACCCTGTGATCGTTCGTACCACCGGGCGTATCACAGTGGACCGTCTGACTCGTTCACGCGCCTGGTAGGGCAGTGCGCGTTCTTTTTATTGTGTTTGGTTCCCAAAATGTGCTAGCATGGATCGTGATAGTGTCGAGCCCGCAGTCGACGATTTCCCCGGCCAGCGTGCCAGCGAGTGGACCGAGTACCACCACGAGTTTGCCGCGCCCAGCACCTATGTGTACGATTTCGTGTGGGACAGCGACGCTCCTGCCATCGGACCCTTCTGTACAGATATCGACGGGAACGTCCTGATGGACTGGACGGGCCACGTCGGCGCGATGCCGCTGGGATACAACAATCCCAAGATCCTGAATCCGCTCTCGGCGCTCGACCTGATCGATCCGACGAAGATCGCGGGCCAGGACTTCTATACGACGACCGGCGACGACCCGAAAATACCGGGACCGGCGGGGCTGATGGACCGCCTGACCGAGGTTTCGAGCCAGTACGACATGGACACGGTCTTTCTCTCCAACAGCGGCGCAGAGGCAGTCGAGAACGCCATCAAAATCAGTTACGACCACCGCCGGGGAAAGTACGCTATTACCTTCGAGGGATCTTTTCACGGCCGCACGCTCGGCGCGCTCTCACTCAACCGCTCCAAGGAGGTGTACCGTCGCCACTTCCCCGAGATTCCGTCGGTCCACGACGCGCCGTTCTGTGACGATCGCCACTGCACGCCCGACACCTGTGACTGTGGCTTCTTTGCAGGCGATACCTCGGCGCTCCGGCGGATGCTCGACCCCGAGACCGGCCACGTCAATCCCGAGGAAGTGTCCTATCTGATTCTCGAACCGATCCAGGGCGAGGGAGGGTATCGCTTCCCGAGCGAGGCGTTCACGACGGAAATCGTCGACCTCGCGACAGCCCACGACATCCCAATCGTCGTCGACGAGGTGCAGTCCGGCCTGGGCCGCACCGGCGAGTGGTGGGCCAGCGACCACTACCCGATTGAACCGGACGTGATCGCCAGCGCGAAAGCCCTGCGCGTGGGCGCGACGATTTCCCGGTCTGACGTGTTCCCATCGGAGACCTCCCGCCTCTCCTCGACCTGGGGTGCCGGCGACATCCTCTCATCGGCCCAGGGAGCACTCACCATCGACGCCATCAAGGAGTACGACCTGCTCGACAACGCCACCGAACGCGGCCGGGCGTTCGTCGAGCGGTTCCGCGACGCCACGGCCGGCATCGACGCCGTCGAGGACGTGCGCGGCAAAGGACTGATGCTCGCCGTGGAGTTCGATACGAAGGACCGACGCGAGTCCGTCATCGAGGCCGGGCTACAGCGCGGCCTGCTGACGATGGGGTGTGGCCACAGGACCATCCGACTCCTCCCACCGCTGGACTCGACGGCCAGAGAGATCGAACTGGGCAGTGAGTTGCTGCGGGACGCGGTCGAGGCAGTGGCATGATTGCGTAGCGCGAGAGAGCGTCATACAACTCTTGCTGTGGTGTTGTTTTCAGATATAAGAGTGTGAATCAGCTTTCAAATATAAGAGCGTGAATCAGCTGTTTCATACGCATGCAAATGGCTCGCTTCGCTCGCCATTTTGAGACGTGTGGGATTGCTGTCCGAGACGCGCTCTCGCGCGTCTCTCTGCGGTATGACGAACGAACCGCGAGCGAACCGAGCAGTGAGTGAGTCATCCTATTAACCAGAATCGCCACAAGCGTGGTTGGAGAATAAAAAAGAGTTTGACCTACCATACCACTCTTACTTTACCAGATCGGATATTAAATCATGAAGCGAAGAGATTATTTGTGCTCCATCACTTTCGTACTCTCTGGATGTACTGAATTGAATAATAGTGGAGCAGATACCCGTGGAGAACTCGACTCTTGGTTTTGGTTGCAGATGGAGTCAGTAAATGCCGTTGGTATTGTGGAACGTCTATATCCAAGAATAGACCGTGAGCCAATCAAACGTGTGATTTCAGAGGGGAATGCGACAGATACTACCACAAGATCGCCGTTGGTTGAGCCTGGCTCAACGTTACGGTCCAGATATAATGGGACTGTTTATGCACTACAATCGGAGAAAGTTAGAAGCAGCGATGGCTCGTATACAACTTTTACTATTGAAATAAACCCCGTCGACGAACAGGACGAAAACCCCAATCCAATAAAATATGAGGATCTATCCAGTGTAGATCGTAATAAGCTTGCCTCAGAAGGGTTTGAATCTGTTACATCTGAAGCGGACTTAGGATATGGAATTCAGTTAAAATATACTCCAGATCAGCAAAATCAATCCGTTCTTGTTCCGACTCTACAAAAATCAGTTATTGAGTGGGAATCAGGTGTCCGGGGAGAGCTAACCGTCGTCGATTCTAGAGAACTGCAGGAGACAACGTACCGCTATACAGCTGAGTCACTTGGAGAATTAAATGAAGTAGGTGAAACTATGAAGAATAGATACGTATTCAAGCTGGACAATCTCACCCAGAGACAGCAGCAAATCATCCAGCAGGCGATTGAGTCTCCTAATGGATTTGAAATAGAGAAAGAACAAAGTGAGGAAACTTATACACCTTCAGAAGCGGTAAATAGAATCTATGGTCGTTTTGCTTCACATACTGACAAGGCACTGGAACCGGAAGGCAATTTTCAGGGCTACGGGGAATTCCTCGTAAAGTATCAGTCACAAGTATATTGGGCCACTCTCCGATCAGATAGAACCGTATTCCAAACAGAAAAATGATGTTTTGATGCCTTGCTGAATCCACAGGCTGCGTAGCGATCATCCTTTGATGGCTTGTTCGAGGTTGTAGACGGCAGCGATCAGCACCAATTCACGAAACTCGCGGTACCAGGCGCTCGGCCCGGCGGCCCCGAACCGGCACTTGGTGGCAGAGAATGCGCTCTCGACCATCCAGCGTTGCCCGTAGAGGTCGCTGTCCAACCGTGCGTTGTGGGCGTGATCGTCGTGCGCAAACAGCCGGTGTCTGATGACTGACCGGACGCCTTCGGAACACAGTGCGTCCTTGTGTAACTGATCGTCGTGGCCTTTGTCACCGGCGAGACTCTCGATGTCGTCGGGGTTGCGCAGCGCCACCCGACAGCCCACCTGTGTATCGTAAGACCAGTGTGCCGGACAGTGAAGATCCAATACGGCACACGACTCTGTATCGACCAGCGCCGTCGTTTTCAGCGTTTGTATGCGGCGATCCGATCGATTAACGTAGTGGCTGGATGCCGCTTCACGGTCGAAAAACGTGGCATCCAGCGCGCTATGTTCGCCGGGATCGCAGCGGGTCGCTGACTGACGGAGTAGTTGCCGCCAGATCCGAGTAGGCACCCGCTCGAAGGACCGACACAGTGTCGAGGGTGCCGGGAATGCCGTCCGAGCCAACTGCAACAGGCCACGAACACGATTTATCTCACTCGCCTAATCGACGATTTCGCGGTAGCTCGCATCCATGTGAACCCGCAGAAAATGCAGCGTTAGTTGCTTCCAATCCGCAAACCCGTTGCCAGCCGGGTCACTCACTACCGCCGTGGGACCGGCGGCACAGCGTTTTTGAGCCAGCGATGCAGCTTGTTTAACGAAGCGAAAGAGTATCTTAGGCACATTCATTTTCTTCGCTTCGCTTCCACCTTCACAGCGACGCTATCCTGCTGCCGTCTTCGGATTCAACAGGGCATACCCATATGAATTGATCGCTGAGGTTCCTACCAGTTTCGGATGATGTTCAGGGCGCCGCGCAAAATACGAGATACATAGTCAGCACTGCTGGTTTCGAGTTGGTGGCCCGCTTCGTCTAACCAAGGGGTGGCTTTTAATGTGCGTTACCGTAATTAGTGTATATGAGTAACGATAGTCGGATAGTAATCGCTGGCGGTGGACGCGTTGGTTTTCGAGTCGCTCAATTTTTCAAACAACGCGGAGGCGAGGTAACGATTATTGAAAAGGATCCGGATCAGTTGCACGACGAGGAGTCAGATGGCATCACTGTAGTGAGAGGTGACGCGACAAATCCAGCCGTGCTGTCGAGTGCTCTCACGGACGACACGACCGTTATCGGCGCGCTGACAGACAGCGACAGCACTAATCTCGCAGTCTGCTTAGCTGCGGTATCACTAATGCCGACACCGACGAATACGAACAACTTGTTGATGAGGTCGTGTTCCCTGAGCGTGCAAGCGTCAAAACCGCGGTGAACGCACTCAGCGGGAGCGACGTGCGAACGCTTGAGGAGGTTACTGGTGAGATGGAGGTGTTCGATATCCGCGTTGCCGCCGATTCAACGGTGGCGGAACAACGTCTCGCCGATGTTGATCTTCCCGAAGGCAGTCTCGTGATTTCTGAAGCCGGGGGAGAACGGACAGCCACCTCTGAAACGCGACTGGAGGCCGGCGAACGGTATATTGTCGCAGCCGACCCCGACGGCGCAGACTCTGTCATTTCTGCGTTTCGGGGAGAGTGATTCCACTGTAGTGATCTCTCTGTAATAGTGGAGGAAACGAAGTCGCTCTGCTGACTACAGCCTCTGTACGGCCCGCGCGAGATTCGGTTGTTCGATGTAGGGACTCCTGCAGCGATTGTGCCGTAGTCCGGGGGACCGTGACTGCGGATTTCGTCTCCGGGTGGTCCAGGGTCGCGGTTCTGCGACGGTGGGGCAATGTTTTCGTTTCCGTCCTGCGTCCATCAAACTGATGCCACACGGAACACCGGGCCTGTCACCGCGTCAACGACTTGTCGCACGGGGCTGGCACTACCTCGGGTATAGCGTCCTGTTCTTGCTGCTGTACGGCGGTATCCGAGTATCAACCGGTCGATTCCCGGAGTGGTTGTTGTTCGCTGTGCTGGTCGGGTCCCTACTCAAGGACGTGTATGACGAAATCCGCCTCCAGCGGGGTGGCCAGCCCCTCGCCTACGCCGGCGTGGAACACGCCCCCTCGAACGCGGTCCTCATCGCATTCCTCCTGTCCAGGTTCATCGACCCCACCGGGACAGTAGTAGGGGTCCCGGCCCGCGACGTGGCACTGGGAATCGCCGTCGTCGACCTCCTGTTCGACCTCTCACAGGACATGCGGGCCTGACCCACTCCCTACTCGCAGCAACGTGAATAGTTGGAACGTATCGATCTATTCGGACATCTGGTCGTGAAATAACGAGCGGTGGGCTGCTGAATACACCCTCTACACTGAGCGAATCGGGTGTCCCGAACAGTTGCGTATATAAATCGTCGTGTGACGGCCTCTACCGCGAGCGAAGCGAGCGGTTTCATCGCGCCCTTGTAAGGCTCGGGCGCGGTCCTTTTTCACCGACGTTTTGCAAGGAGCGGTTCGCGTCACCCTTCGGGTTCGGGAACCCGACCCGAGCCTGCGGGAACTGGTTCGCACCGGTCATCTCGTCGAAGGTCATCCCCGAGAGGTACTCGTCGTAGGTGCAGTCGTAAGCCGAGCGGAGGTGGAAATCCAGGTTGCCGGTTTCGACGGCCGTCTGGAACAGCATGTGAACGGCCCGCCGGACGAGTTCGTCCGTGTCGTCGGGTTCGAGCGCCGTCGTCAGCATGGCGAGTTCGTTGCGAGTCTCTCGGTCCAGCGAGACCGAGAGGTCATCGCTGAGATCCGAGTAGCGAGATTGCACGTCGTCCGAGAGGTCATCGAGTGACATACACGAAGATTGGCCAGCGCGTGAAAACGTCTTTCGACTGTGGATGATCGCCAGAGCCAAGCGCCACCGTTGCCAATCGCCGTGCAATGACGGAGTTGCCGGGCGCAGTCCCCGACGACCGCGAGGCAATCCAGCGAGCGCTGATCGAGTGGTACGAGTCCGACCACCGGTCGTTTCCCTGGCGGGAGACCGACGATGCCTACGAGATTCTCGTCTCGGAGGTGATGAGCCAGCAGACACAACTCGGCCGGGTCGTCGAGGCCTGGACCGAGTTTCTCGACCGCTGGCCCGACGTGGACGCACTCGCGGCAGCCGACCAGGCAGACGTGGTGGGCTTCTGGACCAGCCACTCGCTGGGGTACAACAACCGGGCGAAATACCTCCATACCGCCGCCAACCAGGTTCTCGACGATTTCGGCGGTAGCTTTCCCGAGACACCCGATGAACTACGGGAACTCCACGGCGTCGGTCCTTACACCGCAAACGCCGTGGCCTCCTTCGCGTTCAACAATGGCGATGCGGTGATCGACACGAACGTCAAGCGTGTGCTGTACCGTGCCTTCGACGTTTCAGATGACGATGCAGCCTTCGAAGCAGCAGCCGGCGCGCTCATGCCCGACGGGGAGTCTCGCGTTTGGAACAACGCCATCATGGAGTTAGGCGGTGTCGCCTGCGAGAAGACGCCATCGTGTGACGCGGCGGACTGTCCCTGGCGAGAGTGGTGTCACGCCTACGACACCGGCGATTTCACCGCACCGGACGTGCCAGAGCAACCGGATTTCGAGGGAAGCCGCCGACAGATGCGTGGCCGGGTCATCTCGACGCTAGAAGAATACGACGAACTCGCGCTGGATCGCCTCGGGCCGCGAATCCGTGTCGACTACGCTCCTGATGGAGAGCATGGTCGGGCGTGGCTCCAGGGATTGCTGTCGGACCTTGCCGACGACGGACTGGTCGAAACCGACGAAATCGACGGCGAGACGGTCGTACGACTCCAGCGCTGATTACCTGAAAAAACAGACCGTAGATGAGTCACCGGGGAGTTCGGCGACGCCGATCGAGAACACACTGGAGTGCTGTGACTTTGACGAGTGCGAGAGGAAAACCCGTGGCACGTAAGAGAGTCACGTCCGGGTGTAGAGAAGGAAACTGACTAAGCGTCGCTGTCCCTAACAGGACTCGTGACACAGTGGGTCGAGAACCCGACGGGCGGGCGAGATCACGGACCGATTGCGCTCGTGCGGGCGTGGGTAGAGATACTCCTGCGACCGCGCCGGTTCTTCGAGACTGGTATCGCGCCGGGCGACCAGGCACCGGGACTGGTCTTCATCGGTGTCGTCGTCCTCGTCGAGGAAGCGAGCCGATTTGCCGTCGTCGAACTCGCCGAACGGGGGCGACTCTCGCTTGGCCCGTATCCCTACCCGGTGATCGGCGACCTCGAACCGCTGATGGCAGTCCTTCTCCTAGTTGCGACAGTGGTGTTCGTCGCTCCGGCGGCCCTACACCTGACTGCAGCAGTACAGACGATTGTGCTCGCACTGCTCGCACCAGACCGCGGTGGGATCAGCGAGACAGTGCAGGTCCTCGCCTACGCGACAGCACCGTGTGTGTTCGTCGGCGTGCCCGTCCCCGAAGTGCGACTGGCCTGTGCGCTCTGGGGTATTGGTCTCTATCTGTACGGAATGTGCGTGATCCACAACGTCTCGCTCCCGCGAGCGGCGGTGGCAATCACGCTCCCGGCGGCGATCATCTTCGGCTACGGGTTCCGCGGGATTCCGGCGGCCGAACTCCTGGTCACACCGGCCGTCGAATCCACTATCGAGCCAGCGATCAATGCCGTCTTCGGCTGACCGTGCCGGGGAGTCGTCTCCCCGACGATCCCTATCAGATGGTTTTAGGTGTTCGCCTGCCGCCATTCCAGTATGCTAACGCTCGACCTCGACGACTTCATGTTCGAACTCAAAGACGGCGCAATCAAGCACGTCGGTCCGTCGAACCGGGCCGCAACTGCGAAACTCTACGATGTCGAGGGCATCGATATTCGGGAGTACGGTGACAAGCGAGTGAAACTTGCCTTCGAGGACGAGGACGGGAGCGAGATCGAAATCGCCCTCGGTCCGGGTCAGGCCAGTGAGGTCGCCCGCGGAATCGAACTGCTCGAAGCGGAGAGCCGCGTTTTCGAGTGAAACGTCCGAAAACAGTCAGTACGACCCGAATGGAGCAGTGATGCAGTTCGACAGCGATTTCGACAACCGTTTTAGTGCCGAAATGCTTTCACCGGTCAATGGGCTCGTGTATCATTTGCGGCTCCTCTGTAGACGGTCACATCTGTGACCTCCACGAGGAAGACGTACTGTTCGAGTTTCGAGGCGACCACCCGAACCAGTTGACGGTGAACCGATACTACCGCGGCACAGTCGATGGCTTCGCCGAGTTCGGCGTCTTCGTCGACATCGGCGGCCGTGCGACCGGACTGCTCCACCGGAGCGAACTCGACCAGCGACTCGACTCGCTCGACTGGGAACCCGGTGACACGGTCTTCGTGAAAGTGAAAAACGTCCGTGATAACGACAACATCGACCTCGGCTGGTCGATCCGTCAGCGCGAGCGCGAGTTCCGCGGCACGCTGATCGACGATCCGGAGTTCGACCACGAACGCCTCGCCGAGGAAGTCGACGACACGCAGGCGGAGGACGAGTCGGGAAACGGGCGCGAGGGGGCCCCCGAGACGACTGACGAGGCGTCCGAGAGCGACGTGTCTACCGGGACGGAGACGACCGACGTGGAGTCGGAGACGAGCGTGAGTCAGGCCGACAGTGCAGAGCGGACCGAGCGAAGTGCAAGCGTCGTCGGCCAGGGAAGCGCCCCCGCAGAAGCAACAGCAGAATCGGCCGAAGCAGCGGCAGAATCAGCCGAGGCTGCGACAGAATCGACGAGCGACGGCGGTACAGTCCTCGAAGAGCGCGAACTACCGCTCGCGACGGTCGATTCATTGCCCGACCACGAAGGCGACGACGTTCGACTCGAAGGCGAAATCGTCACCGTCCGACAGACGAGTGGTCCGACGGTGTTCGAACTACGTGACGAAACCGGTACCGTCGACTGTGCGGCCTTCGTCGAGGCCGGCGTCCGGGCGTACCCGGAAGTCGTCGAGGGCGACATCGTCCGTCTCGGCGGTGAAGTCCGTCGCCGCCGCGGCGAAATTCAGGTCGAAACGGATGCACTCGTCGTCCTCGAGGACGAGGAGCGAAAAACCGTCGAGGATCGGATGGCGGACGCACTCGACGAGCGCGCTCGGCCCGCGGCGGTCGATGCACTCGCGGAGGACCCTGCCATCGACGCACTTGGAGATGACCTGATCGACGCTGCGACCGCGATCCGTCGAGCGGTCATCACCGACCGACCAGTGATCGTTCGCCACTCCGCGACGGCAGATGGCTACGTGGCTGGCGTTGCACTCGAACGAGCGACGCTTCCGCTAGTCAGCGAGGAGCACCGCCAGGCCGACGCGCGGTACCACTACTTCGACCGTCGCCCGCTGGAGGGCGGCGTCTACGATATGGAAGACGCGACGAAGGACGTGACGAACATGTTGGAGAACCGCGAGCGTCACGACGAGAAACTGCCCCTGTTCGTCTTCGTCGCCGCTGGTGGCACCCGCGAGAGCCTCGACGGGTTCGAACTGATCGACATCTACGGCGCGCCACGGGTCGTCATCGACGACGCCGTCGCCGACGAGGAAGTCGCAGACGCCGTCGACACGCTCGTCAGCCCGTCGCTTGCCGGTGCAGAGACGACGACGGCGACCGCACTGGCCGCAAACGTCGCCGCACACGTCAACGAACACGTCCGCGAGGACCTGCGCCACCTCCCTGCAGTCAGTTTCTGGGGTGACACGCCCTCGTCGTATCTCGACGACGCCGCCGAGGCAGGCTACGACGAGAATGCCGTGACCGAGATTCGCGACGCCGTTGCACTGGAAGCGTACTACCAGTCCTACGAGGACAAGCGCGAACTCATCACGGACCTGCTCTTTGGCGACGACGAGGACGACGTGACGGGGCTTGCGAGCAACGTCGCAAAGCAGTTCCGCACGAAACTCCAGACCGAGGTCGACACGGCGACGGCGAATCTCTCTCACGAGACGGCAGACGAAGCCACGATTGCGCTCCTCGATACCGACGTGTTCACGCACCGCTTTGACTTCCCGCCGTCGACGATTCTGCTCGACGAACTGTTCCGCCGGGAGGGCGACGAGACGGACGCACTCATCGGCGTCGCTGACGACACGCTGTACGTCCGCGCCGGCGAACCGGTCGATGTCCACGAAATCGCCGACGAGGTTGGCGATATCGCGACCGAAGCGGGCGTCAGGACGCGAAGCGCACGTGAACAATCGATCCGATTCCTCTCGGGCGAGCGCGACGCCGTGATCGACGCGGCACTGTCGGTCGTCGCCGACCACGTCTAGAACTGTCCCGTTCTGACGCAGCGAGGAGCACTTTCTTGCCGGGGTCCTGCGAACGGCCGGCCATGACGGAGCACGTCATCAACGAGGCAGACATCGAGTGGACAGACTACGACCACGGGAAGCGGTCGTTTCGCGGCAAACGATTCACGCGGGCCAGCGCGGCCGACGAACTGGGCTGTAGCCTCTACGAGATCGACCCGGGCAAGCGTGGCTGGCTGGCACATTACCACGAGGGCAACGAGGAAGCACTGTTCGTCCTCGATGGCGGCGGGACGCTCTGGCTGGGTCCCGACGACACTGACCACGAGTTAGCGGCGGGTGATTTCGTCACGATGCCCCGCGGACCTGACGGCCAGCACGAACTCGAAGCCGGACCGGACGGTATCCGATACCTCGCCGTCTCGACGATGAACGATCCCGATATCACCGTCTATCCACGCCAGAACCAGGTCGGACTGTACAGCGGTGCCCCACCGGGCGGGGAGAAATCGAAGCGACGGCTCAGCAAGTACCTCGATATCGACGCCGAAGTCCCGTACTGGGACGACGGAGACGGTGAGTCCGGCGAGTGAAATCGTCTTTCGAGTGTCCACAGACGTTCGCAACGCCTGAGCAGTGTAGCGACACGCTTATTCGCTCGAACGCACGACGTTGGAACAACGGCTATGCGTACCGAGACCGGGGATCCGACGGAGACAGAAGCGTTCGAGCAGGTCTGTTCGGAGCTGGTCGACCGCATCCTCGCCGGCGAACTCGAACGCGACGACGTCGAGAGCGCCAAACTGACGGTCTGCTCGAAGTACTCCTCGCCGAAGGTCCCCAAGAACTCCGAGATTCTCGACTATGCGCCCCTTGAGCGCCGGGAAGAACTGGAGGAGGTGCTCCAGCGCAAACCCGTCCGGACCGCGTCGGGCGTCTCGCCCATCGCGATCATGACCTCGCCCCATCGGTGTCCACACGGGAAGTGTCTCTACTGTCCCGGCGGTCCGGACTCGGAGTTTTCCTCCGCGCAGTCCTACACCGGCCACGAGCCAGCGGCCGCTCGCGGCGTCCAGAACGATTACGATCCGTACGGCCAGGTGACCCTGCGGCTCAACCAGTTGCGAGAGATCGGTCATCCCGTCGACAAGGCCGAACTGATCCTGATGGGCGGAACGATGACCGCACGCAGTCACGACTACCAGGAGTGGTTCGTCAAGCGCGCTCTGGAGGCGATGAACGACTTCGACGTTGACGCCCAGCCAGCACCAGCAGAGGACGAGAGCTTCGCCGAGGATCCCGACGATTACGAGTTCCGCTATCTCGAAGACGTCATCGCCGAGAACGAGACTGCCGACGTTCGCAACGTCGCGACGACCTTCGAGACCAAGCCGGACTGGTGTGATCCAGAGCAGATTGACCGGATGCTCCGCCTGGGCGGGACCAAGGTCGAAGTCGGCGTCCAGACCACCTACGAGCGGATCAACCGCGAGATGCACCGGGGCCACGGCGTCCAGGCGAGTATCGACGCGAACCGTCGGCTCCGGGACTCGGCGTTCAAAGTCGGCTTCCACATGATGCCCGGCCAGCCGGGCATGAGCAAGGAAATGTGTCTGGAAGACTTCCGGCGCATCTTCGAGAACCCGAACTGGCGGCCGGACTACCTGAAGATCTATCCGACACTGGTCGTCGAGGGCACCGTCACCTACGACTGGTGGCGCAAAGACGAGTTCGAACCGCTCGAAAACGAGGGGGCCGCGGAACTGGTCGCCGAAATCAAGTCGATACTCCCCAGGTACACGCGCCTCCAGCGCGTCCAGCGGGACATCCCCGCGGACTTCATCGAGGGCGGCGTCTGGAAGTCCAACCTCCGGCAACTCGCCAGACAGCGCATGGACGAACACGGCTGGACCTGTGACTGTATCCGCTGTCGCGAAGTCGGGATGAACGACGAGGACCCCGAGCGGATCGAACTCGACGTGATGACCTACGAGGTCGCTGGCGGCACGGAACACTTCATTAGCTTCGAGGACCCCGACAGGGACCTGCTCGTGGGCTTCTGTCGACTTCGCTTCCCGAACGACCCGGTCAGGCGCGAACTCGAAGACGCCGCGCTGGTCCGCGAACTGCACGTCTACGGCAGTCAGGTCGGCGTCGGCAAGGACGCACAGAGCGACGCAGACGCGGGCGACAGCACCGTCAGCCAGCACCAGCACCAGGGCTTTGGCCGTCGACTGCTCGCGAAGGCCGAAGCACTGGCTGCCGACGCGGGCTTCGAGAAACTCGCCGTCATCTCGGGCATCGGCGTCCGGCAGTACTACCGCGAGAAGCTCGATTACAGGCAAGACGGTCCCTACGTTAGCAAGCGCCTGTAAGCCGGAGAGACTTCTCATACTGTCGGACGTAACTATCTGAAGATTCTCGCCACCCCGGGGTAGTGAAATCCGTCACGGATTTCCGTCCGATAGTATCAGCCGTCACTGGCGTCGAGCGCGTTTCTCCTCTCGAGCTACGTCGTGCCAATACATCACAGTACCCACGACCGTGACTACAGCGACTCAGTGAAGTGCTGGCCAGAACTCGGCGCAATTGACGACAGTGTCTTCCGACAGCGCGACGATGGGGGTTTTAGTGCCGTCCCGCCGGAGTCCATCGTATGGGACGCACGCTCGCAGTCGTCGGTGCGGGTGCCGCTGGCGCAAGTGCGGCATACGCACTCCGGTCGGAGCCAGTCGACGTGACGGTTTTCGAAAAGAGCGGGAGCGTCTGTGGCAGGGCGGCGACCCGTCGCAAGGACGACTGCGTCTACGAGTACGGCGCGAACTACCTGAAAGCCGACGACGAACGCGTCAATCGACTAGTTACGGAAAAACTCCCGGCCGATGGCCTGGTCGATGTCGAGAAACCCGTCTGGGTGTTCGACGACGAAGGGACGATCAGAGAGGGCCAGAATCCGGCAGAGACCAAGTGGTCCTACGAAAGCGGGATCACACAACTGGCGAAGCGATTGCTCGACGCGACAGAAGCGACCACCCAGCTGGACACGCGCGTCGAGGCGCTCGACAAGACCAGTGACGGATGGGAAATCGAGGACGGCGAGGGGACGAGTCGTGGCACCTTCGATGGGGTGCTTTTGACCCCGCCCGCTCCACAGACTGCAGACTTGCTCGGCCAATCCGGCTGGCAACACGCCGACCGACGACGCCTCAGGGAGGCCATCGCGTCGGTTCCCTATCGGACACTCATCGCCGGCGTGTTGCACTACGACTTCGAACTGTCTGCACCGTATTATGCGCTCGTCAACGACGACAAAAAACACGATATCGGCTGGATCGGGCGCGAGGAGTGCAAACCGGGACACGTCCCCGACGGCGAGAGCCTTCTGCTCGTCCAGATGGCTCCCGACTGGTCGGTCGACCACTACCGGGATCCACCCGAGGCGATTCTCGACGGTATCGCCGAGGCGACGGCGACCCTGCTCGACGACGACCGCCTCGCCTCGCCCGACTGGACCGACCACCAGCACTGGCGGTACGCACTGCCCGACGACGGCGTCGACGACGACCTGATCGTATCGGCGGCTGATCACGACCTCTATTTCGCCGGCGACTGGGTCGCTGGCGAGGCACGACTCCACTCCGCCATCAGGAGCGGGCTGGAGGCCGGCGAGCGGGTTGCACAGCACCTGTAGCGAAGCGGTTTTGGGTCGTGGACCGCAGCAACCGACATGGACCACAAGCGCGAACTCACGAGCGTCGACCTCGCCGCCCTCGAACGGGAACTGGGCGGATACAGGGGGGCCAAACTCGATAAAGCCTACCTCTACGAGGACGACCTCCTTCGGCTCAAGATGCGTGATTACGACCGCGGCCGGGTCGAACTTCTGATCGAAGTCGGTGAGCGAAAGCGCGCCCACGTCGTCGACGCCGAACACGTCCCGGACGCGCCGGGGCGACCGCCGAACTTCGCGATGATGATGCGCAACAGGATGCAGGGCAGCGACCTGGCCGACGTGCGCCAGTTCGAGTTCGACCGCATCCTCGAGTTCGAGTTCGAGCGCGAGGACGCCAATACGACCGTCGTCGCGGAACTGTTCGGTGACGGCAACATCGCTGTGCTGGACGAACACGGCGAGGTCGTCGACTGCCTGGAGACGGTCCGGCTCAAGTCCCGGACTGTCGCCCCCGGCGCGCAGTACGAGTTCCCGTCGGCGCGGTTCAATCCGCTGACGGTCGACTACGACACCTTCCTGGCACGAATGGGACAGTCCGAGGCTGACGTTGTGCGCACGCTCGCGACACAACTGAACTTCGGCGGCCTCTACGGCGAAGAACTCTGTTCGCGGGCCGACATCCCCTACAATCAGGCTATCGAGGACACCGACGAATCGGAGTTCGAGCGACTCTACGAGGTGATCGAGGAATTGAAAGAGCAACTTCGCTCGGGTGATATCGATCCACGTGTCTACTACGAAACGGAGGACATCGACGGCGAGGCCAAAAAGCGGCGCGTCGACGTGACGCCGATCCCGCTCGAAGAGTACATCGAACTGGAGAGTGAGGCCTTCGAGACGTTTACCGGGGCGCTCGACGAGTACTACTACGAAGTCGAGCGCGAGGTCGAAGAAGTCGTGGATCCTGCGTCGAACCGACCGGATTTCGAGAGCGAGATCGAGAAGTACGAGCGCATCATCCAGCAACAGCAGGGCGCAATCGACGACTTCGAGGCCGACGCTCAGGCCGAGCGCGAGAAGGCTGAACTGGTGTACGCCCGCTACGACCTCGTCGACGAACTCCTCTCGACGATCCAGGCCGCTCGTGCCGAAGACACGAGTTGGGACGAGATCGAGGAGCGGTTCGAGCAGGGCAAAGAACAGGGAATCACGGCCGCAGAAGCCGTCGAGCGCATCGACGCCAGCGAGGGGACGGTGACGCTTTCAATCGACGGCACTCGCATGACACTCGACGCTTCGGTAGGTGTCGAAAAGAACGCCGACCAGTTGTACACGGAGGCAAAGCGGATCGAGGACAAGAAAGCGGGCGCACTCACAGCCATCGAGGACACCCGAGAAGACCTCGAAGCGGCCAAACAGCGCCGCGAGGAGTGGGAGCTAACAGACGAGGACGAACGGGGCGAAGACGAAGCGACCGGAGACGACGGTGAGACCGACTGGCTCTCTCGCTCGTCGATCCCGGTTCGCAAGCAGGACAACTGGTACGACCGGTTTCGGTGGTTCCGGACGTCGAACGACTTCCTCGTAATCGGCGGTCGAAACGCCGACCAGAACGAGGAACTCGTCAAGAAGTACCTCGAACGCGGAGACAAGTTCTTCCACGCACAGGCTCACGGCGGCCCGGTCACCGTGCTGAAAGCGACCGGTCCGAGCGAGTCGAGCCGTGATGTCGACATTCCCGACCGAGACAGGCGCGAGGCGGCAAACTTCGCGGTGTCGTACTCCTCAGTCTGGAAAGACGGGAAGTACGCCGGCGACGCGTACGTGGTCGACCCCGACCAGGTGTCGAAGACGCCAGAGAGCGGCGAGTACCTGGAGAAAGGCGGCTTCGCCGTCCGGGGCGACCGCACCTACTTCCGCGATATCGAAGTCGACGTGGCCGTCGGCATCACCTGTGAGGGACGAACGGGCGTGATCGGTGGCCCGACGACCGCCATCGAACCGGCGGCAGCGACGAGCATCCGCCTCGAACCGGGCCAGTACGCCCAGAACGACATCGCAAAGCGACTCTACCGGGAGTTCAAGGAGCGGTTTGCCGACGAGTCGTTCGTCCGGAACGTCGCCAGCCCCGACCTGATACAGGAGTTCCTCCCACCCGGCGGGAGTCGAACGGTCGAATAATGCGAATGTAATTAACGTACCGTACCTGATCGGCCTCGCAGCGTCCGACACTGCTTCGTGAGAAAAGAACGTGCCCCGACGGCTGAGCCGCTTCCGATCGAGAAAAATAATACCGTATTAATAATGATATAGCGTGCCTGCGTGCGAAATATTACAGTGGCGCGACGACTCCGACACACTAATACGATGGCCGACACCACAATTGACAATGGCAGGTGCCGACCGGTTTCGCGACAGCACGCAGATCCTGTTGCCAGCGCCCGCACTTGATGGGATTCGCGAGGACCTCGAAGAGGAATTCACACTGACGGTTCGTGACGAAGGTCCAAATGTACGGATTATCGGCTCACCAGTCGAAATCAAGGCCGCGTCCGATTTCCTCGCGATGAACGGCATCAATCTAGCGTAGTTACGGAAATCGAGGAGAAAGTCTCGCGCTTCAGCGCGGGGAGGAAGCCAAAGCGGCGGAGTCGCTTCACGGTCGCATTGTTCTCTCATCGGCCGCTGGACCGGTGTGTACACGACCACCGTGGCGTCACTGAAAAGCAATCCTTAACACTGCTGGGCAGGTTCGGACATACATGGCTGGAACTATCGAAGTGCTCGTTCCGGGTGGCCAGGCCAACCCTGGCCCACCGCTCGGTCCGGAACTCGGACCGACCCCCGTCGACGTGCAGGCAGTCGTTCAGGAGATCAACGACCAGACCGCGGCCTTCGACGGCACTGAAGTGCCCGTCACTGTCGATTACGACGACGGCGGCTCCTTCGAGATCGAAGTCGGTGTCCCCCCGACGGCAGAACTCATCAAGGACGAGGCCGGGTTCGATACCGGGTCGGGCGAACCCCACGAGGAGTTCGTCGCCGACCTTTCCGTCGAACAGATCACACAGATCGCCGAGCAGAAACAGACGGATCTGCTCGCCTACGACGTGAAAAACGCCGCGAAAGAGGTCGTCGGCACCTGTGTCACCCTCGGTGTCACCATCGAAGGCGAGAACCCCCGCGATTTCAAGGAGAAGGTCGACGCTGGCGAGTACGACGACGTGCTCGCCGAGGCCGCCGAAGCATAACGGTACACTCGCTGTGGCCGGGGTTCGACGGCTTTAAGTGTCGCATCGGCTTCGTTCCGGACGAGACAGGCGACCGTACTGTCGTGCGACAGTACCCCTGTTTCACTGACCCGTAGCAGCCCGTTGGGCGTACTACGGAGGTGAACAATGGCAGACCAGGATATAGAGAACGCAGTCTCTCGCGCACTCGATGAGTCCGAGCCTCGGAACTTTACCGAGACAGTGGACCTTGCCATCAACCTGCGCGATCTTGATTTGAACGATCCGTCGAACCGTGTCGACGAGAGTATCGTCCTTCCGTCCGGTACCGGACAGGAGACGACTATCGTCGTGTTCGCAGAGGGGGAGACCGCTCTGCGTGCCCGAGACGTTGCCGACGAGGTTCTCAGCGACGACGACCTCGCTGACCTTGGCGACGACGACGACGAAGCGAAAGACCTCGCCGACGAGACAGACTTCTTCCTCGCAGAGGAAGCGCTGATGCAAGACATCGGTCGCTACCTCGGGACCGTCCTCGGTCCACGCGGGAAGATGCCGGACCCGATCAGCCCCGACGACGACGTCGTCGAGATGGTCGACCGGATGCGAAAGTCCGTGCAGGTCCGGAGCGGTGACCGTCGAACCTTCCACACCCGCGTGGGTGCCGAAGACATGTCTGCGGACGGGATTGCGGACAACATCGACGTCATCTTGCGCCGACTGCACGCAGACCTCGAAAAGGGGCCGATGAACATCGACTCGGTCTTCGTCAAGACCACGATGGGTCCCGCTGTGGAGGTGGCCTGAGATGAGCGCCGAAGCAGAACGAAAGACCGAGACGATTCCCCAGTGGAAGCAAGACGAGGTCGACGACATCGTCGAGGTGATCGAGTCCTACGACAGCATCGGGGTCGTCGCCATCACCGGCATCCCGTCGCGACAGCTCCAGGACATGCGTCGGGACCTATACGGGACGGCACAGCTCCGCGTCTCCCGGAACACGCTGCTCGAACGCGCCCTCGAAGCGGTCGACGAAGGGCTCGAAGCCCTCTCGGCGTACGTCTCCGGGCAGGTCGGACTGATCGGTACGAACGACAACCCCTTCGGGCTGTACAAGGAACTCGAAGCCTCGAAGACGCCCGCACCGATCAACGCGGGCGAGGTCGCACCGAACGACATCGTCATCCCAGAAGGTGACACCGGTGTCGACCCGGGTCCGTTCGTGGGCGAACTGCAGAGCGTCGGCGCGAACGCGCGCATCGACGGCGGTTCGATCAAAGTCGTCGAGGACTCGACCGTGCTGGAAGCGGGCGAGGAGGTTTCGGCCGACCTCGCGAACGTCCTCAACGAACTCGGTATCGAGCCGAAGGAAGTCGGACTCGACCTGCGCGCCGTCTTCGCCGACGGTGTCCTGTTCGAACCCGAAGAACTCGAACTCGATGTCGGGGCCTACGAACAGGACATCGAGGCCGCCGCATCGGATGCGTGGAACCTCTCGGTCAACGCCGAGTACCCGACCGCACAGAACGCTTTGACGCTGTTGCAGACCGCACGCGGCGAAGCAAAGAGCCTCGCGCTGTTCGCAGCCATCGAGGACCCCGATGTCGTGCCTGATCTCGTGAGCAAGGCCGACGCGCAGGTCCGTTCGATTGCGGCTGCAATCGACGACGAGGAAGCGCTGCCCGAGGACCTCCAAGACGTGGAGGTCCAGCAGGCAGCCACGGACGAATCGACTGATAATCACGACGATACAGACACCGAAGATGCCGGTAACGAAGCCGAGGCCGGTGAGGCCGAGGACGACGATGACGATGAGGACGCCGGCGACGCACTCGGTGCAATGTTCTGAATCACAACAATGGAATACGTTTACGCAGCACTCATCCTGAACGAATCGGGCGAAGAGATCAACGAAGAGAATCTGACGGACGTGCTCGAAGCCGCGGGCGTCGACGTCGAGGAATCCCGCGTCAAAGCGCTCGTTGCCGCACTCGAAGATGTCGACATCGACGAGGCCGTCGACGAGGCCGCTGGCGCACCCGTCGCTGCTGGGGGCCCAGCCACAGCGCCTGCCGAGAGCGGAGTCGAGGAAGAGGAACCAGCAGGCGACGACGAGGCCGCTGAGGAAGACCCAGCCGAAGAAGAGCCAGCAGGCGACGACGAAGACGACGAGGCCGACGGCGAGGGCCTCGGCGAGCTGTTCGGCTGATTCTACCGGCTTCGACACTCACCCTTCGATTCTTTTGGTGTCACACGGACAATTGTAGCGACTGCCCGGTGACATCGTGGTCGCAGCGCCAGAGTTTATAGTCCGAGAGGGGGCCAGCGCGGGACAGTGACCAGCCCCGCGCAGTTCGTCGTCAGTCCAGAACTGGCAGCAGCCGCGCTGGTCGCCATCGGAAGCGGGATCGTGCTGGGAACCGCCAGCGGTCTCACGCCGGGTATCCACGCCAACACGTTCGCACTCGGGCTTGCGGCCGTCGCACCGTCGGTACCGGGACCGCCGGAACTGGTCGGCGTCGCGATGCTGGCTGCGGGAACGACCCACACCTTCCTGGATGTCGTCCCGTCACTGGCACTGGGGGTGCCCGACCCGGCGATGGCGGCGAGTTCGTTGCCGGGGCACAGACTGGTCATCGCTGGCCGAGGGCGCGAGGCGCTCCGCCTGTCAGCACTCGGAAGTGGGCTGGCAGTCGCGTTCGCCGTGCCGCTAGCGGTGCCCGTCACGCTCGGGATGGAGCAGTTGTACCCGACGCTTTCGGCCCACCTCTCGCCGGTACTGGCGCTCGTCGGGCTTGCGCTGGTCGCCAGCGAATCAGGCCGGCGCGCACGAGTCGGTGGTGCCCTCGCGCTGACGGGCAGTGGACTCCTGGGGAGTGCTACACTGGACCTGTCGACGGTCGGCGTGCTCTCGGTGGGGAGTATGCTGATGCCGCTGTTTGCGGGCCTGTTCGGCGCGCCGGTGCTGATCGAGAGCATCGGCGGGAGCGGCGTGCCACCACAGGGTGATCGGACGGTGGCGCTCTCCCTGCGTGGCGTGCTCGCCGTTGCCCTGGTCGGAACCGTCGCCGGTGCAATTGTGGGGTACGTCCCCGGAGTGACGGCGGCGATTGCGGCGACGGGGACCCTCGCCGCCCTCTCTGGGTCGGGGCCGCGAGAGTTCGTCGTCGCGACCAGTGGCGTGAACACGGCGACTGCGGTGTTCGCGCTGTTCGCGCTAGTGGCTCTGGGAACGCCACGGACGGGCGTCCTGGTCGCCCTCGACAGCGTCGGGACGGCCTCGCTGGGACTGCTGGTACTGAGCACCGCGTTTGCCGCCATGGCCGGGTTCGTCCTCGTACCGCTCCTCGGCGACCGGTACCTGTCCGTCGTCGGTGAACTCGATCCGACGCGGTTGGCTGTCGCGGTACTTGGCCTGCTCGTCGTGCTGTCGGGACTGTTTGCCGGTTTCGTCGGCATTGGAGCGTTCGCGACGGCCACAGTAATCGGTCTCGTTCCGGGGTATTTCGGTGCGCGGCGAGCGAACCTGATGGGCGTTTTGCTCGTCCCACTCGTCGTATAGAGACGCTCGGCGGCGGAAGTGATACCACGAGGACCGCACCTAAGCCCATGCCGGCCGTCAGGAGCGTCAGGGAGAGCAAGCGTTGTCCGATCCCGGCCTACTCGACCCGATAGCTCGGACCGTCGTCGGTGTCCTGGACTTCGACGCCGAGGGTTTCGAGTTCGTCCCGGAGTTCGTCTGCCCGCTCGTAGTTGTCGGCCGCTCGTTCTGCCTCGCGTACGTCGAGAACGAGTTCGACCAGGTCCTCGGCCAGGGAAACGTCGCCGCCGTCACTGACGCCGAAACCCAGACCGAGCACGCCGCCGCCCAGTTCTTCGAGCGTCTCGATGGCCTCGCGGAGGCCCTGATAGTCGTACTCGCTGGCCTCCTGGACGTGCACGTTGATGGCCCCGATCAGTTCAGTGAGCGTCGCGATCGCCTCTCGGGTGTTGAAATCGTCGTTCATCGCCGTCTCGAACTCGCTCCGGGCAGTGTCGACGGCCTCCCTGAGTGGCACTGACTCGACTGTCGCGTAGGCCTCGACGTCGTCACAGGCCCCGACGGCGCGTTCGTAGCCCCGTTGTAGTGTCTCCCAGCGCTCGATTGCTTCGTCGATGGTCTCCGAACTGTAGACGGCCGAGTTGTGGTAGGCCGTCGACAGCAGGAAGGTTCGGACCACGTCGACGCCGTATTCCTCGACGGCGGCGTTCACCGTGAAGAAGTTGCCAAGCGAGGATGACATCTTCTCGCCACTGGTCTCCAGTAGGCGGACGTGGAGCCAGTACTTCGCGAACTGCTGGCCGGTTGCCGCCTCGCTCTGTGCGATTTCGTTTTCGTGGTGAGGGAAAACGAGGTCCTGTCCGCCGACGTGGATGTCGATGGGGTCGTCGAGGTGGGTCGTGCTCATCGCCGAGCATTCGATGTGCCAGCCGGGACGCCCCTCACCCCACGGCGAAGACCAGGTCTGAGCGGTCTCGCAGGCCTCGTCTGCCGGTATTGTGCCCTCGTACTGATGCTCCTCGATGGCTGCCGGGTCGACACCGTCTGCCTTCCAGAGCGCGAAATCGGCCGGATTGCGCTTCTCGCTCTGTTCGTCGGGCTCACCCTGGGCTTCGATGTCGTCGAGTTGCTGGTTCGAGAGTTTGCCGTACTCCTCGAAAGTCGTCACGTCGAAGTACACCGACCCATTGGCCTCGTAGGCATAGTCCGTCTCGATGAGCGTCTCGACCATCCCGATGATTTCAGGGACGTGCTCTGAGACGCGGGGATACACCTCGGCGCGCTTGAGGTTGAGCGAGCGCATGTCCTCGATCACAGACTGGATATATCGGCGGGCCACGTCGGCCTCGCTGTCGCCGTCCTTACCGACGCGAGCGACGATTTTCTCGTTCACGTCGGTGAAGTTCTCCACGTGGCGAACGTCGTATCCCAGGAACGCCAGCCAGCGGTGCATCACGTCGACGTGGACCCACCCTCGGGCGTGGCCGAGATGGGCCGGATCGGAGGTCGTCAGGCCACAGTAGTAGAGCGAGACAGCGTCGGGGTCCCGCGGCTCGAACGTCTCCAGATCGCCGCTGAGTGTGTTGGTCACGCGAAGCGTCATTATGCCCTACCAGACTATGCCACGATTTCAAAGCGTCGGATGCCGGAGCGAGCGGTCGTCTCGTAGTGACTGTTCCTCTCAATCGCGTTCGAGTGCCGCCTCGACGGCCCGCAACGCGTTCGGTCCCGCCCGCCTGGAAACGACGAAGAGGATCGTTTCGCCAGCGACGCCGGCTGCTTCGACGTCGATCTCCCCGGCACGGAGTACGCCCAAGGCGTGTTCGAGCGCCGCCGGGCCGACTGCGCCGGTGGCGACGATGCCCGTCAGCGACCCGGCGTCGGCCCGGTAGGCAGTGTCCCCGACGACGAGCAACGGGTCGGGGTCGTCCGCAACGACACCGAGGCCGCTCTGCATGGAGACGCGGCCGTCGGTATCCGGTAGCGGGTCGTCGCCCAGTTCCTCGGCGTACCGTCGGAGTGCGGTCGCGATTACCTCTGTCTCGCCGTCGACGTCGAGTACTCGCGCGGCGGCCGTGTAGTTGATCACGCCCGCGCGGAGTCCATCGTAGAGGAACGGTCGTTCCCGAACGGCCTCGCGGGTTCGTGCTGCCAGAGATGCCATGGTCGAACCAGCCCACGCGCCGGTCAAAGCACCACTGGTTGCGGCAACGCACTGATACGGCTTATTGTAGTTGCTTACCGGTGATCGTCGCCACGGGGTAGACGATCACCGGTAAATCGCTACAATAATCCGTATGAAACCATCGGCATTCGAGTCGTTGACGAAGCTCATAAGCGGGTCCAAGTGCAAGGCTGACGCATGCAGGCGCTCGTCATCGCGGCCCACGGATCGCATCTCAACGCCGGGTCATCGACGCCCACCTTCGAGCACGCCGACACCATCCGCGCAGCCGGCGCGTTCGACGAGGTCCGGGAGAGCTTCTGGAAAGAAGAGCCCCCCTTCCGGGAAGTCTTGCGGACCGTCGACGCCGACGAGGTGCACGTCGTCCCGCTGTTTATTAGCGAGGGCTACTTCACCGAGCAAGTGATCCCACGGGAGTTCAGACTGGAGGGCTGGGACCCCGAGCAGTGGGATTCGGATGGCACCAGTGCGAGTTCCACGACGCTGCCCGCGAGCGACACCGGCCAGACGGTCCACTACTGTGGTCCCGTCGGGACCCACGACGCGATGAGCGACGTGATCGTCCAGCGTGCCGAGTCGGTGACCGACGACCCCGATGTCGGCGAGGGCTTCGGACTTGCGGTCGTCGGCCACGGGACCGAGCGCAACGAGAACTCCGCCAAGGCCATCGAGTACCACGCCCAGGAGATCGGTGAACGCGGCCGCTTCGACGAGGTGAAGGCACTATTCATGGACGAGGACCCCGAGATCGACGACGTGACGGAGTATTTCGAGAGCGAAGACATCGTCGTCGTCCCGCTGTTTATCGCCGACGGCTACCACACCGAGGAGGACATCCCCGAGGACATGGGCCTGACCGACGACTACCGCACGGGCTACGACGTGCCCACCGAAGTCGACGGCCACCGCATCTGGTACTCCGGCGCAGTGGGCACAGAGCCACTAATGGCCGACGTGGTCCTGGAGCGGGCCGCCGACGCCGGAGCCGACGTGACAGACGCCATCGAGCAGGTCAAAGCCGAAACCGGTAGCGCACACGCGAGCAGCGACTGATACTGTTTCGTTGTCTACCGGTGGGCGTACGGAATGATACATTCAGCCCGGGAACGCCCGGCGCGCGGCGACGAACCAACCGGCTTTTTTCTGCTCGGTCCAACATCCAGCCATGCTCGACGAGTCCCTGGACGCGCTGGTGACCGCCGCCAATGACGGGATCACGTTCGACGGCCTCGAAGTGACGCCGACGAACGGCAGCTACACCGTCGCCGTCGACGGTGAGTCGGCCACGGCGGCCACAGATGCGGAACTCCGCTCGCTCGTCTCGGACCATCCCGACCACGTGACGAACTGGTATTTCTGGCACGCGGTCGCCCCGCAAAAGCAGGACCGGTGGTCGTTCCTGCGGTGGCTGGAGGGGGCAAACGAACGCGCCGTCGCTGACCGGTACGAACGACTCGAAGCGGGCATCGTCGAGACCTGGGGGCAACTCCGTATCGAGGTAGCGCTGGTCGACACGGACGGAAACCGCCGCTATTCGCTCCGCCACGAAGACGACGCGGGCGTCCCCGGCGAGGAACTCGATACACACACCGATCCACTCGATGCGCGAACACTCGCCAAGCACGACGACGACGGCCGCTATCGCCCGCTCAAGACCGCACCGTCGCTCCAGACTGGCTGGCAGTTCCCCGACCTGACGGCCGACCAGGTCGTCTCGGCAGTCGATTTCTTCTATCCCGCGACCAGCTCGAACTGGCACAAGGAACGAGAGGGGGAACTCGACGTCTCACACTGGCACGAAACCGTCGAGCGCCAGACGGGCATCTACGGGGTCGTCGAGACCTGGGACCGGGGCGAGGGGTACGAACACGTCAACTGGGTGGCCGAGGCCTGCTGTGACGACTCGCAGTGTCTCAAGCGCCGCGAATGGCAGTACGACGAGGAGACCGAACTGGATATCGACGGTGGCGACGGTTCCTTCCCGTGCCGGGAACCCTGCTCACTCGTCATCTCGGCGGCGCGCAAGTGGACGAAACTCGAGGGCGAACAGCCCGCGACCTACGAGTTCGAACTCACCCCGAGCGAGAAAGAACAGATCGAAGCGATCATCGACGCCGTCGCGGAGGGCAAAACGGAAGAGATCCGAGAGGCAGACGTCTACGACGACGCGAACCGGTACCGGACTCGCTTCCTGCGGGCGAAACTGTTCGACGACGAGGGCAACCTCTGTGGCGTCGACACTGAACAATAGGTCATACTGTCGGACGTAACTATCTGAAGATTCTCGCCACCTCGGGGTGGCGAAATCCGTCATGGACTTCCGTCCGACAGTATCAGTCGGCGACGAGCACGACCAGCGCTATGGCGACGGCGAGAAACACGACGAGGGCACCGATCCAGGCGGCCGTGCCCCCGACGAGCGACGCGACGGCTATCGCGAGCAAGAGCGCCACACCACCGAGTCCGAGAACCGGGAGTGAGACCGAACGATCGCTCGCCGACCGGGTCATGCCCCCCCGTTCGGAGGCGTTCGACTGTGGCTTCGACAGCGACTCGTCGATTTCGACCGACTCCGCTTGTTCGGTCGGTTCGGCCAGGTCGATGTCGACGTAGCGCGTCTCGGCACCGTAGGCTGTTGCGATTTTCAGTTTCCCGAACGCCGACCCGGGCCGATGGACGGTGACTCGAACCGGGCGCGTCGACTCCCGGTCGACGTGGTGGTTCGGCGCGCCCAGCGAAGCAGTGTCAGACAGGTTGTCTTCGAGATGGAGATGGACGTGAATCGGTTCGCCGTGGTTGACCAACTCGATGTCGAACGACCCTGCTGTCTCGAAGGCGTCCGGGGCCTCCAGGGAGTGTAATGACGTTCGGTTGACGTGCACGGGCAACGTATCTGGCACGGGTATGATTGGACAGCGCCGGCAGAAAAAGATTTATAGCCCTCTGTCTACCTCCGTAAACGCTCGTTCGATGGTCGACAGTATCAGGCTGGCGCTTCCTCTCGCATATCTGGCGGCAGCAGGTTCGGAATGCCGTCCTCGATCGGATAGGACTCGCCACACTCGGTACAGACCAGTGATCCGGAAATGACCTCGTCGTCCTCGCGTTCGTCGGCCTGTAGTTCCAGGTCGTGTTTATCGAGTGGGCAACAGATGATGTCCATCAGATCCTCCTTCATACGTGGACATGTGGTCGGTGCTGTAAAAAACGTGCCGGGTGCGACCGAGCCTTGACCCGTGCCGTCGGGTAAAATCAGAAGGGCTGTTCGAGCACGAGAGTTTCCGAGCGGCCCGGACCGACGCCCACGGCGTAGATGGGGACACCGAGTTCGTCGCTGATGTATTCGAGATACGTGCGAGCGTTTTCCGGGAGCGCATCGTAGCCGCCCTCGGCGACAGCAGCCCAGTCCTGATCGGGCCAGCCATCGAACGCTCGGTAGTTTGGCTCACAGTCGGCCCACTGCTCGGTGGTCCCCGGCAGAGAGAATCTTTCTTCGCCGTCCAGCGTGTAGGAGTGGCCGACCTTGATCTCGTCGAGACCGGCCAGCGTATCGACGTGGTTCACGACGACGCCAGTGAAGCCAGAGGCACGCGTGGCGTGGCGCAACATCGGGATGTCGAGCCAGCCGACGCGGCGGGCACGACCCGTGACCGTGCCGTATTCGCCTCCTTCCTCGCGGATGTAGTTGGCCAGTTCTTCGTCACTCTGGAGCGTGCCAGCGGTGACGGCACGACCCGTCTCGCCACTCTCCCCCGGTGGTTCGTAGCCGGGCGTGTGGCCTTCGACGCCGGCGAGTTCTGTCGGCAACGGGCCAGTTCCGACCCGTGAGAGGTACGCCTTCACGATACCGATGATTTCGCCCTGACCGACCGCAGTCGGGCCGAGTCCGGCTCCGGTACAGGCCCCGCCGGCAGTCGGGTTCGAAGACGTGACGTAGGGGTAGATACCGTGGTCGATGTCGATTGACGTTCCCTGTGCACCTTCGAGCATTACGTTCTGACCCGCATCGATTGCGTCACTGAGGAACTCGCCAGCGTTGACGACCATCCCCTCCTCGCGGAGTCGTTCACCGAAGGCGCGGTACTGCTCGAACAGTGTCTCCACGTCGAACGCGTCGCCAGTTTCGATCTCGAACACGTCCTCTGCCAGTGCTCGCTTCTGGGGGACGACGTATTCGAGGCGGGCACGGAGCGTCTCGGGGTCGAGCAGGTCGCCGATGCGAACGCCCCGGCGGCCGACCTTGTCCTCGTAGGCTGGGCCGATACCCCGACCCGTCGTCGCGGCTTCGAGGTCGCCTTCTTCACTCTTTGCGTCCTCTTCGATACCGTCGAGAATACGATGATACGGGAAAATAACGTGAGCACGCGCTGCGACGCGAAGGTCGGGGTCCAGATCGCGCTCTCGGAGTGCATCTAGCTCGTCGAACAGCGTCTCGGGGTTGACGACACAGCCGTTCCCCAGAACACCGACTTTACTGCGGATGGCTCCACTCGGGACGAGAGAAAGCTTGTACTCCTCGCCGTCTTCGACGACAGTGTGGCCGGCGTTGTCGCCGCCCTGGTAGCGAGCGACGATATCGACAGCGTCGCCATAGACGTCGACGATCCCTCCTTTCCCCTCGTCGCCGAGTTGCGAACCGACGATGGTTACGGTCATCACCGGGTCTTTCAGCCAATGAGGTAAACAGATTACGGTAGCGCGCGCGAGGGAAACGATGGACGCCAACCACGACAGGTTTAAGCACACCTTGGGTGTAGCAAATACTGAGTGCGAGCAAACAGGCCAGTATACGGCCGAAAATAGAGCGAACGACAGCAACTTTTAAATCCCGCAAACACAAGTTAACAATTGCCATGATAGATAGGCTCGAAAAGGAAGTAGATATGCTGGAGCGTCATCTGCAGGTTCTGCGGATGGTCATCGAGAACGAACCGATCGGTATCGTCAAGATGTCCAACGAAACGGGCTACCCACACCACAAAGTTCGCTACTCCCTTCGTGTCCTCGAAGAGGAGAACCTGATCGAACCGTCGAGTCAGGGTGCGATCACGACCGAACAGACCTCCGAGTTCGTCGATGACCTCGATGACAAGGTCGACGAGATTATCGACAAACTCGAAGGAATGAAAATCGAAGACGCGGCAGAGATCGAAGGCTGAGACGCTCCAGCCAGGTGGGAAGGGCCAGAGACTTTCAGCATCGTGGGACGGGACCCGGATAATCGTCACAGGCGGCCAAGAGGATATCGACAGTCACTGCCGCACGCTGTGTCGTACGGTTCCGAAGTGCGGGTTTTTCGCCGAGTATGAACCGTGCGGTCGAACCGTCTCATACTGTCGGACGTAACTATCTGAAGGTTCTCGCCACCCGGGGTGGCGAAATCTTTCACGGACTTCCGTCCGACAGTATTGCTACAGTTCCGGTACCGCCAGGTGGAACTCGTCGTTCCGCGCTTCGACGAGACAGAGGTGATAGCCGCCCTTGCGCGAGAGATTGATGAAGCTCTTGCGTTTGTCACGACTGAGGAGGCCGCTCGAAGTCGCTTCCTCGGCGGTTTCGAGCGCCGGTGGTTCGAAGAAGCTCTCGGTGACGAGGAAGGCCCCGGCCAGTGAATCACTCGACGAACCGACACGCTCGGCGCGGGTGATCAGATCGGTCATCATGTCGTCGGTCGCCGGATCCCGCGAATTGTTGATGTTGGCGACGATCAGGGGGTTGCCCATCCGGTCTCTGACGACCACGTCGAACTGTTCCTGGGTCCGGTGCTGCTCGCCGTCTTCGGTGTACTCGACGGACACGTGCCCGTTGAGTTCGGCACGGTCGATCTTTGGCAGGGCGTCGTAGAGGTCACCCATCGCGTCCGGGTTGCCGGTTTCACGGATCTCGTACAGCAAGTTTCGAACGAGCCAATCCACGAACCGGTACTGGATGCTGCCGGTCAGGAACGCCTCGAACCCCTGGTCGGCGACCGCCGCCGTCTCCGCGTCGAACTGCGTGTGAAATTCGAGCCTGAGATTGCCCTCGACGGCAGACTGCTCTGCGTTGCCGGAGTGAACCGCTTCGAGCGTCGCATCGCCCTTCGAGTGATACCGGACGAAGAGATTGGTCCCGTCGATTGCCTCCCCCGTGCTGAGACGGGTTTCAGCCCCCGCTGTCGAGTCGTCGGCGACCATCTCCTCGATTTGCGCTTCGAGACGCTCGATTTCGGCCTGTGCCGTTTCGAGTTCCGACTGGAGTTCGTCCCGCTCGTCGGCGAGAGCGTCACGTTCCTCACGGAGTTGCTCCTGTTGGGCCCTGGCGTCGTCGAGCGCAGTTTCGAGTTCCGCGACGCGCTCCTTGCTCGCTTCGAGGTCGGATCCCTGATCGGGTGACTGTGCCTGCCTGGGACGGCCGGACTCTTGCTTTGCGGGCGCTGCCGGGTGCTCTGAGGACGACTGTTGAGCATCGCTGGTCGTCGGCTGAGTCCGGGATCGTGTCGACTCCTCGGGTTGGATATCGGGCGTCGACGTGCTTGCAGCCTCCGAGTATTCCGGATCCAGCGACGGGATCGATCTGGTTTCGAGGTCGACGGCACTGGCAGACTGCCCGCTCGTCTGCTGGGTCGAATCGACGCCAGCGGTGTCGGCCGCTGACTGCCGAGTCGTGTCCGCAGCGGCGGTTGTCTCGGAGGCGCGCTCTGTCGCTGTCTCGTCCCCGTCCTGATCAGTGGTTCCCTCTGGGGGTCCCGACTGGGCAGTGGTTCCCTCTGGGGATCCCGACTGGGTAGTGGTTCCCATCTTCGCCACCGGATCGGTGTCGGCCGTCGTTGGCGACTGTTCCTGACCATCATCGGCGTCTGTCTCGTTGGACACCGGCGAGGACGCGGTGTCCTCGCTCGCGGATGGTTGCTCCTCGGTGCCGGATTCGTGTGGTTCGGACGCGCCACCGCCGGTGTCGGGTACCGCCGGGATGTCGATGATATCGATGTCGACCTGCCGGACCTCGTAGATGCCGACCTCGCCGTTGGCCTGTTCGAACGCTTCGTCCTCGGTGATCAACTGCTCGCTGTTGCCGACCCAGGCGACGCTCATCGAGCGGCCCTGGTGGTAGATCTGGTAGTAGTCCCCCGAAAGGACGTTCTCGGACAGTTCGATGAAACCGGTGAAGCCGCCACTGGAAAGCGTCTGGTCGACCTCTTCGAGGGGTGTCTCCTCCGTGTAGTACTTCGCTCGCACCTCCTCGGCTCGTGCTTGCATCACAGCCAGCAACGGGAGGCTCGGATGGGGCGCTTCGCGCGCAGTCCCACTGGCGGTCTCGAAGTCCTCGATAGATCCATCGAGGATTCCGACGACGTTGCCATTGAGCATGAACAGCCTGGCTGGACCGGCAATGACGGCCCCGGAAAAGTCACTGTCGGCGAGGCCGTGCAGGTCCTCGTAGCCGCCGGAAAACGGCACAGTGCCCCACGAGTCGACCTGCTCGACGGTGCGTGTACTCATTACCATTCACAAGCCCCATATGGGACAAATAGTTTGCGCCGAATCTGACGCGAGTCCGACGAGCCTTTCATTGCTCGACCGTAAGTTCGGGGCATGAGCGAGGAACCGGGGTTGAGCGATCAGTACCCGCGAGCGAGTCCCTGGCCACTGTTTGTCGCACTGGGGTTGACCATCTCCGAAATCGGCGTGTTTATCGGCATCTTCGCCGTCGCCGTCTTCGGGCTGCTTCTCTTTGGCGGCAGTGTGGCCGGCATCCTCACGGAGTCCGGGTATACGACGCGTCCGTGGCCGACACTGCTCGCCTTCGGTGGCCTGCTCGCCGTCGCCGGTCTCGCAGTCGTCGTCTGGCAGGTCCCGCTCGATGCTGTGACCCTCGAAAACTTCGGCCAGAACGGCCTGCTCGCGCGCGGCGTCGCGGTCGTCGCGTCGGGCATCATCCTGGTACTCGCGGGAGCCGTTGCGTCGGTCGTCGAGCAAACGAGTGCATAGCGGGGTGAAATCAAAGAGCTATTAATCGCCGTCCGCTAAACCGCGAGTATGACACTGCTCGGTTTCGAGAAAGAGACGTGGCTCGACCTGACGGTCAACATGATCCCGCTCGGGATTATCCTCTTTTTCATCGTCGCTTTCGCCATCGTCCCGGCGTTCGAGGGGAACCCGGTCTTTACCGTGCTGCAGTTTACGATTATGGGGTCCATGTTCGTCGGACTGGCACTGTTGACCTACTACGCTGGGAAGGCGGTTCAGGGTGCCGAAGAGAGCGAAGAAGCCGCCGAGTAGTTACCCGCCGGTACACTGCTTTGTTCCTCCGTGATACGTCTCGACCTGGAACGTGATATTGCCGTCTCGTGTGTCGAGTCTGCGAAGATATTCGACCGAACTCTGACATCGAACCGACCCTTTCATTACGTCCCAATCCTGAGGGGCAACCATGGCAGGAGAACAGTTAGTACTGACGGGACTCATGGCCGTTCTCCTCGTCGTGATCGTCGGCTCGCTCGCTCGCATCGAGGACTGGCGATCGTACACGCCACTCGTGAGCGGCGGCGGCGGTTACGGCGAGGCACCGGGCCACGCACACAGAGAGAAGCCGGGCGGTGTCGTTCGGTGGCTCACGACGGTCGACCACAAGGACATCGGGATTCTGTACGGGGTCTATGGCGTCATCGCCTTCGCAGTCGGTGGCATCATGGCGTTCCTGATCCGTGTTCAGCTAACGATTCCCAGTGGAGCCATCGTCGGCAACAACTTCTACAACTCGCTTCTGACGAGTCACGGGATCACGATGCTGTTCCTCTTTGGAACGCCGATCATCGCGGCCTTTGCCAACTACTTCGTTCCACTGTTGATCGGAGCCGACGACATGGCGTTCCCGCGGATCAACGCCATCGCGTTCTGGTTGCTCCCGCCGGCGGCCCTGCTCATCTGGGCAGGCTTCTTTACCGCGCCGTTGACGGGCAACGACATCGCGCCCGCACAGACCGCGTGGACGATGTACACGCCCCTCTCGGCCGAGCAGGTCAACCCCGGCGTCGACCTGATGCTCCTCGGTCTCCACCTCTCGGGGGTCGCCGCCACGATGGGTGCGATCAACTTCATCGCGACCATCTTCACCGAACGCGGTGATGACGTCAACTGGGCGAATCTCGACATCTTCTCGTGGACGATTCTCACCCAGTCTGGCCTGATCCTCTTTGCGTTCCCCCTCCTCGGGAGTGCGATGATCATGCTCCTGCTCGACAGGAACATCGGGACGACGTTCTTCGCCGTCGAGGGCGGCGGGACGATGCTGTGGCAACACCTGTTCTGGTTCTTCGGTCACCCCGAAGTGTACATCCTCGTGTTGCCGCCGATGGGACTCATCAGCTACATCCTCCCGAAATTCTGTGGGCGCAAACTCTTCGGGTTCAAGTTCATCGTCTACTCGACGCTGGCTATCGGGGTCCTCTCCTTTGGCGTCTGGGCCCACCACATGTTCTCGACGGGAATGGACCCACGCCTGCGGGCGTCCTTTATGGCTGTGTCACTGGCAATCGCGATACCCAGTGCCGTCAAAACGTTCAACTGGATTACGACGATGTGGAACGGCCGTCTTCGACTGACGACGCCGATGCTGTTCTGTATCGGCTTCGTCTCGAACTTCATCCTCGGCGGCGTTACTGGCGTCTTCCTCGCCTCGATTCCCGTCGACCTCGTGCTTCACGACACGTACTACGTCGTCGGGCACTTCCACTACATCGTGATGGGGGCGATCGGATTTGCCGTCTTCGCCGGCATCTACTACTGGTTCCCGATCATCACCGGTCGGATGTACCAGCGCACGCTCGGGAAGGCACACTTCTGGCTGTCGATGATCGGCACCAACATCACGTTCTTCGCGATGCTGGCGCTTGGCTACCTCGGTATGCCACGGCGCTACGCTGGCTACGAGTTCGACGCGGCAATTGCACCGCTCGCGCAGGTGACGAACTTCCATCAAATCGCCTCGATTGGCGCGTTCATCCTTCTGGTCGGACAGTTGATCTTCGTCTGGAACATCGTCACGTCCTGGCTCGAAGGTCGCCACGTCGAGGGTCACGATCCGTGGAACCTCGAACGCGACGATATGCTGGGCAACGAGTTCACCTGGTTCAAGCAGAAACGTGAGACTGCACTCGCCGACGGTGGCGAGGACGAGGAGGAGAGCGCTCTCGCTGACGGCGGTCAGACGGCCGAGCAGCAGTAACCACGATTTTCGTTCTTTCGAGACCCCTCACAGTCCGCCAGAGACGAGGACGATTCCAGTGACGAACATCAGTGTCGCGATTCCGGCGAGCACGAGAAAGAGCAGGTCCTTTTCTCCCATACGTCGGTGTCTGTCTGGAGCGAAAAAGGCTAATCGAATCGACCCTCACTCTCCGATGTGAACGAAACACGACGGGGCGACAGACTCGTCGTTAGCCTGTACCTGATTATCGTCGCGCTGACGGGGGTGATGGGCTACGTCCTCGCACGGGCGACTGATCGATCACTCCAGCCGGAGTTGTTCGGGACGATCCAGTTGCCGCCGACGCCAGTCGGCGTCGCCGTGTTCGGGATGGTGACGATCGGTCTACTGCTCGGCGTGTTGCTGGCGCTGGTGGTCTACGTCGGTCGGAACTTCGACGACGCGGCACGAAGGCAGTGAGTGTTCGACCGGCTGTCCGTCTGTGAACAGTGGCGAATAGTGCCACGTTGGTACAGCCGGCAGTATCAGTCGCCCCGGACGTGTTCGCGGATCTGTTCGGGAACGCTCGGATCGCGGAGCGTCGTCGTGTTACCCAGTTCTTCGTCGTTGGAGATGTTCTCCAGGATGCGACGCATGATCTTGCCCGAGCGGGTCTTGGGCAGGTCGTCACAGACGATGACGTTTTTCGGGCGTGCGAACTTTCCGATTTCGTCTTCGACGGCCTCGACGATCCTGTCCCGCACGTCCTCGGACGGTTCGACTCCCTCGCGGAGCACGACGTACACGTCAGGGACTTCACCCTTCTCGGGGTCCGCTCGCGCGGCGACGGCAGCCTCGGCCACGTCTGTGACCTCTGCGACGGCCGATTCGAGTTCCATGGTGCCGAGGCGATGCCCGGCGAGGTTCATGACGTCGTCGAGGCGACCGAGGATGCGGTAATAACCGTCCTGTGCGTGGACGGCACCGTCGCCGGCCTTGTACACCCAGTCTTCGGCGTCGTCGGAGCCAGTGTCCGAGAAGTCCTGCCAGTACTCGTCGATGAAGCGCTCGTCGTCGCCATACACCGTCTGGAGCATGCCGGGCCAGGGTTTCTCGATGACGAGGTTGCCCGCGCGCCCGGAGGCGGGTTCGAGCGGGTCCCCGTTGTCGTCGTAGATTGCCGGCTGGATACCGGGGCAGGCTTTCCCGGCGGAACCGGGTTTCATGTCGTCGAGTGCCGGCAGGTTCGTGATGAGGTGGCCGCCGGTTTCGGTCTGCCACCAGGTATCGACGATGACGGCGTCTTCGTCGCCGATGTACTTGTAGTACCAGAGCCACGCTTCCGGCTGGATCGGTTCGCCGACTGTCGTCATGTGCCGGAAGTCGAAGTCGTAGTCCCGGACGTGTGTCTCGCCCCACTTCATGAACATCCGCACTGCGGTCGGTGAGGTGTGGAAGATGTCCACGTCGTAGCGTTCGGCGATCTCCCAGATGCGACCCTTGTGTGGGTGGTCGGGCGTGTCCTCGTACATCACGCTCGTGGTGCCAAGCGCCAGGGGACCGTAGACGATGTAGCTGTGACCCGTGATCCAGCCGATGTCGGCGGCACACCAGTAGGTGTCTTCGGGCTCGATGTCCAGTACGTGCTTCGAGGTGGCCGTCGCGTAGGCGAGATAGCCGCCGGTGCGGTGCTGACATCCCTTGGGCTGGCCGGTCGTGCCGGAGGTGTACATCAGGAACAGTGGGTCCTCGGCGTCCCGGGAAACCGGGTCGACGCGGGCCCGTTCGTTCCGGGCGAGCAGGTCATCGACCAACACGTACGGGTCGTCCTCGCCGATTTCCACGTCTGGATGGAGTTCGTCCTCCCGGGTCCACAGCAGGACGGTGTCGACGTCCGACTCGGCGGCCTCCAGTGCCTCGTCACACTTCTCTTTGTGATTGAGGAACTCGCCACGCCGATAGTAGCCGTCACAGGTGACGACCACGTCGCTGTTGGCGTCGTCGATGCGGTCGGCGAGTGCCTGCGCCGAGAAACCAGCGAACACCTCCGAGTGGGGTGCACCGATACGGGCACAGGCCAGCATCGTCACCGGTAGTGCCGGTAGCATCGGCAAGTGACAGGTGACGACCTCGTCCTCCCGGACCCCGACATCCTGGAGCGAAGCAGCCATCTCGTTGACGCGGTTGTGCAGTTCCTGGTACGTGATCGTCTCGCGCTCCTCGGCGTCTGTTCCCTCCCAGATCAGCGCCGCCTGGTTCTTCCGTTCGTCGAGATGCCGGTCGATGCAGTTATAAGAGGCGTTGAGTTTGCCACCCGTGAACCACTCATAAAACGGCGGGTTCGAGTCGTCGAGTACCTCGTCCCAGTGCTCGTCCCAGTCCAGCAACGCTGCGTACTCTTCGAACGCTTCCGGATAGTTCTCGTCGAACCGACTATGAATCTCCACATCGGTGACGTTTGCCTGTCCGACGAAATCAGTCGGCGGACGGAAGTACTCCTGTTCCGTCAGCCGTGCCTCAAGTTCTGGACCGTCGTCTGACATGATGAAAGATACCTCGTCCGGAGCGTCTCAGGGAGACGGTATTAAATTATTTTCGTGTTTTTTACCTGTACGTTTCGTGTCAGTTTGCTCGATAGGAGTAAGAAAAGCAAGGCGGGGCAGAACGACCAGTGTATCGCGCTGACCTGGACATTCGGCGCCCGTCTCAATCGAAGCGCTGCTACGTCGCACCGATGGTTTCCCGGTAAGTCCCGAAGTGGTCCTCGAACACGCCCATGATTTCGCCCATCGTCGCCTGTGCCTTGACGGCCTCGATGATAGCCGGCATCACGTTCTCGCCATCGACCGTCGCTTCGTGGACGGCGGCAAGCACCGTCTCGACGGCCTCGTCGTCGCGTTCTGTTCGGACTGATTCGAGACGTTCGCGCTGCTGCGTCTGGACCGCCTCGTCGACCGTCAGAATCTCCGGTTCGGTGTCTTCCTCGACCGTATAGGCGTTGACGCCGACGACCGTTTCGTCCTCGCTCTCGACGCGTTGCTGGTACTCGTAGGCCGCGTCCTGAATCTCCCGCTGGAAGTATCCATCCTCGATGCCAGCGAGCACTCCCGCTCGAACGGAGCCATCACCGAGATTCTCCCGGACGTGTTCGATGTACTCCATGGCCTCCTGCTCGACCTCGTCGGTCAACGCCTCGACGGCGAAACTCCCGCCGAGCGGATCGACGATGTTTGTGGCCCCGGACTCCTCTGCGATGATCTGCTGGGTTCGCAATGCGACCCTGACGGCTTTCTCGCCTGGCAGGGCAAGTGCCTCGTCGAAACTGTTCGTGTGGAGGCTCTGGGTCCCGCCGAAGACGCCGGCAAGCGCCTGAATCGTGACCCTGACGACGTTGTTCAGAGGCTGCTGTGCGGTCAGAGACTGACCGGCGGTCTGGGTGTGAAACTTCAGCTGCGTTGCGGCAGGATCGCTGGCGTCGTACCACTCGTCCATGACGCGGGCGTAGATCCGTCGAGCGGCCCGGAACTTCGCCACTTCCTCGAAAATGGAGTTGTGCGAATTGAAGAAAAAGGATAGTTGCGGTGCGAACGTGTCGATGTCGAGGCCGCGGTCGAGACAGTCCTCGACGTAGGCGAACCCGTCGGCGAGGGTGAAGGCCAGTTCCTGCACGGCCGTCGACCCCGCTTCGCGGATGTGATACCCCGAAATCGAGACCGGCTTGAACTTCGGCGTCTCCTCGGTCGCGAACTCGATCACGTCGGTCACGAGTCGGAGCGACGGTTCGGGTGGGATCACCCACTCTTTCTGCGCGATGAACTCCTTGAACATATCGTTCTGGAGGGTCCCCCGGAGTTGCTCGCGGTCGATGCCGCGCTGGTCGGCCAGCGCGATGTACATGGCATAGATCACCGGCGCACTGGGATTGATCGTGAAACTCGTCGAGACCTCCGAGAGGTCGATCCCATCGAAGAGAATCTCCATGTCCCTGAGCGTGTCGACGGCGACGCCCTCCTTGCCGACTTCGCCGTCGGCCATCGCGTCGTCCGAGTCGATCCCCATCAGCGTCGGCATGTCGAAGGCCGTCGAGAGACCGGTCTGGCCCTCCTCGATGAGATAGTGGAACCGCTCGTTGGTTTCCGTAGCCGTTCCGAAGCCAGCGAACTGCCGCATCGTCCACTGTCGCCCGCGGTACATCGTCGGGTAGACTCCGCGCGTGTACGGTTTCTCGCCGGGAAACCCGAGGTCGTCGAGATAGTCGATATCGGCTACGTCTGCGGGCGTGTACAGTCGGTCGACTTCGTGGTTCGAGACTGTCGCGAAGCGCTCTCGTCGCTCGCCGTACGCGTCGAGGACCGGATCGAGAGTCTCTGATTCCCACTCGTCTCTCGACTCGCGAATGGCCGTCAGATCGGCCTCGTCGTACATACTATTACACTTGGTAGCAAGTGACAATAAGTCTTGCACAGCGTCACACCGCAGTCCGGGCGAGAGATTAGTCGTTTACCGGTGGACGTACCGTTTGATACGTCTCAGCCGTAATGGTCTCTGGCTGAATGTGTCATTTCGTACGTCCACCGGTATTGTCTTCCTGCAATCGCTCGGTCGTCTCCACGAGCGGATGGCGGGCGTAGTCGACGACCTCGATGTCTGCAATCGAATCGAGGTCTTCTGCCTTCGCCGTTCGTGCCATCCCGAGGTCCACCGGTTCGTCGAGGACGATGACGTAGGCGTCCATCTCTTCGATGCCGATGCGTTCGGCCGCCTTGACGCGATGGTGGCCGTCCGCGAGCAAGAAGTCGCCGTTCGACGCCGAAGCCGAGTCCTGCGCTGCGGTGGGACGGTCGGTTCCATTGTCGATGACGACGAGTGGTTCTGCGAGGCCACGTTTGAGTTCGTAGATCCGGCCTTCGAGTTCGTCGGCGTAGACGGTTCCCTGCGTCGGCACGAGTGCGTCGAGCGGGACCTCTCTACGTTCCTCGCGAGCAGTCACGTCGTGGATCGATTCGAGCGTCCGCGTGAGTTTGTCGACCTTGCTGGGCGTGGCGCGTTCGATCTGTGATCGGATCACGTCGGCGTTCGAGATGATCCCGACGAGGTGGCCGGCGTCGTCGACGACCGGCAACTTCTGGATCCCCGACCTGAGAATGACGCGGGCGGCGTCCTGGACCGACATCTCCGGGTGTGCGACCAGAATGTCGTCGCTCATCACGCGGAACATCGGTTCGTGATCTTCTGCGAGCAGGAGGTCACGGGCACTGACGAACCCCTCGACGCGACGACCTCCACAGACGGGGAATCCACTGTGGTTATCACTCTCGGCGATCCGTCGCGCCACCGCCGCAACCGTATCGTCGGGGGTGACCGTCGCCACCTCGCGAGTCATATACTCCTGTACCCGGGGTTGGCTCTCGGTCTTCATACACAGAGGAGACCGTGCCAGCAAAAAAAGCCCCCGCCCGTTCGGTCGACAGTATCACTCCGAACGGTCGGTCTCCTCGTCGAGATACTCTTCGGTCACGTTGTGCCCTCTGGGCCCGAAAACGCCGGCCAGCAAGCGGTTCGACCGGGACTGTACGGCATTCAGAAACCGCTCGTCGACGACGGACCGGACGATTTCGTGGAGCGATTCGTCGCGATCCTCGACAGATTCGAGGACGCCGAGCGTGATCTGGGCACCCGCCATGTCTGCGTGGCCGCCAGCACTCCCGATCTGACCGAACGCCTCGCGTAACACCTCACCGAGATCCACGTCCATTCCCCGTGCACGCGCCGAGGCGTAGATCGTTCCGTCCATGACGCCGTATATGAGCGTCGAACTGACATCCTGGAGGTCGAGGAGTCGGTCGGCGGCTTGGGCCAGTGCGTCCCTGTCACTGAGTTTCCCGACGCAACTCAGTAACACCGATCCCTCCTGTCGTCGGTTCTGGATCGCGTTACCAATGGTGTCGAGCGTGTCGCCGCTCATGCTCGGATCCTCGATCCGCTGGAGCGTGTCCAAGTTCGCGTGCGGTAACAGGTACGCCGCGGCCTGGAAATCGTCGGCAGAGACCTCGCGACGAAACTCCTTGGTGTCGACGCTGATCCCGAACAGCAATCCGGTCGCGATGGCCTCGTCCAGCAGGGAGTCGAAACGGCGCAGGTAGTCGACGAGCAGCGTACTCGTGGCCCCGACATCACTTCGAAGGTCGACGAAGCGCGCTTCGATGGGTGCCCGCGGTGGATGGTGGTCGATGACGATATCGATCGGTGTGTCGGGCGGCAACTGGTCGTTGACGCCCGGCCGGGAGTGATCGACCAGTGCGAAGCCGTCGTACGCCGAGAGGTCGGTCTCCTCGTCGAGATTCCGGAGGTCGAATTCGAGCAAGTTCACGAAGGCGCGATTTTCCTGATGGGTGATCGCACCGTAGTAACAGAGTTGCGGATCACAGCCCACTGCAGAGGCAAGCCGAGCGAGTGCCACGCCGCTGGCGATAGCGTCCGGATCGGGGTTGTCGTGCATGACGATTGCGAGTCGGTCGCCGACATCACGCAGTACGCGCTGTAGTTGCCTGATCCGAACGCCCTCCTCGCCGACGCGTTCGAACAGATGCCCGGTGACAGCCGCGCCCGGATCGATGACACGGTCCGCGACCGTTTCGACGGTCTCCGAGACATCTGCGGCGGTGTCGTGGCCGACGTAGACGACCAGCATCGCCGCGGGAAACACTGCACGGGCGGCCGTTGCGACGGCTGCGTTTCGCTCCCCGTTCTGGGTCGCAACGAGAATCGTATCTGGCGTCGAAGCGAGTGCAGTGAGAACGTCTCTGTCGGCCGGATCGCCGTGTTTGACTGAGACGGTCTCTGTCCGGAGTGTATCCACGCGATGTTCGTCCGCAGTCAGGACCGTCAGTTCGCCCCGGTCATCACCCAGCGCATCGATGACAGAACGGGCGAGCGGCCCTGCCCCCAACACCAAGCGAGACGTCATACCGTGATGTGGACGATGGAACGCCTAAAAACCCTCACTTCAACCGCTCCTGAAGGAACGATGGATGCGCGGCTGTAATACCCTCGATAGAGAGCATAGCGTCTTCGATTATCTCACCGACCGCACCACCGTCTGCTGCTCGCACCTCCGCCATGAGCATGTGATCACCACTCGACGTGTAGAGGGATTCGACAGCGTTGATCGAAGAGAGTTCACGTGTCACTTCGACGTAGCATTCGCTCTCGACATCCATGCCGACGAGGGCAATCGATTGGCTGGATAGCTTCTTCGGGTTCACGTCGGCCGAGTAGCCGACGATGACGCCCTCGTCTTCGAGTTTGTTGATATACTTTCGCACAGTCGGTTTGGAGACGTTTGCCCGTTCTGCGATCTCCGAATACGACGCTTGTGCGTCGTCTTCTAAGACGGACAGGATGCGGCGCTCCGTGGATTCGGCACTCATACACGTTTCTTTGCTACGGACGAAAAAATACCTTCCGAATCCACAAACAGGGTGATCGACCCGCGTTTGGCGGCGCCTATTTGTGATGCTTGAGCAACTCGTCGGCCGATCGCTCCCACTCGTAGTCCTCGTCGAAGTACCGCTCGGCGAGTGGTTCCTCGGGCATCTCGCCGGTGGCCTGTTTCTCCTGCCCGTAGGACGGACTTTCTTCGTTGACGTAGTACCGACCGGTCAAGACTTCGCCGTCGTAGAGTTTGTTCTCGGTCTCGAACATCATCTCGGCGGCTTCCTCACGGTTCGAGGTGTCGAAGTCGTAGTCGTCGGACTGCTGGATGTCAGTATAGGGGACGTAGTGCTTTGCGTCCTTGTTCCAGGTCGGACACTGGGTCAGGAAGTCGATGTGGGCAAAGCCGTCGTGTTCGATTGCTTCGGCGATGATCTCCTTTGCCTGGTTCGGATTGACCGCAGCGGTGCGGGCGACGTACGTTGCACCGGAGGTCAACGCCAGACTCAGGGGTCGGATCGGTGACTTCGCCGATCCCGATGGTTGGGTCTTCGACTTGTGACCCTTGGGTGAAGTCGGTGACGTCTGGCCCTTGGTGAGCCCGAAGATCTCGTTGTTGAACACGATGTAGGCCATGTCGTGGTTCTCACGGGCGGTGTGCATGAAGTGGTTGCCACCGATCCCGTAGCCGTCACCGTCACCGCCGGCCGCGATGACCTCGACGTCAGGGTTCGCCAGTTTGGCCGCACGAGCGACGGGCAGCGAGCGCCCGTGGATCGTGTGGAAGCCGTAGCTCTCGAAGTAGCTGTTGAGCTTGCCCGAACAGCCGATGCCAGTAAACAGCGCCACTTCGTCGGGGTTCCGGCCGACTTCCGGCATGGCCTGTTTGAGCGCCTTCAGGACGCCGAAGTCGCCACAGCCAGGACACCACGTTGCTTGCGGTTCGATACCCGGTGTGAACTCGTCTCGGTCGATGTCGCGTTCTTCGCCAATAGCTGAGAATGCACTCATTGTTAGTCACCTGCCGCTGGCAGGTATTTTAGGTTCGTTGCGGCGAGTTCTTCGCCGTTAATGCTGGTCTCGAAGCCCTCGACGATCTCTGCCGGCTCGAACGGGTTACCGTTGTACTTCAACAGACTCGAGAGTTTCGGACCGAAGCGGCCGATCTCCTTTTGTGTCAGACCGCGGAACTGTGCACTCGCATTCATCTCGACGACGAGCGCCTCGTCGACGGATTCGAGCCACTCGGAGACTTCCTCGACAGGGTAGGGCATCATGTCGGAGACGCCAAGCGCCTTGACGGAGTGGCCGTCGTCGTTGAGTCGGTCGACAGCCTCGAAGGCCGTATCCTGGTGGCTACCCCAGATGAGGATGCCGTACTCGGCGTCCTCGGGACCGTAGTACGTCTGGTGGTCGGCGTTCTCGTCGAGGTCGGCACGGATGTCGTCGAGCTTGTCGAGACGACGGTCCATCTGCGCGATGCGGTTGTCCGGGTCCTCGCTGATGTGACCCTCCTGGGTGTGTTCGTTCCCGGTCGCGAGGAAGCGACCACCCTTCTGGCCGGGCACCGAGCGCGGGCTCACGTTCGAGCCGTCTTCCGGTTCGTGCTGGAAGCGCTGGAACTTGCCAGAGGAGTGGTGGGCCGCCTCGGCGATCTCCTCCTCGGTGAGCACAGCGCCCGGGTCTGCGTTCGGTTCGCGGTCGAAGAAGCTCTCGTCGACGTTGCGAAGTTCGCCCTGGAGCTTCTGATCGTAGATGACAATCGAGGGAATCTGGTACTCGTATGCGATTCGGAACGCGGTACGTGTCTGGTCGTAGCACTCGCGGATGTTTGCGGGTGCGAAAACGATTCGGGCCGAGTCGCCCTGACTCGTGTACAGGACGTGTTCGAGGTCGGCCTGTTCGGGCTTGGTCGGCATCCCGGTCGACGGACCGGCACGCATCGCTTCGACGAGCACGACCGGCGTTTCGGTTATCTCTGCGAGACCGAGCGGTTCAGACATTAGCGCGAAGCCACCGCCCGAGGAACCGGACATGGCTTTGACACCGGCATGACTGGCACCGAGGGCCAGTGCCGCAGCGGCGATTTCGTCCTCGACCTGCTCCGAGATGCCGCCGAATTTCGGCAGATGCTGGGACATGAGCGTGAACACGTCCGTCCACGGCGTCATGGGGTAGCCAGCGATGAAGCGACAGCCCTCGTCGAGTGCGCCGTAGGTGATGGCGTTGGATCCCGAGAGAAGCACCTGCTCCTCGTCGTGGTCGGCGGCATCGGGTATCGTGAGGTCGTGGGTGTGTTCGAGTTCTTCCGCTCGCGCGTAGGCGTCTTCGAGCACGGCGAGGTTCGCCTCCAGCATATCGCCGGACATATTCTCCTCCATGAGCGTCTCGAAGTAGGAGGGATCCGTGTCCAGCAACGCCGCAGTGACAGCGATACCGGCCGTGTTCCGCATGATCTCGCGGCCGTGTTCGCGTGCCATCTCGCGGAGGTTGATCGGGTAGACGTGCCAGTCGTTCTCTTCTGCACGTTCCTCTAGATCGAGGTCGGCGATGCTGTCCTCTGCCAGTAGTCCCTCATCGTAGACGATGACACCGCCTTCGCGGAGGTCGTGGAGATTCTCCGAAAGCGGTTTGACCTCCTCGTTCCCGTAGTACGCTTCTTCCTGTGGATTCCGTGCGAAGGAGTCACCGAGGGCAAGAAGGAAATTGTAGCCGTCGCCACGCGAGCGGACGTTTTCGTTGCTCGCGCGTACCTCTACGAACGTGTGGCCGCCCCGGATGCGCGACGGATAGTGACGATGTGTGAAAACGTCGAGTCCCGAGCGCATCAGGGCCTTTGCGAAGTTTTGGCTCGTCGAGTCGATTCCATCACCAGAACCGCCCGCGATTCGCCAGATTAGTTCCTGATCTGTCATGTGAAATCATCGGCCCCGGTTGGGAAGCCGTATGCTGACCCTTGGAGGGCCGTGACTAAAGATTTTTCACTACATCGAACCCCATTAATCATGAACGACTGGTAGATACCACTGAAATGTCCGATTTCGAAGCACCAAGTGGTCAGTTACCACACAGTATACCGTGACATATTTAGAGCACATGTACTTGCGATACTATCGTATGGACACGACACCAGTATGCCTAATACTGTCGGACGTAACTATCTGAAGATTCTCGCCACCCCGTGGTGGCGAAATCCGTCACGGACTTCCGTCCGACAGTATAAGCGAGTTCGGCTCGTATCCGGGACACTGCCATGTCACTCCCGGAACTCATCGCTGGCGTCGAAGACCACGAGAAGGTACTCACGGTGTTCAATGCGGGCGACGACGTCGTTTCGGACCTGGCAGGACATTTCGACGACAGAAACGTCACTGTCACTGGCGAGGCAACAGTCAGTGGCCGTCCCGGGAAGTTCCTCACGCTCAGTGACGAGGACGGCATTATCGCGGCGGCCGACCTATCGGACTTTCGCGCGAGAGTGAACCGGACCGATGTCCCAATCGGTGTCGAGGAGAGTCCGTACAGGCCGATTCTCGACGAACTCGACGAGACACTGTTTACCTCTTGGAGCATCGATCAGATGATGACTGCGACCAGGGAGATAGAAGACCGCGCCTTTCGCGTCGGGGACGGCGCGCTTCACGCTGGCTTCCAGTACGTGTCGACGCTCACCGGTGAACTAGCGGTGTACGAAGGTCTCGGACGGCGCGGCCTCGACGTCCACGCGTACGCCAGTCCCGACGAGGAACCGCCGACTCACGAACACTTCACACTCCACATCGAGCGAGCAAGGGAAGTCAGTGAGTCGTGGTTCGTCGTCTTCGACGGCGGGAACGACAGGACACAGAAATGTGCACTGCTGGCCGAGGAACGCGCGCCACGGGAGTTCTACGGCTTCTGGACGTACGATCCGGATACTGTCGACTGGATCATCGAGTATCTCGAATCGACATATGGAATGATCGAACAGTGAGAACGTTCTCCGGAGGCGACGCTACTTGGGTGTCTGGTTGTAGATAAGGTTCCGCTGGATGTCGTTTGCACCCTCGTAGATAACGGGGATCCGAACGTCACGATAGACGCGCGAGATGCGGTTTGCTGTCAGCACCGAGCGACCGCCGTGGAGTTGCATCCCCTTCTCGGCACAGTCAGCCGAGACTTCCGTCGCCTTCGTCTTGGCCATTGCAGCCCACCAGCCAGCGTTGTTCTGGTTTGTGACGTTCTCCGCCGCGCGCCAGGTGAGCGCACGAGCAGATTCGAACTCCATGCGCATGTCTGCCAGTTTGTGCTGGACGGCCTGGAACTCCTCGACCGACTTGCCGAAGGCCTCACGGTCGTGGACGAACGACCAGGCCTCCTCGATAGCGGCCGCGGCGAGACCGAGTCCGTGACCCGCGACGACGACCCGTCCCTGGTTGAAGAACTCGGCGAGCATGTAGAAGCCCGCACCTTCGATGCCGATCAGGTTCTCCTCGGGTACGCGGCAGTCGTCGAAGACGATGTGTGCCTGCTTGGAGGCACGAAACCCGATCTTCTCGGGAATGTGTTCGGCCTCGTAGCCGTCAGTATCCGTGGGAACGATAAACAGCGAGTAGTTGCCATAGCGGTTGTTCGGGTCGTCACCGGTCTTCGCGTAGACGGTCACCCAGTCGGCCTCGACGCCGTTGCCGATCCAGTACTTCTCGCCGTCGAGGACGTAGTCGCCAGCATCCTTCTCGGCGGTCGTCTGCATTCCGGCGAGGTCACTCCCCGTCTGGGGTTCCGAGACTGCCAGTCCGGTGATCTGTTCGTTCGTTGCGACCGGACGGAGGTACTCTTCTTTCTGTGCCTCGTTGCCGTGTTCCTGAAGCATCTCCGCGCCGAAGCTCGCAAGCTGGAGTGAGAGGGCGATGCCGGCGTCAGCCTTGTAAAACTCCTCGGCGATTGCAAGTACCTGCTGGAGTGAGAATCCGCGACCGCCGTACTCCTCGTCGATGTCCTGTGCGACCAGACCGGCGTCCATCCCGGCCTCGACGATATCCCAGGGATAGTCCCCACTCTCGTAGTAGTCAGCGGCACTCGGTTCGATGTGCTCTTCGGCGAACGTCCGTGCTTCCGCTTTGACCCTACGTGCTTTTTCGGGCATTATCGTCTCTTCTAACAAATCCATACACTACAGCAGGTACCGAGTTACCAAATAGATCCTGGAACACTGGCAAACGCTACCAGAGTTTAGGATTCCGACGGCAGAGACACCAGATGTTGTCCCGGACTCTCCATCTCCGTGTCCATTTTCGTCATCTGGCTCATACTGTCGGACGTAACTATCTGAAGAGTCTCGCCACCCCGGGGTGGCGAAATGCTTCGCGGACTTCCGTCCGACAGTATCACGTGGTTCGTGACCGGCGGCTATTCGATGCGGATAGAGACGGCGACGCCCTCACCGAGCGGAAGTAGGGCGGTCTCGAACGCCGGGTCGTCACGCACTGCTTCGAGATATTCCGCGATGCCCCGACTCATCGGATTGGCGTTCACGTCCTCGCCCGCGAGCACGGCGCGAATGTCCTCGAACGCCAGTGGCCCGGCCTCGATTGCGTTGTCGGCGGCGACGATACCCCCGACTGGAACCGTCTCCCGGACGGCCTCGAACGCCGCCAGATAGCGATCCTTCTCGTTGTCGATCAACACGAGGTCGAAGGGGCCGTCGTAGTCGTCGACCGTCTCGATGGCGTCACCGTGTTCGAACCGGGCGCGGTCGGCGAACCCGCCCGCAGCGAGGTTCGCTCGGGCGTCGTCGAGTTCGTCCCGGTCGATTTCGGTCAGTACGACCTCGCCGTCGTCGGGGAGTGCCGGTGCGATCCAGTACGCCGAGTAGCCGTAGCCAGAGCCGAATTCGAAGACGCGCCGGGCGTCGACAGCACGGGCGAGCAGGCGAAGCCACCCCCCGACCGCCGGGCCGACGGTCGGGAACCCCTCGCGGTCGGCGCGTTCGTCCATCGCCTCGATCACGTCGTCCCCCGCTGGAGCGAGCGCTCGGGCGAACTCCTCGGTCACGTCGGGCAGTGGATCCGTCATAGTACGGTGTACGCTGGCACGTCTCCGACCGGCATCATCAGGTGTCCCAGTACTCGGGTTCGGTGCCGGGCTTCCACTTGACCGAGCAACCACGCGACGGGCGCTGGTCGGCCGTGACTTCCTCCCCGGCCAGGACCGTCTCGATGTGGGCTTTCATTTCGCGCTCGGTCGGTTCGTCGTCGGGGTTCGTCGCGTCGTTGAGACGGCCGTGGTAGGCTAGCCTGACGGACCCGTCGTCGCTTGCAAAGAGGAACGGGTCGGGCGTGCAGCGAGCGCCGTAGGCCGCGGCGACAGACTGGGACTCGTCGAAGAGGTAGGCGTCGTAGTCGATGGTGCCGTCCGCGACGAGTTCCTGCATGCGCTCGGGAGAGTCGTCGGGGTACTGCTCGGGGTCGTTCGGGTTGATACCGACGACGGCCACGTCGTCGTACTCCGTGGCGAGACGATTCAGTTCGTCGAACTTCGCCTGGGCGTACGGACAGTGGTTGCAGGTGAACACGACCAGCAGCGCCTCGTTGTGTGCAAAGTCTGCCAGCGAGTGCGTCTCGCCGTCTGTCCCGGGCAATTCGAACGCCGGTGCTTCGTCGCCACGCTGGAGCACGTCGTCTTCAGATTCGAGTGCGACCATATCATGATGGAGTTAGGACTGGGCCATTGAATAGACTGGGGTGTGGCTGCCGAAGACGACAGTCCCTATGAACCCCCACCATTGTTGTCGAACGTATCCCGTCATTAGCCTACAGGAAATTAATATTTTTTAAATGAGGGTGTCATAGGACGGTTCACACATCTTCCGTAACTACCCGGGCGAACGATAAGTATAGGTAGTACAGGTATCGTTCAATACAGAGCACTGATCACCGGTCCGCGATGGCGTCGATCCGGCACTCAAACTGACGGTGGAGCTGCTGAATCCGTTCGGACGATGCATTCACGTCTCCCTGATCTACCTCGGATCCTCCCGCCAGCCCCACCATTTTCCCCACAGAAAGAAACGCCAGGTAGAGGGGTCGCCGCCGCTTGTACCCCGCGGGTAGCTTCCGGATCGCGCGGTACCCCTCCAAGAGGGCATCCCGGTCGGCGGAAGTAAATGGTCCCTCGTAAAACCAGGTCTGCTCGGCCGAAGTCACGTCCCAAACGGGATCACCTGCGGTAGCGTACTCCCAATCGATCACGCAAGAGATTTCCCCCTCACTGTCGACGAACACGTTCTCCGGGTTGAGGTCCGTGTGTAGGAGCCGGATCGTTGACGGATCCTCGACCGTACTGGTGTGGTCGGCAAGAAGCGACTTGGCGCGATTAGCCGCCGACTCGAATGGAGTGTCACGGAGGATTTGGGCCTCAGCGTCGAGTAACTCTTCCAATGTACCCACCCAATCACCGGGGCCGTCCACACGGATGCTGCCGTCGTCGGCGACGGGGTTGCCGGCCTGCGAAAATCCAACGGCATTATGTACGATAGCTACCAGCCGACCAAGGGCTCTGAGTAACGCGCGAGCGCCCTCGTTCGTGACATCGGCGGCCACGGTTCCTTCGCAAAATTCTATGGCGAGGTAGGACGTGTCCCCCACTGTCCCGCAGTCGATCACACCGGGAACCGGAATCTCCCTGACGGGTGCCAATTTTCGGAGGATTGCCGCCTCTTTGTCGAGACGCCAGCCCGCCGGTTGGTCGTCTTCAGGACTATCCGAGCGCGGTCTGTCACAAGTTTGTAGACGCCGTTGGTCGCTCGACCATTCAGTCGCTGAACGACGCGCACGTTCTTGTTGGGGAACGCAGCCGTTACGATATCGTCCGGTAGATCACGAGGATGATCAGCGTCCTCCATTGGATCCGCTGTCGAACCCCGAAACCAAGTCGCTTTTCCTAGCCGTCGATATGTTAGCATGCTTGCTGAGCAGGTAATTCGCCCCAATGTAACTGAAATCAGCCACATTGGGAGTCGTTCTATGACACCTTGCACAAGAAATTAATATTTTTTAGACGAGGGTGTCATAGAACGGTTCACACATCTCCTGTAACTACCCGGGTGAACGATAAGTACAGACGAGTGACCGAGAGGGGTGAGCAAACTCCCTCACGGAGGCGGGGCCCGACCTCTACACTTCTATTCCATATACGAAATGTTAATTCTCTCTCTTTATTACCTAGTCATATATGAGTGAATTGGATCGAGACGAGGAGTTTATTAGGGACAAAAAAGAGGACGAAGAGATCGAGCGAGCGATCGTCTATCTGGTCAATTCCTTTCAGGAGTCTGGCGACAACCCGAAGCCAGTCATCCTCCACAGCATTCGAGTCGGAATGGAACTGTACGATCGAGGGTACGGAGAACGTGTCGTTGTCGCTAGCATTCTACACGATTTGATAGAGGACACGGCCGTCAAGAAAGAGAACATCGCGTCAGAGTTCGGGGAGGAGGTTTCTGACATCGTGGAGGCTACCAGTTTCGATAGCGAGATAGAGGACTATACGGAGCGATACAAGGATACGCTGAACTGTTGCTTCGAAATGGGGAGAGAACCGGTGCTGATCAAGGCTGCAGATACTCTCGACAACAGTAACTACTACCACAAGGGCGACTCGGAAGAACTACGACGGAATGTAATAGAGAAGATGGAATTCTTCATCGAGAATTCCGAACCATGCATCGGAGACAAACCAATCTATCGGGATCTAAAAGAGCAATATGACCTCGTGAAAGACCGAGTTGACGTGGGGACGGATTAGTACGGCCCCGTTGGATTGTTCGCCGAAGTCGGACAGTCTAGCTGACGCAGTAGTGTTTTGCCGCCGTCTACTGATGTATTGGACGTGGGTCGTCGGGAGGAGGGCGGTGATCAGTTCGCACACCTACTTACCGGTGTGTTCACTATGGAGCTGGATGAGATAGACACAGTGGGAAGCGTTCTATGACACCCTTATTTTTAAGCGACAGGTGCGTGGAAATTCGTTATGGTGTAGCAACGCTTTAGTCTGCGCCGGAGTGGGTGTAGGTATGAGCAATCGTGGTGACGTGCTGGCGTTGCTTCGCGAGAACGCCCGCTACACGAACGAGGATATCGCCCGTCAGACCGGCCTGACCGAGAGCGATGTCGAGGCGATCATTGATGAACTCGAAGACGAGGGCGTGATCAAAGGATACACTGCGGTCGTCGACTGGGAGGCAGTCGAAGAGGGCGACGAGGCAGTCCGTGCGACGGTCGAGTTGAACGTCACGCTGGATCGGGAGACCAGTTACACGGACATCTCCGACCGGATCAGCAAGTTCCCGCAGGTACGGTCCTTGCGCCTGATCAGCGGCGATTACGACTTCGATATGGAGGTCGAGGGCGACTCGATGAGCGAAGTGTCGCACTTCATCAGTGACAAGATCGCACCGATTCCCGAGATCACACAGACGGTGACACACTACATCATGACCACCTACAAGGAGCAAGGGATCGAGTTCGGCGACGGCCCCGACGACGACAGGCTTTCGGTCTCACCATGACGTTCGAACCGGCCGATAGAGTCGACCGCGTGCCACCATCCGGTATCCGGAGGTTCTTCGAACTGGCCGAGGAGATGGACGACATCATCTCGCTGGGCGTGGGCGAACCGGACTTCTCGACACCCTGGAGCGCGCGCGAGGCCGCGATAGCCTCACTCGAACAGGGGAAAACCTCCTACACGGCCAACCGGGGGAAACGAGAACTCCGGGAGCGGATCGCAACCGACGTACAGCAGCGGTATGGCCTCAACTACGGTCCGAACGACGAGATTCTCGTCACCACGGGCGCGAGCGAGGGCGTCGATCTGGCCTTCCGGGCGTTGCTGAACCCTGGCGACGAGGTGGCCATCGCCCAGCCGTGTTACGTCTCGTACAGACCCGGCGTGATCTTCGCCGGCGGCGAGGTGATCGACGTGCCCACACGCGTCGAGGACGAGTTCAAACTAACCCGCGAGGTTCTCGAAGAGAGCGGCGCGGCCGGGGCCGATGCGCTCGTGCTGTGTTACCCTAACAACCCGACCGGGGCGACGATGACGGCGGCGGAACTCCGCCCCATCGCCGAATTCGCCCGTGAGCACGACCTGCTGGTGTTCTCCGACGAGATATACTCGGCGTTGAGCTACGAACACGATCACACGTCCATCGCGACACTGCCGGGGATGCGAGAGCGGACGGTCGTGTTCAACGGTTTCTCGAAGGCCTACGCGATGACCGGTCTTCGTCTGGGCTATGCACTCGCACCGCCGGAGGCAATCGGTGCGATGAACCGGATCCACCAGTACACGATGCTTTCGGCACCGACGACGCCCCAGTATGCCGCCATGGAAGCGCTGGATAACTGCGAGAGCGAACTCGACGAGATGCGCACCCAGTACGACCGCCGGCGGAAGTTCGTCCTCTCGCGGTTCGAAGACATGGGCGTCGACTGTTTCCCTGCGAAAGGCGCGTTCTACGCGTTCCCCGAGTGTCCCTGGGACGACGCGGCGGGATTTGCAGAGGCCCTTCTCGAATCGAAGCGGGTCGCCGTCGTGCCCGGGAGCGCGTTCGGTGCTGGCGGCGACGGTCACCTCAGAGTGTCCTACGCGACGGGACTGAGCGATCTGAAAGAAGCGATGAACCGGATCGAATCTTTCCTCGACGAACAGTAAGGCTGACTTATGCGTACCGACCGCTAACGGCGTAAAGCTTTTTCACTGTTAGGAGCAGATGAAGTACAATGGCAATTGATGACACAGGGGGGGACGGATCCGAACAGGTCAGCAGGGGAGGGGTGACCGAGGATCCACCAGCAGTCGTCGGAGAGTACACGTGGGAGGACCTGCGTCGAGACCACCACGGCGGCGGGCGATTCGACCGGAGCCAGTATCTGGGCTTCGAACCGGCAGAGACAGCGTCCCGTCTGACAGACGCCGCCGGGAACGCCAAAACTATCAAGCAGGTGTTCGACGCCTACGTCGATCCCGAAGCGACACCGGTCACAAAAGATATCTACACGTGGGAACACTTCAAGCAGGAGTATTACTACGAGGACGACAGCAGGCCGCCACGGGACGGAAACGGCGAGAAAGTCCCGTTCGAACCCGAGGAACATCTCGGGTTCGACCCCGAAGCGCTCGATCAAGAGTTCGCCAAAGCCGGTGACGTGGGCGATCTGATGTCGAACCTGGTCGACCAGCGGACCGTCAACGTGAGCGAAGAACTCGACGAGGACGCGTTTTTCTCCGATCCGGAGGGGAACACGACAGTGGTCAATCGCTACGATCTGGAGAAAGCAGTCCCCCAGAAGAAGAAGACCCACTTCAGCGAGATCGAACGCTACTGGGTCAACAAGCCATACGCCTGCGTCATCATCTTCCACTCGCGGAAGGAAAACGAGAAGAAATATTACGTAATCCAGCCCTACTACAACGAGATCGAGAAGGATCTCAGCGAGTTCCTCTCGGGGAAGCTGAAAACGGCGATCAAATACTCCGAGGACGACGTGATCGTCCAGGGGTCAGAGGCCGACCGCGCAGACGTGATACAGCGTGAAGCCGAGGACTTGCTCGGGCGGTACGACATTTACGACGGCTCTGTCGGTGGCGGCGAACTCGGCGTTGTCGACCAGTTCAAGGAGTTTCTGGGCATGGAAGTCGAGGAGCCAGCACAGACTAGGGGGCGACTCACGGGCATCAAGGCGCGGCCCGAACCGGCGGTACTGGAAGACGACCCGAATCAGCTAACCGAGTATCAGGTCGAAAAGCTCCTGTACGTTCTCAGGCGGGACTTCATCGGCTACCAGCGGATCGATCCCGTCAAACACGACATCAATGTCGAGGACATCTCGTGTGACGGGTACAACTCCCGTGTCTTCGTCTATCACACCGACTACGAGCAGATCATCAGCAACGTCGAACACGGCGAGGAGGAACTCAACGACTTCGTCGTCAAACTGGCACAGCGGTCGGGCAAAGGTATCTCGAAGCGCCAGCCACAGGTCGATGCCACCTTGCCTGACGGGTCGCGTGCCCAGTTGACGCTGGGACGCGAGGTGTCCGACCACGGGACCAACTACACGATCCGGCAGTTCAAGGACGTGCCCTTTACCCCCATCGACCTCATCAACTGGAACACGTTCTCACTGGACGAGATGGCCTTCCTGTGGCTCTGCATCGAGAACAACAAATCACTCATCTTCGCGGGCGGTACCGCGTCCGGAAAGACCACCAGCCTAAATGCCGTCTCGCTATTTATCCCCTCGAACTCGAAAATCGTCTCTATCGAGGACACCCGCGAGGTCGAGTTGCCCCAGCGTAACTGGGTCGCCTCGGTCACCCGGCCCTCCTTCGGTGAGGACGACAAGGGCGATGTCGACGAGTTCGATTTGCTGGAGGCCGCACTGCGACAGCGACCAGATTACATCGTCATGGGTGAGATCCGTGGTGAGGAGGGTCGTGTCCTCTTTCAGGTCATGTCGACCGGTCACACCACCTACACGACCTTCCACGCCGACTCCGTCGGCGAGGTGATCAAGCGGTTCACCACGGACCCGATCAACGTCTCGAAGACGCTCTTTACTGCGCTCGACCTGGTGAGTATTCAGACCCAGACCAGGGTCGAGGGCAACAAAGTTCGACGGAACAAGTCTCTGACCGAAATCAACGAATATTCCGCGGAAAACGACGAGATCAACGTCCGGGACGTGTACGAGTGGCGTGCCGAGACCGACGAGTACATCCAGATGGGGAACTCAAACACCTTAGAAGAGATCAAGTTCGACCGCGGGTGGACCCAGGAGAAACTCGACGAGGAACTGTTCAAACGAAAAGTCGTCCTCGCCCACCTCATCGAGAACGGTCTCAACACGTACACACAGGTGGCTGCGACGGTCCAAGCCTTTATCAACGATCCGGAAACCATCCTGACCCTGATCGCGAACAACGAACTGGAAAGTTCGCTCGAAGACCTCCGGGAGATGGAATCGGTCAAGATCGATATCGACCAGGCCAAAGAGGAGATGGTCCCGCGACCGGACGCACCGGCCGAGATGCTCGAAGAGACCGGCAAAATACTGGAGAACGCCGGGCCGCTGTTCAACAGGTACATGGAACAGAGGACGCCCGAAATCGTCTCGGCACTCATGGATTCGAGCGAGCAGACCACCGCCGAGGACGGGGAGGTGGACTTCGGTCAGTTCGTCCCAAAGGCAGGAGCGGAGGCTGACAGCGAATGAGCCACGACACCAGTACTAGTCAACTCGCGGGCGGAACGCTTGGAGACACGTTTTACCCGCTGTTCAAGTGGCTGTTCAACGAGGACGGCGATTTCGTCCGGAGCGTCAAGAAGAAACTCGCACAGGCCCGGATGGCTGACAACGTCGAGATGTTTCTGGCCCGCTCGCTTGCCGTCGGCGTCATTTCCGGGCTGGCGCTGTGGCTCGTGGGGACGCTCGTCGGCTATCTGGGTGTGACCTTCCTGCTCGGTGGGACGGGGGCCGAAGCGCCAACACTGATCGGTGTTCCCCTCCCGGATAGCGCCTCGGCGGTGCTCGACATCGTCAAGATTCCGGCACTCATCATCGTCACGGGCATCGTCTTCGGTGTCATTGGCTTCGGGATCGGGTTCGGTTCGCTCGTCTCGATTCCCTACTTCAGGGCGAACGCCCGCGAGCGCGAAGTGAACGTCCTGCTTTCGGACTCGATTTCGTTCATGTACGCGCTGTCGGTGGGCGGGCTGAACCAGCTCGAGATCCTCCAGGCGATGGCCAAGGCCGATGACACCTACGGCGAGTGTGCAAAGGAGTTCCAGTCAATCGTCCTCGAAACGGAGTACTTCGACACGGACTACCGGACTGCGATCCGGAATCAAGCACTGGAGACGCCCTCGGGCGAGTTGTCGCAGTTTCTGACGGACATGCTCTCGATCATCAACTCGGGCGGAGATATGACTTCCTTCCTCGAAGACCAGAAGGAAAAGCACATGCGGACCGCAAAGCAGGAGCAAAAGAAGATGCTGGACACCCTCGAACTGTTCGGGGAGATGTACATGACCCTCTCGCTGTTTCCCCTCCTGCTCATTATCATCCTGGTCATCATGTCGATGATGGGCAACTCGAAGACCCAACTCCTCTACGGGACGGTCTACGGACTGATTCCGCTGACCGGCGTTGGCTTTCTCGTGCTGGTGTCGACGGTGACCCAGGATACAATCGGTGATGGTTATCTCAGGCCCGATGGGAAAGACGACGACTTCGTGGTCGACGACGGACTCGGCTTCCTGAATCTCGGACTCGTCGAGAACTACACCGGTCAGTACAGCATGTTCGACCGGATCAAAAGTCGGGAAGGGACCTACGAGTTCATGGAGATACTGAAGCGACCGGACCTGTTCTTCCGGGACCATCCACTGCTCGTGTTTGGCGTGACGATTCCCATAACGATTCTTGCCTTGCTCGTGGTCGTCCTGTTCGAACTCGCACCGATGTCGCTGGATGGGATGATCGACCGACCGGTGCTTGGCACCTTCTTTTGGGTGTACGTTCCACTCTACATCAATCTCTTGCCACTTGCGGTCTTCTACGAGTGGAACGTCCGGTCTCGCAAGTCGATCATCGGCGGCCTCTCGGAGAACCTGCGGAAACTCGCGAGTGCGAACGACACTGGCATGACGCTGTTGGAGTCGGTCCAAGTCGTCGCGGACACCTCGGCCGGAAGCCTCTCGAAAGAGTTCGAGATCATGCATGCCAAGGTCAACTACGGCACGAGCCTGAAAGACGCACTCAGGGAGTTCAACAACACGTACCACGTCCCCCGCCTTGCCCGGACGGTCAAACTCATCAGCGAGGCACAGGAAGCCTCCAGCCAGATTCAGGACGTCCTCTCGACGGCCGCACAGGCCTCCGAGAACCAGGACGACATCGACCGCGAGCGGATCGCCAGAACGCGGATGCAGGTTGTCATCATCCTGATGACATACCTGACGCTGCTTGGCGTGATGGCACTGCTGAAAACACAGTTCCTCGACGTGATGTCGGGACTCTCACAGAGTGCCTCGGGCGGCAGTGGAGCGGGTGGACAGAGTTTCGGTGGGAACGTGGACACGGATATGCTGTCGCTGCTCTTTTTCCACGCCGTCACGCTCCAGGCGCTGCTCTCCTCGTTTATCGCGGGCTACATCCGCGACGTGAGCCTTATCTCCGGAGTCAAATTCGCCGTCATCCTCCCGACGATTGCGCTGATCACCTGGATCGGGGTGGGGTGACCCACCTCGGAACCGCCAGACGGCGCAGGGCGGGTTCCAGAGCAGCACGGACGTAAATTTCACGGGAACCGTCATCGAGAGACGATTCCGTCGAAATCGAGAAGGAGCGTCGCGCTCCTACAGTCGGATATTCCCTGTCGAAGCCGGTAAAATCGGAGTAGAGTTCATCGTGCGCTATTTCTCACTGACGGATTCGCGCTGAATCTCCATCTTCTCGCGTTCGGTGCGTTGACACCCGGCACGCTTACCGTGGCGTTTGTACTTGCATGCCTTCGGACGTTTGTTGTTGGGGCAACCTCCGATCTCGAACGGTTGTGTTACCGACGGATATACAATGGAAGAAATCATTGAGCGAGTAGAAGAGCTTGAGACCCGACAAGAGGCAATCAAGCTCCGCATCCGCCTTTACGAACTCGCTTATTAGACTCCAAGGAACGGTGGCCACCTTATCTCACGCGAATTTTAGAGATTCTTGGCCAGGCTGAGGCCTGGTTTTATATCAATAGATTCCTAATAGGAATAGTATGCCCAATACGAAAGAGACAACTACGCTTGCTCTGGAGTATCCCTTCCCAGATGAGCGTGTCTTTCGATATCAAGCGATGCAGGATGGCCTTTCGCGTCTGATTGAAGAGCCGTACGACGAGTTCACTATCGGACAGCTCGCTGAGATGGTAGACGGGAATCAGGCGACCGTCTCGAAGACCGTCAAACTGCTCAAACAACTGGGCGTCGTTCAGACTCGGAAAGAGGGCCGTAAACAGTACGTGAGTATCCACCGTGACCGACTCACAAAACCCGACCCGGTCCTGTCTATACCCCAGTCCGATTTTCACAAACCTGTCCGGACCTTCGTCAACAGAGTACAGGAAGAAATTGGTCACCTCGTCGGCGTCCTGCTCTTCGGCAGCGTTGCGCGAGGCACGGCCGACCGCGTTAGCGATATAGACCTTCTTGTCTTCGTCGAAGGCGACAAGACACGGGCTCGCCGAACTGTCCAGTCGATCGTGAACTCCCTCCAAGGGACGACGTTCGACGGTAACCGCTACACGTTTGAGGCGCTCGTTGAGACGACTGAGAGCGCGGAGCGGATCGGTGACCGGCTTCGCCAGCAGTTCGACGAGGGACTGATACTGATCGGGTCAGACCAGTTGTCCGATATTCGCGCGGAGGTGTACGCGAATGGAGAATGACTCAGTCATCGACGCACTAGAAGCCGCCGAGCACAGTTTCGAGCAAGCACCCCAGAATGTCGAGGAAGGGCTCAACGTCGAGGACGCAGAACTCGTACAGTTGCGTCGGGCGTGCCGCCTCCTTGCCGCTGCGTCCTGTCTCTTAGACGACGGGTACTATACAGTCGTCATTGAATCGTCGTTCGTCACTATCGAGCGAACGATTCAGTTCCGACTCATTCACGACGGTGCGATGTCTGGGTCTGAAGTCATCAGTAACCACCGTCGGCTCTATCAGCGCGGTGCCGAAATCGGGCTTTACAGTGATTCGTTTGCTGGCGATCTTGCCGAACTCTGGAACCAGAACCGGACCAAGACGTACTACCGACTCGGTATAGCGACCAAGTCACAAGCAGAAGCGATGCAGAACCTTGCGCGAGAGATACACCGACACCTCGTTGACGGAAGCCAGGTTCCCTACGAGTGTATCTGTTAGGTTTTGCCCGATAGAGTTTCCCTCCGAACCCCTCGGTTGTCGGTTGGCCCGGTCATCCCGTGTTGGCAACTTTGTAACCGACCAATTGTATGGGTCTACCGCAACTGGCCTTCGACGAGGTCCGGTATCGCAATCCGACGACGGAAGTGGTGAAGTACTGGATCGTGGTCGGGTCCAATTCTTCCCGGGCATCGTTGAGGTTCTCAATTGGTCGGCAGAGTGAGCCGACGAGGGCATGAACTTTGGAGTAGCTGGGGCCCTCTAGTTCGGCTTTTGCGTCACGGCTGGCACCTCCCGTCCTCAAGCGCAGAGCAGCGCTTTTCGGGACAGTCGATTTCGCAACCGCGGAACTCGCAGATGGGCGAAGTTCGATCAACGGCGTTCGAGCGAATGCTTAATTCGACCACCTCCATTCCCTCACAGAATCGCAAGACAGCGGAGACCCGCGCTTGCGATCCTGTTGAACTCCCTTCTGCGAGGGAGTAATCTTGAGCCCGAAAATGGCGAATACGGCCGTATCAGCATCTGCACCTTGCGGTCGTGAACCCTTGTTACGGCGGAGAAACGGTAGTGGACTCGCCGGGATTTGAACCAGAGGAAGACGGTCGCCTCGCTACGCTCTGCGTTGCGACTTCCAGGGGTTCAAATCCGGGCGTCGACATACAACATGTGCCGCTCGCGAGTGTGCTCGCGGCAAAATGTAGTGGACTCGCCGGGATTTGAACCCGGGGCCTTCCCCGTGCCAGGGGGATGATCTACCACTGATCTACGAGCCCTCTCGTCGTATCGTACCCAACGGGTTTTATTAAACCCATCGAACCGGTGTAGCGGTGTGAGACGGTGGCGTTCGTCACGACAGGCGCGCCGTAACGAATAAAAGCATCGAGTGTGTTTCCCACTGCAGGCACGCGCCGCCCGGGGTTGGGTAGGATATGCACGAGAGCAATGGTCGTCGTATCACGGCGACCGAACAGCGTCGAACAGTCGCTTACAGGAGGACATAATGCGTGGGCAGACGACGCTCGATTTCGCGACCGGGACGGTCATCTTCCTCTTGAGTCTGATCTTCGTATTCTCGTTCGTTCCGGGTATTCTCCAGCCGTTTACCGGGACACAGCAGGCCGAACCGGTTGTGGCCAACCGCGCCGCTGACCGACTGGTCGAGGGCGGGTTGGGGTCGCCGGACCGCCCGTACGCCCTCAACCAGACGTGTACGGTCGAATTCTTCAACGACAACGCACCGAGCGGCTGCAACTACCAGGGAACTGACCTGAACGACAGGGTCGGCCTCACCGACCGGACTAATCTAAACATCACGATGTCTGCAGACGTGACCGGAGACCCGGCACAAGAGCGGGTCTGCTGGGACCGTGACGCCGGGGTATTGAAAGAAACCGGGTCAAACGGCTGTGATGTCGACATGGCGGTCGGGTCGGAGCGACCGGAGACATCCTCGTCGATTACGGCACAACGGGTAGCCTACCTGAACGGAACGGCAGTGACGGTGGAGGTGAGGACCTGGTGAGATGAATCGCGGACAGGCACACACGCTAGAGGGGACCATCGCGAGCCTCCTGTTGCTAGTGTCGCTGCTCGTGGCATTCCAGGCGACCGCGGTGACGCCGCTGACGGCGAGCACGTCGAGTCAGCACATCGAGAACCAGTTGTCGAACAGCGCCCGGGGAGTGCTGTCCACCGCCGAAACGGACGGCGAACTGAAGCCGGCGGTGCTCTACTGGAACGAATCGGCCAGCAGCTTCCACAACACACCGTCGAACGGGTTCTACACGAACGACCCGCCGGACAACGAGTTCGGCCGGATGCTCAACGCGACGTTCGACTCGCGGGGGATCGCTTACAACGTCTATCTGGCATACAACGGGAGCGAGAACCAGATCCGATACGTCTACCGGGGGCAGCCAAGCGACAACGCCGTCAGCGTGAGCCGCACGGTCGTCCTGTTCGACAGCGACCGATTGCGTACGGACACCGGTGGAACAGACCGGACAGTCGGCGACGTGTCGTCGTTCTACGCACCGGACGTGGGCGGGAACGTCTACAACGTGGTAACTGTCAGGGTGGTAGTGTGGCGGATCTGAGCGAGGGGGGCCGCGGCCAGCTTCTGCTCGTCACCGCACTGGTACTGGCTGTCGTGTTCGTCTCGCTGTCGGTCGTCGTCAACGCGGCGATCTACTCGGAGAACATCGCCAGCCGACAGGACCCCAGCGGAACCGACGCGCTGCAAGGCCGTCACGAGACGGCGGTAATGGCCGTCGACCTGCTGGCCTCGGTAAACCGCGAGAACAACACGGACAACGCGACGCTCGGCGAGGGGCTCCGGGGCGGACTCGACGAGACCGGCGAGTTCGTCCGGCTGGAACGGGCCAAGCGCGGGTCGCTCACGAACACGACGCTACAGACGAGTTCGCAGAACAACGGGACCATCGTCTACCAGAACGAGAGCCGGGAGCTGACGACCGCCGACCAGAGCGATGCGACCCCCGGCAACTGGACGGTCGTGCGGAACGTGAACCGTCGTGCGGGCGGGAACGGAACGCGGGCGTTCACGATGAACTTGACCAGCATCTCCGGGGATCTGCGGATCCTCGTCGTTGATTACGGCGCGTCCGACGTCTGGGGACTGACCGTCTCCGGTAACGTCGGTGCCGGGAACGATATCACTGTCGAGGTCGACTCTCCGGTGAGTTCGACCAAGAATTGTACGAAGACGCTGGATTCCGGGCACGCCGAGATCGACGTGACCGGCGGTACCGTGGCCGGCGAACCGTGTGACGCACTCCGGGGGTCGTATCGCTTCGCCCACGGCGTCGGTGACCGCTACAACATCAGCGTCGAGAACGGCGACCAGGCGACCGGGAACTACTCGCTGGTAATCCGGAACACGACGGCCTGGAAGAAGGCGGCCAACGACTCCGACTTCCAGCTGAACTACACGAAGGCATCGGGCGGCGCGCCGTACGCTCGCGCGGCCGTCTACAACACCACGGTCGTCTACGAGTACCGGTCGAGCGAACTGGTCTACGAGACGAAGATCCGGGTCGCCCCGGGTGAGCCCGATGACTGACCGACGTGGTGTCTCCTTTACGTTGAACTACGTCCTCACGCTGGGGATCGCGGCGCTGCTGATCACCGGCCTGATCGTCGCCGCCGGCGACTACGTCGGGAGCCAGCGGGAGTCCGTCGTCCGGAGCGAACTGGAGGTCGTCGGCCACCAGCTCGCGGCTGCCCTGGAACAGGCCGACCGACTTGTCAGGGCCGGCGACACCGAAGAGTTACGGCTGAACCACACCGCACCCGCCGAGATAGCACAGTCGACCTACACTATCGAGGTCGATCCCGGGAGCCCGGAGAGCGACCTCCACCTGAACGCGACCGAACTCGACGTGACGGTGACCGTCGAGGCGGAGACCACCACGTCGCTCGCGGCGACCGCCGTCGAAGGGGGGTCGGTCACTATCGAATACAACACCACCACGGCCAACGAACTAGAGGTGACTGATGACTGACCGCGCCGTCAGCGAGACGCTGGGGTTCGTCGTTATCTTCAGCCTCGTGTTGCTGACCGCCACCGTCGCGTCGGTCGGCGGGGTTCAGTCCCTGCAGGACACCCGGCAGTTCCAGCAGGTCGAGAACACCGAACGGGCCTTCGAGATCATGGCGGCCAACATGGCGGACATCCACGAGGACGGCGCGCCCAGCCGCGCGACGGAGATCACGATCGCCCAGGGGAGTCTCCGCTTTGGCGACACAACGACGCTGAACATCACCGTCGAAGACGGAGCCAGCACGTCGAACCGCACCTACGATGTCACTCCCATCGTCTACGAGTCCGCGTCGGACCGACAGCTCGTCTACGCCGGCGGCGCGGTGTTCCGGACGGACGGCGACGACGGCGTGGTCGTCCGGGACCCGCCGCTGAAGTTCGAGGACGACCGGGTCCTGGCGTCGGTGGTCGCGACGACGGCGACGAACCCTGGCCGGTCGGTCGGCTCCACGACCGTCCTCGTTCGCGCGGAGTCGACCAGGACCAACGTCAGCCTCTCGGACCGCGACGGGACCTACGACGACGTATGGGTGAACGTCACCAGCGAGCGTGCCCACCTCTGGCAGGATTCCCTCGAACGGACGGCCATGGAGGACTGTACCACCGGGACGAACGCCGACGGCGACGAGTACGTGGAGTGTCACCTCGACGCCGCGCCGGAGACGGTCTACCTGAGCGCCGACGTCATTGACGTGGAGTTCGAGACTTAGCCGGTGACGTTGACGCGGTTGACCGTGAGGTGGACGTTGGTGATCCGGGGGTTCTCGGGGCTGCCGCGGCGTTGTAACTCGGTCTGGCCGAGGGCTTCGTCGTAGTGGATCGCCGGGTCGTTACCCGAGTTCTGCGCCATATCGTTCACGTGAGCGACGACGGACCCGAACAGCGCACTTCCTTGCAGGTCGATACTCCCACCCGGGTTCGGTCCGGAAGGTGCGTATATCACACCGGTGAATTCGGTGTCGTCGAGATTGGCTTCGAATCCTGGTTTCGAGTACAGCCAGAACCGGCTAGAATTGTACACTCTACTCCCGCCAAGGCTGTCCAGCGTTTTCACCCGTGCGCCGTTGTCTAATATCATCTCTTTACTCCCAGTCGAATCGGCGTACATTTTGACCACCCCGTCACCGACGATTTTTATTTCCGCATTGTCCAGGTCGATACCGTCCGCAACTGCGATCGTGATATCGCCGCTTCTGACGTCGAGAATCAGGTTGTTCCCGGAGTCTCGGTCGATATCGTCGATATAGTAACGACCCGAATCCAGGGTCACGGTCGTACTTCGGTCCAGTTTGTTCGGCCCATCGAACGCCGAACCACCGTTGTCGTTGTCCAGATCCAGTGCCTGAACCTTGTCGTCGACCGTATCGCCGACCGGGTCGTGCGTCGGAACCTGCTCGTCGATGTTGAGGACGCCCTTCTCCGCGTCACCGGATCCCGATTTACAGTTGTGATTGTTCTTGGCGCATTTCAGGTATCCGCTTTTTATATCCGTTGTTGAGCCGGCGTATAGTTTGACCTCTCCGCCCGCAGTAAGGTTCCCCCGTACCTTTCTGGCGTCGCTCGAGAGCTTCAGGCCGCCAGCGAGGTAGATACTAGAATCCGGGTTGTTGTTGTCGCATTGGTAATGGTTACCGTTGAACGGACCGGTCGACGAATTGTAGGAGTCCATACACGCTTTGGTATTCATCGTCAATTGCCCACTACTGGCCCCGGAAACAACCGCACCTCGAGGTGTCGGCTGATCCGGTGCAGGCGTCACCAGATTCACGACAGCCGTGTTGTTCGAGTGGTACACCCTCGCGTTACCATCTGTCCGCTCCTCGAAGAACGTCCCCCAGGCTTTGTAGTAGTCGCTCTGGACCTTGACCTGGACCCGGGCGTCGTCGAGTGGATTGTCGGTCCCCGCGGCCGGGAACTTCTCGATGGCCGTCTCGTTCTGGCTGACCGTCACCGAGTCACTGACCGACCCCTGGCCGTCGAGACGGACAACAGGCAGGGTCAGCGTCAGGCCGCGGTAGTGGAACTCCGGCGGCGAGACCATCGTCGAACCGCCCCCCGTCTCCCGCCAGACGCCGCCACCCTGGTAGGCGACGGTCGTCTGGCCGCTCTCGTAGCGCAGTTCCCCCATGTTCTGGTCGAGGAGCACAGTCGACCCGCCGCCGCCCTGGAACAGCGTAACGTTGATGTTTCCGGCCGTTTCGTCGACCCTGTACTCGCCACGCTGTGTGGTCGCCAGCGAGACCTCCTGAGCGCTCGACTGTCCTAGGCCGACCATCGCGGCTTTGGAGTCAACCTGGGCCAGTGACTTCTCCGCGCGCTCGACGCCCAGGTTCTGTTGTGTGTCCGCGAGGGCACCCGAGCCGGCGACGAGGATCACCGTCGTCCCGCCTATAACGATGGCGATGACGAGAACGAAACCGATTGTCGTGCTCTGTCCGCGTGAGCCACTGGACTGCCGGCACCGTTCTCGGGAGAACTGCATGTTCTCACCGTGTTAAGCACGAGTACATATAAATTATCCGGCCAGCACGCGGTCCGATTAGCCGCGTTCCCGTCGGTCCTGCCCTGCGCTGGACAGTACGACACACGCGTGCGGTGGAAAAGAAAAGCGTTATCAGTCCGACAGAGTTCTGTGTCGGTGGGAACAGCACGACCGCAAATCTGACTCGCCACGGGATTCCGTGGCTCTGGGATTGCGGCCGTGTCCGGTGTTTCGACACCACACGCTCGCGCTGTACAGCAGCACGTAGCGGTCTGTGCCGTTCCAATACGACCAATGGCACGAATGCATACCCGCCGTCGTGGCTCGTCCGGATCGGACAAGCCCGCGGCAGACGAACCCCCGGAGTGGAGTGACGGAGACGAAGACGCAATCGAGGAGCGAGTCGTCGAACTCGCAGAGCAGGGCCACTCGCCCAGCGTGATCGGCCTGAAGCTTCGCGACGAGGGCGTCCAGGGCACGCCGGTCCCGGACGTTTCCCTCGCGACGGGCAAGAAGATCACCGAGATCCTCGAAGAGAACGAAGCCGACCCCGAGTTCCCGGAAGATCTCCGGAACCTGATGGTTCGCGCCGTTCGACTCCGTGACCACATGGACGAGAACCCTGGCGACCACCAGAACAAGCGGGCACTGCAGAACACGCAGTCGAAGATCCGACGGCTCGTCGACTACTACCGTGGCGACGAGATCGACGAGGACTTCACCTACAGCTACGACACCGCGAACAGACTCCTCGACTAATCGATGTCCACCGCCGGTCGCGATCAGGTGTCTGCCACGCCGCCCAGCGACATCGCTGGCGGGCTCGAACGAGCCGACTTCGTCAGGTTCGTTGTCCGAGCAGATGGCGACAGCCTCGCCGCGACTGGACTTCTCGCACGCGCACTCTCGGCCCGCGACACGCCGTTCCAGGCGACCGTCGCGCGGACAGTCGAGGGCGCGACGCGAACGACGGAGGCCGACCTGGTCGTCGCGGTCGGTGACACCGGTATCGAAGCCGACGTGACGCTGGTGGGCGAGCCGGTCAGTGTGATTGCTGTCGAGGCAATTCGTGAACTCGGCGAGCAACCAGCCCGCGCGCTGGCACTCGCCGGTGCGACGGTCGCGAGCGGGGCCGACACAGGCGTCGATGGGACGCTCGCAACGGAAGCGGGCTTCGAACGACGCCCCGGCGTCGCGATCCCGGTCGACGACTACAGCGACGGCCTCGCTCACACGACCTTGCTCCACGCGCCCTTTTCGGGCGAGACGGCGGCCGTCGAGTCGGCGCTGACAGACCTCGACCTGCCCGAAGAACTCGACGAGGACGATCACCGCCGTGTGGCATCGCTCGTCGCGTTCGCTATCGCCGGCGACGAGACGGCGAGCGACAGTGCGAGCGACGCAATCGAGCGAGCACTCCGACCCTACGCCGGTGGCCCGTTCGAGACCATCGGTGGCTATGGCGACGTGCTCGATGCCGTTGTCCGGGAGCGACCCGGCCTCGGCGTTGCGCTCGCGCTGGGCCAGGAGAGCGTCCGCGAGGAGGCACTGGACGTGTGGCGAACACACGCCAGTCGAGCCCACACCGGCATCCGGACGGCGTCGACCGGGCGGTACGACGGTCTGTTCGTCGTCCGGGGCGACGCGATGCCGGTCGAGACCGTTGCCCGACTCGTCGCTCGCTTCCGGTCGCCCGAACCAGTGACACTCGTCGTGACGGAGGGAAGGGCCGCCGTCCACGCCACCGACGGGAGCACCGTCGGGACCACGATGAGGGCGGCCACAGCAACCGTCGACGGTACCGCAATGGGCGCTGGATCACGCACACAGGCACGCTTCGAAGTCGGCTCCGCGGAGTTCATCGTCGCGTTCCGGGAGGCACTATGAAACACGCAGAGATCCGCACGAGCCACGGCGACGATGCCACGGCCGAGCGGATCGCGCGTGCACTGCGCCCGGACAACACCGACGAGATGGACACCCGCGTCGAGGGCAACCGGATCGTGACGATCATCGACCGCGAGACGACCGGCGGACTGCACGCGACAGTCGACGACTACGTCGTCAATCTCACAGTCGCAGCACAGCTTTCCGATCAACAGACTACTAACACATCATGAGCGAACGATCAGTATCCCGACAGAAGCAACAGAAACAGTGGTACACCATGCTCGCTCCCGAGCAGTTCGACCGGGAGGAACTCGGTGAGACCACGGCAGACGAAGCAGAGAAGGTGCTCGGTCGCACCATCCAGACCACGCTGGGCGATCTGAAAAACGACGCCAGCGAGAACAACACGAAACTGACCTTCAAGATCAACGAGGTCGCCTCCGACACCGCATACACGGAGTTCATCAAGCACGAGTTGACCCGCGACTACCTGCGGTCGCTCGTTCGCCGTGGCTCCTCGAAGATCGAGGCCTACATCACCGTGCTGACGACGGACGACTACCGCGTCCAGATTCAGCCGGTCGCACTGACGACGAAGAAGGCCGACGCCTCCCAGGAGAAGGCGATCCGCCGGCAGATGATCGATCTCGTCGAGGAGACGGCCGAAGACCGGAGCTTCGAGCAACTCGTCGACTCGATCGTCGAGGGACGACTCTCCTCGGCGCTGTACGGCGAGTGCAAGGACATCTACCCGATTCGCCGCGTCGAGATCCAGAAGACGACGATGGAAGCGCGTCCCGAAGAGGTCGCCGCCGAAGAGGAGACCTCCGTCGACATCGAAGAGGAAGCCGACGAGTGATCTGACGCGACGGTTCTGGAACCGCTTTGACGACGCTCGTCAGGTATCCGGTTTCACACTCCGGGGTTCAGCCAACGACGATAGTTCCGACCATCTGGCTACGCTCGTGTGGGATACAGAAGTACTGGTACTCACCGGCAACCTCGAAGGTGTGGCTGTAGCTATCGCCCTGGTGGAGTGCGCCATCGGTCTGGCTTGCCCACGCGTCCCGGGCGGATTGCTCGTCCTCGAAGCCGCCCGACGCAAAGAAAGATGCGCTCTCGGGAAGTCCGGACTCGTATGCCGTCACCGAGTGGGCATGTGAACTCGTGTTGCGCCAGACGACAGTGTCGCCCACGCCGACTTCGTACTGCTCTGGCCTGAACGCCTGCGTCGACATACCGATGTCGTACTCGGTGGATTCGTCGGCCCCGACGCCGAGACAACCACTCGCGGCGAGTACGCTCACCCCGGCGATACCCCGCAAATAGGCACGGCGGTCCATAGTGGCTGTCAGGACTGGAGCAGTAAAGACGGCTCGCTTCGTCCTGTATGGCTCGCCGGTTTCGGTGAATGTGGTTCGCAACTGCAAAGTACAGTCGCCGGGAGAGCCAGATATGAAAGCCACAGCCAAGGCACACCCGATCCAGGGACTCGTAAAGTACCACGGGATGCGTGACGAGGAACGTCGGCTACCGTACCACGACAGCATCAGCGTCTGTACGGCACCGAGTCACTCGAAGACGACCGCCGAATTCGACGCTGGACTCGCCGAAGACAGCTACGTCATCGACGGGGGAGAAGTCGGTGGCCGGGGCGCAGAGCGTGTCCGTGCCGTCGTCGACCGCGTTCGCGAACTCGCGGGCGTCGAGCACCGTGTCCGGTTCGAGTCCGAGAACTCCTTCCCGACAAATATCGGGTTCGGGTCCTCTTCATCGGGCTTTGCCGCAGCGGCGATGGCACTGGTCGAGGCGGTCGGTCTCGACATGACTCGTCCGGAAATATCGACAGTCGCACGGCGCGGCTCCTCCTCGGCGGCTCGGGCCGTCACTGGCGCGTTCTCACACCTCAGGACGGGCCTCAACGACGAGGACTGTCGCTCGGAACGCATCGAGACTGGCCTCGAAGACGACCTCCGGGTCGTCGCGGGGATGGTCCCCTCCTACAAGGAAACCGAAGCGGCCCACAGGGAAGCCGCCGAGAGCCACATGTTCGAGGGCCGGATGGCCCACGTCCACGGCCAGATCGCCGAGATGCGAGACGCACTGGCGAGTGGTGAGTTCGACCGCGCTTTCGAATTGGCCGAACACGATTCGCTGTCGCTGGCTGCGACGACGATGACCGGTCCCGCTGGCTGGGTGTACTGGCAGCCCCGGACGCTCGAAATCTTCAACACAGTCCGGGAACTCCGCGACGAGGCCGACGTGCCTGTGTATTTCTCCGTGGATACGGGTGCGAGCGTCTACATCAATACGACGGCAGACTACGTCGACCGCGTCGAGCAGGCGGTCGCTAACTGTGGCGTCGACACGCGCGTCTGGAGCGTTGGCGGCCCCGCACGCGTCCTCGACGAGTCCGAAGCGCTGTTCTAGCGGCCCCGCTCTTTCCCGCCAGAAACCGACGGATTTGATCACCTGTGACAGCGATGATAGTTCCACTCTGTTTCCGAGATCGTGCTACGTGTTAACGTACCAAAAACTAAGCACTACCTCCCCGTACGCGAGGGTATGGAGACAGCGGAACGACCGACGTTCGAGTCCGAGACGAGTCGCCGAATATACGAGTACGTCGAACGTCACGGGACCGCAGAACGGCACGTCCTGCTGGAACAGGCCGGCGTCTCGCCGGACGTATTCGCCGACCACCTGGAAGGGCTGAAATCGCGTGGCTATCTCGAGGAAGACGGCGGGACACTCAGAGTGTCACTCGACGTTGGGGCCGTCGAGGAGTACCAGATCGACGGCCGTTCGGTGACGCTCAGACCGGCCCAGCACGACGACTTCGACGGTCTGGTTCGAACGATTCGGGACGTGACGTCCGAAGAGACCTACGTCGTCGCCGAGAGCGTCGCCGAAGAACTCCTCTACGAGGACACGGTCAACCGCCACACGACAGTCGAATCACGGGTCTTCTTCGTCGCGACAGCCGACGGAGAGGTCATCGGGTGGACCCATCTCGACTTGCCCCAGCTCGACGCACTCCGTGGGACCGCCCAGCAGACAGTCGGCGTCGCGACAGAGTGCCAGGGGATGGGCATCGGGAGCAAACTGCTCGAACGGGGCGTCTCCTGGGCCAAGGCCAACGGCTACCGGAAGGTGTACAACAGTCTTCCGACGACCAACGACCGTGCGATCAAGTTCCTCACCGACCACGGCTGGAACACCGAAGCGATCCGTCGCGGCCACTACACCATCGACGACAAAACCGTCGACGAGGTGATGCTCTCGAAGCAGATCTGACGCTGCTGCATCGAGTTCGGGAACGTCCGTCAAGCCGCGCCGAACGTTGATAGGTGGTGGTCCCTAACCCGCGGTATGCGCGTCGCAGTACTCGGGGCTGGCTACGCAGGCCTCACCCTCGCTCGTAAACTCGAATCGTCGCTGCCCGAGGAGACCGGTCTGGTGGTCGTCGACGAATCCCAGACGCACGTGGTCCAGCACGAACTCCACCGGGTCGTCCGCCATCCGTCGGTGGCCGAAGACATCTCGGTGCCACTCACCGACCTGCTGGACTGTGATGTCCGGCAGGCAACGGTTACCGACGTGGACGCCGAGGCCGGCGTGGCCCGACTGGACGGGGCCGAAAACCTGTCCTACGACATCGGTGCCGTCTGTCTCGGGGCAGAGACGGACTTCTACGACATCTCCGGTTTAAACGACCACGCGACGCCGCTCAAGCGCCTCGAACACGCCCGCCAGATCCGCGAGCGGTATCTGGACGTGCTCGCCGAAGACGGGCGCGTCGTCGTCGGCGGGGCCGGCCTCTCCGGGATTCAGGTGGCCGGCGAACTCGCCGCAATGACGGATGGCACGAACGACACAGAAACAGCTATCGAGAGCCAGCCAGCGGAGTCGGCGACTGATGGCGGTCAGCAGGGAGACGTGCCGGACGACGGCAACCCGGAGGTTCTCCTGCTCGAACAACTCGACAGCGTCGCGCCGCACTTCCCGGAAAACTTCCAGCGGGCGGTTCGGGACCAGCTCACGAAGCAGGGGGTCGAGGTCCGGACGAACGCCGGCATCGAGGCCGTCGAGGCTGAGACGCTGACACTCGCAACAGGCGAGGAGCTGGCCTACGATCAGCTGGTCTGGACCGGCGGGATCCGCGGGCCGGCGGCGCTTGGCAACGAGCGTCCGGTCGTCAGGAGCGACCTGCGTCTCACCGGCGAGACGTTCGTCGTCGGCGACGCCGGCAAGGTCGTGGACACGAACGGCGAGGCCGTCCCGGCCAGCGCCCAGGCCGCGATTCGCGAGGCCCGGACCGCCGCGAAGAACATCACGGCATTGGCCAAACACCGCCTGAACGGCAGTGGTGGGTTCGAGCCGAGACTGGAGCGATACACCTTCGACGCGCTTGGCTGGCTTGTCAGTGTCGGCGACAGTGCCGTTGCCCAGGTCGGATCGTCGGTGCTGGCCGGGAAAACCGCGCTGGCCCTGAAGACGTCCGTCGGCGCGGGCTACCTGGGCAGCGTCGGGGCCGTCGAGAACGCCGTCGAACTCGTCCAGGAGGAGCTTGGCCTGGCCGTCGAGGACGCCGCCGAACTGTCGGCCGTTTCGATAGACGACGACGGTTGACGACGACGCCCGAAACCGGAGGGCACTTACCGTCAACAGTCCCAGCACCGACCATGCGCATCGCCGACCGCCAGCAACTGGAAGGGGGCCGCGAACGGATCACGGTCGTGCCCGAGACCCTCGACGACCTGTGGCATCTCACCTACGTGGTCGAGCCAGGTGACCGCGTCGCAAGCGAGACGACGCGACGAATCCAGCGCAACGACGACCAGTTGCGCGACACGGGCGGCGAACGCGAACCGATGTGGCTAGCGATAGCGGTCACCGACGTGGAGTTCGCCAAGTTCGCCAACAGGCTCCGTGTCGGCGGGGAAATAGTCGACTGTTCGCGAGAGGACCAGCTGGGCTTTCACCACACGCTCAACGTCGAGGAGCACACCGAACTGGAGATAGAGAAAGTCTGGAAGCCAGACCAGCTCGACCGGATCGAGGAGGCGACCGAAGCGACAGAGAACCCCGATGTCGCCATCGCTACCGTCGAAGAGGGCGAAGCACACGTCCATACGGTCGCCCAGTACGGGACCGAATCGCGGGCGACGATCACTTCGACGACGGGGAAAGGCGACTACGCCCGCCCCCGCGACGAACTGTTCGCCGAGTTGACCGACGTGCTCCGGCGTCTCGACGTGGACGCCTACATCCTCGCCGGTCCCGGATTCACCAAGCAGGACGCGCTAGACTACATCCAGGACAACGCACCCGAGGTGGTCGAGAAGATCTCCACGGTCGATACCAGTGCCGTCGGCGACCGTGGCGTCCACGAGGTACTCAAGCGCGGTGCCGTCGAGGAGGTCCAGACGGAGACCCGCATCGCCGAGGAGGCCGAACTCATCGACGAACTAACCCGCCGAATCGCCGAGGGCGCGAAGGTCGCATACGGACCCGAGAACGTGGCCGAGGCCGCCGAATTCGGCGCTATCGAGGAACTGCTCGTGCTCGACGACCGTCTCAGGCAGGAGCGAAGCAACGAGGGCGAGTGGGACGTCGAGGTGGACGAGATCGTCACGACCACCGAACAGAAGGGCGGGGACGTCGTCGTGTTTTCCGGCGAGTTCGACCCCGGAATGCAGTTGTCGAATCTCGGCGGTATCGCGGCGCTGTTGCGATACCGGATCGAGTGAGTAATACGACAGCTTCGCAAGTCAGGTCGCCGATCCGAGAGGCGGTCGTCAATCGTCCGTTGTCGTTGCTTGAACAGTCACCGACAGGCCGTCCTCCGCGAAGCGAACGTCGCCGTCGTAGTGGTCGGCGATGGAGTCGAGCATCTGTTCGTGTCGTCCCTCGGTGTGTGGGTAGAGGTGCGTGAGATACACTCGTCCGGGTTCGCTCTCGCCACGACCGAGCACTGTACCGAGCTGTGACGGTGTCGGGTGATTCGAGACGTCCACGTCGTCCGGAAACGAGCAGTCGTGGACAAGAACGGCGGCCCCTTCGGCGAAGTCGACGAGGCCATCGAAGGCCTCGGAATCCCCACTGAACGCAATCGCCGGGCCATCCGTTCCGCTGGGGGTACAGCGGTACGCGAAACACTGCATCGAGTGGCGTGTCTCCAGCGCTGTGACGTCGAAGCCGGCAATCGAGAACGGACCGTCGGTATCGACATCCCGGACGGTCAGGTCCAGTCGGCCCTGCAGGTACGCATGGAGGTCTAACAGTCCCTCGACCAGGTCGACCGTTCCGGGCGGCCCGGCAATCGTCAGGTCAGTCGCGCCGGCCAGCCAGCGCGCTTTCAGTAGCACGTCCAGGTCCGAGACGTGGTCGAGGTGGTGGTGGGTCAGGAGGACTGCGTCGATTCCTTCGTACCCCGCTTCAGTTCGTTCGAGCGCGTGGAGAACGCCGCTGCCACAGTCAACGAGCAGTTTGTGCGCTTCGTCAGCGAGCAAGAGACCGCTCTGGAATCGGTGACCGGTCGGCATCGCACTACCGGTGCCGAGAAACGTGAGGCGCATATCGGGTCGCTCGTGGGGGAGGGCTAAAGCGATTGTGTCGTCCGGACCGGGTCGTGTCAGAGAGGTCGCAGTCGACCCGGACCGGCAGTGCGTCAGCGGTGCCACAGTTGGGGGCAGGCGGCGACCACCGACGGGGACCGGACAGTCCGTCCGTCGGCGGCGTACTCACTCGTACGTAGGATGTATATAAATCGATAGCCGTGACTCAAAATCGATTTTGAGCCATGCGGGAATCAGCATTGACGGGATAGAGCGAGGAGAACGAGGTAGTTCACGCGTACTGCGTGTAGAACCACCAGCCAGCAGCCAGCGCGACGACGGTCATCCCGCCGAGGAAGAAAGCGAGTCCCGGAGAGATGTCGACGCCGCCGCCAGCGGCCGTTTCGGTCGCACGAGCGGCCGTGTCGTAGACGACCGAGGTCGTCTCGGGTGCGGGGGTCGGCGTTTCGGTCGCGACGTCCGTGGCCGTCTCACGGGCAGCCTCCGTCTCCTGTGCCAGTTGTTCCTCGGTCCCCGTTGCGGTGCCCTGGGGTTCCTCCATCGGTGTCGGCGTCTCGGTCGCTTCAGCGATACCTATGTCGCCATCACTGCCCGCCTCGGTCGGAGTCGGCGTTGCAGTGTCGGTCGCCACGTCGGTTGCCGTTTCAGTCTCGTTCTGGACAGCGACGCTGTCGCCGCCGTCGCCGTCAGTTTCGGCACTGTCGGCACCGCCCGAACCGAGTCCCACGGAGAGGACGCCGTCACCGAACAGTTGCTCGATGAGCAGACTCCCCAGCGCGACGATGGTGACGACGGGCAGGAGTCGCTTGACCATCGTCGTGAGCGACCGCTTTCGCTCCTGGGTGCCGACGAAGAGCACCGTCGGGTCGTCCGGTGGCTGGTACACCGTCATCTCCTGGCCCTTCTCGGAGTACTGGGTCCCAGCGGCGTCGATCAGGTCCTGCTCGTCGAGTTTATCGATGTGGTAGGAAACCTTCTGAATCGACATGTCTAACCGATCAGCGATATCGGAGGGCGTCCCTGGCTCTTCGTAGATTTCGTTGAGAATAGCGCGAGCGGTCTCCGAGTTGAGCGCATCCAGCAGTGGGGCCACCTCGTCGTCGACGCCGACGACCTGCAGTTCCCCCTCCTGTGACGTGCTCGTATCTGGACCTCTGGAGGGCAACAACGACATATAGAACCAACGTACGTCCAGTGTAATGAATCTCGTGGAGTGTACGATATGGTTTTGACCGATTGCGTAGTGTCGGTAAGGCGATGATAGGGAGCGCACAGGGCGAGGGGCGGTCGAACGGTGCGTGCCGCGGTCCGAAGACACTTCCCCACGCAAACCTACTCACAGACACGACGATGGGAGGACGTGAGCGACTCGCCAGCGTCGACCTGGCGTTCGATCCAGAGAGCGTTAGCATCGACGATGGGAACGTGCTGGAGCGACTGGCACCGGTCGTCCAGGAGTGGTGGGTCGAGCAGTTCGGTGAGTTCGTCCCGCAGAACGGCGGCTTCTTCACGCCGCCACAGAAGGAAGCTATTCCACTGATCCACGAGCGCGAGAACGCGCTGATCGCGGCACCGACTGGCAGCGGCAAGACCCTGGCCTCGTTTACCGGTATCATCAACGAACTGTTCGCGAAGGCCCGCGCCCAGCAGCTGGAAAACAGCGTCTACTGCCTGTACGTCTCACCACTGAAATCGCTGGCCAACGACATCCACCGGAACCTGGAGATGCCACTTGCGGGCATCACCGAGAAACTCGACGAGCGCGGCGAGACAGTCGAGATTCGCCACGCGATCCGCCACGGCGACACCAGCGACAGCGAGCGCCAGCAGATGCTCGAAACGACGCCCCACATCCTGAACACGACACCCGAGACACTCGCAATCCTGCTCAACAGCCCGAAATTCAAGGAAAAGCTCCGGTCTGTCGAGTACGTCATCGTCGACGAGATTCACAGCCTCGCCGAGAACAAGCGCGGGACGCATCTCTCTGTCTCGCTGGAACGACTCGAAGCGATGGCCGACCAGTCACCGACCCGGATCGGCTGTTCGGCCACGGTCGAACCCTTAGAGACCATGGCCGAGTTTCTCGTCGGGTGTGAACGGGGTACCGAGACGGACGACTGGCAGCCTCGCGACTACGAAATCGTCGACGCACGCTTCGCTCGCGAGTTCGACATGGAACTCACCTGCCCGACGGACGATCTGATCAACACGCCCAGAGACGTGGTGCAGGGCCGGTTTTATCAGCAGCTGCACGACCTGATCCAGGACCACACCAACACGCTGGTGTTCACGAACACCCGGTCGGGGGCCGAGCGAGTCCTTCATAACCTTCGTGATACTTTCGACGCCTACGACGAGGACAACTCCGGGTGTCACCACGGCAGCCTCTCGAAAGAGCGCCGACAGGCCATCGAGAGCCAACTCAAAGACGGGACACTCGATGTCGTAACGACCTCGACCAGCCTGGAACTGGGCATCGATATGCCCCACATCGACCTGGTCGTCCAGGTCGGATCTCCCAAGTCCGTCGCGGCGCTCCTCCAGCGAGTCGGACGAGCGGGCCACCAGCTGGGCCAGACAGTGACGGGCCGTGTCGTGGCACTGGACCGCGACGAACTGGTCGAGTGTGCGGTCATGCTTCAGAAAGCCGAGTCGGGGTTCGTCGACCGCGTGTTCGTCCCCGAGCGCGCACAGGACGTGGCCACCCAGCACGTCTACGGGATGGCGATCAACGCGGTCCGGCCGGAAGCCGAGGTCGAGGCGATCCTTCGGCGGGCCTACCCGTACCGAGAGTACACCGACGAGGAGTTCGAACAGCTGTGTCGCTATCTCACGGCCGATTACCCCGGGATGGAGGACAAGAACGTCTACGCGAAGATCTGGCGAGACACGAACGACCCGCCGGATGGCGAGTTCCACTACGACGAGTTCGAGGTCGGCCAGCCACTGATCGGCAAGCGCGGCCGTCTGGCCCGGGTCATCTACATGACCAACATCGGGACGATTCCCGACTCGTTCACCTGTGACGTGTACACCCGCGCGGGCAACGAGTGGGTCGGGCAACTCGACGAGCAGTATCTCGACACGCTCGAAACGGGTGACGTGTTCGTCCTGGGTGGGCAGAACTTCGAGTATCAGTACCGCCGTGGTTCGAAGGTCACCGTCGACCGGACCAGCGCGCGCCCGACGGTGCCCTCGTGGTTCTCCGAGCGACTCCCGCTTGCCTACGACCTCGGCCGGGAGATACTCGCCTTCCAGGGCCAGTTGCTCGACGAACTGGCCAGCGGTGGACCGCCACAGGTCCGCCACTGGCTCCGGGCGTTCCCCCTCGACGAGAACAGTGTCCGGGCGATCACGCGGATGTTCTCCGAGCAGATCGCCTATGCCAGGTCAGAGAGCGTCGCGACCGACGACCGCCTCGTCATCGAGGAGGCACTCGACAAGGACGAGTACGAGCGTCACTACTACGTCCACTCTGGCTATGGCCGGCGGTTCAACGACGGCTTCTCGCGGCTGCTGGCCTACCGGGTCGCACAGCGAGCCAGTGCCAACGTCCAAGTCGCCGTGGCCGACAACGGCTTTACCCTCTCGATGCCGCTGAATCGCAAGGTCGACATCGAGGGGGTGGTCGCCGACATCGACCCAACCGAGGTCCGGGCCGACCTGCGGGCGAGTCTCGACGGAACGGACCTGCTCCAGCGATACTTCAGGATCAATGCGACGCGGTCGCTGATGATCCTCAAACGGTACAAAGGTTACGAGAAATCTGCGAGCGAACAGCAGGTCAACGCCGAGATGTTGCTCTCCTTCGCCGAGGACCTGAGCGATTTCGCGGTCATCGAGGAGACCTATCGCGAGATTCTCGAAGACAAGTTGAACGTCGGTGCCATCGAGGACGTAACTGGCGCGATCCAGGCCGATGAAGTGGACGTAACGACGGTCAGGGTCGACTCACCGACCCCGCGGGCCTTCGGACTGGCGACGCTGATGGCCAGCGACGTGGTGCTCGCAGAAGACGAATCGGCCGTTCTCAAGGAGTTCCACCGCCGCGTCGTCGAGGCAATCGACGACGAGACCACCGAACTCGTCGACGAACGAGTGTAGCCAGCGAAGACAGCACATCAACGCTTTTGACCGCGCGGCCCCCCATTTCTTTATGGAGACGCTTGACTCCCGCGTGCGGATTCTCTGGACCATGCGGGCGGTCGTTCTGGCAACCATCCTGACCGGCCTGGCGGTCGTCATCGACCGATTTGCCGTCGCAATCGACTGGCGACTGGTCGCTGCTCTCTGGGTGGTCGCCGCCGCCGTCGGCACCGTCCACGCGATCCTGCACTACCGTCGCTGGGGCTTTGGCATCCAGGACGACGACCTCTATCTCGTGCGAGGCGTCGTCACCCAGGTCGATACCTCGGTACCATACGTCCGAGTCCAGCACACCGACACCCAGCGAGGGCCCGTCGAGCGACTGGTCGGTCTCTCCAGTGTCGTCGTCTACACGGCCGGAAGCCGCGGCGCAGACATCCGGATCCCCGGCCTGCAACCCGAACGGGCGACCGAACTCCGGGAGCAACTACGTGACCTCGCCGCGGAGAGCGAGGCGACGGATGCAGTATGAAGCGTCTGCATCCCATCAGCGGCGTCAATCGAACCCTCGGCTACGCCATCAGAGTCGGCGCGTTCGCGTTCTTCGCAGGAACGGTGCTCTCTGGACCACTCGCTGCTCTTCCCTTCGCCGTGACGTTCGTCCTCGCGCCGCTTGCCGTACTCGTCGGTGGTGCCTACGGCGTCGCGCGCTACTACCGGTTCTCGTACGAACTGTCCGACGGGCGACTATCGGTCCAGTCGGGCGTCTTCGACAGGCAGGAGCGAGAGATACCGTTGGGCCGCATCCAGAACGTCGACATCGAGCGCAGCGTCGTCCAGCGACTCTTCGGCCTGGCCATCGTGAAGTTCGAGACAGCAGGCGGGAGCGCGACAGAGGCCGTGTTGAACGCAGTCACCGAGACGGAAGCGATGGAACTCCAAGCGGCCGTCGCACGCCATCGGCGCGACGGGGCGGATACCGAGACGGAAACGCGGGAAGGCGGCGACGGCACCGAGACGGCCACGGGCCGGGCCATCGAAACTGACGACCAGACTGAACGACCCCAGCAACGACGGTTGTACGAACTCTCCGGTCGGGACCTGCTCGTGCTCGCCGCCCTGTCTTTTCGACTATCTGCGCCCGCTGTTGTCCTCTTTGGCGTCCCCTTCGGCCAGGAGTACGCGCGACAGTTCCTCTCGGCGAGTGTCGGAGTTCTGGGCGGCCCGGCGACCGTCTCGCTCGCGCTGTTGCCGACGTACTCGACCGGCGAACTGGTCCTGATCGGGAGCGTCGCACTCGTCGAGTTCGTGCTGGCTGCGTGGCTGCTCAGCGCTGCGTTCACCATCACTGAATACTACAACTTCCGCCTGGACTACGTCGGGGACGACCTGCGATACCAGCGCGGCCTGCTCCAGCAGTACAGCGGATCGATTCCTCTCGAGAAGGTCCAGACTGTCACCATCCGAGAGAACGCCCTGATGCGCCAGTTCGGTTACGCGGCCCTAGCCGTCGAGACGGCGGGATACGCGCCTGGGTCCGGTAACCAGGACACGAACAACACCGCGATTCCGCTGGACGACCGCGAGACAGTGACGGCCGTCGCCGAGGCACTGACTGACGCCGAGGCCCCCGAGATCACGGGACTACCGGCCCGTTCTCGACGGCGGTACGCTGTCCGATATTCCCTGCTGGCGCTGGGAGCGACTGCCCTGCTTGCCGGCATCCACGCGTTCGTACAGTCGATACCGTTCTGGTACGCGCCGCTCGCGCTCGTCCCCGTCACTGCGTTCGCAGGCTACCTGACCTGGCGACACCGTGGCTACGCACTCCTCGCACATCGCTTTGCTACCAGAAGTGGCTTTCTCGTCCGGCGGACGCGTCTCGTCCCCTACTACCGGATCCAGACGGTCATCGGCACGCGCAGCGTCTTCCAGCGACGCCTCTCGCTGGCCAGCGTCACCGCAGACACTGCGAGCACGGCCGGTCTCGTCGGTGGCGATGCGACTGCCCACGACATCGACGATACCACCGCTCGGGAGGTTCACGAGACGCTCCGAACGCGACTGATGGACGACCTGCAGCGGCGAGCGGGCGAACGCGACAGCCACAATCTCGAAGGGTTTGCAGCCGAAGGTCCTCGACGCTGACGCACCCGGAGGTTCGCGGGCACTCTCTCGCTGAATGAGAATACTCATTCACAGACCAGTAGCGTGTTCAGCGCGTCAGGAACCACGAGTACGTCACTGCCGGGTTCGACGGCCGACGAGACAGTGTCGGCGGCGTGCATGAGACAGGACTCGACCACGTCTGGCGAGTGGCTGTCGGTGATCCACACGTCGTGGTCGCGCAGGACGCTGGCAACGACAAAGGCCCGCTGAGCACCGCCCTCGTAGCCCTCACGCATCGCCTCGTAGAGAGTGTCGGCCGACGACGCCGAGGAGAGCCACTCGGAGAATCGCCGTTCGCCGGTGCCCTCGCCGGCCCCCTCGGAGAGTCTGGCGGGAATGACGATCCGACCGTTCGGGGCCAGCGGGTTCCGGTCACCCAGAGCGACGTACGTCGCCGCTCGCGTCGTCTGGTAGAGGGTCGCGTCCTTCGGTGCGCCGACGCCGGCCACGACCGCGTCGTAGTCGTCCCCCACTGCAACGGCGAGCGCGTCGCGGGCCGTCGCTGCGAGGTCTGCGACGACTGTGCGGGGGTCACCCGCTGCCGCGCCGATGATCCCCGCTGGACTGTGCGTGACGTTCAGCACGAAGTCGATACCGACACGATCACCGGCCCGGTCGAGGAACGCCCGGAACGGGTTGCCGTCGGTACGTCCCAGGCGCACGCCCTCCCGGGCGAGCATTTCGGGACCGTGCGTGTAGCGGATCTGTGACTCGCCACCGGCACCGACGACGACTGTCTTCGCGCCGCCGGAGAAACCGGCGTACTGGTGGGGTTCGACCATCCCCGTCGAGAGGACCGTGTCTGTGGCCGCGACGGTTTCGTGAATTTCGATGGGGACGCCGTCGATATCGCCGACTTCGACGGTCTTGTCCGGGTCGTGATTGACGGCCAGGTCGGCGTTGTCACCGAGTGTGTCCCCGATTTCCGCGTCGGTCATCGGGCGGTGCAGGCCCAGACCGACGACGATCGAAACCTGTTCGCGAACCACGCCGGCACGCGCGAGTTCACCGAGCAGTGCGTCCACCAGCACGTCGTCCGGCGTCGCTCGCGTCACGTCAGTGACGACGATAGCGACGGTGTCGTCGGGATCGACACGCCGGGCGAGTGACAGTCCGTGCGGATCTGATAGCGCCTTATCGGCCGCCTCCAGGGGGTCGACTGCAGTGCCCCCCGTCGGTCGCGCGACGGTAACGGCACACTCGAGTAACGGGAACGAGTGGTGTTCGTCGCCATACAGGACCTCGTAGCTCATCAGCAACTGCTTTGTCGGCCATCGCCGAGTGCGTGTCGGTCACACATCGAGGGCGCGGTCGGTCAGCCACTCGATACGGTCAACGAGGACCGGGAGGACAGGTATCCCGGCCATCGAGCAGGTGTATGTGACTCGCTTGCCGCCGTTTAGCAGTGTCTCGCTATCGCGCCCACTCGACCATCCGTTCGTACACGTCGTCGGTCGAGAGTGCACCAGCGTCGCCGACGATGACGAGTGCCTTCTTCGCGCGGGTCAGCGCCACGTTGATGCGGCGATAGTCCTCGAAGATCGGTCCGTCGAGCGATCCGGTCGCGACGAAGGAGATGACGATGACTTCCTTGCTCGATCCCTGGAAGCGGTCGACGGTATCGACGGCGACATCGGCACTAACGTGCTTGCTGATCTCTGCGACCTGGGCGCGATACGGTGCGATCACACCGATGTCCTCACGAGAGACGCCGGCGTCGACGTAGGCCGCGACTACGTCTGCGACCGCGGCGGCCTCTTCGGGGTTCGTGTTGCCCTGGACGTGGCCGTCGGGGTCGACGAAGTTGACGCCGTCCTGCAGGTGGTCTGGCAGGGCGTCGAGGGAGACCCCGTCGAGGTCGTCGATGCGCTGGGCGGCGACCGCGCCGGAGGCCGGCCGGAGTTGACCGTCGTAAAACTCCCGGGAGGCAAAGGCCTGTATCTGCTGGGCCATGCGGTACTGGCGGTCGAGCAGGACGCCGGCGTCGGGGTAGGCCTCGATCAGGCGCTCGAACAGCGAGCGCGCGAGCGTTTCGTCCTCGGACTGGACGACCGGTGGGAGTTGCTGATGGTCGCCGACGAGGACGAACCGGTCGGCCAGTGCCGTCGCCGCGAGCGTACCCGGTTCCGTGATCTGGCCGGCCTCGTCGACGATTGCCGTGTCGAACGACTGTGTCTTCATCACCCGAGAGCCACAGGAGGCCGTGGTGGCCGCGACGACGCTCGCGTCTTCGAGGCGGGACACACACTCGTCGGGGTCGCCAGCGGTCTCCAGTCGATATTTCTGCATATCCTCGCGCACGCCGCTCTCGGTCCCGACGCGAACGATGTCGGTAAAGCCCTGCTCTTCCAGCGCTTCCAGGCAGTTGTCGACCGCGCGGTTGGTGAAAGCCGACAGGAGGACGCGGTCGCCGCCGTCTCGCAGGTCACTTTCTCCGCCGCTCGAATCGTCTGCGGGGCGCTTGCCCGCCCCCTCGACGAGTGCTCGGACGATCCGCGCGAGCGTGTAGGTCTTGCCCGTCCCGGGCGGGCCATGCACGAGCGCGCAGTCATCAGCCCCAGCAGATAGCTGGACGGCCTCGTTCTGGGCCGCGTTATTGTCGATAAAGGTCGCCTCGACTGGCTCGAAGGCGGGGTCACGCCGCTCGAAGAGGACATCTTTTTGCTCGGGCGGCTGCGTCAACAGCGCGTCGTGCAGCGCAGTCAGCATCCGGTCGGTACCGATTTCGGAGGGGTAGACGTCCAGTCGACGGAGTTCGACCGGTTCGTCCGTCGTGACGACGATGTCTGTCGCTGGCTGGCCGGCGTCGGCACCGATTCGCTCGACGCGGGCGAGTTCGGCAGCGCCACTGATCGGATCGCCGTCGCTCGCGAGTGCCACGTCGCCCTCGCGGATTTTCGAGACGGCACCAGTCCCCTGTGCCCGGAGTTCCCAGCGCCCGCTGTCGAGTTGGCGCTCCCCAGTCGGTGTCAGTGAGAGCAGCGCGCGGTCGTCGTCGGCCCGCTCCTGGCTGGTCTGCTCCCAGAGTTTCGCGTACTCGCGATGGACTGCACGGCGCTCGGCTTCGATTGCCTGATAGAACCGCTCGAAATACTCGCGCTCTTCGTCGGGAATCGCCGTGCCGACTTTTCCCGCCTTGGATTCCTGATCGAGACGCCCGGAGACGGCCTTGCAGGTGTCCTGCTCGAAGCAATACTCACATCTGGCGTCGGCCTCGTAGCCCGTCGGCACGGCGGCGTTGCACTCCATGGCCGCAATCTCGTTGCGCGTCCGGACGACGAAGTTCAGCAGGCCGTCGTTGATCGAGAACTCCTTTGCCGGCGAGAGGTCGCCCGACTCCTCGGAGCGGTCGATTGCAGCGTTTTTCGTATACAGCAGCGTGCCGGTGTCAGGCGCTTTGTCGCGCCGTTCGCCGAGGATCAGCGCATAGCAGGCCGCCTGGATCTTGTCCTCGAAGCGCGGGTCGCGCCGGGTGTTTTTCCCCGTCTTGAGTTCGACCGGCATCCCGCGGCGCACGGCGTCGGCCCGCCCCTTCAGACCGTAGGTCGACGATATCAGCGTCATCTCCGAGCGCCACTCGCTCTCCGCGGGTCGGTAGTTCCGCTCCGAGGTATCAGTGGCGTTCGCTCCGCCATCGTCCTCGATCAGAGTGCCCTGCTGCAACCAGCCTTCGATTGCCGTGGCGTGGTCGCGTACGTCGTCGGCGACCGTCTCGGCGTCGCGGCCGAGCAGTCCCAGGTCCAGACCGGCGTCCTCGACGTGATCGGTGACTGCCGTCTCGACGTCACGGCCGCGCAATAGGTCGCCGAAGACTTCGTGGACGATGGTCCCCTTGACCACCGGGTAGGCCTGTGGCGTCCCGTCGAGTTTGTTGAGGTAGTACATCCGCGGGCACTGGACCCACGAGCGAACGTCGGTCACGTCGACGATGAAGTCCGGTTCGACGACGACCCGTGCGTCGCTCCCGACAGAACACTGCGTCTCGCCCCGGTACTCGCGTTCCTCGCCACCGTGGATGGCCACGTCCATTCCCGGTTCGAGGATGTCTGCCGTCTCGGCCCACTTGCCCCAGAGCGTCGCTGTGATCGGGTCACCTGCGCCTCGGTCGGGCCGGACCGTCACCTCACAGAGGTCGCTCTCGCCGTACTGTGTGTCGACGGTCGTCCGGTCACCGACCTCGACTGCGACGCCACGTAATTGCACGCCCGGACGGAGGGGCGCACCCAAAAAAACGGTATCGGTCGCCGGGATCAGTCAACGTCGGTCTGCTCGCCGTCGCTGCCGTTCGTGTCGGGCGTCACGCCCGCCTGGGGGACGTTCTGGGTTGGTTCTGGGGCGTCCTCGCCGGTTTCAGCATCCGGAGCGTCGGGCGACACTGCCGGCACGTCGACCGCATCGAGGGCGTCGCGCACGATCACTGCGGCGTCGAGTCCCTCGACTGTCGCGCCGGTCGAGAGAACGATGCGATGGGCCATCGTCGCGACGGCGAGGCGCTTCACGTCGTCGGGAACGACGTACTCCCGGCTAGCGATGAGGGCACTCGCCCGGGCGGCCTCGAACACGCGCTGGATGCCACGGGGCGACACACCGACCTCCGAACGGTCATCGGCCCGCGTCTCCCGCGCGATGTCGACGATGTACCGGCGCACGTTCTGCTGGACGGTCACGTCTTCCGCGAGGTCCTGGAGCGCGAGCACAGTCTCCTCGTCGGCGACCGGATCGACGCTCGGTGCCAGCGTCCGGCGGTCGGCACGTCGATCCAGCAGAGACAGTTCCCCGTCGACCGACGGGTAGCCAAGCGACGTTTTGACACTGAATCGGTCACGCTGGGCCTCTGGCAGGCGGAAGGTTCCCTCCTGTTCGATTGGGTTCTGTGTCGCGATGACGACGAAGGGGACTGGCAACTCGTGAGTCGTCCCGTCGACGCTGACCTGTCCTTCCTCCATTGCCTCTAACAGTGCCGACTGAGTTTTCGGCGGCGCACGGTTGATCTCGTCTGCCAGTACGACGTTCGAAAAGATCGGCCCCTCGGAGAACTCGAAGCGCTGGTCGTGTTCGTTGTAGACGTTCGACCCGGTCACGTCGGCGGGCAGCAGGTCGGGTGTAAACTGGATGCGAGTGAACTCTAAACCCAGCGCTTCCGCGAGCACGCGGGCCGTGACTGTCTTTCCCGTCCCGGGTACGTCCTCGAGCAGGACGTGTCCCTTCGCAATGACTGCAGAGAGGATATCGTGCAGGACAGTTCGCTCGACGACCGCGGCGGTCTCGATGCGTTCGACGACATCGAGACAGGTGTCGGCCCCATCGGTGACTGAAACCCCCCCGGAGTGGTCAATCATGTGAAGCGGATAGTCGTCGTGGCCTATCATACTGTCGGACGGAACTCCGAGAAGTTCACAACCCGGGGTGACGAGAACCGTCAGAGAGGGACGTCCGACAGTATCAATCCCGGACTTCCGCTTCGAGATACCCCTTCAGCGGAGCGAGCACCAGTAGCGTTCCAAGCACCGCGAGCGCTGCGGCCCCGACGACCACGACGCCGCTGGCCAGGGACGTTCGAACGTAATCGAGCGCGGTCAATCCGACGACGGTGACGATGCCGACGCCGACGGTCACGAGTGCGTGAAACAGTTCCAGCCGTCGGGTTTCCGGCAGATGGCCCAGTTCTTCGGTCACGCCGAGACCGAACGTTGACACGTCCCACACGATCATGGCGACGGCGGCCATTACGAACACGAGCGGAGACGGGGCCCCGACGAGTGTACCCCCGACTGTCGCGAGGACCATGCCAGCGGCCCCGAGGGCCGGGCCCCCGGCCCGCGACGGGACCAGCGTCGCGTACTCGGCGACGACTACCAGGCCGCCGATCAGGAACAGTCCGATGGGACCGAATGCGACCGCCAGGATGGCGAGGACCGGCGATATCGAGAGAGGGATCGGGGCGAGCGACAACGTGAACGGCAGCAAACCGATGACGAAGAACAACCCGGCGACGAAGGCCGCGAGTACCCTGTTGGAACTGGCGTCGACCGGTCGGGTGAGTCGTCGCAGTCCCAGTGCGACGAGGCCGACAAAGAGCGTGAACAGACCGGGGCCGACCAGCAGGAGGGCAACAGGCTGTGTGGCCAGCAAACCTAGAAGCGTCGTCACACCGGGCACGGCCGATGTCAGCAATGAAAAGCCGCCGAAGAACGCCGTACCGAGAGCGACGACACCCACGGCGAGCGAGAAGACCAGCAGAGTCGTCGTTACTCGCCGAAGGCGAACGAGCCAATCGTCGATGGAGTGGCCCAGTCGCCGCGGTGCGAGTTGTCGGATCGGGAGCCAGCGAAGACCGAGTCTGAAACACAGCGTTCCGACGAACAGGCAGGCTACGAACAGTACGACCGCGAGGCCGGGAGACGGCGCTGACGACGACAGCAACAGCTCTCGGATAAAGAGAACGACGCCGGCGATCACCGCGACCGCGACGACCCACGCGAGCGTCAGGAGATACGACAGGCCGCCCTGAAACAGGGCCGGGCGCACCGACGCCGCCGAATCGGCGTTTGCCCAGCTAGCGCCGAGTGCGACCAGTGTGATAGCAAAGCCAGTGAAGAAGAGTCCGTAGGCCGGCCCCAACACGAGCAGTCCCGCCAATCCGGCGACGAGTGCCGACCCGGCCGGGAGAAAGCACAGTTGCCCGATAAACAGCGTCGTGAACCGATCACGGTTCAGTAGCGCGAGGCCGGCAGTGACCAGGCCGGCAGCCGTCCCGACGCCCATCGTCACCTGGAAGACGCCGAGCTGTCTCGTCGCCCCGACGAAGACGGCAGCGACGAGAACGGATGCGACAGTCAGACTCGTCGCTCGTGGACGCCCATCGTCGCCGATGACGGATGGCCGATCCAGACGGGGCCCAAAGAGCGCCATCTACAGCGTCCCCCCCTGGATTCCGACCTGACTCTGGTTCGGGAGACGCGCGTCGGCGGCAAACGCGTAGTCAAGCGCAATTGGCAGCGGTGTGGCCCGCCGCCAGTCCGTCGTCTGCGCCCCGGTCGCCTGGCAGCGGGCGAGCCTGCTGTAGCGCTGGACCTGTTCGAACTGCCCGCTGACGGTGTTTGCCGTCACCACGTCCGGGGAGAGGACGATGGCCGGGTACCCCTGCGAACGCCAGGTCCGGATCGCCTCCACCGGGCGGTCGTCCAGCAACGGCGAGAACAGGGCTAACTGGGCACCCGACGGTGCCAGATCCAGCAGTTCAGTAACTTGCCTGTCGGTGCTGTCCGACTGGTTCGTCGCCTCGACGGCCCGCCTGAACATCTCGACTGCCTGTCGCCGCTGGGTCTCACCACCGCCTGCGGGCAACCAGTGTAACCCGGACGGGCCCGCACCGTTGGCACCGATCACCGCGACGGCGACATCGTGGCCGGTTCCGAGCAGGTCAGTCGTCGCGTGGGTCGCCGCGTAGGCTGACAGTTCGACCGCCGTCGGGCGACCGGGCCCCGGCACAGCACGGCTGATGGGGCGTGCGTCGAGAACGACGACGACCGATGCCGCGACCTGTCGTTCGTAGTTGATCGCCGCGAGTTCCTTCGTCTTCGCGTAGGTGCGCCAGTCGATTCGGCCCGCATCGTCACCGCGACGGTACTCCCGGGTGGAGTGGAAGGTGAGTCCCTCACCCGGATCGTCGGCCGTCAATCTGCCCACGAACTGTGATCCCTGGTCGTCTATCGGCGGTGCGTCAGCGTCGAGTCGACAGACGAGTGCCGTCTCGCCGTCCACCGCCGGATCGACTGTTCGCACGCTGGCCCCGCCCAGACTGCGAAGTCGAACGCGTGGCGGTGCGAAGTCGTGGACGCCGCGTCGGGCAACGAGGACGTATTCGATGGTCGTACTCTCGCCCGGCTCCAGCGTCGTCCCTGTCCGGGGAGATCCACGCATGACTGACAGTTCCTCGGGCACCGAATCCACGACGCGAACGTCGGGGAGGGTCCGGTCACCGCCGTTCCGTACTGTGAGGGTCACGCGAACCGGCGTCCCGGGCGGCGTCAGATCCGGATCGACGTGTCGACTGACGTGGACTGTCGCGGGCAGATCGGTCCCGACGACGGTGCCGTAGGCGACGTAGGCAAGCGGGACGATTGCCGCGAGCAGGAGCACCCCGCTTCGGGCCAGCAGTCCGACCGACGCGAAAAAGACGGCCGCCGCCACCGCCCCGTGCCAGCGCGTCGAGAACTTCGTCATCGGCTCCCGCCCTCCTGGCCGTCAGTTGCCCCCGCCTCGGGAGTGTCTGCCTCGTCGTCGATGTCGACCGACGGGCCGTCGCCACCCGGCGGTCGTGGCCCGCGAGCGGTCGCCAGCGGATCGATAGCGTGCTGGACTCGCCCGTCAACGCCGCGCTGGAGGCGTTCGAGGGGTGGCTGCAGAACTGGGACGTTCCGGGGCGCGTTCTGGCCCGGCACGTCTGGCACCGCGTCGTCGGCCGCCTCGGCGATGGCCTGGACCGCTCGCTGGAGCTGTCGCCTGACGACCCGTTCGGGGAACAGCCACGCTTCGATTCGCATTCTGAGTGACCACTCCGGACGGGGGACCCCAGGGTCGACGACGGCCGCCGCTGCCCGGTCGTCCGTCCAGGTGCCCGCTTCGAGACGCTGTTCGACAACCGACCGGCTCTCACGACCGAGCGACAGCGCGTCGACGAGCGCCCGTCGGAGGACCGGACGGACCGTTTCGAACCCCGCCTCGACCGTGCCCTCGACTCGTGCCGTGTCGGCCGCCTCGTCGAGGACGGCTGCGAACGACTCGCCAGACAACACGTCGTTGCCCGGTGTTCGCTCGGGTGCTCGTTCGAACAGTGCACCGTCGTCCGACCAGGGAGGTGCAGCGACCGACGGACTGTCGACCGCTGGTGGACCGAGGACTTTCCAGAGTGCCCCGACGATCCCCAGCACGGACAGTACCGCAACGAACACCGCGACCGCAGACCCGGAACCGCCGTCAGGGGCACGGAGAGCAGCAAGCGCCGCAACGACGATTGCGACGGCACCGCCGACGACCGAGGGCCTCACGACTCCTCACCTCCCTCGTCGGCGGCAGTGGTAATCGACGCCAACGCCTCGCGAGCACGCTCGATCTGCTCTTCGGAGAGCGGTTCAGTTCCGTACTCGACGGCCCGGAACACCGCTGTCAGTTCTGTCACCGGGTCGTCCGGGAGCCCCTGCTCGATGGCCCGGCGACGGATCTCCCCGGCGGTCCGGTGGTGCCAGCGCGACGGGACCACCGCACTGGCAAACTGCCGCCAGAGCGCCCGGAACCGTACCCGTCGCGAGCGTGCCCGGGCGACATCGTGATCAGACTGGTCGACGGCTCTGGCGTTTGCTTCGTTTCCGTCGTCGCTGAGTCGGCCCAGTAGCCTGCCCGGGGTGGCAACGAAGGTCGCGAGGAGACCGACGAGACGGCCTGGAAGCGCCGTTAGCCACCGGCGGGCATCGGCACGTGACCACGTCCGAACGTCGGCCAGCCACGCACGGAGCGATCGGAAATACGCACCGACGGCATCGAGTCCCGATTCGAGACGGCCTGTCAGCCACAGCGCCGCGGAAACGATGTGCACACCGAAATCACGCGTCCCGCGCCCAGTCGCTACCAGTGACTCTCTGACGGGGTAGTCGTACCGGACGATGGCGACCAGAGCGGCCACTGTCACGATCAGTCCGACCGCCGCCAGCAATCCCTGGCCACCGCCAGCACTGTAGCTGATCGCGAGCACGTAGACGTTGAACACGAGGAGGACGGCGCGAACGAAACCACTGCGACCGGAGTGAGCGTAGCCAGCCACTGGAATGCCGGCAGTCACACCAGTGAATGCGAGCACGAGCACGACAATCGGGACGTACACGGGCCAGATGGGAACGACCGTTTGCTGCTCCGTCGTCGAGACGGTCATCGTCGCGGTCGGATCGGCCGGCAACTCGAAGCCGTACGCACCACTCTCGTTCGTCGTTCCGACCTGTGTGCCGCCCATCGTCACGGTTGCGTCCGGTGCCGGGCGATCACCGAGGCGCGCATCGAGAACAGCATCCTGTCCCGGGAGGGCCACGAGATCGTTCGACGCTATCGTCGCGTCGAGACGAAGCACAGTGATTTCTTTCACGCTCTCGAACTCGCCGCGCTGTACACGAACGGAGAGGGTCTCGTCACCCTCCTCGGGTGCAGTCAGGACGTACTGGCCGTTCGAGTCAGTCCGGCCGACCTCGTCGCCATCGATTGTGACTGTCGCGTCCGGGACAGGATTATCCACGATGGTCGCCCTGATCGTCGCCTCCTCACCCGGGTACGGCTGTCGGTCGACAGTGATATCGATAGAGCCGCGAACGACGTACTCGCCGGTGCCGTTGGCACTGTCCTGTTGCGGTCGGCTGTCATCACCGACGACTGCGAGTCCCGCCGTCTGGAACCATCCGACGGTCGCCTCGGACTGTGTCACTTCGCCGCCCGTTCCAGCGCCAGCCCGGCACTGGCCGCCGCTTGGAAGCCGGACCTGGACATTCAGGTGGCGTTCGTAGGGGACAGTGCCGGTGGCCCGGCCATTGCCGTCAGTGCGGTCGACGAACTCGCCGTTGAACCACACCGGCGCGTCGGTCACCGGGCGCTCCTCGTACTGGATTTGCACAGTCACTGGCTGGCCGGGCACGGGTCTCTCTGAGAGAGACATCGTACACGCCGGCTCACCGTTGCTCCCGAGGTCGAGTTCCGCACTCGGCGCTGTCACTGGTGTCGCGAACGCCGCCACGAGTAGCCCGAGGGTACACGTCGCGATGAGTACCAGTTGCCCTGTTGTCCGGTCTGTGTCCATCTGTTGTCCGTCCACGTGTCTGGTGTCGTCCCTGCCCCCTGATTCGTCATTGACCAGCAGGGACGGCGTCGCTATGTGTGCTGATGGATTCGTCTGCAAAGAAATCCTCGGTCGACGCCACCGGACCAGTGCGAGCCACGCGAGTGGTCTAACCGACACATATTTTCTGAACCGTCACCAATTCGGACGTATGCGCGTTCGTGAGTGGGAGGACATCCTCGAAGACGTGGTCGAATCGAGTGTAGACCCAGGCGGCTGGCGGGCAGTTGGTGGGGACCGTGCGAGTGGCATCGGTGAGGACATCTACATCGGCCACCCGGGCGTCGGCGTCTTCCAGCTCAAAACCTACGCGAAAAACCCATACGAGGTGCAGGGCGTCGGCTCACGGGTCGCCCGCCGGATCGATGACGAACTCGATGCACTGTTTCCCAAAGAAGGCTCCGGTGGCTTCGGCGTCCGGCAACCAGTCGATGACGAAGACGAGGCTGAAACAGTTGCGAAGACCCTCGAAACCGTCCTGGAGACCCACGCAGACGCACCGACGACCCCGAAGGCCCTGTTCGAGGACGTGATGGATGCAGTCGACTCGCCGGCCTACGGTCCGATGGAGTTCGACCACTACGACAGACCCGACCGACTCGGCGAATTGACCGACACGTTCGAGGAGGCCGAAGACGTCCTGGAAACTGAGTTCGAGGACGTAATCGACGAGGCCGTCGACCGTGGCGTTCACTGATGAGCGACCCGATGAACCACGTGCATGACCGAGTCTAACGTACCAGCGGACACGGCCAGGTCGACCATCCGCGCATACTACGATGCACTCCGGAACGAGGAGCCACTGGGACCGTTTTTCGCCGACGGCGAGATCGTCAAGTTCGGCATCTCGGAGACACTCGTCGGCACTGAGGCCGTCCGTGAGGGCTTGCGCGAGCAGACACGAACCACGACGGACTGGGCCGTCGAGAGCAGCGCACTTCAGGTGACGGAGCGCGACGATCACGCCCGGTTCGCCGACCGCGTTACGCTCTCGTGGACCGATACCGAACGCCAGGTCCGTTACGAATTCGACACGCGATGGAGCGGGACGCTCGAACGGCGCAGTGACGATGGAACACTGACGACAGACGAGCACGCCACCTGGCGCTTCGTTGGCATGCACGTCTCGACAGCGGGAGACGTGTAATGGTCGGACCCTCGATCAGCGACGACGACCGTGAAGCGTTCCTCGTGAAGTTTCGAATCGGGTTCGCACTGCTCGTCGGCGCGTCGATGGCGCTCGTCTCACTGCAGGGCACGCCGTCACTCGCAGTCGTGGCCGGCGCGGCCGTCGCTGGAACGGCGGTCGGTGCCGTACTGGCCTGGTGGGTGTTCCCCGACAGTATCGCACTCGGGTACGCGAGTGACGGCGGAAATCGGCGGCGAAAGAAGTGACAATTCGGGTAGCTTCGACGGGTGGTGAACGACCGAGCTACGCTTCGTGCTGGATACCATCCAGCATCGTGAACACGCGCTCTTCCTCACCGTCGAGTTCCTGTGGATAGATTCCCAGTGCCACGACGAAATCACTCTCGTGTTTGACAGTCGTGACGTGAATGTAGACGTCGACTGACGTGCCATTCAGATCCGCCGTTCCCTCGTACTTTTCCACACCGGTCTCGGTCCCCAGAACAGTGTGCGTCCGGTTGTCGACCTGCTGGCCGACGCTGAGTCCGTCGTACTCGGACTCGAATCTGGAAAGCAACTCACGGTTGGACAGGTCGTCGATGGGGTTGAACGTCTGTCCCGCGACATCGACTTCGGGAGTCGAAATTGTCGCGAAGACGGCCGCACGCTGGGACCCGACCGGCCCCAGGTCGACCTCGCGGTCGTACTGGTAGAGGTGGTTCGTCACGTTCACCGTTCGGGTCTGGTCTGCAACGGTGAAGTCACGTGAGATCGTCTGGGACCGTTCGGACGCTTCCTCGTATCCAGTGTCCGAGAGTGTCTCGTCACTGACAGGGGCTTCCGTGGCCTCGAAATCGAGTGATTCTTCCCCGGTAAGAAACCCACAGCCAGCCGTCGTCGCGACGACTGCAACCATCAGGAGTGCAATTGAGGCTCGCATTCGTATAACCCCTGTGCGCTTGGCATGTATATGCTTGGTGGCTCGGGCAATCAGGGATCGACCCGGCGAAGCCATGCCGATGGGTCGTCGAGTTCGGCGTCGGTGGGCACGAACTCCGGGCCGTCCCAGACCTTCCCGGCCCCGGCGACGCCCCGTTCGTCAGCGACGGCATCGAAGAACTCCTTGCCGCGTTCGTACTGGCGACGCTTCATCCCGAGGCCGAGCAGTCGACGGACCAGTTTCGCAATCGGACCCTGGCCACCGCGACGCTCGTCGATTTTGGCACGGAGATCGTCATACTCGTCGTCGAACGCACGATCCATCACGAGTTCGGCGTACCCTTCGACCGCCGTCATCGTGGTGTCGAGTTCGCCAAGCGAGTCCCGGTCGAGCGACCCCTCGGTCAGTGCGTCGATAGCCTCCGACATCCGGGATTCGAGGTGCCCGGACAGCCACGGGGCCGCGCCGAACTCCGCTGCGTGAGCGACCTCGTGGAAGGCGATCCAGCGTCGGAACCGGTCGGGGTCGACTGCCAGCGAATCGGCGACTCGCTCGATGTTCGGGTGGACGAAATACAGCGCGTGGTCGTCCCCGTCTGCAAGCAGTAGCGGGTCGTACTGACCCAGGACGTTCCGACCAAGAAACGAAAGCGCAAACGCCATCGATCCGGTGTTGGCGATTCTGGCAACATCGGGCATGATCTCGGCCTGGTGTTCCAGAGGGCGCATCACGCGCTCGAACGTTTCGATGTTCGCGTCGATCCAGTGGTGGCGGTTCTGAATCTCGACGGTCTCGGGGAGATCAAAGCCCAGGTCTGCGGCCGACCGAACCCGGTCGCGGGCGTCACGAACGTCGGTCGCATAGGCCTGCTCCTGTCGGTCTGTCAACGCCAGCGAACCGGGATCTGTCGAACTCTTTGCCGCGTCGGCGACAGCACTCCAGTCGATTGGTCCATCGCCGGACGCGCCAGCGACGGCCTGGACACTGCGATACAGTCCCATACCCAATCAAGATGGTGCGTGATCATAGGCCTTCTCCCTATCCAACCGACGGAGGCCGACGGATTCAGTTTTCTTCTATCGAGCTATCGTCGGTCTGCGAACCCGACAGCAGCCACCGGAGAACGATCAGCACGAGAGTGATACCAGCGAGTGCCAACGGTCGGGCCCGGAGTTCGCGACCGGTGGCGACGGCGGCCCCACCGGTCCTGACGTGCGCGGGCGGTCCACCGAGTGGGCGACTCAGGAGACCCGGTTCGACGCCCGCCCCGAGTGACGCCACGTGGGTCCCTCGAACCCGAACGTCCGCGACCAGATCTGCCGTTTCCAGAATCTCCTGCAACGGTTCGTTCCCGGCGTCAGGAACGGACCGCAGGAGTGCGAGCGCCGCCGGTATCGACGGGGCTGTGATCACCAGTCGGTCACCGGCACCGCTGACCTGATAGTCGTATCCGTCCAGACTGATCGACAGGTCGGCTTCGACCGAGAGCGGGCCGGGAACTGTTTCAGACCGTCGATCGGAACTGTTTCCCGGTGCTTCGCTAGCCGGTCCGGTGACGTGCCAGTACTGACGGACAATCGACCGTATCACTCTTGCTCACGGGTCGTGATTCGCATCGTCCCGTCGACGCGCCAGCGAGCGTGTTCGGCGTCGTCGCCGGTCCCACTGGGGACGTCGACTTCCAGGTCCTCGAACTCGTAGGTTATCTCCGCGCCCCGGCCGGTCAGGCGGTCGTAGAGGCTGATCGCCAGGTCTGGCCAGGTCGTCGTTTCCTCGATTCGTTCTTCGGGAGGATCTGCTTGGCTCACAAACTTTTGTTAGTGAGACGACCACTTAAGCGAGTACCCAAACGGTGTCAGGACAGTTACTGTCGGACGTACCTATCCGATACTGCCTGTCACGAGAGTCGCGACCCCGGGGTCCCAATAGCTGTCACAGACGGACAGCCGGCGGTATGAGGATTCTCGCCGCTCCGGGGCGGCGAAATGGATCGGACTTCCGTCCACCGATATATCACTCGATGTCGGCCGATCCGCCACCACGCTGCAACCAGAAGACGACTGCGAGAACGAGCGCGAGTCCCAGTGTGAGGGCACCAAGCGGGAGACCACCGTCACTATCGGACTCACTGGTTCCCCCCTCGCCGTCAGCCACCTCGCTCGCCTCGTCTTCGGCCGAACTGCTGAGGAACGGCGCGTTCGCACTCATCGTTGCATCGTCGACGTGGAGTTCCAGTAACGTGAATTTCGACATACATGTTCTTCGACCGGCCGCCACTTATACTGTCGGACCGCTGGTGTCGGCCGTCCGTCACTCCGTGTTTGCCGAGCACCGGCAAGTTTCATCACGCAGGCCGGCAAAGGCGAGGCTATGGACGACCAGCGACGCACGTTCTTGGAAGCGCTGCTGACGACCGCGAGTCCGTCCGGGTACGAAGTGCCGGGCCAGCGCGTCTGGATCGAGTACGTGAGCGAGTTCGCAGACGAGGTCCGCACCGACGACTACGGGAACGCAGTCGCAGTGTTCGAAGGAGACAGCGACACCGAAATCGCGCTGGCGGGTCACGGCGACGAAATCGGCTTTATCGTCCGGGACATGACCGAGGACGGCTTCCTCCGGATCGGACGCATCGGCGGATCGGACAGCACCGTCTCGCGGGGCCAGCACGTACTGGTCCACACGGCAGACGGGACAGTCGACGGTGTCATCGGCCAGACGGCTATCCACCTGCGAGACACCAGCGACGAGGGAGTTCCGGAGGTCAGCGAGCAACACGTCGACATCGGTGCGTCCGACGGCGACGAGGCCGAAGAACTGGTCGACCGCGGCGATCCGATCACATTCGACCAGACCATCAGCGACCTCGAAAACGACTACCTGTCGGCTCGCGGGATGGACAACCGGATCGGTATCTGGGCCGCCGCCGAGGGTCTCCGCCGGGCAGCCGAGCGCGGAACCGACGCGACGGTGTATGCCGTCTCGACGGTCCAGGAGGAGGTCGGCGTCCAGGGCGCGAAAATGGTCGGGTTCGACCTCGACCCCGACGCCGCAATCGCTATCGACGTGACCCACGCGACGGACCAACCCGACTCGCCCGGCAAGGAATCCAGCGGGATCGCACTGGGCGAGGGGCCGGTCATCGCGCGCGGGAGCGCGAACCACCCCGTCCTCGTCGACGCACTGCGAGAGACGGCCGACGAGGAGGACATCGACGTACAACTACAGGCGACCGGAATCCGGACCGGGACCGACGCCGACGCCTTCTACACCGCTCGTGGTGGCACTCCATCTCTGAACGTCGGCCTACCGAATCGCTACATGCACACGCCCGTCGAAGTGATCGACGGGGAGGACCTGGACACGCTTGCAGATCTGGTTGCCTGCTTTGCGGCCCAGGCCGACGAGTTCGCACCGTTCAGTGTCGACATCCGCTGACCGGTACGCAAGCGGTACGTTGAAGTAGCCGTCGCAATCCCGTTGGGGTATGAGTGGACGACCGCTCGACGTGCTCGAAGCGTCACTGGGCGAAACCGTTACCGTACAGCTCAAAGGCGGAGAACTGTACGAAGGAGAGCTTTCGGGGTACGATCAGCACATGAATCTCGTGATCGAGGACGAAGACACAACGATTATACGCGGCGATAACGTCGTTTCGATTAATCCATGACTGGTGCAGGAACTCCAAGCCAGGGGAAGAAGAACACGACAACCCACACGAAGTGCCGTCGTTGTGGCGAAAAATCCTATCATATCAAAAAAGACGTCTGCTCGTCGTGTGGCTTTGGCAAGTCGGCGAAACGGCGAGACTACGAGTGGCAGAGCAAAGCCGGCGAATAATTCCCGAACATGCACGAAAAGTGCGGCGTTGTCGGCATCGCACTGGAAGACCGTGACGCCGCCCGACCGCTTTACTACTCTCTGTACGCCCTCCAGCACCGCGGACAGGAGTCAGCGGGGATCGTCACCCACGATGGGTTTCAACAGCACAGCCACGTCGAGATGGGCCTCGTCGGCGACGTCTTCGGACCCGGCGACCTCGAATCGCTCAACGGACCGAACGGAATCGGTCACGTCCGCTACCCGACGGCAGGCAGCGTCGATTCCTGCTGTGCACAGCCGTTCTCGGTGTCCTTCAAGTCCGGTTCGCTCGGCCTGTCACACAACGGCAACCTCGTCAACGCCGACGAGATCCGCGACGAACTGGCCGGCCTGGGCCACGCTTTCACGAGCGACGGTGACACGGAGGTCATCGCTCACGACCTGGCGCGCAACCTCCTCGAAGCTGACCTCGTGCGCGCGGTCAAGCGAACGATGTCGCGCATCCACGGCTCGTATGCCTTAACGATCATGCACGACGACACCGTGATGGGGGTTCGCGACCCGGAAGGGAACCGACCGCTCTGCATCGGTGAACTCGAAGACGGCTACGTGCTGGCCTCCGAATCGGCTGCAATCGACACGCTAGATGGCGAACTGGTCCGGGACGTGGAACCGGGCGAACTCGTCGTCCTGCACGACGACGGAACGGGCTACGACAGCTACCAGCTCGTCGAGCAGGAGAACACGGCGCATTGCTTCTTCGAACACGTCTACTTCGCCCGCCCGGACTCGACTATCGACGAGAACCTCGTCTACGAGGTCCGGCGGGAACTCGGCCGGGCACTCTGGGACGAATCCGGCGTCGAGAGCGACGTGGTGCTCCCGGTGCCAGACTCCGGGCGCGCTTTTGCCTCCGGGTACGCAGAGGCCGCACAGGACCAGGGGGCCGACATCGAATTCGCGGAGGGGCTGATGAAAAACCGGTACGTCGGCCGGACGTTCATCATGCCAACCCAGGACGAACGCGAGCGGGCGGTCCGATTGAAGCTCAATCCGATCAAATCGACCATCGAGGGCAAGACCGTCACGATCATCGACGACTCGATTGTTCGTGGGACCACTTCGACACAACTGATCGAACTGCTCAAGGACGCCGGGGCCGAGGAAGTCCACGTCCGGATCGGCGCACCCGAGATCATCTCGCCGTGCTACATGGGCATCGACATGGCGACCCGCGAGGAGTTGATCGCCGCCGACAGGACGACCGAGGAGATCCGTGACGACATCAAAGCCGACTCGCTGTCGTATCTCTCTATCGACGCCATCGCCGAGACGCTCGGCGAGGGCCACGACGATCTCTGTCTTGGCTGTGTCACCGGCCAGTACCCCTACGATATTGACGGTGAGGAGACCGACCGGGAGGTCGACCGTCCCGTCATCGGCGATCAGACGATCGAAGCCGACGACTGAGACTGGCGGCTGTTTCCTACCAGAGCCAGTACAACATCGTGTACACGACAGTGCCGAGTGCGAAGGAAACCAGCCATAGGCCGGCGGCGGCCCGGCCAGCGCGTGGATGGTTCGTCGCCGGTAGTTCCGTGATGGAGTGGCTGTAGGCGAGCAGGAGGACGTAGTACACCAGCGGAATGCAGACGATAGCGAGCAGGATGTGAACCGCGAGAATCGGGAGGTAGACGTACGACTCGATCCAGCCCGGACCGGCGAACTCGGTCGGCCCCTTCAACGAAACCCGGTAGAGATAGAGTGCGAGAAACGTGCTAAAGAGGACGAACGTCGTGACCATTAGGCGCTGGTGACGTGTGACGTTCCCCCGCTTGATCGCCCGCACGCCGGCGACAATCGTCCCGATGGCAGTGAGGCTGATGAGAGCGTTGATGTGCGGGATCGCAGCGAGCAACGTATCCGGCGCAGACGGGAGGGCAGTCGCGGGGCCGACCCGGAGCACCGCACCGAAGACGAGCGCGAGCGAGACGACGGTCAACAGCGCCGTCAGCAACCCCGTTCGCTCCCGAACGAATCGTTCCATGTGTCGGAGGTAGGACTGGTCCATCAAGGTGGTTGCGTTCCGGAACGCCACGGCTTTAGCCGGGCCTGCCGGAACTCCCGGCATGCTCGACGTTGGTACCACAGCACCAGGCTTCGAACTCCCGGATCAGGACGGCGAGACCGCCACGCTCTCGACCTACGAGGGCCAGCGGGTCGTCCTCTACTTCTATCCCCGGGCAGACACACCTGGCTGTACGAAAGAAGCGTGTAGCTTCCGCGACGAGTGGGAGCAATTCGAAGACAACGACATCGTCGTCCTCGGGATCAGCGACGACCCAGTCGAGGACCTCCGGGACTTCGCCGAAGAGTACGACCTGCCCTTCCGCCTTCTCTCGGACGAAGACGGCAGCGTCTCGAGCCAGTACGACAGCTACGGCGAGAAGAACATGTTCCGTAACACCTTCGACGGCGTCTTTCGCAACACCTACGTGATCGATCCAGACGGCCGAATCGAACGCGTCTACGAGGGCGTCTCGCCCGAGAGTCACGCCGAGGAAATTCTGGCTGACCTGTCCTGATTCGTTTTTGCGACGCAGGCCCGAGGGCTCACCCGTCGTAGCCCATCGTCACCATCTCCGAGGCGGCTTCCTGTTCGGTGAAACCACAGGATTCGTAGAAGTCGGTTAGTTCCGCCTCGCAGGTGAGATACAGCGTCTGTACGTCCGCGAGCGAGCGATGGCCCGTCACGTCGTCGAGGAGTTGCCGGGCAATCGCTTCGTCGCGAACGTCCTCGTGGACGACGATGTCGTAGATTTTCCCGTAGTAGACGAAGTCGGTCAGGACGCGCGTGCCGGCAACGAGTCGGTCGGTGCTGTCGACCAGGCCGACGAACACGTCCGAGTGTTCGACCGCTCGCTCGATGTCGTCGGCCGTGCGGCCGGCCCACCAGTCGTGACTCTCGTAGCAATCGACCAGGTCCGCGACGTAGCCACGGTGGTCCGTGACGGTCTCCAGTTCCATGTCCAGTGGGTCTAGGGGAACGGGTTTGGGTCTTGTGTACTGCGCCAGTGGGACTGAGCGGTCGCTCAAAACACGACCGAAGCGACCTGAAGACACTTGTGTTACACACCAGCATGCAAACACATGCCCTCCCGACGGACGTATCTCCGGACCTGTCTTGGCGCTGGACTGGCCGGCGTCGCCGGCTGTCTCACCGACAGCGGAACGACCACACCAGCCACGGAGACCGATGCATCGACCGGGACGACGACTGACGCCCCCACAGCGACAGCAACGCCGGTCCCAGCAGCAGGAGAAATCGCGTGGCGAGAGTCCCTTGGCGGGACGGTCGAACACCGCCCGGCCATAGGGACGGATCGACTGTTTGCCGGGACCGAGTCCGGCACAGTCGTGGCGCTGTCACGTGACGGCGGAGTCAGCCAATGGACGACCGGGACTGACGCACCGATTCAGGACGCACCGGTCGTCGCCGACGAGTCGGTTCTCGCTGTCAGTGGCCAGACGGCGCTGCACGAGCATCACACGGTCGTCGCGTTCGCGGCCGGGGACGGCACGGAGCAGTGGCGGTTCGAACCCGACGACTGGTGGCTCGGTATCGTCGGCGTCAGCGACGGAACGGCGTTCGTCGCTTCGACCGACGACCACCTGCAGTCCGACGGCCAGACGCTCTATGCACTGTCACTGGCCGACGGCACGAAAGAGTGGTCCGTCGAAATCGGGGACAACAGAGGCGGTTTCGTGGCCGGCGATACCATCTACATTCCCGTGTTTCGACGCCTGTACGCCGTCGGCACCGACGGCACCACGAAGTGGACGTACGACATCCCAGAGTACCAGTTCAACACGCTCGCAGTCGTCGGGGAGACGGTCGCCCTCGTCAGTGCCGAAGACTTCGAGCAACCCGTGGTACACGGTATCGACGCCACGACGGGCGAGCAGCGATTCACGTTCGCGCCAGAGTGGCGCGCTTACACCACCCATGCCGTGGATGACAGCCTCATCGTCGGTGGCGGCGAAAAGATCGCTCGACTCGATCCGGAAACCGGTGAGACGGAATGGATCGCCGACCTTCCAATGGCGCTGTACGACGCGCCCGTCGTCGACGGGACGATGTACGTTTCCAGTCGCACCGCTGCGGCGGTCTCCGTCGAGAGCGGCGACGTGGTGTGGACGACGGATCTCGACGTGGAGTTCGCGCGACCAGTCGGCGTCACTGGTGAGACACTCCTGCTCCACAAGTCGGCCGGCGACGAGGACCGGAACCGTCACGTCGTCGCCCTCGACCGGGCGACCGGCGACAGACGCTGGGAGTTCGCCGGCGACGCCGAACTGACGACCCCTGCACTCGGGACGGATCGACTCTACTTCGGCGAGGAGAGCGAAATTGGGGCCCTGAAACTGTCGTGATGCGGCGCAGTCTGCCACACGAGACCGTGTCACAATAACACATAATGAACACGCACGAGAACAGCGGCGTATGCCGGACGCCTTCGGTCGCGCAGTGCGTGACCACCATCTCGGTGAGCGAACGGAGCCACTCGTCCAGCGAGACGGCGAGGAAACAGAGGAACATCCAATCGAACAATTCTATTTCGAGGAATTCGACGTGGACGAGCACACACAGTGGCTCGAATCCTGGCTCGACGGGCCGCTACTGGACCTGGGCGCCGGGACAGGCAAACACACGCTCTACTTCCAGGAGCGCTTCGAGACTGTCGCCATCGAAGTCAGCGACGCACTCGTCGAGACCATGCGGGACCGCGGCGTCGAGGACGCTCGCCGTGGCGACATGTTCGAACTTCGCGATCAGTTCGAGCGT
>PXRO01000028.1 GCA_003021685.1 Halobacteriales archaeon QS_4_62_28
CACACGGGCCGAGGGACTCGGAGAGTCCCTCGTGGCAAGCACGCGAAGCGCGCGCAGCGAGCCGCGGGACTGCAACTGTACGAGGGCTTTCAGTGTCTCTGATGTATTCGGCACGGTTGCTCATCTGAATAGTACCCACGAATCGGTCTTTTTGAACAGTCGGACGGGAGTGTGACTCGCTTCGTGACAAGCAGAACTTAGCGGGCAGCGAGTTCCTGGCCCAGCAGAACGACGCCGACGACAGTGATGACGACGCCGCCGGTGCCGAACCACGCCCACTGTGCGGCGTTCAGCGGCGTCGACTGCATCGATTGCAGTCGCTGTTGCCGGTAGTCGACGAGCGTCATCTGCTCGCACGCGTCGACGTGAGTCTGGTTCAACCGCACGCGCTCCATGCCGATGCCGCCGCTCTCGACGAGACGGGTCTGGCCCGCCAGGTCGTCGCAGTTTTGCTGGTAGGCGTCGAAATCGGCTCTCGTCACAGTGGTCGTCACCTCTGCATACACGAGGCCCCCGAGAAGAGCACCGCCGACCAGTGTGACACCCAGCGCGACCGCCAGATTCCCCCAGTTCGTTCGTCGAGCCGTCGTCTGGGGGTCACTCATCGCACTCGCGAACGCACTGGGACTGCGTTCGTCTTCGCGCCAACGGTCTCGGCCCTCGTGCCGTGGAGCGACGATACATCCGTGTCTGGGCGATTGTCCCCGTCGACAATCAAGTTATACCCAATCGGACGACGGCAGGAACGACCGGCAACGACACAGCAAAATAGACGGTAACACCAGGGTGTCAGAGAACAGTTCGTACGGTGGTTAGTTTCAGGACTATCAAAAACGAATCGGCTGCTCAGTATATCTGCGGATTGACTGTGAGCATTCGCGTGAACGAGCGGTCCGAAGGACCCGGTAGTTCGCGCGATTCACCGAGCGCGAAGCGCTCGGCCTTTTTCATCGACGTTTTCTGAGGAGTGGTGCCCGGAGCGAGCGTAGCGAGCGAGAACACCCGACGATAGAAAAGGTCGCTACACTGAGCGAATTGAGGAAGTAAAGAACGGGTATGAGAACCGTTGTATGACGCCCTCGGTAACACTGTTATACATATCTGATATTTTTGACTGGAGCCAGCCGTCACAAGGAAGTGCGTAGCGGTTGGTGAGTAGGTGGCCAGTAGACGATCCAGAATATAGGTCTATTTTCAATATTCGGTGGTAGAGGCGTTCAGACGAGCAATTAGGGGCGGAATTGGGTCCCAGTTCGGCGAATCCTTTTCGGTAAAACTGACAACCACTGTTGTATGGAATCATCTTCCATGGACGACGACGAGATCGTATCAGGCATTCGACAATCAAGCGGTTCATCACGGCGGTCGTTCCTCCAGCGGTCGGCGACGCTGGGTGCCGGTGCGCTCGCGCTGGCAATCGGTAGTTCGAACACTGCACTCGCCAGCGAGGATTCAGACAGTGAGACCAGTGACGTGGACGTATTGAATTTCGCACTGACGCTCGAACACCTCGAGTACGCCTTCTACCGCGACAGTCTCAAGCGATTCGATTGTGCAGACTTCAGGCAGGCGAAATCGCTCAACGGCTTCGGTAATCGTGTCATGGAGGACGTGCGACCGAACTTCGTCGACATTCGCGACCACGAGAAGACCCACGTCGACACGCTGACGGATGTCATCAAAGATCTCGGCGGGGAGCCAGTTGGCGAAGCGTGCTACGACTTCCAGATCGAGGCTGTCGACGATTTCATCGCTGTCGCGGCAGTTCTGGAAAATACCGGCGTTTCGGCCTACGACGGTGCCATCGGTAAGATCGAGAACACGGACCTGGTGACGGCTGGTGCGACCATCGCGACAGTCGAAGCACGCCACGCCTCGTATCTCAACGTCCTCAACGACGACGACCCGTTCCCTGCTGCCTTCGACGAACCGAAGGCCAAAGAGGAAGTGCTCGAAGCCGCTGGCGGCTTCATCGTCGAGTGCGAATAACGGAGCCAGCACACGTTTTTGTGCCGACGCCAACGTATACGTAGCTTCGGCGGTGAGTATGGATATGTACGTTCTGGGGATCGCTGGCCCGTCGGACCTGGGCAAGACAACCCTCACAGAGCAGTTGTGCCGTTGCCTTGCCGACCGCGGCCGCGTCGCAACGGTTAAGCGTATGACCCACGCGCCGGCGATTGACACCGCTGGCAAGGACACGGCCCGCCATCGTGCGGCGGGCGCGGCGACGACCTACGGCATCGCAGCGGAGACGTGGTTCGCGACCGGCCAGCAGCGTGATCTGTCGGGGACGCTTGCCGACCTCGCACCGGAGTACGACTACGCCGTCGTCGAAGGGTACTCGGAGGCCCGGATTCCGACCGTCGCACTGGGCGGGCGTGACCACGCCGGAGAGCGACTGGCCGTCGGCAGCGACGCCGGCGACATTGACATCGGGAGTCTCGTCGAGCGACTGCACGAGACCGAACCCTACGAGACGCTTGGCTCGCTCGTTGCACGGGTCAAGCGCTCGGACGACAGTGACCGCGCCGGCGCGATTGCGACGTTCACCGGCCGCGTTCGCGAACACGACGACCCCGACGACGCGGCGACCGAGTGTCTCGAATTCGAGAAGTACGAGGGCGTCGCCGACGAGACGATGGCGGGGATTCGGGAGGACCTGTGTGCCCGCGACGGGGTCTTCGAGGCGGCCCTGCACCACCGGACCGGCGTCGTCGAGGCCGGCGAAGACATCGTCTTCGTCGTCATCCTGGCCGGGCACCGGCGTGAAGCGTTTCGCGCCGTCGAGGACGGTATCGACCGACTCAAGCAAGAGGTGCCGCTGTTCAAGAAGGAAGTGACCGTCGAGGACGCCGTCTGGGCCCACGAGCGGTAGTCGCCATCACTCGGAGAAATGCCGACCCATCATTTGTCCATTGTGATCGTCAATAGTGGCCGTTCGTAATCCACAAGGTTTTGTCGATGGGTGTTCTTGCATATAGTAATTGAATAACACATGGATCGTCAAGCGAGATTCTCGGTCAACGACCGGTACCGATGAGCAACTGGATACCGACGACCTGTATGCGGTGTGCCGTCGGCTGTGGGCACCTCCAGCGGGGTGCAGACATCGGCAACGGGATCGATACAGTGCGGGGTGACGCTGCCCATCCGGTCAATCAGGGGCTTGCGTGTCAGCGCGGCGTCGAGGAAACTCAGGACCCCGACGGCGAGTGGCTGACCCGTCCGATGGTCCGACGAGACGGCGAACTCGTCTCGACGACGTGGGACGTGGCCTTCTCGGAGGCTCTGCAGGCGTTCCGGCGCGCAAACGGTAACGGCGAAGTGGCCATCCTGGGCAGCGGCCAGCAGACCAACGAGGCCGCCTACGCGCTGGGGAAACTGGCCCGTGGCGGGTTCGGGACCCCCTACTACGACGCGAACACGACGCTGTGCATGGCCAGTGCGGTGACGGCCTACTACCAGGCCTTCGGCAGTGACGCGCCCCCCTGCACGTACGAGGACATCGGGCGGGCCGACACCCACGTGATCTGGGGGGCCAACCCGGCAACAGCCCACCCCGTGATGTTCCGCTGGATTCGCCAGGCCGCAAGCGAGGACGGGGAGATGCTCGTCGTCGATCCGGTCGCGACTAAGACCGTCGAGCACGCAGACACCCACGTCGCGCCCGACCCCGGCAAGGACCTGGCACTCGCGCGGGCCGTCCTCGCCCGACTCGTCGAGACCGACCGACTCGACGCCGAGTTCATCGACGCGGCGACCGAGGGGTTCGAGGAGTTACGTCGGTCGCTGCCGGACAGCGAGGCCGCCGCCAGCGAAGCGGGCGTCCCCGTCGAGCAGGTCGAGCAACTCGCCGCTGCCTTCGACTGCCGGGCGCTGTGTTACTGGGGAATGGGGGTCAACCAGCACGTCCAGGGGACCGACCTCTCGCGTGCGCTGATCGACCTCACGCTCGCCACCGGGAACCTCCGACCCGGCGGCGGCCCCTTCTCGCTGACCGGCCAGGCCAACTCGATGGGGACCCGCGTCTGTTCCTCGAAAGGGACCTGGCCGGGCCAGCGACCGTTCGAGGACCCCGACGAGCGCGAACTGGTCGCCGACACCTGGGAAGTCCCAGTCAGCCGATTGCCCGACAGCGCTGGTCCCGGCCCGGTCGGTGTCGTCGAGGCCGTCGGCGACGATGTCGAGGCCGTCTGGACGGTCGCCACCAATCCTGTCGCGGGGATGCCCGACGCCAGCGCGGCCCGCGAGCGCCTCGGCGAGACGTTCGTCGTGGCACAGGACGCGTTCCACACCGAGACGACAGCGATTGCCGACGTGGTCCTGCCGGCGGCGACGTGGGGAGAGTGTGGCGGGACGACGATGAACATGGAGCGGACCGTCTCGCGGGTGCGGGCGGCGACCGACACCGCCAGTGGCGTCTGGAGCGACCGCCGGATCATCGCCACTGTCGGTGCGCGACTGTTCCCGGACCTCTTTCCCGACCCCGACCCCGACCCCGAGGTGGTGTTCGACGAACTCGCCGCCCTGACCGCCGACACCGTCGCCGACATGAGCGGGATCAGTTACGAGCGCCTCGACGAAGAGAAAGCGGTGCGCTGGCCCGCGCCGGACGCCGACAACGGCGGGGGGTATCGGTACTACGAGGGCGACGCTGGCGAGAGTGCCGATTCGGACTCGGAGGACACCTCGTGGTCGTTCCCGACGGCCTCGGGCCTGGCACAGTTCTCGACGGGCCACCAGAAATCGCTGCCCGAACCCGTCGACGAGGAGTACCCGCTGACGCTGACGACCGCCCGCGAACCGGACGGTTACAACACCGGAATCCGGTCGCGGAACGTCGAAGACCCCGGTCCGGTCCGGGCACGGATCAACCCCGAAACAGTGGCCGAAAGCGAAGCCATCGAGGACAACCGCGTCGTCGTCGCCTCGCGACGTGGTGGGGCCGAGGCGACAGTCGAACCCGACCCCGCAGTGCCCGAGGGCCTGGTCTGGCTGCCGATCCACCACCCCGCGACGAACCGCCTGACCATCGACGCACTTGACCCACAGTCCAAGGAGCCGAACTTCAAGCAGTGTGCCGTCCGTCTTGCCGCCCCTACCCAGTTCGACGCCGTCGGTGAACCCGAGCCAGTAACGGCCAATGACTAACGCACCTGACGCGCACGTCCGGCAACCGAGCGGGCCACCCGGTGTGGCAAATGTTGAGATGGTGACGGTGAGAAACTGCAGGTGTGAACAGTTCTCCGTCCAGTTTCTGAACGCTTTATTCCCTTATACAGAGAATATCCGTCCTAATATTGATCAGCCGTTCGGAGGTGTCGCCGTAAACTTGCAAAAATAAACAGTCAGAACTATATAGGTTGGATGCATCCAGATTATCTGTACATAGGTGAACGAATACGATGATATCTGGAAAATATGTTGACAAGCAGTCGAAAACGGAAGATCGTGATAGTTCGATAGGTGGCCGTGGTCGCGAAGATGGAGGGCAGTACCGATGGGACTGATCAGGATGACCAAGTGGCGAACGTTGCTCCTAGCGACCGTCGGGTTCAACTTCTCCTTTCTGATCTGGTTCTCCTTCGCGCCCTTCACGGGGCCGATGGCCGACGAGTTCGGTCTCTCGCTGGCCGAAATC
>PXRO01000029.1 GCA_003021685.1 Halobacteriales archaeon QS_4_62_28
AAAGGGCCGAAGTACCGAGCACAGACCAGAGTACGCCCATGCGGCGGAATCTTGCCTCCGTCGATGTCGGGACCGGCCCGACCCCGAGCGTGGGGAAACCTCGGCGTTTACGCCGAGGAGGATGTCATACTATGGCGGCTCTTTGCTGTGCCACGTGGGTGGCGAACGATCCCCGCATCTTCCGTGCGGGAGAGCCCCACAGTGACAGTGTACTCCGAAGTGAGTAAGTTATTATCACGATTGAACATAAAGAATATAACCTGGTCGCGCGAACGTTCGTCTATGCTCCGTGTGGGCATCAATGGTTTTGGCACGATCGGCAAACGCGTTGCCGATGCCGTCCGTGCACAACCAGATATGACCGTCGCCGGCGTCGCCAAACGCACACCAGACTACGAAGCCGAGATCGCCCGTGATCGTGGCTACTCGCTGTTTGTCGCTGGCGAAGACACCCGTCCGTTCACCAGCGCCGACATCGACGTGGCCGGCCGCGTTTGCCATCTCGTCGACGAGAGTGACGTTGTCGTCGACGCCACCCCCGGCGGTGTCGGGGCCAGTAATCGCTCGCTTTACGAGGAGTTCGAGACGCCAGCAGTGTTCCAGGGCGGTGAAGACGCAAGCGTCGCGCCGGTGAGTTTCAACGCCCGCGCAAACTACGACGAAGCCGTGGGTGCCGACAGCGTCCGGGTGGTCTCCTGTAACACGACCGGCCTCTCCCGATTGCTCGCACCCATCGACGACCGTTTTGGGATCGAGAAGGTCCGGGCAACGCTGGTCCGGCGCGGCGGTGATCCCTCACAGACCGGGCGCGGCCCCATCAACGACACGCTGCCGGATCCCGTCTCGATCCCGTCCCACCACGGCCCGGACATCCAAACGGTGTTTCCCGACCTCGATATCGACACGATGGGGATGAAGGTGCCGGCGACGCTGATGCACATCCACGCGGTCAATCTGACGCTGGAGACCACCCCGACGGCCGGTGCCGTCCGGAACCTGCTCGCTGCCGAGAACAGACTGCTGCTCGTTCCCGAACGCCTCGGTATCGACGGCGCGGGCAAATTAAAGGAGTTCACTCGCGATGCAGGTCGCCCGCGCGGTGACATCTGGGAGAACTGCATCTGGGCGGAATCGATCACGGTCGAACCGACCACCGGCGGCCGTGGCGACTGCTATCTGTTCCAGGCCATCCATCAGGAGGCCGATGTCGTCCCCGAGAGCATCGACGCCATCCGGGCGATCACCGGCATTGCCGGCAAGGAAACGAGTATCCGCCGGACCAACGACGCACTGGGCGTCGGCAGCGGCTTGCTCGGCATCGATGCGAAATCCGACGTGTCGACACACGACGCCGCCAGCGACGACTAGCCGTCGGCATCCGCGTAGCAGCTACGGTTCTCGGAACTCGACCTCGCCGGCCAGGGCCGCTCTCACCGACCTATTGGCGCTGGAGCACGTCGACACCGACGAGGTCTGCACCCGTGAGCGCACGGATGTATGCGCCGCCGGCGATAGAGACGTGGTCGAAGTCGTCTTCGCTCATCCCGTACATCCCGATGGCCCGCGAGGTGTCGCCGCCACCGACCACGGAGAAGCAATCGGTCTCGGCGATGGCTTCGAGGACGGTGACCGTCCCGGTGGCAAAGCGTTCGTCCTCGAAGACGCCGAGTGCCCCCTTGAGGAAGACGGCCTCCGAGTCACGCACGACCTCGGCGTACCCCTCGGCGGTGTCGGTGCCGATGTCCATGTAGTCCGTGTCGCTCTCTTCGAAGTCTGACAGGTCGACTTCCGCTCGGTCGCCGTCCTCGCCCTCGTAGGCCATGTCCGAGGCCAGCGTGATCTGGTCACCCCGCTCTTCGAGGAGTTCCCCGATCAGTTCGTGGTTCTCCTCCCACTGGCTGTCGAAGAGGTCCGTGTCGGGATCGGTGTCGAACCCGACCGGGTATCCCGCCGCGCGGAGGAACAACTGCCCCGCGACCCCGCCCAGCAGGAAATCGTCGACCGTCTCGCCGAGGTGGTTCATCACGTTGATGACGTCAGTCGCTTTGGTGCCCCCGACGGCCATTGTCACCTGGCCGTCGAACTCCTTTTCTGCGATGGCGGTGTTTGCCTCGTACTCGGTTTCCATGACGCGTCCGGCGTAGGCCGGCAAGGCGAGTGGGAACCCGACCAGCGAGGCGTGCGAACGATGGGCCGCCGAGTACGCGTCGTTGATGTAGGCGTCGAATCTCGGGGCGAGCGTCTGGACGAACTCCGTTTCGGCTTTGTCCTCTGGGTCCTCCTCGGGGAGTTCCTCGTCGCACATCCGGGTGTTTTCCAGCAGCAGGATCTCGCCGGCGTCGAGGTCGTCGATGGCGGTGAGTGCGTCCTCGCCGAATGTGTCTGGTACGAACTGCACGTCGTCGCTCCCGGGCTCAGCCCCCTCGCTCGTTCCGCGGTCGCGCCTGTCAGTTGCGCCTTCGTGGCCGACATGAGACGCAAGGATGTCGGCATGCTGTTCCAGCGAGACGAACGTGTCGCGACCGGGTCGGCCCTGGTGGGCCAGCAGCACCGTTTCGAACCCGCGGTCGGCGAGTTCCCGAACCGTCTGTGCGTGGCGTTCGAACCGGCGGTTGTCCTGTACCGCACCGTCCTCGACCGGCGAGTTCAGGTCGAGGCGAACGAGCACACGCTGCCCGTCGTCGAGATCGTCGAGCGTCTTGAACGAAGTCATCGTATTCGAGGGATCGCGCGTCGGTGAGAAAAAACCGCGTGGTTCGTCTCATCCCAGATCGAGTGTCGCCGCCCGCGAACTCGGATGCAACTCCTGCAGTCGGTCGCCACAATCCAGACAGCGGACGGCGATTACTTCGAAGACGCCACAGCACGACTCGACTGTGTCGGGACTCCGTTCGAGCGGGCCGCCACAGGCCGGACACGCGTCGTACTCCTGACGGAGCAGTTCGAGGATGTCGAGACGCTGTTCGATTGGCACCGACGCCCACCGGTCGGTCGTCGCCGACAGGGCCTCGTCGGTCACCACGTCACCAAGTAGTGCGGCCTCGCTCGGCCACGAGCGGATCCGCCTGTCGACGTTCACCGCCGGGTACGCACGGTCCTCGAACGAGATATCGTCGGGATCGTCGAACAACCCGGCCACTACGCCGGGGTCGCTGGCGGCCGATCGATCGCGGCGCTCCAGGGCCGCCCGTCGACTGGCAGTGAACGTCTCGGTGAGTCGCCCTTTGTCGCCGTCCTCGAAGACGCCCACGTCGCGGAGGAACTGCTCGGGTTCGACGGCGTTCTCGCGGTGGTCGTCGAGTTTCTCGAGGGTCTCGAACTCCGGCGTGTCGTCGACCGGATGTTCCCCAACGGACGCCGCGACGGATTCGGGCAGGTATCGTCTCGTGAGTGCCGGCGTCCCTGGGACGAGATACCCGCGGAGATAGATCGCGAGCATGGACGCGACAAACAGCGCGACGGCGACCGGGATCGAGGCGAGGGCGACGACGCCACTGATGAGGCTGGCGATGCCGAGATTGACGGCTGTACACGGCAGGCAACGGTTGTCGCCGGTGTATTCCGGCCGTCGAATCCGGTCAGCGGCGGGGATGTCTGCCATACACACGCCTAATGCAGGGGGTGCTACTAATACACACGGCCTCGTTCGATTCGTTACCCGTCCTTACTCTGGCACCAGTCGAACCGTCGTCTCGTCACCGACGGCGTCCTGCTCGGCCGTATCGACGTTGATACTCGCACCGAGCGTGTATTCACCGGGTGTCGCTGGCTCCCATTCGCGCCTGGCGACGCGGAACTTCTGTGTCCAGCGGCCCGAAAAGCGCTTGCGCTCCCCCCGGCTGAAACTGAACTCGCCCGTCTCGTCCGGTGGATCGCGGAGTTCGACGTGGGAGGCCTCGGTGAGGCCGTCGACGGTCCACGTCCACAGCACGGGCGAGCGCGTGGTGAGGGTGACCGGCACCGGCAGCCGGTTTTTCATCGTCACCTCGAACGGGATCTGCGCTCCCAGGGCGTACGCCGTCTGTGGCGTCGCAATCTCGACAGTGATTGCCCGTCGCTTGAGCCACTGGGGGACCAACAACCGACTCAGGAACCCACCGTCGATTGACCGCATCGACTGCGGGCTGACGTCGTCTCGATCACGGGTAAACGGCTCGATGTCCTGCCGTCCACTGGTGAAATCGGACAGGCGGCGCATTACGCTATATCGAGATTGCTACGGACAAAAACGTTCGCCTGGAACGGGCAGTGAGGTGTACAATGGTCCCTGTCAATTACTTGTCGCGGCCTCGCCGCTCAGTTCGGGTGGGGGCTGTTCGTACTCGTCGTCGTAGAGGAGGCAGGCGATTTTCTGGGTGTCACCGGTCGGGACGAGTTCCGGATGGGTGGTTTCACACGGAGACTCGACGGTTTCGTTCATTCGCTTTCGTGCCCCCTCGATATCTCGGGCTGCAAGCCGTTCGAGTACGTCCTCGAAGGCGGCGCTGGCTGTCTGATCGCCGAGCCTGTCGGGCAGGCCGAACTCGCGGCGCACGAGCGTGTCGAGTTCGGCTCTGGACACCGTCGTCGGATCGACAGTTCCGTCCTCGTCGTCACCGACAACGGCGGTGAGCGACGCCAGTGTCGCGCCGTCTGCCAGCCGGTGTTTGAGATTCATCAGCGAGCGCCACTCCGACTGGTCGAGGTCGTACTCGGCAGGCTGGACGATACGGGGACAGCGCGTGTGGAACCGGCAGCCACTGGGCGGGTCGATCGGTGACGGGACGGTCCCCGAGAGGAACGTCTGGTCGCTCTCCCAGAGCGGGTCCGGTTCCGGAATCGCCGACAACAACGCCTCCGTGTAGGGGTGGTGTGGCGGCGCGAACACGTCCTCGGTCGTCCCGATCTCGGCGATCTCGCCGAGATACATCACTGCCACGCGGTCGGAGATGTGCTCGACCACGCTCAGGTCGTGGGCGATGAAGATATAGGAGAGGCCAAAGTCGTCTTGCAGGTCCTCCAGCAGATTGAGGATCTGGGCCTGAACGCTCACGTCGAGTGCGCTAACCGGTTCGTCACAGATGATGACGTTCGGATCGACCGCCAGCGCCCGGGCGATGCCGATCCGCTGGCGCTGGCCGCCGGAGAACTCGTGGGGGTATCGGTGGGTGTGACTCGGGTTCAGCCCGACCGTTTCGAGCAGTTCGTAGATGCGCTCGGTTCGCTCCTCGCCGGTCGCGATGTCGTGGATGTCCAGCGGTTCGCCGATGATGTCACCGACGGTCAGACGCGGGTTCAGGCTCGAGAACGGGTCCTGGAAGATGTACTGGAGGTCCGTGCGCAGAGCACGGAGTTCGCCACTCGACAGGTTCGTCAGCTCGGTCTCTCGCTCGCCATCGTTGTAGTATACAGACCCGTCGGTGGGTTCGATCAACTGGAGGAGCGTCCGGCCGAGCGTCGTCTTCCCGCACCCACTCTCTCCGACGACGCCAAGCGTCTCGCCGTCGCGCAGTTCGATGTCGATGCCGTCGACGGCCTTGACAAGCTGGCTCCGGCCCAGCAGTCTGTCGACGAACCCCTCGTCCGTCTCGAAGTACTTTGTCAGCCCATCCGTCCGGAGGATTGGCTCGCCCATGCTACTCACGGTGATCACCCAGTTGCAGGCGCGGGTCTTCACCCTGTACTTCGACGGTATAGTCCAGTTCCCCGGCCAGATCGCCGGTGTACGCCAGGCAGGCGGCCGCCCGGTCGGCGTCAGTCCCGGTCGCGTCCATGCCGGTGTCGGGATCGACCGGTTTCGGCTCTTTCCGCGTACACGCCGCTTCGGCGTAGGGACACCGGGGGTGGAAGCTACAGCCAGTCGGTACGTCGACCAGATCGGGCATCGTTCCCGGAATCGTCTGGAGTCGGTCACGGGTGTCACCGATCCGCGGGATCGAACTCATCAGCCCGACCGTGTAGGGGTGTTTCGGGTCGTAGAACAGTTCTTCGGCCGCGGCCTTCTCGACGGGCTTGCCGGCGTACATCACCATCACCCTGTCACAGACCTTCGCGATGACGCCCAGGTCGTGGGTGATCAACTGGATGGCCGTGTCGAACTCCTCGGCGAGTTCCTCGATCTGGTCGAGGATCTTTGCCTCGATAGTCACGTCCAGTGCAGTCGTCGGTTCGTCGGCGATCAGCAGGTCCGGGTCACAGGACAGCGCCATCGCAATGACGGCCCGCTGTTGCATCCCGCCGGAGAACTCGTGGGGATAGTCGGAGTACCGCGCTTCGGCCTCCGGAATGCCCACCTCGTCGAGCAGTCTGATCGTCCGCTCGCGGGCTTTGTCGTCGTCGTAGCCGAGATTGTGTCGGATCGCTTCCGAGATCTGCTCGCCGACGGTGAAAACGGGGTTGAGTGCCGTCTGTGCGTCCTGGAAGATCATCGCGATCTCGTTGCCCCGGAGTTCCCTGACCTCTGTTTCGCTCATCTCCAGGATATCCTCACCCTTGAACCGGATCTCGCCGCTCTCGATCCGGCCTGGGTCCTCGATCAACCGCATCAGCGACATCGAGGTGACGCTCTTGCCGGCCCCGCTCTCGCCGACGATGCCGAACTTCTCGCCGCGTTCGACGCGATAGGACACCTCGTCGGCGGCCGTCACGACACCCTCTTCGGTGTAGAAATTCACCGTCAGATCTTCGACTTCCAGCAGCGCCATCACTCACCACCGCCCTGTGGTGCTTCACCGACTTGCTGAGCGTCGAGTGCGTCGTTGACGCCGTCGCCGATCATGTTCATCGCCATCACGAACAGGAAGATCGCCCCGCCGGGGAACACCGTTGCCCACCAGGGGATCGATCCGCCAGGACCCTGGATGAGCGTCTGGCGGGTCTGATCGAGCATCGTCCCCCACTCGGGGGTGCCCGGCGGGAAGCCCAGTCCGAGGAAGCCAAGCGCCGCGACGCCGATGACGACGGTCCCAATCGACAGCGACGCCTGCACGATCAGGGGTGCAACGGCGTTGGGAACGACGTGTTTGAAGATGATCGACCGGTCTCGCGCCCCGAGTGCCCGTGCGGCAGTCACGTACTGGTTTTGCTTGACCGAGAGGATCTCTCCCCGTATCAGTCGCGCGTACGTCGCCCATCCGGGGAAGGCAAAGGCGGCGACGAGTTGCCAGTAGCCCCCGCCGAGGATGGCGACGATCACCAGCGCCAGGACGAGTGCGGGGAAGGCAAAGACGGTGTCGACGAATCGCATCATGATCTCGTCGACCCAGCCGCCATAGTAGCCCGCGATAGCCCCATACACCAGCCCGAAACTGGCGGTGATGAACACGACGACGAAGCCAATCGAGATGCTCGCCCGGCCACCGACCATGACCCGGGAGAGCAGGTCCCGGCCGTTCGCGTCCGTCCCCATCGGATTCGTAAGCGACGGCGGGTCGAACCGGCCAGCGTCGGCAGCGGGATCCAGATAGAGGATGGTGCTTGGATCGTACGGTGCCAGCGATATCGGCTGGATCGTCACGCCGGCGACCGTCACCGGGCGTGCAAAGACCGTCACCACGACCATGAACGCGACTGTCCAGATGCCGATCATCGCGACGCGGTTGCGCCGGAACCGTCCCCACGCTCGCTGCCAGCGACTCTGTGTCGTTCCCCGTGAGGCCTCACTCCACGCTGACAGCGGTTCACGTTCCGTGACCCGTTCCGTATCGAATCCGCTGATCTGTATCCGTCCTCGTTGTGTAGACATGATTAGCCGTATCTGATCCGGGGATCGAGCAGCGCGTAGACGATATCCGCAAGCAGGTTCGCGATCACGAGTGCGACCCCGGTGAACAGCGTAATCGCGAGGATGAGATTGGTCTCTCGGGCGTTGAGTGCCTGGACGAACTCCCGACCGAGGCCCGGCCAGCTGAACACGACCTCGACGACGACGCTCCCCGAGACGATTCCCGCAGTCAGGAACGCGGCGACCGTCGTCACGGAGATGAGCGAGTTCCGGAGGACGTGTTTGAGGATGACCGTCCGTTCTGGCAGTCCCTTCGCTCGCGCGGCCGTCACGTACTCCTTGTTGATCTCCTCGGCCATCGAGGAACGCATGATCCGCATCATCGTCGACGCCGAGGCAGTGCCGATGGTGATCCCCGGAAGGAGCAAGAACCACAGTGTATCGGGATGGAGCAACGGCTTCCGCGGCGGGAGCACGGGCCACAGGTTGAACGTCAGCGCACCGAAAAGGATCAACATCAGGCCGAGCCAGAAGTTGGGGATCGAGATCCCCGACAGGGCGATAATACGGCTGACGTGGTCGCCCATCTCGTCTTTCCGGACCGCGGCGTAGATCCCCGTCGGGATCGCGATGATGATCGCGAAGGCCCACCCGAACAGTCCGAGTACGATTGTCTCCGGAAGCCGGGACATGAAGATGGCGTTGACCGAACGGTTCCGGGTGATCGCCTCGCCGAGGTCACCCTGCAGCAGATTGCCAACCCAGCGCAGGTACTGTGCCCACACCGGCTGATCGAGTCCGTAGTACTCGCGCATCTGTGCCTTCTCTGCGGGACCAATGTCGGGGTTGAACGCGACGATGACATCGACTGGATCCCCCGGTGCGACGTTGACCAGTACGAACGTGATGACGGAGACGCCAAACAGGATCGGGACGGTCAACAGCACCCGTTTCAGTACGAATCGTCTGAGGCCCATAGGTGAGTCGTGTGGTTGTGGCCCTGTTATCGGTCGAGGTACGTAACCTGTTCGTCGGCCGGATTGTACAGACCATAGCCGATGATGTCCTGTGTGCTCGGGAACGTGTTGAACCCGACGACGTCGCCGCTCACGACACCGTTCGTGGTGCTGTGTGTTCCGTATGAGTTCGCGTTCAGTTCGAGGACGCGTTCCCAGACATCCTCGTAGCGCTCCTGTCGGAGTTCGAGGTCCTGTGCCACGTCGACGCCGTAGCGGGCGTCTTCGAGCAGTTGGTTGAGTTCCTGGTCGTCGATGTTCTGGAAATTACAACACGCGGCGAAGTTGTCGGGATGGTGGACTGACTTGGCGTAGCCGTGTGCGTCGAACCCACCAGACAGGCCGATGAAGGCCAGTTTCCCCTGGTCCCAGTAGTTCTCGCTGAGCAGTTGCGTGACGAAATCCAGGAACTCGATGGTCTCCAGTGTTGCCTCGAACTGGTCCATCTGGTTCAGCGACTCCTGGATCAACTCCATCGTCCGGACCCGGTCGTCGTTGCCGGTGTTTGTCTCCAGTGGCACCTCTATCGGTGTCTCGATGTCGTTCTCCTCGATTGCTTCGGTCAGCAACTCTTCGGCACGGTCGGGGTCATAGACGTTGTACTCCTTGTTGTCCTCCGTGAGTTGCTCGTAGTCGGTCGTTCCGGTCCCGGCCGCCACCGGTGGCAGCGGCGTCCAGGCAGGGTTCTCCCATCCCGAAAAGATCTCACTCGCGATCTGTTCGCGCGGGATGAGGTGGTTGACTGCACGGCGGACACGGTTGTCTGTCCAGGGGTCGACTTCGACCGGGAACTGTAGGAACGTGTACCCGGCACCGTCGGTCGCCGCGACACGGAAGTCCTCGGAGGACTGGTAGTTGTTGAGGTTGTCAGCGGAGAGACCGTAGGCCATGTCGACTTCGCCTTCCTGGAGGGCGGCCGACCGGGAAGACGGTTCGGTAACGAAGGCGATGTCGACTTCGTCGACGACTGGTCCGTTCGGGAACTCCGAAGACCCGTCGAACCAGTCTTTCATTCCCGTCTCGAACCAGTAGTTGTCGGTGCGAGAGAAGACGACGAACTCCTCGTCTTTGAACTCTTGAAGTTCGAAGGGGCCGGTTCCAAGCGGCGTGTTCCCCTGTCTCGGGTCCATCTCTTGTGGTGGCAGCTCGGCGGTTTCAGAGGGATAGACGTCGAACCCACCCAGTTCCCTGATCGCGGCGGCGTCTGGAATCTGGGCGTAGAGGTTGACCGTGTAGTCACCGTCGGCCGCGACGTGGAGCAGCGAGTCGAAATACTGTCCGGCGAGCGGTGAGTTTTCGAGACGAGCGTAGGAACTGACGACGTTGTCGGCAGTCAGTTCTTCGCCGTTCTGGAACTCGATCCCCTCGTGGAGATCGAACCGGAAGTGCATCCCGTAGGTCCCGTCGTCGACGGCGTCGCCGGTCTCGTTGACCGTCAGTACCCGCGCTTCGTCGTCTGACTCGGGATCGTTGTCCGGGTGTTCGATAACGATCTGGGCGTCGGTGTCGATGAACGTGTTGCCTTCGTCGTCCTCGGCGTACGGTACCGAGGTCATGTAGTCGGCGTACTCGGTCACCTCGATATCCTGAATGTCTTCCTGTTCGACGGTCTCGGCGAGCCACGGATAGATCTCACCGGAGGCATCCGTCGTAATCATCCCCTCGTAAACGAGGTTCTGCAGGACCGACGCCTCGGCCGAACTGCTGTAGGCCGTGTCGAACGTGTCTGGACCGGAAGCGAGCACCGCATTGAACGTCCCCCCTTCCTGGATGTTCTCGGGATCGACCGTCACCCGTTCCTGGACAGGGTCGACGCCGCCGTCGCCACTGGGCGTCAGTTGATCTATACAGCCCGAAAGTGACAGGGCAGTTATACCAGCGGCACTTTGAAGCAGACCGCGTCGTGAGAAGCCAAGCGTGTTACCGAGTTTGTTGTCGTCTGTCATATATTGGTCACCAGCGAGCGCTTGTGGTGATGACTCGTTGGTAACAAAAAAGTATTGTGCCGCGTCAACAGACACCAGCTAAAAGCAAACGACGGTAACTATCTATTACTGTGAACTGTGTCGACTCGATAATTGTATGTAAACTTATACATCACCCATTCCGCCTAGAGAGTCGGACCAGAATCGTATTTTCGTCGTCGGCCATAGACCGACCAATGCGACCCAGCGAGCGTGGCGTCTCACGGCGCGAGTTCGTCAAGGCCGCCGTCGCGATTGGCGGGTCTGCTGCACTGTCTGCCTGTCTCGACCGGGAGTCGCCGCCGGACCTGCAGACGGGGGACCCGGCGGCGGTGCCCGCCCGACAACACGCCTGGAACGACGCGCTGGCCCGCGACGACCACGGGAACGTCCGGATGGCACGTCACCACGTCGTCCTGTTGCTCGACTACGCTGACGACGGAACGCCAGACGAGAGCGACCGCGAGACCGTCGACACTGCACTCCGGGGCCTCGAACGGGCCTACCAGTGGGACAACGAGGGGCTCCTCTTTACGGTGGGCTACTCGCCGGCGTACTTCGCCCGGTACGACGCCGCCCTCGCCGGAATCGACGTACCACAGCCGGAAGCGCTCGCCCCCTTCGAGGACCCGGCACCCGACGAACCCGATGCCATCGTTCACCTGGCCAGTGACTACGGCAGCGTCGTGCTGGGTGCAGAGGAGGCACTGCTCGGTGAGCGCGCGCAACTCAACGGCGTCGACGTGTCGGGACTGGACACTGTCTTCGACCGGACGGACCGACGGACCGGGTTTATCGGTGCCGGCCTCCCGGCCGAGAACCAGGCCGTCGAGGGCATCCCCGACGACGAACCGGTCGACGAGGACGCGCCGCTGTTCATGGGTTTCAAATCCGGGTTCGAAAAGAACCAGGCCAGCGAGGACAGCGTCACCATCACCGAGGGTCCCTTCGCTGACGGCACGACTCAGCACCTCTCGAAGATCACGCTTCACCTCGACCAGTGGTACGAACAGGACAGTCGTTCACAGCGCGTCGCCAAGATGTTCTGCCCGGCCCACGCCGAGGAGGACCGTGTCGAGGGCGTTGGCGATAACCTCGGCGACAGCAGTCAACTCGGCGAGTGTCCCGCTCACGTCGAGGAAGACGCCCGCACCAGCGGGATGATCGGTCACTCCCAGAAGGCCGCTCGCGCCCGCGAGGACGACGCGCCGCGAATCCTCCGGCGAGACTTCGACTCGACCGACGGCGGGCAGGCCGGCCTCCACTTCCTCTCGATCCAGCGCTCGATTACCGATTTCGTCGAGACCCGTAAGGCGATGAACGGCACCGACGTGAGTGAGGACGCGTCAGTCGGCACCCGTCTCAACAACGGCATCCTCCAGTACATGACCGTCGAGCGCCGCGGCAATTACCTGCTCCCGCCTCGCTCGCTTCGTGCCCTCCCGCGTCCCGATCCCTGATCTGACGAGTCGACTCGAAACGCGCCTCTCGTTCGACAGTTGGACCACATCGCTATAGAGCACGGTGGTCCAAGCGGTCGTATGAACGGATCTGACGCGACGCGACGAGCAGTCCTCGGTGGGATTGGGAGTGTCGGCCTGGGGTCGCTGGCTGGCTGCTCTGGCCTCTTCGAACGCCAGTCGACCGGTGAGCCACCGGTCCTCGAAGACCGGCCCAACGCCGTCTACTACCCGACCCACGTCGAGGGCATGGAGATGATCGGGATGACCGACGCTGGCGACCGGATGATCGGCCTGATGTACTCCTACGCCCATCGCTTCTGGACGATGGACGTGGGCGGCGTCGAACGAGTCTCGCCGGGCGACGCCGACGTACACCTGATGGCCAGTATCTGGGATCCCGACTCAAAACGGGTCCTACCGGTCCGGAGCGGTCTTTCGATGACGATCACGAAGAACGGCACGGAAGTCGACAGCCGGACCCCTTGGACGATGCTCTCTCAGAACATGGGCTTTCACTACGGCGACAACGTCGTGCTGGACGGCGACGGCACCTACACCGTCACCGTCGAGACGGGCGGCCTGTCGATCCAGCGTCTCGGTGACTTCGAGGGCCGCTTCGACGACGCCGTCACCGCCGAGTTCGAGTGGGAGTACAGCGAGGCGGCCCGCGACGAGATCTCGTTCCGGGAACTCGACAACGCTGGCGAGCGCGGGGCTCTCGACCCGATGGAGATGTCGATGCCCCGCTCCGCCGCCCCCGCCAACTCCGACCTCCCGGGCCGCGTGCTCGGCAGTGGCGAGAGCGGCGACGCGACGGTCGTCGTGGCAGTCGATGAACGCGACGGGAATCCGTCCCTTGTCGTCTCCCCGCGCACACCGTACAACCGCTACGTCCTGCCCCAGCTGTCCCTCTCGGCAACACTCTCTCGGGACGGCGAGACGGTGTTCGAGGGGCCGCTGTCGAGTGCAATCGATCCCGAACGGGGATACCACTACGGAGCCGAGGTCGACGTCGTCGAATCCGGCGACGACCTGACGATCACCGTCGACTCGTCACCACAGGTCTCTCGTCACGAGGGCTACGAGACTGCGTTCCTGTCGATGGCCGACATCTCGCTAACCGTCGAGTGATATCGACGGCGCTGGATGCCGTTGTCCGGAACTGTCACTCTCGGTTGTCTGTCTCCAGCAGGTCGTCGACGAGTCGCGTAAACCGGTCGAGGAGACGCTCTGGTATCGACGGATCGATTTCATCGAGCAGTTGGGCCGTCGCGGTCGGCCGACACACGGCCAGTGTTACCCGGCCGTCGTCGGTTCGCTTCTCGACGAGGTCCTGCTCGATCAGTCGTTCTGTCTGATAGAAGAGCGTCGAGCGAGCGATGCCGACTGCCTCGGCCACGGTGGCCGGTCGCGCCGGTCCCCCGTCGAGTAGCACCACGAGGACGTCGCGGGCCGTCTCGCGACGGAGCAGGGCAATCGCGTGGCGTTCCCAGCAGTCGAACCCCGGCGGGTAGTAGTGGGTCTTGCCGTACAGTCGCTCCTCGACGACGGCATCACGGTCCCGGAGTTTCTTGAGGTGGTACTGGACCTGCCCCGGAGCCAGGTCGAGCGCCCGCGTGAGCGCGTTGAAGTGGGCACCCGGATGGGTGTGAACGTGGTCGCGGAGTCGTCTTCGTGTCTCGGTCATGTCTCGGGTGTCGGTCGGAGTGATCTGGCGTAGTACACCGCGCCGATGACGAGTGCGGCAAGCACCACGTCGAGCGCGTGTTCGAGCAGATGGTGGGCCTGCAGGTCGATGGTCCCGGTCAGCGAGAGGGCGGCCACGGCAGACCGGCCAAAGAGCGCGCCGAGCGCCAGCGCGACCAGCAGGTAGGGTCGGGACTGTCGCCTGAGGAACGCGGCGACACCCAGGCCAAGCAGGAGCGCCGACCCGAGCGTCCCCACGGTCACCAGCGCGAGCACGCCACCACTCGCGGCGTATGGCGCTGTGTGCAGCGGAAGCCACCACATCGACCGTCGCTTGTCCCCGCATCTACCTGATGGCTTCGGTCACGCGACGACGGTTCGGCGTTGCACATCCCGACTCCTGACCGGTCGTGCCTAAGCGTTTCTCTTGCGGACGGCTCGCACACGTGCGCTGGAAAAGATAATCGTTATAGGCTGGCGCTTCCGACATTCCGGACATGCAACGACGAGCCGCGGCGATTTATTTCGTGTTCTTCCTGGTCGTCGGTGCCGGGGCGTACGCCTACATCGGCGTCGCCGAACAGACCCACCAGCCACAGTATCAGCTGGATGGAACGACGGTCGAGAGCGAAGGGAACGCGACACTCGATGGCAAGCAGTACACGCTCTCGGAGATCAGCCACTCGGAAGGTGGCCACGGCGGTGGTGGAGCACTCGTCTCCGAACTCTCTTGGACCAACGAGTCGTTCCTCTACACGGACACAATCGAGAACAACTCGACAGTCGAAATAGAAAACGAGAGCTACCAGGTCGCCATCGCCAACGAAACCGACGTCTCGACGTTCACGCTCCGCCAGAACGACACCACCCGCGAGTTCGCCGAAGGCGATACCATCCCATATGAGGGCAACGACGCGACCATCACCAACGTGACGGCGGCGGAAGTCCAGCTCGAATGGACTGGCGCGAAAGAGCAGTCTGTCGAACTCGGTGAAGGCCAGAACGTGACCCTCACGAACGGCCAGCAGTACTTCGCCCACTACACTGGCGAAGAGGAAGTCAAACTCGTTCCGAGCAACCAGTACGGTGACTACGCCCAGACCACTGACGCGCGCCACACGTTCGACGAACGGGTCAACGGACTCTGGGGCATCGTCATCGTCAGTTTCCTCTCGGCACTGACGGTTCTCTCGACTGCCTACCTCCCCGTCCGAGGCTAGCACTCGTCGTTCACTCTCGCCCGGACCAGCTAACGTATGCCAGGCCCGCACCCAGCGCCATCGTCAGGATAACGCCCAGTATCTGGAGTATCGACGCCACGATGTCGCCGTTGGTCGCCCACGGCGCGCCCGACACGGTCCCGAGACCGATCAGGACGAGCACGACGCCGACGCCGATGCCGAGTGGCTCGGAAATGTCCTCGAATCGCTCTGTGGGTGTGTTCATATTCCCCCAGTTGTTACTGTGGGTGGTAAATCTCGTGGTTCTCGTCCGGGGCTGCTCCGCTCGCTGTCGCTCGCCGACTCCCGTAGCTCGTCGTCTTCGTTGCACGGGCCGGGAGGGACTTGAACCCCCGACCGTCTGGTTAAAAGCCAGACGCTCTGCCAACTGAGCTACCGGCCCTCGATTTACAGTGAGAGGAGGTGTGGCTAAGGACTTACGATTGCCGTCGATCAAGAGTCGTCGTATGGGAGTTCGATTTCGTAGTCGACGGCGTCGATAGCGGCGTCGAGCACCCCGTCGACGTTCTCGTCTTCGGTGACGCTCATGTAGTGGTCGGCGTCGACAGCACGGGAGAGGTCGGCCTTGTTGCAGATGGTCAGAACCGGCACGTCGAAGCGGTCCTCGATGGCGTCGCACAGTTCCAGTTGCACGTCCAGCGGGTAGCCACAGTTGCCGCTGGCATCCAGAAAGACCAGTATGGCGTCGGCGAGGTGTTCGACAGCACTGATCGCCTGGGCTTCGATGTCGTTGCGGTCCTCCGGCGGGCGGTCCAGCAGGCCCGGCGTATCCACGAGTTGATAGCGGATGCGGTCGCGTTCGACGTGGCCGACGCGGATCTGGGTCGTCGTGAAAGGATAGCTTGCGGTCTCGTTACGGGCGTTCGTGAGGTGATTGATGAAGGAGGACTTGCCGACATTTGGATAGCCGGCGACGACGATAGTCGGTTCGTCGGGGCGGATATCCGGCAGTGTCTTCAGGGCGTCGCGGGCGGCGGAGATGCCTGCCAGGTCGTCCTCGACCTCTTCGACCACGTCGGCGATGCGGGCGAAGGCCTGCTTGCGGAGTTTGCGGGCGGTGTCTGCGTCGGTGGTCATCCGACCCTGGTACTCGCTCTGGATGTCCGTGGCCTTGCGTGAGGCCCACTGGACCTCCGAGAGGTGCTGGCGGAGGGCGTTGATGCCGCCCTCGCCCTCGATACGACTGGTGACGATGGCGTCAGCCAGTTCGACGTAGAAGGGGTCGAGCATGTCGACGTCGGGCCAGGAGGTGACGACGTTTTGCAGGTTGTCCGAGACGATGTTCGAGGCCGTCTGGAGCATCGACTGCTGGCCCTCGATGCCGGTCTTTGCTTTGCCGGCGCGGGCAGCCCGCGAAAAGGCCTTGTCGATGACCTCCTCGGCGGTCGGTGTCGTCGGGAGATCCTCGAAGGGGTGACTCATTTGACCGTGATACACGGCCAGCGCGTAAAAGCGCGTCCGTTTGGCCGTCTCGCCGTTGCATATGTCGGCCGATCAGCGTTGTCGTTTCGGCACTGCCGGCCCTCTCGTTTCGATCACGCTTTTCCGGCGACGCCCCATACGAGCGCCTATGGCAGAGATCGATCCCGGCGAGGTTCTTCCCAACCAGCACGTCCAGGGGATGGCACTCGATGGCGCGATCACTCAGATGCACCGTGGACACGAGTACGCGACGGAGGGCGACACCTTCGAGATCGACGGACAGCGGTTCGAGGTCACCGACGTAACCCATCGGACGCTCGGCGATCTGACTGACGAGGACGCCCGTCGCGAGGGGTCTGCAGACCTCGCTGCGTATAAAGAGCGACTCGTACGCGTCCACGACGAGTTCGAGTGGGACCCGACCAGCGAGGTTGTCCGTCACCGGTTTGAACCAGTCGAATCGTAACTGAATTCAAGAACACTTGAGTGGTATGTAGACTGAACGTTTTTGGTTACTGGCCCGTTTGTCCCAGTAGTGACGCTCCAACGAGGGTTCTGTCTCGCCGTCCTCCTGCTGGGAACGCTCGGAGCGACTGGCATCGCCGCGGCAGACGAAACGACCAGTGACACAGCGATCCACATCGAGCAGGAGTACGAGCGGCTCGACGAACGCGGGACCGTCGCCGTCACCCTCACGTACGAACTCGGCAGCGATATCTCCCGAATACGGACACGTCTCGAAGCGAACATAACCGTCGCCTCAGTTGAGGGGATGCAGGTCGAACGAGAGAACGGGCACCGATGGCTCGTTTGGGACGGGGACACGCGGCCCGCATCCGCGACGCTTCACGTACCGGTCAACCAGACCAGCGACCGCTTCGACGGGTACACTACCTACGACGCCCGCAATTGGACGCTCGCCCAGACGCTGGATCTCTACACGCATTACTGGTGGTCGGGGGATGAGCAGCCGACCATCGAACGGACGCGAACCGTTGCCGGTGAGGGCGTCGTCGGGTCGGATCTCGTCTACCTCGGTCCGTACACGGAGTACAACCGGACCCTGGAGGGAGAGACGGTCCGGGTCGTCGACCCTGCCGCCGTGACCGTCGACGATCCACAGGGCCGAATCGATGCTCTCTCGTACGCGATCAAGCGCCTCGACGTCGGGACCGCTCGCACGACAACGGAGTCCAGTCAACGCCGTGACAACGTGACCGTGTTCGTCGTCCCCAGCCCACTTCGGGTCGGCAATACGTTCGGATCGGACTTCCTGGTGAACCAGAACGCCTCTCTCTCGACGTGGTTCCACGAGTACACGCACACTCGACAGCGCTATCACAATACCGAGGCGACCGAGTGGACGCGGGAAGCTATCGCAGAGTATTACGGCACTATCCTCGCCTGGGAGTACGCCGAGAATATCGACTCCAGTCGCGTCGAGTACATGTTAGACAGCGGCCGTCACGACCGGAGTATCCTCTCCCGGCCGACCACCTGGAACAGGACGAGTGACTACCGCAAAGGAGCGACGACGGTCGCAATGCTCGATGCACGCATTCGAAACGAAACGGGCGGGAACGCGACCTTTCAGGATGTCTTCGGGCGAATGAACACTCGGGAGCAACCACTCGAAAACGGGACCGTCCGCGAGGCGAGCACGGCCGTGGCCGGGTCGGAACTCGACGGCTACTTTTCGCGGTACATCTATGGCCGCCAGTCGCCCCCGACCAGTGGCTATTACGTCTCCCGTGGAGCACAGAGTACGCTCTCGATAACGGCGACGGCCCGCAACGACACCGTCGGCGAAATCAACGTCACGATCACGAACGCGGGACCGGACACGGCAGCGGCCCCCGAACTGACCGTCGACGCACCCGGTGCTCAACTCGTCGCCGCAAACCGGGAGAACGTGACCGTCCAGTCCACGACGCTTTCGGATCTGTCCCCCGGCGAGTCGACGACGGTCGTCGCCAAGTTGTACCCGCCACCCGGCGACCACGTCGCCGAAACGGTCTCGGTCTCGATGCACAGTCTGGGCGGGAACCAGGCAAACACGACCGTCGCCGTCGAGTACGGCGCGCCCGAACAGACGCCGACGCCAGCGACCGACGACTCGACAGCGTCGGACGCCGACACGCCCACGACGCCGACCACCCGGGCCGACGGTGGCACGGTCGGGCCGACGACCGAGCGAACACCCGGTGGAACGGGCAGCGATCCCAACGACGACCTCCTCGCCGGCTTTGGCATCCTCGTCGGTGCCAGCATCGCTGTCCTCGGCGTCGTCGTCGGCATCGCCAACGCGGCCGTCAGTGTCGTCTGGCAGTCTTTCGTCTCGAAACGGACCATCTACCTGACTATCGCTGCCGGACTCCTGCTCACGGCCGTCAGTTCTGTCGCCGTCATCATGTAGCGCTCACTGCGTTCGCGCTCGGCTATCGTCGCTCGGCCAGTTCATCCCGCAAATCAGTTACATCCATGCCTTCCATGGATAGCAAAACCAGCAGGTGATAGACGATATCGGCGCTCTCGTGGGCGATTTCCTCGTGGTCATCGTCCTTGGCCGCCAGCAGGAGTTCCGTGGTCTCCTCACCGAGTTTCTCCAGGACGGCGTTCTCGCCTTTCTCGTGAGTGAACAGCGAGGCGGTGTAGGAACCCTCCGGTAGGTCGGCCTTGCGTTGCTCGATGACGGCGAACAGTTCGTCGAGAATCTCGTCGGCGTCGGCGTCGGTCATATCTCAGTGGGCGTGACCGCGGGTCTTAGGGCCATCGCTACACTCCGAGGTCCCTGCGGGACGTCTGGCGACCTCGCTACAGTTCCACGGTTTCGAAAAAGGCCAGGTCGTGCATTCGGGAGTCCTCGGTCAGTTCGGGGTGAAAAGAGGTGGCGACGATAGGACCGTCACGCACCGCGACCGCGCGGCCGTCCCACTCGGCCAGTGTCTCCACGCCTTCGCCCACCTCGGAGATGACGGGGGCACGGATGAACACCGCTGGGAAGGGGTCGCCGAGGCCGGTCACGTCGAGTGGGGCCTCGAAACTGTCTTTCTGGCGGCCGAAGGCGTTGCGCTGGACGGTCACGTCGACGAGGTCCAGTTCCTCGATGCGGTCGTCCTGTGGGTCCGTCGAGGCGACGATGAGACCGGCACAGGTCGCCAGGACGGGTTTGTTCGCGGCGACGTGGTCGATGATCTCTTCGGCAATTTCTTCCCGGTGGAGCAAGCGTGATATCGTCGTCGACTCGCCACCGGGCAGTAACAACACGTCGCAGTCGGGGACGATGCCGGACTGGCGGATCTCGTGGATCTCACTGTCCTCGCCGTGGGCCTGTGCGGCGCGTTCGATGGCGGCCGCGTGTTCGGACACGTCACCCTGGACAGCGATTACCCCCGCGGTCAGCGTCATGGGTCGTCGTAGGCACGTGAGCGCGAAAAAGCCCTCGCTTGCCGATCTGACAGCGAGCGTATCCGTCGTTGCCGTTTGGACCAACCAGTGGGTGGGGCGGCCTCTTCGCGTAGTTGCCAAAGGTGACATGGGTGATCGCCAGCGGGATCCGAGGACGACGGCACAGGACCTGTACGAGATTTCCGAGTGGGAGGGTCGCTCACGGCTGGACTGATTTCGATTTCTAAAGCATCTGTTCGACGTACTTGGCGACCACGTCGACTTCGAGGTGGACGGGATCGCCGAGGGCTTTCTCCGAGAGCGTCGTCACGTCGTAGGTCGTCGGGATGATCGCCACGGTCATCGTCTCGTCGTCGCGGTCGGCGACGGTGAGGCTGATTCCGTCGACGGTGATCGATCCCTTTTCGACGACGTAGCGTTCCACGTCGGTCGGCAGGGAGAAGGTGAAGCGCCAGTCGCCGTCGTCGCCGCCAACCTGCTCGATTCCCTCGACGGTGGCGGTCCCGTCGACGTGGCCCTGGACGATGTGGCCGTCGAAGCGACCGTCGGCCGGCATCGCGCGTTCGAGGTTGACGACATCTCCCTCTCGCATGTCACCGAAGTACGTCCGGTCGGTCGTCTCCTCGGCCAGGAACACCGAGAACCACTCGCAGTCTTTGTGTTCTTCGACGGTGAGACAGACCCCGCTGACGCTGATGGACTGTCCGTGGGACAGATCAGCGAAGTCAGTCCCGATCCGGAGTCGTCGTCCGTCCTCGGTGTCCTCGACCGTGTGTATCTCGCCCGTCGCTTCGACGATGCCGGTGAACATACGCCAGTTTACGACACCCGTCACAAAAACATTATGAATACCACTTCTGGCATGGTCAGGCGCGGGCGAACAGTTTTTGTCCCGTACCACGCTACACCAGGTATGCCACGTGGGATCCTCACGATGATCGGCCTTGCCGGGTCGGTGCTGTTCGCGGCCTCGGTCGGCCTCTTCGCCGTCGAACAGATTGCCGCCGGACGTACGGTGCCGGGACTCGGTTATCTCCTGATCGCGATACTGATGGTCGCCGTCCCTTACTACGTGACGACGCCCGGTGACGTGGCCGGCAGTGCCCTCGAACGGACGATTGGCTGGGTCGTCGAGACCGACGACGACTAGTGGCGGTTCTGGCAGGACTCGCTGGAGTCCGAAGTCTGCCGACCAGTTGCTAATGGCCTGCTTCTCGGTGACGACGCCGGCGTGACCTGATCGACGAGTAGCCACGGTGCGACCGAACGCTGATATCAGGGTGCTGGTAGAGGTTCCTGAGCTTCCAGGATGAGTTCTTCCGGTGTGTCGGGTTTTGGTTCGTTTTCCAGCAGCACGTCGATTGGTAGCGTCGGCGCACCGTTGACGAGGTTCTCCATGAGTACGAGACGTTCGCGCGCACGACTCATCCCGACGTAGAACACACGGCGCTCGTTGTCGGTCAGCATCGGGATCGGATCGGTGTGCTTGGTGAACGCCTCGTCGCCGGGGACCTGCTGGCCTGTCTGCTCGACCTGTGCGGCCATCTGCTCGACGACCTTCTCGGTGAGGTCGGTACCGACGAAGACGTGGTCGGCCTCACGACCCTTGGCGGAGTGGATCGTCCCGAGTCGGACCCTGTCCGTGGCCATGCCCGCGTACTCGCCCCTGAAGTACGCCTCGACAGTCCGCTCCTGGAAGTTCGTCACCTTCCGAAGCATATCCGCGGCGGCGCGAGGGTCCGGTGCGAACGGTGCGTGGTCGCGAATGACAGCCGGACTGATCTCGATTTCGGCCAGGTCGTCTTCCTCGGCAGCGTCGCCGACTTCGTCGAGCTCGTCGAACAGATCATCGCGTTCGCCCGTCCCGAAGGCCGAGTCCGCCAGCATATCGGCCAACCGTCGCCCTTCCAGCACGGACAGTGGCTCGTCGTTGTCGAGTGCCTCGATCCCACGGACGTACTCGGTGAGTCGGTCGGTCCACATCCGCTGGTCGGTCAGGCAGGTGAAGGGAATCCCCTCGCCGATGAACTCGTCCATGAACTGGAACATCTGGTACCGAGCACGGAACAGGAGCATCACGGTCCCCTCGTCCTCGTCGACGGTCCGTCGGACCTCACGGACCAGGTCCAGCATCGACGGACTGGGCATCGGCAACACGTCACCGCCTTCTTTGCGCGGGTTCAGGTCTTTCTCCTGGCGCTTGTCGATGTGACGCACTTCCCGGTTGACGACGTTCAGGATCGACGAGGGCAGTCGGTAGGAGTTGGGGAGAATCTCGTCGGCGTCGACGGTCTCGTCAAGCAGGAGGTCCGGATCCGCACCCTGCCAGGCGTAGACGACCTGGTCGTCGTCGCCCGCGATGAGGATCTTCTCCATGTGGGGTTTCCACTCCTCGTAGACACCGTACTGCAGGGTCGTGATGTCCTGAAACTCGTCGATGACGAGGTAGTCGACGTTCGGCAGCAGTGAGCGTTGCCGGACGCGTTCGAGCATATCTGCGAACCCGACGAGTTCGTTGTCGCCCTTGTAGGTCCGCCACCCACGGATCGCCTCTGGCACGTCGAGGCGGTCGTCGTCGCCGGACCAGGTGGGGGTGTACTTGTTTCCGGTCTGTGCTCGCTCGTCGATGTCCGGCGGTAGTCGCACTTCCTCTTCGTCCCACTGGAAGGGCACGTCGTACCAGTCGGCCACGTCACGGTTGGTCCGCTGGAGCCACTGACTCGTCGCGATGATCTTGTTGCCAAGCGTCGTCGACCGTGCCGAGCGTCGGCGTGACCCCTCGTATTCGTCCTCGAACTCTAGACCGAACTCCTCACAGAACTCTTCTTTGTCGGACTCGCCGACCACGTCGCCCCGCGAGAGGTTGAGCAACTCGTAGGCTTTCGCGTGCATTGTACAGACGTTGCCCTTGAGTGTGCGTGGGTTGATGTCGAGGCGCTCTGCCAGTCGCTCGCGAATCTCTGCCGCTGCCGCACGTGTGTAAGACACGACCAGAATGTCGCGAACGTCGACATCGTTGTCGTCGGCAAGCAGTTCTTCGACGCGGTCGAGCAGTGCCGTCGTCTTCCCGCTCCCCGGGCCACCGAACAACCGGACTACTTCCGGGCTCGTGTCAGTCATTGGCCATCTAGACGGGCCGCTTACTCATAAACGGAGTGCTTTGCCGGCACACGCCGCTGGCTGTTGCACTGTCTCCCGAGCCACCGTTCACAGCGGCACAGTACAACCACAGCGCTGCCGCTGTGCAGTGTGGCTGCTGGGAACGAGAAGGACAGTCGCTACGAATGTCGCGGCGAGCGGGCCTCCCTGACATCAGCACCGTCACGGATCATGTCTTCACAGTCCGGACAGACGCGTGGGTCGGCGTTTTCTTGGGGTGTGAACACTCGGACGTAGTCTTTGGTTACGAACGAACCGCAGTTCTGACACTCTGGCATGGGCACTCTCCCTGTCTAAGCCATACTGATTATCGGTAATATATGTATCGGCGATTTACACAATCATTATTTCTAACTATAGTGTGCTATGCATCCGCCCGTCATTGGGTGTCGTCACGTTCCGGCCTACCGGATTTCGGCCACTACCGTATAAATCTGGACGGCTTCCGCGGAGGTCGTGCTTCCGGGTCACCTGTACAGGGAGAGCTACAGCATGCTGAAGCCGATGATTCGTCCGAAGCGGATGAAACGCACGGCACGGGACTGATGGACGAACTGGACCGTCTCTTCGACGCCCAAGTGAGCCCAGGAACAGTGTATCCCCGCCTGCATGAACTCGACGCCGAGGGCGTCCTCGACGTTCACGAACTCGTATAGACGAAACAGTACTCGATCAGCGATGACCCCACTGCCCGAGACCGCATTCAGCGTGCGGTGTCACAACACCTCGCGATGGCGATGTTCCTGCACGCGTCACTCGATGACGTGTAACGCTCTTCGCCCGACCGCCCCGGCCAAAAAACAGTCTGCTGTTTTCTAGTTGGCTGGTATCCAGCCACACACCGAGCATTCCGTCGCTGTTCCGTCGTGAAGACCGCCGCAATCCGGACACTGCTTCTTGTTGTAGCTCTCGTCCCAACCGGTCTCCTCGACATCGTGACCGCGCTGGGACAGGAACTCATCAATCATATCGTCAGTACTCGGTGCGGTCGCCATACATGCTATGGTATAACACACCAGTATATAGGTTTACTGATTTCGTCACGTGTTACCATGGACCGTGTCACCGCTGGCTGGATCTGTTGCTACTTTCCTTACAGCGCCGCTGGTACCCGTGTGACTATCAGTTTCGAAAACTGGAAGGAATGGTAGGGTGGTGGGGGTGGTGGTGTGGCACCGGGATGGTGCCTGTATACAACAAGGAGATGATTAGTTATAAAAACAACGGCCTTGCTATCAAGTATGATAACTATATCGGGACGTGCCGCTCCAATACCGGAGGGAGAAATGCTCACTCGCTCCGCTCGTTGTGCGTTTCCTCCGGGGATTACCGTCGTCCGTCGCAGAATGGGCCCGGGCGGATTTGAACCGGAGGAAGACTCACTGCGCTCGCCTTCCAGGGCTCAAATTCTTGTAGCCATTTGCTCCTCACCTTTGTTCGTCGCAAAATGGGCCCGGGCGGATTTGAACCGCCGACCTCTTCCTTGTAAGGGAAGCGTCATAACCACTAGACCACAGGCCCGCACCCGAGCACAATCGGCGGGAGAAAATAACCCTTTCTCTCTGGGGACGGAACGCTTACCCGGATCACACCCGTTCAGTCCACCATGCGGCGTTCCACAGTGGCGATGGCGGGCATCATCGGCGTCCTCCTGCTCGCGGTCGGACTGCTCTGGACCGGCGTGTGGGTCCAAGTGCTCGATCCGGGACCGTACGACCGAACGACGGTGACGGTAGTCGACGAGAACGGCACCGAACTCGGGAGCGTCGACGCCCGAATCGCTGACGCGTGGGACGAACGAGTCGTCGGTCTCAGCCAGACAGAGTCGCTACCGGCCACCGAGGGGATGCTGTTCGCTCACGATGCCGAGGAACGTCACTCGTTCGTGATGCGGGAGATGTCGTTCCCGCTCGATATCGTCTTTATCGCCGAGGACGGCACCATCACTCGAATCCATCACGCACCGGTCCCGGCCGAGGGGACCGGCGAGAGTGATCTGGCGACGTATCCCGGCCAGGGCAAGTACGTTCTGGAGGTCAACCGTGGTTGGACCAACGAAACGGGCGTGTCGGCCGGCGACCGGGTTAGGATTCCGGGCACGACGACCACTGATTCGAACACGAGTAGCGCGGAGCTCGCGACGGCGACACCGACACGTTCACCCACCGACACGCCCACAGGGCCGACGACGACCCCGACTCGCTCGCCGACCGACACACCCGCAGAACCAGCGGTGACCGCTATCGACGCCAACGGTACGGAACTCGGGGCTGTCTCGGTGACTATCGCCGACAACGGCAGCGAACGCTACACCGGCCTGAGCGAGACCGAATCGCTGGGCTGGAACGAGGGGATGCTGTTCGTCTTCGAGGAGTCCGGCGAGTACACCTTCGTGATGCGCCGGATGGATTTTCCCCTCGATATCATCTTCGTCGCCGAGAACGGTACTGTCACCCGAATCCACCACGCGCCAGTGCCGCCCGAGGGGACCACCGGCGAGGACCTGCAAGGTTACCCCGGTGAGGGCAGGTACGTTCTGGAGGTCAACCGTGGCTGGACCAACGAGACCGGTCTTGACGTCGGCGACCGACTCCGCCTCCCCGCGCTGAATTCTTCGTAGCATCCACCGTGGTGGCCGTTAACATGTATACGACGATCTTTTGACTCGGGACGACGTGCCAATTATTAATGGACATCGACGCTGGCGAAGATGACGTGTTCGAGGACGTGCGAGCGTGCGTCGACCAGCCGATGCGCCGACTGTTCGCCGAGTACGGTCGGGGCAACGCCGGTGCGTTCACGGTCGGTCTACTCAGCAGTATCGTCGCTCGATTGCTGGACCTCCTGCCACCGGTGTTGCTCGGGATCGCCATCGACGCGACGTTTCGCGACGAACGTCTCTTCGCGCTGGGACCCATCCCGCTCTACCGGTACGCACCTGCTCCCGAGTCACAGGTCATCCTCGCCGCCGGTATCATCGCCATCGCGTTCCTCGGCGGTGCTTTGTTTCACTGGACCCGAAACTGGGGGTGGAACTCCTTTGCCCAGCGCATCCAGCACGCGGTCCGGACGGACACCTACGACCGGATGCAGCGGCTGAACATGGACTTCTTCGCCGACAAGCAGACTGGAGAGCTACTGTCGGTGCTCTCGAACGACGTGAACCGTCTCGAACGCTTCCTCAACGACGGGATGAACTCGGCGTTTCGCCTGGCCGTGATGGTGATCGGGATCGCGGCGATCCTCTTTTATTACAACTGGCAACTGGCGTTGCTGACGCTCGTTATCGTCCCCGCGATTGCCGTCTTCACCTACCGGTTCATCAAGACGATCCAGCCCAAGTACGCCGACGTGCGCTCCTCTGTCGGCCAGCTCAACTCCCGTCTGGAGAACAACCTCGGGGGCGTCCAGGTGATCAAGACCTACAACACCGAAGGCTACGAGTCCGACCGCGTCGACGACACGTCACAGGACTACCTCGACGCCAACTGGGACGCCATCGAAACCCGGATCCGATTTTTTCCGGGTCTGCGCGTACTGGCAGGCGTGGGCTTCGTCGTCACCTTCCTGGTCGGCGGCCTCTGGGTGTACAGCGGCGAAGGGCCATGGATCTTCACTGGCACGCTGTCGGAGGGTGAGTTCGTCGTCTTCATTCTCCTCTCACAGCGTTTCATCTGGCCGATGGCACAATTTGGTCAGATTATAAACATGTACCAGCGGGCCTACGCCTCCACAGAGCGCATCTTCGGGCTGATGGACACGCCGAGTCGCATCGAGGAAGCCGAGGACGCCACGGGCCTCGCCGTCGAAGACGCCACAGTCGAGTACGACCACGTCACCTTCGGCTACGGAGCGACGACCAGCGAGTCCGGACAGTCGAGCGCGGAGGACATCGACTCGCGAGACGACGAGGGCATCCTCGACGACGTATCGTTTATCGTCGAGGGCGGCGACACGCTCGCACTCGTCGGTCCGACCGGAGCCGGGAAATCGACCGTGATGAAGCTCCTGATGCGGATGTACGACGTTGACGACGGTGCGATCCGGATCGACGGCCAGGACGTGCGCGAGGTGACGGTTCCGAGCCTTCGCGAATCTATTGGCTACGTCAGTCAGGAGACGTTCCTGTTCTACGGCACTGTCGAGGACAACATCGCCTACGGCACGTTCGACGCCGACGAGGAGGCCATCCGTGAGGCCGCCGAGGCCGCAGAGGCCCACGGATTCATCCAGAAGCTCCCGGACGGCTACGATACGATGGTCGGCGAACGTGGCGTCAAACTCTCCGGTGGCCAGCGCCAGCGCATCGCCATTGCCCGAGCGATCCTCAAGGATCCCGACATCCTCGTGTTAGACGAAGCGACCAGCGACGTGGATACGGAGACGGAGATGCTGATCCAGCGCTCGCTCGACCGACTCACCGCCGACCGGACGACCTTTACTATCGCTCACCGCCTCTCGACGGTCAAGGACGCCGATCAGATCGTCGTTCTCGAAGACGGCCGGACCGTCGAACGGGGCACTCACGACGACCTGCTCGCCAGCGACGGACTGTACGCGAACCTCTGGGCCGTCCAGGCCGGCGAAATCGACGAACTACCCGAGGAGTTCGTCCAACGCGCGACCGAACGCCGCTCGCAAGTCGACGCAGAGATCGGTGACGACGACTAGTACCGCCGGCTGTCCGTCTGTACCGACGACGAGGCGTCGGCCCGAAGGTATGTATGGTCGGGACTCCGACCGTCTCGTATGGTCCTCGGAGCACTCCTCGGGGCAATCGTAACGTTCATTATCAGCCTGCTGGTGGGTGGACTCGGCATCTACGCCGGTGCGAAACTCATCACCGGTAGCGGTGGTTTTGAAAAAGCAATCTGGACGGCACTGTTCTGTGCACTGGGATGGGGAGTCGTCTCCCTGGCGGTCGGCTGGATTCCGTTTCTCGGCGGCCTGCTCGCGACCGTCTTCGGGCTCATCGTCTACCTCGGTATCATCAACTGGCGCTACCCGGGTGGCTGGGTCAACGCCGCCGGTATCGCACTGGTGGCGTGGCTCGCTGCCGCCGTCGTCCTGACGCTCGTGGCCCCACTGTTGCCCGTGGGTGCCGGTGCAGTCGGTATTGCGGGTGTTTAGCCCAACCCGGACACATACTGATAGTTATACCGGTGGACGTAAGCAATAACACATTCAGCCCAGGGACCGTGACAGCTGAGACGTATCAAACGGTACGTCCACCGGTATAAACGGTCCCGACGAAAATCGACTGCTGTGGACCTATCCCGCTCGCCAGCGGTCGATGCTGCCGCCGACGACCAGCACCACGCCGAGCAGTGAGAACCCGAGCTGGGGTTCGTTGAACCAGAACGGCGTCGACGGGACGACCGCACGCAACACTGTCATCCCTGTCGAGAGGACCGGGACGCCGTCGTCCGGTTCGACGACGGTTCCGTTCGCGGTGTACGGCTTTGCACCGACACGTTCACCCTCCGGGAGGCGTTCGGCCTCGTAGGGAATCTCCGGTGTCTGGCGACTCCAGACGACGGTTCCGTTCTGCGAAATTTCGAAAGTACGTGTGTTGAGCGTGTCCGTCACCAGCGTGTTACCGTTGTCCAGACGGTCAGCATCCCGCGGCCAGTCAAGCGCAACGCCACCGGCTTCCGCGAGCACCCAGGCGGGTTCCCACTCGCCGCTCTCGGTTCGGTGGAGTTCGACGACACGGTCGTTGTCGCTGTCGGCGACCAGTACGGCACCGTTCCCGAGCCACTGGGGGTTGTGCTGGTGGTTCAGCACGTCGGGGTTGCCACAGCGCACGTCGCCGTCGTCGTCGGGGACGAGCTGGCTGCCGCGAACGAGACAGCTCTCGTCGGAACCACCGTTGTCTTCGTTGATCACGTCGACGGCACCCGCGCCTCGCTCGACGATAACAAGCTGATTGGCGTTCCGCACGGAGACGAGATAGTGCGTTTCGTTGATCACGTCCACGTCGTTGATGTGGAGCCAGTCACGTTGCGTCGGATCCTCGGGCGGATTGTAGCGGTCGCTCGCCCGCCACTCCCAGGTTTCCTCGCCGTTCTCGACGGTAACGAGTCGTTCGGCGTCCATGTCCGTAATGAGATACTCGCCGGAGTCCAGTCGCTCTACGTCGTGGACTTCGCTGTTGCTCTCACTACGAACCGGGAACGAGTACTCGGAGACGACCTGTGGGTCGTCGGCGTTAGGGTCGATGATACGGAACCCGGTCTTCGTACACGGCGTCTCGTACGGGTCACACCCCTTCTCGTAGCCGCTGTGCATGAATCCCGCCATCACCGAACCGTTGTCGAGCATCGTCACGTCGAAGTAGCTGTCGGCACTGTCCTCTCGCCACTCGATCTTGCTCCCGTCGAGCAGGTAGACACTACCGAGTTCGTGCCAGCCGGGACCACCACCCTGTGATCCGACGAGCGTCTGTCGCTGACTCCCGTCGTCGACCTGCAGGTCCGGTGCGGTCGCGGCGCTTACGGCAAGTGTTGCACCGATGATCAACACGCCGAAGCCGACGAGCACCAGCGCACGTTGTCTGCGATCCATTGGTACGGCCTGCGAGCAGGGCGACGAAAAACGTTCCGGGACTGGGTGACGGCGCTGTCTGCCGCTTTCGTGGCAGGAACTGTCTTATCGTTTATGACTGCTCAGAACGTAGCACCGGATATGCCCGACGAGTTTCCCGATCCGCCGACAGAGCCAGCGTCAGTCTCGCCGGACGAACTGGCCCGAATGATCGCGGCGGCGAAACCGATCCGCCTGCTCGACGTGCGCAACCGCGACGAGTTCGAGACGTGGCACGTCTCCGGCTCGTCGGTCACTGCGACACAGATACCGTTCTCGAAGGCACTGCAGGCACAGGTCACGGATTCGGTCCCAGACCTGGCCGAGCACGTCGACGGCGAGGGGCCGATCACAGTCGTCTGTGGCCGGGGCGAATCGAGCGCCTACGTCGCCGGCCTGTTCGAGGATCACGGGATCGAGGCCCACAATCTGGCCGACGGGATGCGTGGCTGGGCACGCGTATACGAGGCATACGAGATCGAGACTGAGCGGGCGACCGTCCTGCAGTACCAGCGCCCCTCTTCGGGATGTCTCGGATACGCGATCATCAGTGACGGCACAGCGGCGGTCGTCGATCCGCTCAGGACCGTCACCGGGCGATACAGCGACGACGCGGCCGCCCGCGACGCGACAGTCGAGTACGTCATCGACACTCACATCCACGCCGACCACGTCAGCGGTCTTCGGACGGTCGCCGACGCAACCGGTGGAGCACCACTCATCTCCGGGCGCGCTCGCGAGCGAGACGTCGCGTTCGAAGTCGGGACAGTCGCCGACGACGGGACGCGTTCGGTCGGCGAGACGACACTGCGGACGGTCCCGCTCCCGGGCCACACGACCGGGATGACCGGCGTCGCGGTCGATGACGTCTTGTTGACCGGCGACAGCCTCTTCATCGAGAGCGTCGCCCGCCCGGATCTGGAGGCCGGCGACGACGGCGCGCCCGAGCTGGCAAACGAACTGTATACGACCCTCACCGAGCGGCTGGCCGCGTTCGATGACGAGACGGTGATTGCGCCCGGCCACGTCGGCGAGCGAACGCCGCGAAACGATGACGGGAGCTACACCGCCACACTGGGGGCACTCCGCGAGAACCTGTGGGCCTTCGACGTGGACAGGGAGGCCTTCGTCGAGCGTATCCTGTCGGATATGCCACCCCGGCCCGCAAACTTCGAGGCGATCATGGCCGCGAACCTCGGTGAAACGGACCCGTCAGAAGAGACCGCGTTCGAGTGGGAACTGGGACCGAACAACTGCGCCGCGACGGCCGACTAAAAGAACCGGCGCTTGATCGCGTCGAGTACCGACTCCTCATCGCCGGGGTCGTACTGCCCGACGGCGTGTTCCTCGGGCGTGAGTACGGTCCGGTCACCGTTCGAACTGACCTCGATGAGGGTATCGGTCTTCAACGACGAGAGGGCGTCTTCCAGATGGTCGATATCGGCATCGACGTGTGACCGGAGTTCGAAAATCGTCATACCGTCCTCGGGGCGGTCGGCGAGTGCGTCCAGAACCGCAACCTCCGTGTCTGGACGGTCGCGATGCTCCGGCTTCGCTCTCATACTGTTCCGTAGACACGGCGACCTCTTGATTTTGTCCCTCACACCGGTGAGCATCGCGGCCGTGCCAGTGACATGCGTTGACAGTGACAAGCAGTAGGCTTATCACTTCGAGCGGGCCATATCGTGACAATGGGTCTCAAATGCTCCGTGCTCGGGCACGCGTACGGAGAAACGACAATCGATCGCGACCGCCAGGAGCAGGGTAGCGAGGTCGTTATTACGATCCGCGAAGTCGAAACCTGCGACCGATGTGGTGCGGAACGAGTCGTCTCCGAGAACAAAGAAGTGACGGCAATCGAGACGCCCGACGACGAGGCAGATATCGATGTCGACACCGACAGTGAGGTACCGACCGACGAACCGACGGCCGAACCGAGCGACGAATCGGCGGCCGAGGCGAGCGAACCGAAGCCAAACGAGGGCGAGGAGTTGCATCCGTCTGATGTCGTCGACGGCGAGACAACCCCATCGGCGACCGGTGACGTCGATACCGGTGCCGAGATACTCGATGCCGAATCCGAAGCGCCAGTCGACGACGAAGCAGACGCCGAGGAGCCGGTCGACGACGAGTTGGCCGACCCCTCCATCGACACCGGGGCCAGCGGTGAATCGGTCGAGGGTGCCGAGCCATCGCCCGAGGAGGACGACGCCGTCATCATCGACGAACCCGCCAACGAGGACGGCACAGAAGCTGGTCGCCAGCCCGGCGAATGGCCTGAAGAACCCGCAGGCTCCGAAAACGACTGGCGGCCCGACACAATCGGTGCCGTCGAAGAAAACGACGAGACCGAACAGGCGACCGAGTCGACGACCATCACCGTTCCGGACGGACAGTTCCGCTGTCCCGAATGTGGATTTACGACGTTAGTCAACTCCTCGTCGCTCCGACGCGGCGATTTCTGTCCGGAGTGTCGCCGCGGGACACTCGTTCACGAACCGGAAGAAGAAACGCGAAAAGAGTAAGGCTGGTCCCACACAAACCGACTCTCATGCGAGAATACAAGATGCGTCGGGGCGAGCATCTCGAAGACCGCGTTCCAGACATGAAAGAATTCGTCGAGAAACACTTCGGATCGATCACCGATACAGAAGAGCAAAACGGCAGTGACCTGTTCGTCGTCGACGACCCGGACAACCCCGTCTTTGATCGGGTCGTCGCCGGCACCGTCGAATACAGCGGGAAAAAAGACAAACTCGCACTGCACATCGACGAACGCGACGCCGAGGATGTCATCGCCGAGGGCAACGCCGACGCGGCACAGGACGCCGTCAACACGAAAAACGACTTCCTCGAAGGCGCGACTGGTCGTGACGCCAAGGCCCGTCGTGACTCGATGAAACGCTCGGTCGAGGACGACGCCGAAAAACCTGACAGCGTCTAGAGGCCGCCTGTTTTCGTCCATCGCCTGAAGCGCCGACGGCGGCTTTCGTCCCAAATGGATGGGTATCTGGCCAGCAGTTGGTGTCTGTTTTGGCACCGCAGCGTCAGGTTCAAGTACGCACGTGACAATAGTTCACATACGCCCATCCCGGAGGCGAGACGAAAGTATCCGGGCCACGAGTGCAACTCGTGTGGCGCGTGGCACGCTGGCGACGGAAGGGCCAGTGTGTCACGACCCTGTCATAGTTTGGCCTGTCCGCGGGCTGCGTGACGGTGGCACCGTCGCCGTCCAGGACAGTGCGTTTCCCTGTCACTCGACGAGGCCGTAGCCACGCCTGACGAGTTCGATGTCGACTGCGCCGGGGACGACGCCGTACCGGACGCCGTTGACCATGTACACCATCGGGTTGAGCAGGGATACCTGTAGCCAGACGCCCGAGAGCGCACTCGGCGGGTAACCTACTCTGATAGCCCGTACCCACGCTTGAACAGCAGGAAATCAATTGCCAACACAAGCGCGGTTACGCCAGTCAGTACGGCCAGAGACGTGTTCGGGTCGATTTCTGTAACCCCAATCATGCCGTAGCGTACACCGTTGACCATGTACACCATCGGGTTGAGTAGCGAGACGTTCCGCCAGAGTGGGGGTAGTACCTCAAGAGAGTAGAATACCGCACCAAAGAACACCAGCGGGCGGAGAATAAACTGATTCATCACCGTGAGATAGTCGAAATCGCTTGCCCACAACCCGCCGATTATCCCGAGACCGCTAAACAGCGTAGTGATTATCAGCAAGAACGCCACTAAATACAGCAGATTAGCCACGGGGACAGACGTAAATACCAGTCCCACACCGACAATCAGCAGAGACGTAACAATTCCCCTGATCGCGCTTGCCGAAACGTAGGCCGCTACCATACTCCGGTTCGACATTGGAGAAGTCGTCACAGCCTGAATATATTCATTCCATCTCCCGTGAAAAATGGTAAATGAAGCGTTCTCGAAACTGTCTGAGATAGCCCCGAGTACAATCAACCCCGGCAGAACGAATTGAAGATAACTGACGCCTGCGATCTCCCCGATCCGACTGCCGAGTATCACACCGAAAACGGCGAAATACAGCGTGTTCGTGATGATCGGAGGGAGAAACGTGTTGTACGGGCGTCTCACGAATCGGAGGATTTCCCGCCGAACCAACGTTCGGAACTGGGTTGTACTCTGATTCATGCCGCACCCATGTTGTGTAAGACTTGTGTATTCTGATTTTGGACATACTCGTTCCAGTGTCCGTGGAAAATCGAGAACGAGGCGTTTTCGAAGGCGAACATGTTTCGCGGCCGGCGCACGAACCGGAGAATCTCGCGCCGGAGCAGCGTCCGGAAGCCCACGCCTCTCATGCCTCGACCTCCATCGCTACGTCGGTATCGCCGCCGTGGTCCTCGCGGGTCAGGTCGACGAACACCTCTTCGAGCGAGGCCCGGCGCACGTCCAGCGACGTGACAGTGTGGCCGTTTGCCTCCAGTTCTCGCATGACCGACGGTGCGACGGAACTCCCGCCAGCGGCAGTGACAAGTAACTGGCCGTCCTCGATGCGGGTGTTCTGGACGCCATCGACGGTGAGCGTCGGCGGCGTCACCGACGGGTCGGCCAGTCCGATTTCGATAGTGTCGCTGCCCCGCGCCATCAGGTCGTCAGGCGTCGCCACCTCGACCTTGCGCCCGTCGTCCATAATCGCCACGCGGTCACAGAGTCGCTCCGCCTCCTCGATGTAATGTGTCGTCAGCAGGATGGTCGTCCCCGCGTCGTTCATCCGGTTGATGATCTCCCAGAGGTCGCGGCGCAACTGCACATCGACGCCAGCAGTCGGCTCGTCGAGGATGAGCAGGTCCGGGTCGGAGACGAGGGCACGTGCGAGCATAAAGCGCCGCTTCATCCCGCCGGAGAGCCAGTCGAAGCGCGTGTCCCGTTTGTCCCAGATACCGACGGTCTTCAATGCGTCTTCGGCACGCTCGGTGGCCACATCACCCGGCACACCGTGGTAGCCGGCCTTGTGCTCCAGTACCTCGTGAATCGGAAAAAAGCGGTCGACGTTGTACTCTTGGGGCGCAAGTCCGATGGCGTTCCGGGCCTCGCGGTAGTCGGCTTCCACGTCGTGACCGAAGACGGTCGCTTCGCCGCCGTCGGCGTGGACGAGACCGACCAGCGTATTAATGAACGTCGTCTTGCCGGCCCCGTTCGGGCCGAGCAGGCCGAAGAACTCGCCGGAGTCGACAGTCAGCGAGAGACCGTCGAGGGCCTGCACGTCGCCGTAGCGTTTCGTGAGATCACGGGCGCGAATCGCGGGCGCTGTCATGACAGAACCGTGGTCGTCGAGGCGGTTAAGCGTCTTGAAACAACTGGTACAGTAGCATTTGCAACCGATTGCTCATCTGATCGCACGCGAACGCGGAGAAACGACTAATTAACCGAGACGCTCGCGGCTGATGCCGATGCCGGCCGGCGTGATGATGAGTTGATCGTCGTCTTTCTGGACGATGTCCCCGCCGACTTCGCTCGCGACGCGCTGTAACTCGTCGGTGATGTGTTCCATCGTCCGGTCTTGCGTGCTGTGGCGCGTGATGTCCGCGATGACGATGTCGCCGTCGTAGACGGCGTCTTTGATGTCGATCACGTCCTGTTTGTCACCGATTCGTGCGATCCGAACCTGAAAGTCCGAGTCGGCGGCAGCGCCGTCGAAGTCGTTGGCGTTCAATTCGACGTAGTCGTCCGTGACGCGAGACGACCCTGACTCGCCCAGGATCTTGCTCATTAGTCCCATACCTCTCTACCGGGTCGCTACCGATTTATGTGTTACGTCAGACGATCTTTTCTGTGTCGGCCGTGCATTCGCCGGTTGATACTTCACTCTCCGTGACATAGCGATACGCAATGGGATCATCGCTGGAGCCGACCCGGACTGCCGTTGTGGCAGTCGTCGTCGTGCTTGCAGGCTGTTCCGGGGCCAGTCTCGTCGACAGTGTCGCGGATATCGAGACGGCATCGACAGCCACGCAGACACCAGTCGGAGCAGGTTCGGCCAACGGAACCCTCGAAGTCCACTTCATCAACGTCGGGCAGTCGGTGGGTACGCTCGTGGTCGCGCCCTCGGGCGAGACGATGCTGGTCGACACGGGCCACTACAGCACCGACGGCGCGTACGTCCTGCAGTATCTCCGGGCCCACGGTATCGAGCGTCTCGACCACCTCGTCGTGACTCACGGCGACGCAGACCACATCGGCGGTAACGCCGCACTCATCGAGTACTACGAGACCGAAGCCGACGGCATCGGTGCGGTGTACGATCCGGGTATCGCAGCGAGCACACAGACCTACGCCGAGTACCTCGATGCAGTCGAAGAACACGGCGTGACCGTATACGAGACCCGCGAGGGCGACCGCCTGGATTTCGCCGGCGTCGACGTACAGGTGCTCGGTCCACCAGACCCATACATCGAGGACCGGGCGCGCAACGAGAACAGTATCGTCCTCAGACTCTCCCACGGCCAGACGAGTTTCATGCTGACAGGTGACGCCGAGGACGATCAGGAGGCGTACCTCGTCTCCGAGTACGGCCAGCGACTGAACGCGACGGTCCTGAAAGCGGGCCACCACGGCTCCGCGAGTTCGACCAGCGAGCAGTTGCTGGACGCGGTCGGACCGGAGACGGTCGTGGTATCGAGCGCCTACGAGTCACAGTATGGGCATCCCACTGACGAGGTGCTAAACCGTCTCCACGACAGGTCGATTCCGACCTACTGGACGGCGACACACGGGAACGTCGTGTTCGTCAGCGACGGTGAGGGAGTGTCGGTCCGAACCCAGCAGTCGGCACCCACGGATCCGCGCTCGCTCCGTGACGGCGAACCCATCACGCCGGGGGCGAGTGGCGAGGTGACAGAGCGGGCGCGAATCGGCGGCGGCGCTGTCCAGACACCGGAGACGGCCATCGCGACGGACGGCGGAACCGCAACCGATCCCGGCAGTGGGAGTGACGACGGGACCCCGTCGGCGGATACACTCGTCGTCGAGCGGATCAACGCCGACGCTGCCGGCGACGACCGGGAGAACCTCGACGACGAGTACATCGTGTTCGGAAACAGCGGCGACGAAACGCTGGACCTCTCGGAGTGGGCCGTCGAGGACGAGGTCGGCAAAACGTATCGGTTCCCCGAGGGAACGACGCTCGCACCCGGCGACAGTGTGACACTACACACCGGGAGCGGGACGGACACGGAGACGGATCTGTACTGGGGGAACGGGTCGCCGGTCTGGAACAACGGCGGTGACACGGTACTCGTGCGCAATCCCCAAGGTGGTATCGTCCATCAGGAGACGTACGAATGACCGACCTCGAAGACGGAACGTACACGGCCGTCGTGGATTCGATCGAGGACGGACTTGCAACCGTCTTCTTCGAGCGCGACAGCGAGGACGTCGGGAGCCAGGTGCTCGACGCGACAGCGCTGCCCGAGGCGGGACGCCACGCAGACGCCATCCTGTCGGTGACGGTCACCGACGGAGACGTAGTCGAGTGGGAGTACGACGAGGAGCGGGCCGAGGAGCGAAAAACGGCGGCACAGAGCCGCTTCGACCGCCTCTCGCGGCGACCGCCGAAAAAGGACGAGAACACCGACCGATGACGTTCAGCCTCTGTGCTCGGGAGTCGTACACTGACGAGGGCGACGAACAGACTCGCTTCGGCGTGGCGGTCACGACGAGACTGGCGGCCGTCGGAACGCTGTGTCCGTTCATCAGCGAGAACGGGGCCGTCGCGACCCAGAGCGTCGTCAACGTCGACCTCGGCCGGCGCGGGATCGAGTACATCGACGACGGACTGGCAGTCGTGGACGCACTGGAGGCCCTGCTAAACGCCGACGGGGGCGCGCCCGAGCGGCAGTTACACGGCGTCGATTCGGACGGCGAGTTCGCCTTCTCCGGCGAGGAGTGTGGCGAGTGGTTCGGCCACGAAGTCGGGGACACCTACACTGTCGCCGGCAATCTCCTGACGGGCCCGGACGTGATCACGGCGACCGCAGCAGCGTACGAGGACAGCAAAGACGGCGACGCGCCGCTTGCCAAGCGATTGATCGGCGCGCTGGCGGCGGGCCACGAGGAAGGGGGCGACAAACGGACGGAGTTGCACGTTCAAAGCGCCGCGCTCCTCGTCGAAACCACCGAAGATCGACCGGCAGAACCGTACTACAACGACCTCCGGGTCGACGCGACGGAGACGCCGATCAGCGATTTGCGGGATACCTACGCGCTGGCCCGCGAGAGCTACGAGCAGTCCCTGGAGCGGTACGAGGAGGGTGACGAGAAACAGAGCAGCGGCGGCGAGGGCGACGCTTCGTAGCGCCACAGTAACAGTGGCAGCGCCCGCATGCGGGAAAGCGAACGGCGAGAATCGCTCGGTCAGTCGTCGGAGTGGGCCTGCTCGAACGGACGTGGCGGGAGCAGCAGGTCTTCGAGGTCGGGCATGTGCTTGACGTTGTAGAGGATCTTCAGTTCGTCCGTCGTCGGGATGCCGTTACACGACAACTGGAAGCCGCGCTCGACCATCTCGCTGGGCAGGACGTGATCGACCCGGGTCGTCAGTTCGCCCTCCAGGACGACGACGGCACAGTTGGCACACGCACCGCCACGGCAGGCGAAGGGCCACGCGAAATCGTTGCGCTCGGCGGCTTCCAGCACCGATTCGCGGGGAAGCACGTGAAACGAGCCGAAATCTTCCTCGTCGAGGCCAGCGTCGGCGGCCGTCTCGAAGAGGGCCGCGTCGTCGGCGTCCCACCCGTGGTCGTCGAGCACCTCGTAGTTGAGGTAGTCGACGCGGGGATGGATCGGTGGCTCTGGCTGGTCCGTCTCGGAATCGCCAGTGTCCGGGCCATCCGCGTACCCTGCCCGCGTCTCACCGTCCCACTGCTCCGAAAGGGCCTCCTCGTACGCGGCCCGCACCGACTGGAACGCCTCGACCGATCCCCCGTGGTCCGGGTGAACCTCCTTGATCCGGGCCCGGTACGCTCGCTCGATTGCTTCTTCGTCTGCATCTGGCTCGATATCGAGAATCTCGAACGGGGACTCCACGCGCGAGACTAGGGAAATCAAGAGAATAAAGGTTTGCCTCGGGCGATCCGGCGTGGTTCGTCCAGTCGTTCCTGCCCGTCACGTGCTTGCCCACCGCCGGCAGTGCGTGCCGGGGACTGTGACGAGTGTGCCGACCGCGCTCACGCCGAGAACTCGAAGAGGTCGTCCCCGACGTGGTGGATCGACTCGACGACCTTCCCGGAGTCGCCGACCATGTCGTCGCCCCTGGTTTTCGCGCGGCCGACAGCGAGGAACTTGCCGTGGGACTCCTCGTTGATGGCGACCAGGTCACCGGCCTCGATATCGTCGTCGGCCTCGGTGATCCCCGGTCGCATGATGTCTGCACCGTCCGAGACGAAAGAGACCGCACCGCCGTCGACGGTGACGACGTGTTTCTCGGGCGGGTAGGCGTTGAGTCCCTGGACCGTGAGGAACGGTTCTGCCGATGCGGCGTCGCCGCTCTGGCCCTCGCTCTCGACATACAGAACGAACGGGTCGCCGTCGACGAGGACGACGTTCCAGTCGCTGTCGTCGAACTCGACCTTCTCGAAACTGTCGGCGTCCAGTTCGACCCCGAGATTCTCGGCCACTGCCTGCTCGATTGCGTCGATGTCGTCGGCCCGGAGATGGTGGCGCGACTTGACGTTCATACCCGGCAGGTCACACGGCCCGGAGATAAATCGACCGTTCCCGTGCGCCCACGAACTCTGTCCGGCGGTCGGCCTCGGACTCCTCGAACAGTCGCCGATCGTGGGCTTCTACGAGGACCACGGGATCACGCTCTCTGAGCGGCCCTACTGGCGCTTGCCGTGGTGTGTCGACGACCACCCAGTGACAGTGCTAGACGAGGATCCCTGGCGACTCCGGGTCGACATCGACCACGGCGGCGACCGCCTGGAGGTCGTCGTCGACGGCGACCTCGCCATCGTCGAGACGACACGCGACACAGTCGAGGGGTCAGCACGCAACGTCGCAGGCGAGTAGTCCGGATGGACGCGACACGCTCCCTCGCCTCCAGCAGGCCCACGTCCGGCCTTCGAGACGCTGGCGATCACCGGCGACCCGGTTGTCACGATGAGAATCGGGCGAGGCCACAGGCGACTGTCGGCCGAGGGGTTCTCGGAGACGGTTGACGGCGAGCGAAGCGAGCGGTCGGTCGTGTTACATCGCCGTCGCCGGGTCTACCAGTCGAAATCCCGGTGAATCTGGCGTCCCGCCTCGTTCAACACCGGACCAATGACAGCAGTGACGCCGTCGAGAATCTCCGCCGACCGGACCGACAGCTCGCCGCCGGTCAATGCCGCGAGTTCGTCGCTCCCGACGCTGTAGACGACGCGTGCGAACCCGGCGCTGGCCATGCCACCGGCACACATCGGGCACGGTTCTGTGCTCGTGTACATGACTGTCTCGGCGCGTTCGTCCGGATCGAGTTCCCGGCATGCACGATACGCGAGATGGAGTTCTGGATGGCGGCGGATGTCGTTTTCCGTAAGTACGCGGTTCGACTCGCTCATGACGACCGAATCGTCCCGGACGAGCACGCTCCCGAACGGCCGGTCACCCCGGTCGGCGGCCTCGCGAGCGAGCGCCAGGGCCGTGCGCATATGCGATTCGTGGTCGAAGTCGTCGATGGTCGCGTCAGGCACGCCTACACAGTGAGCCGGACAGTTTGATAAACCGTGTGGCTGACACGACCGGCCACGTTCCGACGACGAGTTCACCCCCGAATCCGGTGACGAGTCGGTGACACTCACGCCGCCGGGGCGCGTCGAGTCCGAAGTCGAACTGGAATGGGACGAAGACGCAGTCGATACTGGTGACCGCTCTATCGAGTGAACCAGATTCGTTTTGCATCGATACAGCGCCAGGCGCTGTACTTCGGTCCGGACAAACGTGAAGGGGACGCCGGCCGACGCTTAGCCATGGCCACTGCAATCCAGTTGTACACGCTCCGTGATCTGGACGTTCCCGTTCCCGAACTCCTGCATCGGGTCGCCGAGGCTGGCTTCGACGGCGTCGAGTACGCCTATCGCGTACCCGAGGCAGACCCCGGGGCTATACAAGCGGCCCTCGACGAGACGGGGCTGGCGGTGCCAAGCGCCCACGTCCCCATCGACGACCTCGAAAACGACCAGGCGGCGACAGTCGAGCAGTACCGCGACCTGCGTGCCGAGCGCCTCGTGGTGCCGCGGCTCGACAGCGACCACTTCGACTCGGTCGCTTCGGTCCGGGAGGTCGCCCAGCGCCTCGACACGCTGGCCGACGAACTCGCAGCACACGACTACCCGCTCCTGTATCACAACCACGGCGCCGAGTTTACAGATCTGGACGGGACGACGGCGTTCGCGGAACTCGTTGCTGCGACTGACAGCGTTGCCTTCGAACTCGACGTTGGACTGGCGGCGTACGCCGGCGCGGATCCGGCGACGGTGATCGAACGGTACGGCGACCGGATCGAACTGGTCCACTGCACCGACACCCGCCTCGCGGCCGACGAACCGGCCCACGCCACCTTCGGCACCGGTGACGTGGACTACGAGCCGGTGTTCGCGGCAATCGAGGCCGCCGACATCGAGTGGCGGATCTACGAGAACGGGTCTCAGGACGACCCCGAGGCAGAACTCGAGCACGCGAGCGAGCAGTTCGTGTGAGCGAGGCCGCTACACCGCCGCGAGGCCACGTGGCACCTGCTGGTACTCGCCAGGCCAGGCGATGTCGAGACCGTCCCACTGCTGGCCGGTCGGACTCGTGAACACGCCGTGGTTGGTCAGCGCATAGAACTGACCGTCTCGGGCGGCGAGGACGGGGCGAGCCATTCCCTCGGGACCGGGAAGGCCGGCCATCCCGCGTTCCCACTCGCCACCGGTCCAGCGGTAGACGGCGGACTGCCCGTTCGTCGAGTGGGCCGAGCGGGGGCCGGTCGCGGCAGAGACGACGACGTCGTCCGGTTCCGAACCGACCGCGAGCCCCCAGACGTAGCGGTGTTCGAGACCGGACTGGGGATGCCGCCAGGTGTCGCCGCCGTCGGTCGATTCGGCGTAGCCGTCGCCGGCGGCGGTGTAGACTCGCCCCGGCGCGTCGGGATGGGTTGCCAGCGTGTGGTTGTCCCGGCGCGCGCCCGTCGGGTGGTCCTGCCACGTCTCGCCGCTGTCGTCGGTCCGGACGAACGCGCCGGCCTCGATAGCGACGTAGAGTCGCCCCTGCTCGTGTGGGTCGACCGCCAGCCAGCGGACGTGGTGAGTGTGGGGCCGGGGCGGGAACGACCACCGGGGCGCCGAGGGAAGGTCCTGCAACCCCGGTCGTTCGGTCCAGGTGTCACCGCCGTCGGTCGACCGATACACGCGGGACGGTTCGGTACCGGCCCACACCACGTCCGGGTCGTGGGGACTGACCGCGACGGCTGTCACGCGGTCGTCGGTCCCAAGCGTCGTCGCCCAGCTCTCCCCGCCGTCGGTGCTGTAGGCGAGGCCCTCGGAGACAGTGCCGACGAACACTCGCTCCGGACGGGTTGGCGCGGCCGCGACACATTCGAGCGAGTCACCGACAGGGCACTCGTTGGCGAGCCAGTCGGCCTCACGGACGACGAGCAAGCGGTCGTCGAGTGCGCAGTAGAGGGTGTGCATACGGGACAGTACGGCCCGGGTGACATTAACCTATCACGGCCAACAGGTCGCACTGCCGGCAGTATCACTCCTCCGGCGGTTGACGTATCTATCCCGGGTTCGGGTGCCGTCCGGATAGCCCGGTCGGTTTCACTCGGCGCCTTCGTGAGCGAGCAGTAACCACAACGCAAGTGCCCAGAGCAACACCGCGAGTGGGAGCAGGCCACCGACGTGCTGTGTCTGTGGAAAGGGATGGTGGTCAACGACTGCACTGGCCCAGGGTGGCAAGCCCCCGAGCGTACTGCCCGTTCCGTTTTCCGCCCCCGACTGACTGTCCGCGCCTGAGGTGTCACCCCCATCACGCCGGTCGGTCGTCGTCTCCGCCTCGATGGTCACTTCGTCCATATCGTCGTCGGCCGGGGAACGCGTCGGCGTCGCATTCGGGGCGACCCGGACGTCGACAGTCCTGTTGCCGGCCGGAAGCGAGAGTGCGACCGTCCCCGTCTCGGTCACCTCGCCGCTCGCGACCTGTGTCCCGGTCCGGGTATCGATGGCTCGCACGACCCGTCCGGCCGCACCCTCCGACGCGGAGAGGACGAGTCGGGAGGAGTCCGGTGCGCTGTAAGCCAGGTCGACGCCGTCGGCCGTCCGGTCGTAGTCGATGGCACCGTAGGCGAGCGTGTCGAGTGAGTCCTCGACGACGATCCGTGGCCCCGTCGCAGGTGTCAGTACAATACTGGCATCAGTCGGTGCAACGGCCGTCACACAGAGTCGGCGGTCGGTCGCAGACGCAATCTGGACCGAGGCGTTCCCGGTTGCACTGACTGTCACGTTCGGAAACGAGAGCGTCGTTTCGTTGGTGTAGGGATCTAACAGCAGGAATCGCCCGTCGTGGGTCACAGTAAGTCCGCTGTCAGTGGCGAACACGACACCATCGTCGCCGTCGGCACAGCCTGTCGTATCAACAGCTGCCGTCCCGACGGTGCCAGCAGTCGTCTGACCGTCTGGCACCGCTACTGTCGGACCACTCGCGACGAGGACAGCGACGACGCCGAGGACGAACAGTGCGATTCGCCAGCCAGTGCGATTTGGTATCACTCGTCGCAGTCGACCCCCTCGAATGACTCCACGACATCGGACAGGCAGTCCTCCAGACGGTCGATTCGCTCGTCGTTCGATTCGAGTTTCGCTTCGAGGGCCTCGATGCGCTCGTCTTTCTTCGCGGTCTCGGATTCGAGTTCGTCGATCCGCCCGTCTTTCTGCGACAGGTCTTTTCGCAGTGTATCGACACGCTCGGCGAGTCCCTGGATAGCCGCGAACGCGACGCCGTCGGCGTCGACAGTGGAGATGTGCGTTTCGTCGGGACCGAGACCGAACGCGTCGTAGAACTGCTCTGCGACGGGACCCATGTGGCGGACGCCCGCGTCCTCCTGGGTGTACCCCCAGCGCTGTATGTCGAGGTCCACGAGGCGGTCGAGGACGGATTCCGGATCGATGGGCTGGAAGTTGCTCTTTGCCGTCACAGTGCTGAGCGACGACCACGAACCGGATCCTGACGCCAGTTCGACGCCGGTGTTTGTCGACGTGTCGCTCGCGCTGTAGATAGTTGCCCCACCGCCAGCCTGAACGATGAACTCGTCGTTCGCGGACGACGAGACGCTGTGCGAGGAACCATCGCCCCAGACGAACGTCCCGGCGGTGCCGGCTGTGGCCTTCCGTCCGGCCGCGAAACTGGCGTACCCACTGGCCGAGTTGTCGAGACCACCGGGGACCATAGAGTTGTTGCCGCCGGCCGTATTGTTTTTACCACCACTGATCGTCGCCCGATCGGCTTTCGCAGTATTGTTCGCACCGCCGGCAACGGTCGCGTCCGTCGTGCTGGCAGTGTTCTGGTAGCCGCCCCCGACTGTCGCACTCGTCCCGCTGGCCTCGTTCTGGTAGCCGCCGATGACTGAGGTGTTCTCGCCACTGGCCAGATTGTCGTAACCGCCACTGATCGTCGCCCGCCTGCTGTTTGCCGTGTTCGTCGAACCCCCCGCCACCACCGATTCCAGTCCACTTGCGGTGTTGACGATGCCACCGCCGACCGTCGCGTAGTGGTCGTTCGAGGTGCTGTCGTCGGACCCCGCCTGGTTTCCGTTCCCACCGCCGACGGTCCCATAGTCGTCCGTGACGATGTTTTTTCGACCAGACGAGGAGCGGCCGCCGCCACCGATGACCGCGCCGACGGGGCTATTCTTGATCGTGTTGTACTGGCCGAACACGACGTTGCCCGACCCAGTCACCTCGTCGTGATCGCTGGCGGTCGTTCCGAAGTGAGCGACTTGAGAGCTGTTGACGAAGGCCTCGAACGCCGTTGCACTGCTCGTCCCGACCCACGGCGTCACGACCTGCGCACCGGAGACACTCGAGAGGTCAATGCCCGTGTAGCCCGTCCCCGACCGGGGTTCGAGCAGGCTGTCGCCGTCGCCGTCGGCCCAGGGGCCACCGATGGAGACGGTGTCCGTGTTCTGGGTCGCAGAGAGCGCACCGGCGGTCGTCAGCGACCGGAACACCAGATCCGTGCCGGATTTGGTCTTGAACAGACCCTTGCCCGTGCCGGTGTTCGAGGCTGTGTTTGCCTCACCGGTCGAGTCGACGGTCACGGTGCCGTCGCCGTCGTTAGTCACTGTGAGGTTTGTCGCGAAGTTGATATCACCCGAGTCAGTGACCACGGTCGATCCGTTGTCGGAGACGTTCGTCCGAGTGTCAGTAGTGCTCGCGTCGACCGTGACGCTACCGTCGGCGTCGTCGGTCACCGAGAGGTCCGTCCCGAAGTTGATGTCCGAGACATCCCTGAGGACCGTTGATCCGCCGTCGGACACGTCAGTGTGGGTGTCCGTATCCGTCGCATCCAGCGTCAGCGCGTCCGTCCCAGCACTGACCGAGAGGTTCGATCCCCCGATCAGGGATTTGAACACCAGATCCGTGCCCGATTTGGTCTTAAATAATCCCTTTCCAGTACCGGTGTTCGAGGCGGTGTTGGCTTCGCCGTTGCCGGTGATCGTTATCTCGCCGCTTGACGAAGAGATCGAGACGCTCCCGCCGGATTTAAATGACCGAAATTCGAGTGATGTCCCCGACTTGCCACTGTAGACATTGGTCCCCCCACCGAGGTTCGTTCCGTTGTTGACTTCCCCGGTGTCAACCGAGTCCACGGTCACGGTGCCATCGCCGTCGTCGGTCACCGAGAGGTTCGTGGCGAAATCGAGGTCGGCCACGTCGCTCACGACTGTCGATCCGTCCTCGGACACGTCGGTGTGGGTATCCATCGCATCCAGCGTCAGCGCGTCCGATCCCGCGCTGATCGAGAGGTTCGATCCGCCGACCAGCGACCGGAAGTCGAGCGTGGACCCCGATTTACCGCCGTAAACGCCGGATCCTGAACCAAGATTCGCTCCGTCGTTGACCTCCCCGGTGTCGGTCGCATCGAGCGTGAGTGTGTCCGTTCCGGCACTGATCGAGAGGTTCGATCCGGCGGCCAGGGACCTGAACTCCAAGTCCGTGCCGGATTTCGCCTTGAACAGACCGCTCCCGGTGCCGACGTTCGAGGCGGTGTTGGCCTCGCCGGCGGCCGATGCGTCGATGGTGATCGCTTCATTGTCGGTCGATAGCGACACGTTCGACCCGCCGATCAGTGACCGGAAAGTCAGGGTATCCCCGTTTTGGCCGGTGTAGAGACCGGCACCGGTGCCGAGGTTCGCACCGTCGTTGTCCGTGTCGGTGTCGCTCCCACTGATAACGAGTTCCCCCTCGGTCTGGTCGATACTCGTGTTATCGCCGGCTATCAGTGATCGGAAACTGAGTGTCCCGTCCCCGGCGCTTGCGAACACGCCGTTGCCGTCGCCAAGCGTCGCTGCACCGGTGACTGCCGCACGCAATACGCCGTCAGAAATCCTGAGTCCGGGACCGGCAAGCGAGTCGACCCGGGTGCCGTCGGTGATGCCACCGGCCAGACGCTGGGTGTAAATCATCCTGACTGGCTTGTTCGCCGTCCCCAGTTGTCCCTGTGGATCGGCACTCGCGGTCCCGGTCGCGTAGGCCCCTAGCCCCACGACACCGAGTCCCTGGAGAAAGCCCCGACGAGAGATACGACCGGAACCGCCTCTCTCCGTCGAGACGAGATACTCGCGATGGTGCTCGACGAGGGCTTCGAGTTCAGCAACTCGTCGTTCGAGGTCGTCTCCGCTCATCTGTGACCACTCCAGCGTGACCGTTCGTGGGCACTACCTCTCTCACTACCAGTGCTGTTGGATGTATGGATCATGGGTAATAGCTGCTACTGGCAATCTTGCACACAGACTATTATCCAAAAAGTTAAGTATGGTGGCCACATTTTCTTTTTTGATTTTTCTATGTATTTATTATAGATAATATACAGTTTGAAACATACTACTCAGCTATATATTCTTGATAATACGCTTCAACGACAGGAATCACGGCGACACTCGCCGGTCGGTCGCCATCCTATGACAGGTATCGGAGACCGACCATCACGAACACGATGGACAACTGGAGGACGCCCTGAATCCCGCCGAGTCTGGCGTTTCGCATCCCGATCTCGCCGATGAGGTCGGTATCGGGGTTCTCGGATGCGATCTGGCGGTAGATGCGAATCTCGCCGGGGAGAATGACGCCAAAGCCCTGGAGGCCGAGGAGCGTGACGATACCCAGTGCCGCCAGGATCCACGGCGAAGTCGTCGTGACCATCGCGATGAGTGCTGTGCCCGGCAGCGTCGCCAGCAGATACGCGCCAGAGCCAGCGACAGTCAGCCCAAGCACTGTCAGCGTTCGCCAGTCGGTCAGCGCGTCGAACTGGGAGCCGATTATCAGGACGATAGGAACGGTGTTGACGGCGGTGAATATCGCCAGCCACTGGTCGGCGTAGGCAAACCGCTTGAGTTGCATCGTTAGCGTGATCCCTCCGGCGATAGTGACAATCGCCAGTGTCGGCATCAGGAAGGTCATTTTGGGCGTGAACCGACCGAAGAAATCCGCCCGCTGTTTCGGGTCCAGACCGCCTACGACCGGACCGAGGACTGCACCCATGAACAGATCGATCCCCGTCCAGAGGACGCCGGCCATCACGTGGACGTAGGTGAGTGCCTGTACGTCGTTGCTCGCCAGTGCGGCGGCGAGTGCCCCGAGCGGGACGACGACCGCACCGACGGCAAAGGCTGTGTTTGCCTGCTGGGCCAGGCCACCGATCCCCCATTCCGGTCGCTCCGCTGTCGACTGTGCCATATCGATACCGCTTGCGGGGTAAAAACAAAAGTCGTGTGGCCCGCGAGCGAAGCGTACAAGTTCTGTGTGGACTACTGTTTCACTGATGGGAACGATCGAACGCCTCACCGTCTACCCCGTGAAGGGACTGGACGGCGTCGACCGCGAGGCGGCCGCCGTCACGCCGGGTGGCACGCTTGCCCACGACCGGGAGTTCGCGCTCTTCGACGACGACGGGGACGTGATCAACGGGAAGCGAACGGATCGAGTCCACGACCTGGACACGTCGTTCGATCCGGCGACGACAGAACTGACCGTTGCCGTCGACGGAACACACGAACGGTTCGACCTGATGGCCGAGCGCGAACGGGCCGCCGAGTGGTTCTCGACAGTCTTCGGGGCCGATCTGACGCTGAAGCAGGATCAGTCACTCGGGTACGTCGACCGCCGTGACATGGGACCGTCGGTGATCTCGACGGCGACCCTGCGGGAAGTGGCGTCGTGGTTCGACGCGGTGACCGTCGAGGGAGCGCGTCGTCGCCTCCGGGCGAACGTCGAAGTCAGCGGCGTTCCGGCGTTCTGGGAGGACCGCTTCGTCGGCGAGGACGCCCCAGCGTTCGAGGCCGGTGGCGTTCGCTTCGAGGGGGTGACTCCCTGTGGTCGCTGTGTCGTCCCCGAGCGCGACCCGGACAGTGGCGAACCCACTCCGGAGTTTCGCGAGCGGTTCGTCGAGCAACGAGCAGCCACGTTCCCCGAGTGGGCCGACCGGTCGGCCTTCGATCATCTCTACACGCTGATGTTGATCGCCCGGATTCCCGACGTAGACCGGAGTGGGACCCTCAGGGTCGGTGCGGACGTGATGCTGTCGGACGGAAATTCGTGAAGCATTTCGCCACCCCGGGGTAGCGAGAAGCTTCAGAGAGGGACGTCCGACAGTACGAGCGCCCTCGACGAAGAGCGACGCTGACTGTTTCGTCGGGCGCGATGCCGACGGCGTGCCGGTGTGTACCGCTACCGGTCGACGAGCCACAGTATGGCGGTCAGGCCGGTCGCGCCCGCCAGTGCGGCCGCCAGTAGCCCGAACGCCGGGCCGAAGCCGACGACTTCAGAGAGGTAGCCGACGGTCGCTGGCGCGATGGCTCCAGCACCCATCAGCAGGGTCCGGACGACGCCCAGACTGCCCCCGGCGACGGTGTCGGGAACGACTGTCACGAGATAGGCTCCACGAACTGGACGGAAGCCGTGGGCACCGAGACCGAGCGCGACGACGGCCCCGCCCAGAACGACCGGGCCGCCGGTCGCAGTGACGGCCAGTATCGCGACCAGTCCGGCCGTCGCGATGCCGAGCGTGAGAAAGAGAACCGGGACGGTCCCGACCCGGTCGCTCGCCTCGCCAGTGACGAGCTGGACGAGACTGACGACGAAGAGCGCACTGAAAAGAACGTTCGCGGTGGCGGCCGAGAGGGTGGTCTCGCTGGCGAGATACAGCGGCAGGAAGGCGACAGCACCGTTGTACGCGAAGCCAAAGAGGACTGTCACGACGACGAACGCGGTGAACTCCCACTTGCGAAACATGGCGAGATACGTCCCGAACGAGGGAGTTGTGCCGAAGTCGCCGTCCGAATCCGTCGTCGCGTCGCCCGGCATCGCAGTCCACGGGTCACTGGCGATTCGCCGGGGGACTCTGACTGCGAACACGGCGGTCAGGCACGCGGTCGCGAGGCCGCCCGCCAGGAACGCCCCGCGCCAGGGCGCACCGAGGAGCGCCGGGAGGCCAGTCGCCATGACGACTGCGGCGGGCGCGGCGACCCCGCCGAACGTCCCGAACGTGTCGAAGACGCCCAGCATGCGCCCCGTCCGGGCCGGGTAGGTTCGCGAGAGCAACCCAACTGCGACAGTCTTGTGCATCCCGGTGCCGCCACCCATGAGGGCCATTGCCCCGGCGAGGACGAGAAACGGCGAGTCGACGACCAGCACGAGCGCACCGGTCGCCGCCAGCGCCGCACCGACTGCAATGACCCGGACCGAGCCGAACCGGTCGGCCAGTGCGCCCGACGGGAACTGCATGGCCGCGTAGACCAGCATGAACCCAGTGAAGGCTGTCCCGAGAACCGTCCGGGAGACGCCGTAGCTCTCACCGAGCGTCCCGAACAGTGGCGGAAACAGGTATCGGAGAAATTTCCCCAGAAACCACAGGGTCGCCGTCAGCACGAGCGCGTCGAGGCGGGCCAGCCCGCGGAACCGCGTGACGAGCGACACGGTATCGGCTACACCTGCTCGGACAAAAAACGCCGTCGACTGCGATCAGTCGTCGTCAGCCGCAGGCTGTGCAACGTCGCGGTCGGCCCGCGGTCCCTCCAGTTCGACTTTCGGCAGGAGATCCCGGAGGTACTGGCCGGTGTAGGACTCGTCGTCGCGGGCCACCGCCTCCGGCGTCCCCTCGGCGACGACCTGGCCGCCGTGTTCGCCGCCCTCGGGACCGAGGTCGACGATGTGGTCGGCGTTTTTCACCAGGTCGAGTTCGTGCTCGATGACGACGACGGTGTTGCCCTCGTCGGTCAGTCGGTGGAGCACGTCGATCAATTTGCGCTCGTCCTCCGAGTGGAGGCCGGTCGTCGGTTCGTCGAGCAGGTACAGTGTCTCGCCGGAGTCTTTCTTGCCGAGTTCCTCGGCGAGTTTGATCCGCTGGGCCTCCCCGCCAGACAGCGTCGTCGAGGGCTGACCCAGTCGCATGTAGCCCAGTCCCACGTCTTGCAGCAGTTCCAGCCGTCGGCGGATGCCGGTGTGGCCCTCGAAGAAGTCGTAGGCCTCTTCGACGCTCATGTCGAGCACGTCCGAGATGGTGGCGTCCTTGTACGTGACATCGAGGGTCTCGTCGTTGTAGCGGGCTCCGTCACACTCCTCACAGGGGACGTACACGTCAGAGAGGAAGTTCATCTCGATTTTGACGTTGCCCTGGCCGCCACAGGCCTCACAGCGACCGCCCTTGACGTTGAACGAGAACCGTCCCTTCTCGTAGCCCCGCTGTTTCGAGCGGTTCGTCTCGGCAAACAGTTCCCGGATGTGGTCGAAGACGTTGGTGTAGGTCGCGGGGTTCGAGCGCGGTGTCCGGCCGATGGGTGACTGGTCGATCAGGCGCACCGTCTCGATCTGTTCGAGACCGGTGATATCGTCGTGTTCGCCGGGATTCACGTCGGTGTCGTTCATTCGCCGGACCAGTCCCTTGTACAGCACGTCGTGCATCAACGTCGACTTGCCAGAGCCGGAGACCCCGGTGATCGCAGTGAAACAGCCAATCGGGAGGGCGACATCGAGGTCAGCGAGGTTGTGCTGGCGTGCGCCCTCGACCGTGAGGTGGCCGTCGGGGTCGCGGCTCCCGGGTCCATCGTCCCCGCTCGCTCTGTCCGTGCCCTCCCCACGGTCGGGCACGCGCCGGGTATCGGGCACCGGAATCGACCGCTCGCCGGCAAGATACTCGCCGGTGATGCTGTCCTCGCTGGTTTTCACGTCTTCGACGCTCCCGTTGACGACGACTTCGCCGCCGCGCTTGCCCGGCCCCGGCCCCATGTCGATGATGTTGTCGGCCCGGCGCATCGTCTCGGTGTCGTGTTCGACCACGAGCAGGGTATTGCCGAGGTCCCGGAGTTCTGCGAGCGTGTCGAGCAAGCGGTCGTTGTCCCGCTGGTGAAGCCCGATAGAGGGTTCGTCGAGGACGTACAGCACGCCGACGAGGCCGCTGCCGATCTGCGTCGCCAGTCGAATACGCTGACTCTCACCGCCCGAAAGCGTCGAGGCTTCCCGATCCAGCGTGAGGTACTCCAAGCCGACCTCGCACATGAACCCGAGGCGGGCGCGGATCTCCTTGAGGATCTCCTCGGCGATCTTGGTGTCGCGTTCGTCCAGCGACGACTCCAAGCCCTCGAAGTGCGCCAGTGCGTCGCCGATGGACAGGTCGTTGACTTCGGTGATAGCAGTCCCATCGACCAGGACAGCCCGGGACTCTGCTTTCAATCGCGTGCCCTCACAGTCGGGACAGGTGGTGACGGCCATGAACTCCTCGATGTGCTCGCGCGCGCGATCGCTGTCGGTCTCGACGTGGCGGCGTTCGAGGTTCGGGATGACCCCCTCGAAGCGCTCGGTCTTCTCGCGGGTGCCGTTCTTGGTCCGCCACTCGAAGTGGACGAGCGAATCGGTGCCATAGAGGAACTGCCGCTGGAGCGACGCCTCTAAGTCCTCGAAGGGGGTCGACAGCGAGACGCCAAAGTGCTCGGCGACGTTGTCTAGCTGGCGCGAGTAGTAGGTCCGGTCGTAGCTCCAGGGTTCGAAGACGTGCTTGAGTGGTTTCGAGGGGTCCTGGATCACGAGGTCTTCGCTGACCTCCTTGGTCTCACCTAGTCCCTCACACTCCGGACAGGCCCCGTGCGGGCTGTTGAAAGAGAACGACCGGGTCTCGATTTCGGAGATGTCGATGCCACAGTGGGTACACGCGAGGTCCTCGGAGAACTCGACGACGAGGCGCTCGCGGTCGCTGTGGTCGGCGCTCTCGCCGGTCCCTGTTCGCGGGCCATGCCCACTCACTCGTGCCGAGTCGCGTGGCGACTCGCTGGCCAGATCGCCGGTCGATCGTGCGGTCGCGCCGCCGAGTTCGGCGTCTTCGGGTGGGTCCGGCACGATCACTTTCAGGACGCCGTCGCTCTCTTCGAGCGCGGTCTCGACGGAGTCGGTGATTCGGGACCGGGCCTCCTCGCTGACGGTCACGCGGTCGACGATCACGTCGACGGTGTGGTCGTAGTTCTCGTCCAGGTCCGGATCGTCCATCGTTAGATCGTACGGTTCGCCGTCGATTTCGACGCGTGCGTACCCCTCGCTGACGAGGTCCGAAAAGCGGTCCTCGAAGGCCCCCTTCTGGTCGCGAACGACCGGTGCGGCGATCTTTGCTCGCGTGCCTTCGGGCAGTTCGAGCACCCGCCGGACCATGTTCTGAGCCGACTGCTCGCCGACCTCACGGCCACATTCGGGACAGTGTGGCGTACCGATCCGGGCGTACAGCAGGCGCAGGTAGTCGTGTAACTCGGTGACGGTTCCGACCGTCGACCGCGGGTTGTTGGCCGCGTTCTTCTGATCGATGGAGATCGCTGGCGACAGTCCCTCGACGGTCTCGACCTGTGGCTTGTCCATCTGGCCGAGGAAGTTCCGGGCGTACGCCGACAGGGACTCGATGTACCGACGCTGGCCCTCCGCATACACCGTCTCGAACGCCAGCGAGGACTTACCCGACCCCGATAGCCCCGTGACGACGGTCAACTCCTCGCGTGGGATCTCCACATCGATGTCCTTGAGATTGTGTTCCTCTGCACCGCGGACCTCGATGTACTCTTTGCTCATCTATGCGGCCGTGAGAACTGGGTGGACGAAACCCTGTCGGTCCGTCGCCGGATCGTGTTTTCAATCAGTCATTATGGGAAAAGATATAAACCAGCATCACGAGAGGAAGGAGATATGAGTGAACAACAAGAGTACAGCATTCAGGGCCTGGACCTGACTGACGATAGCTACACGGTCGAGCAATCGCTCATCCGCAACAAGTACAAGGCGATGGACGAGGCCGGGAACGTCGTCGTCCGGGGGAAACAGAAGATGCTGAAAATGAAAGAGGAGTTCCCCTTCACCGACGCTGACGGCGACGACGTATTCACCGTCAAGGCCGGTGGGATCATCGATGTCGCCGGTAGCTACGTGCTGACAGACAGCCAGACCGGTGAGGACCTCGTGATCCTCGACAACGATTACTCGGTCATGCAAGACACCTGGAAGATCCGCGACGCCCGCGACGAGCGCAAAATCGCACAGATCGACTCCCGTGGTGCCCTCGTGACGCTTGCGCGGAACGTCGTGCCATTCGGTGGCTGGATCCCCCACAAGTACGAGATTACGGATATCGACGGCAACCACGTCGGCAACATCGACGGCCAGTTGTCGCTGAAAGACCGTTACGAGATCACCATCGACGACGCCAGTAGCGTCCCCGAAGAACCGATCATCGCCGCCGCGATGGTCATCGACGCGATCCAGGGGAACTAGACGAGAACCGCCCCAGCGGCCGACCAGCCCCCGAAATCGACGATAATCCCTATACGTACAGGGCCCTCAGCATCGGTATGCGCCGACGGGCAGTCCTCCGAGCAGTCGGCAGTGGCGTCGCAGTCACCAGTGCCGGCATCACCAGTGCACACCCGACGCCGACCGAAAGTGAGACTCGCGGGACGGACGCGACATCGACTCCGGCGACGCGGGACAGCGACCCACTCGCGACGCTCGAAATCGAACAGACCCGGGAGACCGTTGTCAGCGACGACGGAACGACGGCCTACGTCGCCACCGTTGACGGCTTTGTCGTTGCCGACATCGCCGACCCGACTGCCCCGACGCTCGTAACCGAAGAGCGTGTGCTGGCCGACCACGAGGATGGCCCACTGACAGGTATCTGGGACCTGCACGTCGACGGCGACCGCTTGCTCGTCGTCGGCCCCGCGAACCGGGGACCGTCGCTCCGGGGTTTCGGCTATTTCGACGTGACAGACCCCGCCGCGCCAGAAGCCATCGCGGCCCACGAAACGGACTTCTACATCCACAACTGCGTGCTGGACGACGGCGTGGCCTACCTCACCGGCAGTGGTGCCCGCGGCTCGCCGCTGGTGATCATCGACCCCGAGAGCGGCGACGAACTCGCTCGCTGGGCACTCCGTGACCACGACGAGCGGTGGGAAGACGTGCCGCGAACACTGATTTCACTCCACGACGTGTGGGTCCAAGGCGACTATGCCTCCCTGGCCTACTGGGACGGTGGCACGTGGATCCTCGACATCTCTGATCCTGCTGTGCCGACGCTGGTCTCGCGCGTCCGTGGCCGCTCTATCGAGGAACTCGACGCCATCGAGGACCCGGACCGGGAACGGTTGGAAACGCCCGGCAACGATCACTTCGTCACCGTCGACGAGTCGGGCGACCTGCTCGGCGTGGGAAGCGAGTCCTGGGCGGCCGACACCGACGCCGAGAACGGTCCCGGCGGCATCGAGTTCTACGACGTGAGCGACCCGACCGAACCCACGCAACTGAGCCGGATCGAACCACCACCGACACCCGACGCGACCTACGGCGGTGCCTGGACGACGGCCCACAACTTCGAACTCGTCGGCGGGCGCTGTTACGCCGCGTGGTACCGGGGCGGCGTCACTGTCCACGACGTGAGCGACCCGACGAACCCGGTCGAACTGTTCCGCTGGCGCGACGACGACCGCGCCAAATTCTGGACTGCCCAGCGGTGCTCGTCCGGGTCTGCCTTCGTCGCGTCGAGCATCGGTGCGTACCCGAAAAACGAGGAAGACACTGACAGCGAACCACCGCTCTCTGGCCTGTTTACTTTCCCCACACCGGAGGTTTCGACACCGACCGAAACCACTGGCGGACAGACAGCAAACGACGATTCGAGCGCAATGGACTCCGGCCAGACGACGGACGGTACTGGCGACGGCGGCCTCTCTGTCGGGCTGCTGGGCCTGCTCGGTCTCGGCGGATTGTACCGGCGATATCGGCGTTTGGAGTGAGCGAGTCGCCGGTGGACAGGCGGAGCGTAAACGCTCCTCACTGCTCACGGGTCGCTGTGCTCCCCGTTCGCTCTCCGAGGGCCGCTCCTCACTGCTCACGGATCGCTTTGCTCCCCGTTCGCTCTCCGAGGGCCGCTCCTCACTACGTTCGTCGCGCCCCTCGCACTGTTCGTCGCGCCCCTCGCTACTCTAACCCGTGTTTGACCGCGGCGGCAACGTCGCGGGCTTTCTCGGCGAGTGCTTCGGAGATGTGGCCTGCGTCGACGGCCGCGTCGAGTTCGTCGTCGTCGACCCGTTCGACCCGGCCGTCGGCGTGCTTGACCACGTCGACGTGGAGGTCGACATAGCGGATCGCGTCGGGGAACACCTCGACGGGTGTACAGACGTTGACGTAGGTGCCCCGGCGAGTGCCGTCGGCCCCATTGTACACCGTCGGGTACCACCAGCGGCCTTCCGTGACCTTCGTGGTTGCCACGTCGCCGGCCTGTCGGTCGACGCCGAGTGCGTCGTAGGTGCCGCCGGGTGACATCGCTCGTTCGACAGTAACAGTGCCGTCGGCGTCGACCGACTGTACCTCGGCGTCGCCGAGCGTGTACATTCGACCGTCGGGCTTGCCGTGGTCGAGTCTGACGGTGTCGCCCACTGCCGGGCCGAACTGGTTCGTGACGGCGGCAAAGGGAACGTCCTGCTCGCCGGTCTGGAAGCCGTCGGCGACGGCCTCTGCGAGGTCGACCCCTGCCGAAGCGCTCCGGGAGCCGGCCTTGATCCGGTGGTGGCCCGGCATCGTTCGAGTCACCGCCTCGCGCAGGTCATCGAGCGCGAAGCGAGATTCTCGACCGAACCAGACCCACGCCGTCGCTTCCGGCGCGACGTAACGCGCGGGTGCGGCCTCGGTCGGGGCGGTGGCGTCCTCGAACGCCGCGTCGATGCGCCTGGCGCGGTCGTTGACCCGGTTGAGCGCGTCGCCGAGCGCGTCGAGGTCGGCGTCGTCGCTGGTGTGATGCCAGGAGCTTCCCCACCCCTTCCGCGGATCGGTCGGGAGGATGTCGGCCAGTTCCGGACCGCCGTGGTCGCTGGTTCCGCCGCGGACGAGCGACAGGAGCGACCCGTCGGCCCGGATTGTAGTGTCGAGGACGGGGCGGTCGTCGCTCCACGGGGGTCGTGGTTCCTCGACCTGCACGCGGAGACAATCACCCGTCTCGACCCGCCGGTCGGTCGTCGAGTAGGGAAGATACCCCTCGCTGTCGCCGAGGCCGACGATGGCACCGCTGCCGAGCGTTTCGGTCACCTCGCCGGCGTAGATCCCGCCCCGTGGCGTCGGATCCTGCCAGACGAAGGTATCGCGAGCGAGCGACGACAACTGCTCGCAGACGCTCTCGACCGTCGCCTCGTCGCCGACGACGCCGATCCCCTGTCGGTCGTCGGTCGTCTCGACTGTCACCGTGGCCGGGTCGTGGGGGAAGTCGTCGCCGAACCGCTCTGCAATCGGTCCAGAGGGCTGGACGACGCCCGGGTCGTCACTGAACAGTTCGGTCAGTGCGGTCGTGTAGATGCCACGGATCCGGACGGTCATAGCGACTCGGCGTCGCGGGCAAAGCGCACGCGGCCGTCGACAGTGGGGCCAAGCGTCAACTCCACCACGTTCCCGTCGATGCGCCGACCGCCCTCGACGGGGACGCCCCACGAGTCAAAGCGCAGGTAGCCACGGATGTCGTCGGCGTGGGTAAAGAGATCCAGATACTCGACGGCGTGGTCCTGCACGTCACTGGCGCTGTGAGCCATCTCCATGTCGGAGTGGATCGTGTCACGACCCTCGAAAAACGATTCGAGATCCGTGGCGGCGTCGTCGGTCGCCGCGACGACTGCCTCGGAAGCGGTCGAAATCTCGTCTGTCGAGAAACCGACTTCGCGTAACGCCTGCTGCTCGCGCTGACTGAAGTGCATAGGACGTGTTCGGACCGGGATCTGAAAAGTACGCTGTTGCGTGGCCAATGTCGGCTACCTGTGACAGCGAGAGAGTCCCTGCCCTTCCCGTGAAGGACGAGCGTTCCGACCCTTAGCCGGAATCAAGAACTGAACAGGGCGTGAATCGCGTAAGCTCCCGTGAGAAACTGCCGCGTTACTGCTGGTCCTGAGTCTCCAACGCTTCCAGACCGGCTTCTAATACCTCTGCATAGGCATCCGAGAGGTCCAAACCGTTCGCTTCTGCGTAGTCTTTGACTCGGCCACCGAGCGTGTATGAAATGTCGATGTTTGGTCGCATACGAAAAGACTTTAAGACTAAAAGTATAAACATCTGTTGTCGTGAAGCGCACCAATACGTTCACCGTGCGACCGCTCTCTAACAAGGGAGAGCAACTGCTATGGGACTTATTGGATGCTTCCGCCGCTCTCTGGAACGAAGTCAACTACGAACGTCTCATGCGGTACAACGATGAAGACTGTTTTGAAGACGAGGACGTGTGGGACGCCGACACCGGTAAACTCGAAGGCCAATACAAAGGCGTTCTCGGCACGTCCACCGCCCAACAAGTGATACGGAAGAACAGTGAAGCGTGGCGCGGGTTCTTCAAAAACAAGAAAGAGTATCATGACGATTCAGACACGTCGGTTACGGAATACCCGGAACCGCCGGGGTTCCGGGGCAACGAGGACGATGGACGTGTTCTCAAAGGCGTCATTCGCAACACGTCGTACACCGTCGAATGGGACGAGCGGTCCCGGCTTGAGATACTGGTCGGGAGCGAATTGAAAGACCGATACGACCAC